>NZ_JBTNLS010000005.1:0-421053 GCF_059047085.1 Chromobacterium sp. INPA-IVC | reverse complement strand
CTCCGCCGCGCTCAGCTTCAGCAGGTCGCGCCCGTTGAAGCGCAGCTCCGACGCCGGATCGATCTCGCTCGATTGCGGCGGCAGCAGCTGCATGATCGCCATCGACGTCACCGATTTGCCGGAGCCCGATTCCCCCACCAGCGCCACCGTGCGGTGCGCCGGAATGTCGAAACTCACGCCCTTCAGCGCCTCGAAGCGGCCGCCATCCTCCTGGCGGAAGCTCACCCGCAGGTTGCGGACCGACAGCAAAGTCTTGTTGTTGCTCATGGTGTGATCCTCACTTTACCTTCGGGTCCAGCGCGTCGCGCAGGGAATCGGTCAGCATGCTGAAGGCGGTCACCAGCAGCGACATGAACACCACCACCATCGCCAGTTGCCACCAGTAGCCCTGCATCAGTTCTTCCGGCACTTCGGACAGCATCGAGCCCCAGCTCACCTGGCGCACATCTACGCCGAAACCAAGGAAGGACAGGATCACCTCGTATTTGATCAGACCCACCATCAGCAAGGAAAACTGCACCAGCAGCAAATGGGAGACATTGGGCAGGATGTGGACGAACATCCGGCGCGCGCTGCTGGCGCCGATGGCGTCGGCAGCCTGCACGAATTCGCGCGAGCGCAGCTTGATGAACTCGGCGCGCACCAGGCGGAAAGTGCCAGGCCAGCTGGTCAGCGACAGCACCAGGATCACCGTGCCCAGGCCGCGGCCGGCCACCGCGGCAAAAGCCAGCAGCAGCAGCATGTCCGGCATCGCGGTGAACACGTTGTAGAACCACATCAGAAAATCGTCGATCTTGCGGCCGAGGAAACCGGCGCAAGCGCCCAGCGACGCGCCGATCACCACCGACAGCAAGGCGCCGAAAAAGCCGACGAACAGCGAAGTGGATGTGCCCTTGACCACCTTGTCCAGGATGTCGCGGCCGCGGATATCCGCGCCGAACGTCAGCGACTCCGCCTTCTTCACCTCAGGCACCACGTACTTGTCGCGGTTTTTCATCGCCGACTGGGTTTCCGCCCAGATCGGGTCTTCCTCAGGGCGCAGGCCCGTGCCCGTGACCGTCTCGGCTTTTTTCGCGCCCGATGCCTGGGCAGCGTTGTGCGCCTGTTGATACAGGAAGGTGGGCGGCGCGTAGGACACCGCCACCTCGGCATTCCAGCCGCGTCCGATCAGTCCCACCCAGCTGCACAAGGCCAGCAGCATGAAGCCGGTCACGATCCACAGGCACGCGAAACCGATGCGGTCGCGCTTCAAGCGTTGCCAACCCAACTCCCACAGGCTGCGGGACGGGGCGGCGGCCGGCGCGGCGCCGGCGGTATTCTGCAATGTCGTCATCGTCTCTCTCCCCTTACTTCAGCTGGACGCGCGGATCGATCCACTTGTACAGAACATCCGCCAGCAGGTTGAACACCATGGCCGCGGCGGCGATGGTGATGGTGATCGCCTTGATCACCGGGAAGTCGCTCTTGTCGACGGCGTTCAGCAGCTCATTGCCCATGCCGGGAATGCCGAAGAAGCGCTCCAGCAGCATCGAGCCCAGCATCAGGAAAGGCAGGGACATGGTGATGTTGGTGACGACTGGGATCAGCGCGTTGCGCAACACGTGCTTGAACAGCACGCGCGATTCGGACAGCCCCTTGGCGCGCGCGGTGCGCACGTAGTCGTGGTTCAGCTCTTCCACCACGAAACTGCGGTAGAAACGCACGCTGGGCGCCAGCGCCACCAGGATGCCCAGGATCAGCGGCAGCGGCAGGTAGATCAGCAGATTGGTGGCCAGGCTGCTGTCGTCCCAGCCCATCACCGGAAACAGATCCATCGCGAAAGCAAGCTGGTATTGGCCGACGATGATGTAGACCAAAGAGCTTACCGACATCGCCACCGTGCAGATCATGGTGACCAGGCGGTCGGTCAGCGTGCCGCGAAAATAGGCGACGGCGACGGCGATGGGCAGCGCGGTCAGCAACTCCAGAACCAGCAGGCTGCCGGCCAGCGTCAGCGACGGGCCGACGCGATTGGCCAGCGTGCCGGAAACCGACTGCTGCGTGGCCCACGAGTTGCCGAAGTCATAAGTGAACACTTGTTTGACGAACAGCAGAAACTGCTCCGGCAGACTCTTGTCCAGGCCCAGCTGCACGCGGATATTGGCCAGCATCTCCGGCGTCAGGCGCTTGCCTTCCAGGATGAAGGTGGGGTCGCCGCCCACCCAGTTGAACAGCACGAACACCAACAGCATGACGCCCAGCATGGTGGGGATCATCTGCCAGAGCCGGCGAACGATGAATGCGAACATGATTTTTCCTTGCTCCGTCCGGTCAGTCCGGCGGAAACGAACTAGGTGGGACTCAGTGCCGGTTGACGTCGACGTAGCGCCAGAAGCCGCCGACCGTGTAAATCGGGTGGGGCTTGTAGCCGAGCACATAGCCATGGGCCAGAGAGTTGGTGAAGCGGGTCACGCCCAAAACATAGGGCTGATAGGCTGCCACCACCCGGTTCATCTGTTCGAACTTGGCTTCGCGCTCCGGTCCGTTTGGCATCAGGCGCGATGCCTCAAACAACTGGTCGAACTTGGGACGGCTGAAGGCGGACAAATTGCTGCCGCTGGCGATGCTGTCGGTCCACAGTTCAACCATGGTGTCGTCGCCGTCCGGCATCGAAGCCGACCCGCCCAGACTCCACATCTGCAGCTTGTGGCCATAGGCGCTCTTCAGGTTCTCGTTCCACTTGGCCACCGTGAAATTCACCCGGATCTTGAGGCTGTCGAATGTCTTCTGCCAGATCTGGTTGAACTGCTTGTCCAACGCCGAGGCCTGGGTCGCCTGGGTAATCTGCAGCGGCTTGCCATTGGGCAGCGTGCGGTAGCCGTCAGGCCCTATCTTGTAGCCGAACTGGTCAAGCAGAGCGTTGCCCAGCGCGGGGTCGTACTTGACTTCGCCCCGGAAGCCCGGGCTGGAGCCCGCCATGCCGGTCGAGACCGCGCCCTGCATCGGCACCGCCTGATTGCCGTAGAGGAGAGGAACCACCTCCTGCTTCAGCGGATAAGCCAGCGCGATCGCGCGGCGCAGCGCGATCTTGTCCTTGCCATACCCGCCGACAACCGGGTCAAGCATGTTGAAATAGGCGTAGGTCACATCCAGGTTCAGCACATGCGACAGCTTGATGCCCCGCTTCGCCAGAACCGGGTTCAACGAGGTCTGGAAGGGATCGTTGTCCGTCACGTGCAGCGCCGTCTTCATCGCGGCCTTGGGCACCGCGACCACATCCAGTTGCTTGTTCAGGAATGACAGCCAGCGCGGCTGGTCCTCCTCGATCACGCGGATCTCCACCCTGCCGACCGCCGGCAGGGTCTTGCCAGCCATTTCCCTGGCGATGGCCTGATCCTGCGGATCGGCGCCCGGTTCGCCGTCGAACACCATCTTGCGGTAGCCCGGATTCGCCACCAGCACGATCTTGCTGCCCTGCTTCCACTCTTTCAGCATGAAGGGACCGGTGCCGACAGGATGGGACATGGTGTCCTTGCTGTACGCCTCGATCGCCTCGCGCGCCACCGCGCCGAACTGCTTGGCCGCCAACGTGTACTGGAAAATGAAGTTGGTCTTGGTCAGCGTCAGCCGCAAGGTGTAGCGGTCCAACACCTGGATGCCTGGAATCGGCGCCGCGTAATCGAACTTGCCGGTCTTGCTCGCGCGCTTGCCGGCCTCCGCCAGGCCCAGCACCCAGTCGGTCATCATGTTGGAGACCGGCGAGTTGACGACGGGATCGGCGAAGCGCTTGAAGGAGTAAGCGTAGTCCTCGGCGGTCAGCTCGCGCTTCTTGCCCTTGAACACGGGATCATCGGCAAAATAGATGCCTGGCTGGATTCGTATCGTGTACACGCGGCCGTCAGCCGAAATCTCCGGCATCGCCGCCGCGGTGTTGGGCTTCATTTTCAGCGGCCGGGCCAGATAATCGTATTTCAGCAACGGCTCGAAAATGTTCTCGATCACGCCGATCGAATACACATCATTCACCTTGCCTGGGTCGAAGCCGGTTTCCGGCACCGGAAACGATATCCTCAGCACTTTATTGGGGTCGGCTGCGTGAGCGGACAGCGCGAGCGAGCCGCCCAGTACCAGCATGGGCAGCCATTTCAGGTGCGTCATCTTGAATTGTTCTCCTTCGTAGCGCGGGGCCTTCCCGGCCCGCTTTATTCTTTGCGCCCGCCATCGCCAACTGCCGCAGCCATGACAAGCGCGAATGAATGTAAAGCCAATTCGCTACGCGGATCAACAAAAAAATATCAAGATGGCATCAGGAAAATTCAATTAAGGACTTAGATGCCTCACGCCACGCTCCGGCAAGCGCCGTCATACCAGCGCTGCGGCAGGAAACGCCGCAGGAACCAGAACAGTTTGGTGGGGAAGGTCACCCGGTAGCGGGCGCGGGGCCGGCGGCTGGTGACGGCCTGCCATACCGACTCCGCCACCGCGCTGGCCGGCAGCGTGAACGGCGCGGCATGGCCTTCTTTTTTCAGCCTTTCCAGTTGCTGCTGATAATTGTCGCGATGCACGCTGCCGTCGATGTCTACATTCTTCAAGAAACGCGCCAGCGCGTTGGGACGGAAGCGGCTTTCGATCGGACCCGGCTCCACCAGCGCCACGTGGATGCCGGTGCCGCGCAGCTCGTGGCGCAAGGTGTCGCACAAGCCCTCCATCGCGAATTTGCTGGCGTTGTAGGCGCCGCGCCAGCGCATCGCGGCGAAACCGAGAATGGAGCTGTTGTAGACGATGCGGCCATGGCCTTGCTCGCGCATCACCGCCATCACCGCGTTGGTCAGCTCCCAAGGGCCGAACAGATTGGTCTCGAACTGCTCGCGCATCGCCTGCCGCGAAATGTCTTCCACCGCGCCTGGCTGGCCGAAGCCCGCGTTGTTGAACAAGGCGTCCAGCGTGCCGCCGGTCCGCGCCAGCACCTCGTCCAGCGCCGTGCGGATCGAGCCGGCGTCGTCCACGTCCAGCCGCAGGCTTTCGAAGCCTTCCGCGCGCAGCCGCTCCACATCTTCCTGTTTGCGGCAGCTGGCGAACACCCGCCAGCCTTTCTCGCGAAACCACTTGGCTGTGTGATAGCCGATGCCGCTGGAGCAGCCGGTGATCAGGATGGTGCGGGCGGATTCGGACATGTCGGGCCTCGGGAAAGAAAGGGAGCCGCCACCCTACACCATTCGCCGCCGCGCCGAAACCGCCCCATCTGACGAACATCGGGCCGGAGCACTGTCGTTTTTCATCGGAATTGGACTAGAATGTCGGCCTGACACGCACGAGGAACTCCGCCATGGCAAAAGCCGCAAAAGCGCCGGCCAGCTTCGAAACCGCGCTGGGCCAGCTGGAGGACATCATCCAGGCGATGGACAGCGGCGACATGCCGCTGGAAACAGCCCTTGCTTCCTACAAGCAAGGCACCGAATTGATCAAGTTCTGCCAGGGCAAGCTCGCCGACGCGGAACAGCAGCTGAAAATCCTGGAAAACAACGAACTGAAGGCGCTGGATCTGCCCAATGGCCAATGAAACCTTCATCGGCTGGATGACCTCCATCCAGCAATACATGGAGCAGGCGCTGGAAAAGCTGCTGCCGGCCGCCAGTTGCGCGCCGCAGCGCCTGCATGAGGCGATGCGCTACGCGACGCTGGAAGGCGGCAAGCGCGTGCGCCCGCTGCTGGTGTTCGCCGCCGGCGAGCTGGTCGGGGCGGAGCGCGACAATCTGGCCCGCGTCGGCGCGGCGCTGGAAATGGTCCACGCCTATTCGCTGGTGCACGACGACATGCCCTGCATGGACAACGACGTGCTGCGCCGCGGCAAGCCCACCTGTCACATCGCCTATGACGACGCCACCGCGCTGCTGGTCGGCGACGCGCTGCAAACCCGCGCCTTCGAGCTGCTCTCCCAGCCGATGCCCGGCATCGCCCCGGCCAGCCAGCTGGAAATGGTCCGCACGCTGGCCCACGCCGCCGGCCACGCCGGCATGGCGGGCGGCCAGGCGATAGACCTGGCCAGCGTCGGCCTGCCGCTGACGCTGCCTGAGCTGGAATTCATGCACATGCTGAAAACCGGCGCGCTGATCCGCGCTTCGGTTCTGGCGGGATCGATGGCGGGCCGCGAGCTGTCCAACTCGGAGAAAGAGGCGCTGGACGCCTTCGCCAAACGCATCGGCCTGGCCTTCCAGGTGGTGGACGACATTCTGGATTGCGAGGCGGACACCGCCACGCTGGGCAAGACCGCCGGCAAGGACGCCGCCAACGACAAGCCCACTTATGTCAGCCTGCTGGGTCTCGCCGAGGCCAAGCGGATGGCGAAGGATTTGCACGACCAGGCTTTCGCCGCGCTGCAGGGTTTCGGCCCGCAGGCGGACCGCCTGAAACAACTGGCCGACTACATCGTCGCCCGCTCGTTTTGAACCGCTCGTGGAGAAACCATCAGGACGGACCACCGCCCGGCGAGCCACCTCACTGCAGAATCACAACAATGTATCCGCTGCTTGAAAACATAAACAGCCCCGCCGACCTGCGGCAGCTGACCCGAGCCCAGCTGCCGCAGCTGGCGGGCGAATTGCGCGAATTCCTGGTGGAGTCGGTCAGCAAGACCGGCGGCCACTTCGCGTCCAATCTGGGCAGCATCGAGCTGACCATCGCCCTGCACTACGTGTTCGACACCCCGAACGACCGCCTGGTCTGGGACGTCGGCCACCAAACCTATCCGCACAAGATCCTGACCGGCCGCCGCGAGCGCATGCATACCATGCGCCAGCACGACGGCCTGGCCGGCTTCCCCAAGCGCGAGGAATCCGAGTACGACACCTTCGGCGTCGGCCACTCGTCCACCTCGATCGGCGCGGCGCTGGGCATGGCGGTGGCAGCCAAGACACTGGGCATAGACCGCAAGAGCGTAGCCATCATCGGCGACGGCGCGATGACCGCCGGACAGGCTTTCGAGGCGCTGAACAACGCCGGCGCGATGGACACCGATCTGCTGGTGGTCCTGAACGACAACGACATGTCGATCTCGCCCAACGTCGGCGCGCTGAACAACTACCTGGCCAAGCTGATGTCCGGCCGCTTCTACGCCGCGATGCGCGAAGGCTCCAGCAAAGTGCTGGGCATCGCCCCGCCGCTGAAGGAGATCGCCAGCAAGGTGGAGGAGCACGTCAAGGGCTTCTTCACGCCGGGCACCCTGTTCGAGGAGTTCGGCTTCAACTACATCGGCCCGATCGACGGCCACGATGTGGATGTGCTGGTGGACACGCTGAAGAACATCCGCAGCCTGAAGGGCCCGCAGTTCCTGCACATCGTCACCAAGAAGGGCCAGGGCTACAAGCTGGCCGAAAACGACCCGGTCAAATACCACGGCGTCACCAAGTTCGATCCGGCCAACGGCCTCGCCGGCGGCAAGAGCGGCGGCGGCAAGCCGCAGTACACCCAGGTGTTCGGCGACTGGCTGTGCGACATGGCCAAGCTGGACAAGCGTCTGGTCGGCATCACGCCGGCGATGCGCGAAGGCTCCGGCATGGTGCGTTTCGAGAAGGAACACCCGGACCGCTACTACGACGTGGCGATCGCCGAACAGCACGCGGTCACCTTCGCCGGCGGCATGGCCTGCGACGGCCTGAAGCCGGTGGTGGCGATCTACTCCACCTTCCTGCAGCGCGGCTATGACCAGCTGATCCACGACGTGGCGCTGCAAAACCTGCCGGTGATGTTCGCGCTGGACCGCGCCGGCCTGGTCGGCGCCGACGGCCCGACCCATGCCGGCGCCTTCGATCTCAGCTACCTGCGCTGCATCCCCAATATGACGGTGATGGCGCCGTCCGACGAAAACGAGTGCCGCCAGCTGCTGTACACCGCCTTCCAGCTCGACACCCCGGCCGCCGTCCGCTACCCGCGCGGCACCGGCCCCGGCGTGGAGATCCAGCAGCAGATGGAGGCGCTGCCGATCGGCAAGGGCGTGGTCCGCCGCCAAGGCAAGAAGATCGCCATCCTGGCCTTCGGCAGCATGGTGCACCCCGCCCTCGCCGCCGCCGAGCAGCTGGACGCCACCGTCGCCGACATGCGCTTCGTCAAGCCGCTGGACGCCGAACTGATCCGCGAACTGGCGCAAACCCACGAGCTGATCGTCACCGTCGAGGAAAACGTGGTGATGGGCGGCGCCGGCTCGGCCTGCGTCGAAGCGCTGCAAGCCATGCGCGTGGCGACTCCCGTGCTGCAACTGGGCCTGCCGGACGATTACGTCGAGCACGGCGATCCGGCGCTGCTGCTGTCGCTGTGCGGGCTGGACGCCGCCGGCATCGAGAAGAGCATCCGCCAGCGCCTGGCCGGTTGATGGCCTCGCTGCCGCTACCCAGCCTGGAAACCCGGCTGCAACTGCACGCGGAAACGGCGCTGTCGCTGGTTTGCGCCGCGCTGTTCACGCTATTGTGGCGCGGCGCGGATCTGCACTCCCTGCTGCCGCGCCAGGGCGAGCAATGGCTGGCGTGGGCGGTGTTTTTCTGGCCGCTGTGGCGCACCGGCCGCCACATCCTGCGGCGGCCCCGCCAACGCCAGCTGGGCGACCTCATCGGCCTCTACATCGGCCTGGTGCTGCAATTCGCCGTCGTTTACTACCTGTTCGCGTTGCTGCTGAGCGGCGGCAGCGCCTTCCACGGCATGACGCCGCTGTACGACCGCCAGGGCGGCCCTCTGCCCGATTTCTACGGCAAGGCCGCCCTGCTGTTTCTGGACTGCTTCCACCTGTCCATCGCCACCGCGGCCACCGTCGGTTACGGCGACATGTACCCCACCTACTGGCCGGTGCGATTGCTGGCCGACCTACAGATCATCTTCACCAGCGCGCTGGTGATCATAGGCTTCGGCCGCCATTTCTCCGGCCAGGGGCCGCGGAGCGCCGGCGATCAGGCCTCTTCGCGCTGACGGATGTAAACCAGGCTGAGCAGAATGAAGCCGACGAAGGCGTAGGCCTTCATCTGGCCGTTCCACTTGCTGGCCCACATCGCGAAATACTCGCCGCCCACCACCGCGAAGCCGAAATACCAGACCAGCACGGCGACCAGCGCGCCCAGCGTGAACAGGCTTTTCCCCCAAGCCAGGCCGTCGCGGCCCGCCGCCGCGCGCAGCATGCCGATACCGCCCGCCGCGCATAGCAGTCCGCAAATCATTTCGCCGGCGATGATGGCGAAGTAGGCCAGCTGCTGCCCGAACGGATCGCGCACCGCCCGGCCCTCCAGCGCCGCGCCGTTGAACCACGGCTCCAGCGCGTCCATCGCCAGCACGCGGCGGACGAACTGCCAGTTGGAGTCGTAATCGATGATGTTCCCGCTCGCCACCAGCAGGCCAAACACGCCGATCGACAAGGCCAGCGCGGCCTTGCACAGATACTGGATGCGCAGATGGATGCTCAATTGTGCTTTTTTCACGGATTTCTCCAGCATTTTGTCAAACCCGCAGCATGCCATGATCGGCCGGCGGCCGATATAAAAAACGGCCTGGCAAAGCCAGACCGTTTTTTCATTGCGAGAAAAACGCTCAACGCGCAGGAATCGCCTTCAGCACCGCCTGCAGCAGCTGCCAGGCCTTGCCGACCGATTCCACCTCCACGCGCTCGCCCGGCGCGTGCGCGCCGCGGATGTTCGGGCCGAAAGACACCATGTCCAGATTCGGGTACTTGGAGCCCAGGATGCCGCACTCCAGGCCGGCGTGGATCACCTGCACTTCGGCCTCGCCGCCGAATTCCTTGCGGTAGACATCCTTGAACAACGCCAACAGCTTGGAGCCCGGATTCGGCGCCCAGCCCGGATAGCCGCCCTCCATCTCCACCTTGAACGCGGCAAGCTTGAACAGGCTTTCCACTTCGCGCGCCAGCATCCAGGTGCCGGAATCCAGCAGGGAGCGCACCATCAAGTTGGCGAACACCTTGCCGTCGACCACGTGCACCACGCCCAGGTTGTTCGAGGTTTCCACCACGCCCTCGACACGCTGGCTCATACGCTTGACGCCGTGCGGCGCGGCATGCAGCGCGGACAGGATGGCGTTCTGATCGGCGACCGCCAGCACGCCGGCGGCGGAGGCCGCCTCGGACAGCACGGCCACGCCTTCGTCGACGCCGGCCAGCTCGAAGCGCATCAGCGCCTGGAACGCGTCCAGCTTGGCCGCCACCTTGGCGGCGTCGGCGGCCGGATAGGCGACGACGGCGAAAGCCTCGCGCGACAGCGCGTTGCGGGCGGTGCCGCCCTGCAAGGAGGCCAGGCGCAGCTGCGTTTCGGTTTCCAGCTCGCGGACCAGGCGGATCAGGATCTTGTTGGCGTTGCCGCGGCCCAGGTGGATGTCGGCGCCGGAGTGGCCGCCTTTCAATCCCTTGATGGTCAGGCTGGCGACTTGGTAGCCGGCCGGAACCGGCTCGACCGCGTATTCGCGGGTGACGTTGACGTCGACGCCGCCGGCGCAGCCCATGTAGAACTCGCCCCACTCTTCGGTATCGATATTGATCAGGTATTGACCATTCAGCAGGCCGGTTTCCAGGCCCAGCGCGCCGCCCATGCCGGCCTCTTCGTCCAGCGTCAGCAGCACTTCCACCGGGCCGTGGGCGACGTCGTCGCCGGACAGCACCGCCATGCCCAGCGCCACGCCGATGCCGTTGTCGGCGCCCAGCGTGGTGTTTTCGGCGATCAGCCAGCCGTCCTTCAGCACTGGGCGGATCGGGTCCTTGAAAAAGTCGTGCTCGGTGCCGCTATTGGCCTGGCAAACCATGTCCAGGTGGCCCTGCAGCACCACGCCGGCGCGGTCTTCATAGCCCGGCGTGGCCGGCTTGCGGATGATCAGGTTGCCGACCTTGTCGACCACGGTTTCCAGGCCGCGCAGCTCCGCCCAGCCTTTCATGTAGTCGCGCACCTGCTCCTCGTGCTTGGACGGGCGCGGAATGTCGCACAGGGTTTGGAAATGTTCCCAGACGGCGGTCGGTTCGAGCTTGGCGATATCAGTCACAACGCATTCCTTGATTCGGTGTCGCGGCGCGGCCCACGTTTGGCCGCGCCGCCGGATACAACATCCGCCATCCGGCGAAGGCTGGAAATATAGATGCCACATCGACATGCCGCGCCCGGCGCTCAGCGTTTTGCCGGCCATGTCTGGTGGTTCGCGATGGGATCATTCTACACCATGCGCGATGAAGAGAAAGCATGCCATCCGCGCATGCGCTCTTGCGGTTTTTCTTGGCTAAACATAGCGGGTATTGAGCATATTGCATTGCCACGCCGCCATGCCAAACGCATCATGCATGTAAAAACCGCATACATTGCAGTCTGCAAAAACCGCCAGGGCAAAACAGTCCTTCGCCTCGCCCCGGCAACCGCTCTTACAAGCTGAAGCGCAATGACTTGACCAGCGCGCCGGGCAGCAGCTTGCTCTGCGTGGCCCGGCCGCCATAGCTGCCGGCGTCCACCAGCAGCTCGCGCTCAGCGGTCAAGGCTTCCAGTTGCTCGCCCAGCAGGCTGTACAGGCTATCGTCGAAACGCATGACCCCCAGGGGCGCGACTATCTTTCCCTCCTCCACCCAGAAGCAGGCGAAACGCGTCATGCCGGTGATGCGGCAGGCGGCGCGGTCGGAGAAGTTCAGGTACCACAGATTGGACAGATAGACGCCGGTGCCCAGCGCCTTCAAGGCTTCGCCGCGCGGCAGCTCGCCTGCGGCCAGCTGCATCGACTCCGCGTACTCGTCGGCTCCCGCATTCGGTTCCAGGCCGAACTCCCGCGCGCTGCGCGGGCCGATCAGGCTGTTTTGGTGCGCGCCTCCGGCGATCAGCTCCACCCGCTCCGGCCGGATGAATCCCTCCGCCTGAAACAGCGGCGACAGCCCTTCCCCGGCCGCTTCAGCCAGGCTGACCCGCGGCGACAGCTTCGCCTCGCCGTCGACCAGCTTCAGCAAGGGGCTGCGCTTGGCCCGCGCCTCTTTTTCCGATAAGCCGCCCCAGTTCAGCATGGACAGCAGGCCGCCCAAAGCGGTGGGCGTGAAATAGGCGCGATACTCGCCCGGCTCCAGCGTTTTCAACGGCAGCTTCAGCAAGGCCAGTTGCTCGGCGGCCTCGGCGATGCCGCGCCGGATCTCGCCGGCATCCCAGACGCTGCCGGCCTGGCTGCGCTTCACCGCCTTGTCGCCATGCGAATACAGGCTCCAGTCGAAGTTCCAGCTTTCGCCCTGCTGCCAGTTGAACTGGCCCAGATGGTTGGCGAAGCCGAAATGGATGTCGCCGCAGGCCAGGATGCCCACCAGATCCAACTCTTCCGCGGCGGCGAGAATGTCGGCCACCATCGCTTCCGCCGGCGGCAACGCGCCGGGGGCGATCCTTTCGGTGCTGCTGGGCTGCTCGCTCAACAGCAGGAAAGGATCGTCCTCCACCTGCTCCAGCGCCTCGCGCAGCGCCGGCAGCGAGGCCTCCAGCAAGGCCAGGTCGTCATCGCCACCGCACAGCGACAGCTGTTGCGTGACCTGGCGCTTGCCGCGGATCAGCCTCAGATCCAGATAAGCCTGCTCCACCCCGCCGGCCTGACGCACCTTGCCATGGTTGAAACGGACGAAATCGGTGCGCTCCGCCTCCAGCCACAACGTGAATCCCTCTTCCTCGCGCAGCAGCCCGCTCAGCGCCGCCGCCAGTCTTTGCAAATGCGCGCGCATCATGCCGCTCCTCCGAAAACGTCCACCTCGCCGAACACGCAGGCCGGCGAGGCGTGCCCCACCCTCACCACCTGGTTCGGTTCGCCTTTGCCGCAATACGGCGTGCCCATCACCGTGAAGGTGCTCGCATCGCCCACCGCCTTCAGCGAACGCCAGAAGCTGGCGGAAACGCCGCGGTAGTTTGGATTGCGCACCACGCCCTTCAGCTCGCCGTTTTCAATCAACTGGCCCCATTCGCAGCCGAACTGGAACTTGTTGCGCGAGTCGTCGATGGACCAGCTGACGTTGGTCTGCATCAACACGCCGCGCTCGATTCCCGCCACCAGTTGCTCGAACGATTTGTCGCCGGGCTCAACGTTGAGATTGGCCATGCGGTCTATCGGCGCGCGGTTCCAGTTGCAGGCGCGGCTGTTGGCCACGCCGTCCAGCGCGAAGCCGTTCAATCTGGCGCGGGCGGACGAGATATCGCCGCCCAGCGGCCGCTCCAGCACGCCATCGCGAATCAGCCACACCTTCTCCGCCGTTTTGCCGTCGTCGTCCCAACCGTAGCTGGCCAGCTCGTTGCGCTGTAGCGGATCGAAAGTGACATTGAGCAAGTCCGAGCCGTAGCGGTAGCTGCCGAACATGTCCGGCGTGACGAAGCTGGTGCCGGCGTAATTGCGCTCGTCGCCCAGAATGCGGTCCAGCTCCAGCGGATGGCCGATGCTTTCATGGATCTGCAGCATCATCTGCTCAGGCATCAGCAGCAGATCCATCTTGCCGCTCGGGCAGTTGGGCGCGGCCAGCAGCTGCAAAGCCTCGTCGGCGACGCGGCGTCCGGCGCCGCGCAAACCCGCCTCGGCGATCAGCTCCAACCCGCCTTGGCGGCCCAGGCCGCCGTACTGCCCGCCCAGGCTGCGGGTCTGCACCCGGCCCTTGTCGAACGCCGTCACCGCCAGCGACGGCGTCAACGCGCGCATGCGCTGCTCGGTCTCGCCGCCGGTTGAGGTCAGGTACAACTGGCGGATATCCTGCCGCCACAGGCTGGCCGACCAATCCACCACCCGGTCGTCGCCGCCTTTGGCCGCCGCCGACTCGCTGAGCAACAGGTCCAGCAGCGCGGCGCGCGGCCACTCCGTATCGCCGCCGCATCCCGGTCCCTGGTAACGGCCTTGCGGATTGGGCAGCTGGATTTGCCGATAATCGAACACGCCCCGTCCCGCCGTGGCGCGCGCCCAATTCCGGGCGCGTTCGAAAGCCGCGCGCAGCCCGGCTTCGCTCAAATCGGCGGTGGCCGCATAGCCGTAGCCGCCGCCATCGAGCACCGTGATCATCGCGCCGCGGTCGTGCCGGCGCACGAGCGGCTGCTGCCGCCCCTGGCGCACGCTCAGGCGCTCGTTGTCTTCCTCCACGTAGCGCAGCGAACAGAAGTCCGCTTGCGGCTGCAGCGCCTGAAAGCGCCGCCGGATGGTTTCAAGCATGGTCAAGGCTCCGGATGAGGCGGCGGCTCGCCGCTCGGTGAAATGTCAACAGCATTTATACTAATCAGTTCGGCCGCTGGCTGTCCATCCGCCCCACGCAGAAAAGCCGCTCTCCGGAGCGGCTTGCGCGGTGCGGCCGCCTGCCGCGCATGATGGAACTGGCGTTTCAGGCCTGCCCTACAGTCCCAGCTCGCTCAGCCCGGGATGATCGTCCGGCCGCCGGCCCAGCGGCCAGAAGAACTTGCGTTCGGACTCCCTGATCGGCATGTCGTTGATGCTGGCGTGCCGATCGGTCATCAAGCCGTCGGCGCCGAACGCCCAGTTCTCGTTGCCGTAGCTGCGGTACCACTGGCCGGCGTCGTCGCGCCATTCATAAGCGAAGCGCACGGCAATGCGATTGCCGTCAAACGCCCAAAGTTCCTTGATCAGCCGGTAGTCCAGCTCGCGCCTCCATTTGCGCTCCAGCATGGCCTGCGCTTCGGTCCGGCCGCGCGGAAAATCGACGCGGTTGCGCCAGCGGGTGTCCAGGCTGTAGGCCAGCGCCACGCGCGCCGGATCGCGGCTGTTCCAGCCGTCTTCGGCCAGGCGGATCTTTTCGATCGCGGTTTCACGGGTGAACGGCGGCAGCGGAGGACGGGTTTCCATATCGGTTTCCTTTTCAAATTAAAGTAGACAGACCTGTCTACATACAAACCAGTCTAGACCAAAGTAGACAAGTCTGTCTACAATCACTTCATGAAATCGATTACGCCCACCGACATCGCCGCGCTGCCCGCCCGCGACCGCATCCTCGCCACCGCCCATCGGCTGTTCTATCAGGAAGGCCTGCGCGCCACCGGCATAGACCGGCTCATCGCCGAGTCCGGCGTCACCAAGGTCACCTTCTACCGCCACTTCCCCAGCAAGAACGACTTGATCCAGGCCTATCTGGAGCAACGCCACCGTCTCTGGATGGATTGGTTTCGCGCCGCGCTGGCGCGCCGAGACGGCCCGGCCGCGCTGGCGGACGCCATGCGCGAGTGGTTCGCCTCGGACGACTTCCGCGGCTGCGCCTTCATCAACGGCGCCGGAGAAATGCCGGCCGAGCCGGCGGTGATGGACGCAGCGCGGCGGCACAAGGCAGAGATGCGGCAAGCGATAGCCGAGCGGCTGCCGGAAGGCCCAGGCCAGGCCGAGATGGCGGAAATGCTGTCCCTGGCCGCAGACGGCGCCATCGTGCGCGCTCAGCTGGACGGCCAGGCGGACGCCGCGCTGGCGGCGCTGGAAAGCTTGATCGGAAAACTGGCGGGGTGACGCGCCGACATCGGCCGTGATAGTTTCGAAGGGAACGAAAACGCCGGAGACGCCCGCATGGAACATGCCCTGTACCGCTTGCTGGACGAGCAGCGGATCCCCTACCAACGCTTCGAGCATCCGCCGGTCTACACCTGCGAGGAAGCCGCCCGGCTGATCCCGGACCTGCCGGGCGCGGAATGCAAGAACCTGTTTTTATGCGACGCCAAGGGCCGCCGCCACTTCCTGGTGGCGGTGCCGGCGAACGCCGGCGTGGATATCAAGGCCTTGGGCGAAACGCTGGAGGTCAAGGGCCTGCGCTTCGCCTCGCCTGAACGGCTGAAGAAATACCTGGGGCTGGAACCGGGATCGGTGACGCTGCTGGCCGCGGTCAACGACCGCGATCATCAGGTGGAAGTGGTGGTGGATGACGCGCTGTGGGCGCGGGAGGCGATACTCTGCCACCCGCTGGTCAACACCGCCACGCTGAGCGTGCCGGTGGAAGGATTGGCGCGGCTGCTGGCGCACACCGGCCACGCGCCGCGCGTGATCGCGGTGCCGCGCCGCGACTAGCGCGGCTTGACGGCGGCCTGGTCAGCGGCCGGCCATTGCCTCTCAAGCGGGCGAAGCGCCTCCGCCCAAGGCCTTGTACAGATCCGCCAGGTTCTTCAGCCGCTCCAGATTCAAATCCAACAGTTTCTCCCTCGCCTGGCGCTCTCCGCGCGCGGCCTCCAGCCAGGACTGCATATCGGTCTCGCCAGCGCGGTAGCGGCTCTGGGCAAGCTGGGCGTTTCGCCCCGCCAAACGCAGCGCCTCGCTTTGCAGAGCGGAGCTGGCGGCCAGGCGTCGGCGCCCGTCCAATCCCTCTTCCACCTCGCGATAGGCGCCGTACAGCGTTTTGCGGAACTCCGCCTCCGCCAGCTGGTAGTCGGCCTCGCTGGATTTCAGCTTCAGATCCAGCCGCCGCCAATCGAGAAAAGGCAGGGACAGCGTCGCGCCCAGCCCCAGCTGCGCGGCCGGAGAGGCGCTGCCTCGGCTAAGGTCTCCGTTCAGGCTGAAACGCGGAAAGAAGTCCGCCCGGCGCTGCTCCGTATCGGCCAGCTTGGCCCGCAGCCGCGCCTCGGCCGCCTGCAAATCCGGCCTGCGGCGCAGCAAGTCGCCCGGCAGTCCGGCGGCGATGCCTGGCAACGGCGGTTGCGCCGCCAGCGGCGGGATGTCCGGCAGCCGCGCGCCCGGCGGCGCGTCCAGCAGCAGCGCCAGCGCGTTTTCCTTCTTGCGCAACGCCTCCCGCTGGCTCAACAGGCTGGCGCGCTGCGCCAACGCTTCGCTGTCCGCCTGGGTCGCATCCTGCTCGGCCAGCGCGCCGGCCTTCCATCTTGAACGCGCCAGCGCCTGCATGCGGACCGCGTCGGCCAGCGCCGCCTCGGCCAGTTCCAGCCTGGCCTTCTGCGCGGCGATATCCCAATACAAACCGGCGGCGGCGCTGTCGGACAGCAAGCCGGCGCTGATCTGGTCGTAGCGGCTGGCGGCGAAAGCCTCTCCCGCCGAACGCTGCGCGGCGTCCAGCCGTCCCCACAGGTCGACCTCGTAATCCACTTTCAGGCCTGCGCTATGACTGTTCGACCAAGCGCCGCCATCCAAAGGGCGGCTGCGGTTGCCCGATAGCGAACCGCTCAACGTCGGCCGCGCGTCGCTGTCGGCCAGGCCGGCCTCCAGCTGCGCCTTGCGCAACTTCAGCAGCGCGATCTCCAGATCGGGATTGCGGCTGCGCGCCTGGCTCAGCAACCGCAACAACGCCGGATCGGCGAAACCGCCCCACCACGCCTCGCGATCCATATCCTGACTCGCCTCGCCCGGCAGCGCCCATTGCGCCGGCGTCCGCAAGGGCTGCCGCTGATACGGCGTGGCCTGGCAGCCGGCCAGCAAGGCAGCCAGCGCCAACCATGTCCATCTCTTGTGCTTGTCCATTTTCACTCCCGCGCCAGCGCGTCTATCGGGTTCAGCCTGGCGGCGCTACGCGCCGGCAAAAAGCCGAACAGCACGCCGATCAGCGACGAGCACGCCACCGCCAGCAGGATGGCCGTCGGCGACAGCGACATCGTCCACGAACTGACGAATAGCGCGAACACGAAGCTGATGCCATAGGACAGCATCACGCCGATGGCGCCGCCGACCAGGCAAACCAGCACCGCTTCGGTCAGGAACTGCTGCAGCACGTCTCCCTGGCGCGCGCCCACCGCCATCCGGATGCCGATCTCGCGGGTGCGCTCGGTCACCGAGACCAGCATGATGTTCATCACGCCGATGCCGCCCACCACCAATGAAATCACCGCGATCAGCGTCAGCAGCAAGGCTAGCGTGCGGCTGGTGCTTTCCACCGTTTTCAGCACGTCTTCCATATTGTGGGTAAAGAAATCCTTGCCGCCGTGGCGCTGGGTCAGCAGCGCGGTGATGGCTTTTTCCGCCAGTTTGGTGGGCTGGCCGTCCTTCACCCGGATCACGAAGCGGTCGAAATGCTGCTGGCCGAACAAGCGGCTGGCGGTGGTGGAATACGGCATCCACAGCTGCAGCGAATTGCCGCCGAAACCGCGGTCGCGCTGCGCCACCACGCCGATCACCGTCGCCGGCACCGTGCCCACCAGAATCACCCGGCCCACCGCCTCGCCGTCGCCGAACAGCTTGCGGCGGGCATTCTTGTCCAGCAGCGCCACCTGGCGCTGCATGCGGATGTCGTCGCGGCTGAAACCCTGGCCCTCGGCCAGCTTCATGCCCTGCACGCGGAAGAAATCCGGCCCCACGCCGCTGACCGAGCCGTTGACGTCGACATTGCGGTAGCGGATGCGCTGCGGCTGCGTGGTTTCCGGCGTCACGCTGTCGACGTAGCCCTCCTCCGCCAGCGCGGCGATGTCGCCCGGCAGGAAGGTGCGGATGCCTTCGGCCTTGTCGTCGCCCCAGTCCTTGCCGCGGAACACGGTGATGGTCTGGGTGCCCATCGCGCGGATGTCGTTGAGCACGTAGTCGCGCGCGCCCTCGCCGATGGCGATGATGGACACCACCGAGGTGATGCCGATGACGATGCCCAGCATGGTCAGCGCGGTGCGCAGCCGGTTGGACAACATGGCCAGCATCGCCATCTTGAACGCCTCGGCCATTCGCTCTCGCGGGGACGGGCCGCCATCGGCCCGCGCCTCCTCGTCTCCGGCTTCGGCAACAGGCTTCGCCGCGCCGCTGTCGCGCAGGATTTCGCCGTCGCGGATTTCGATCACGCGGTCGGTTTGCGCGGCGATGGCCGGATCGTGGGTGACGATGATCACGGTATGGCCGGCGGCGTTCAGCTCCTTCAGGATGCGCATCACCTCTTCGCCGCTGCGGCTGTCCAGCGCGCCGGTCGGCTCGTCGGCCAGAATGATGCGGCCGCCGTTCATCAGCGCGCGGGCGATGGATACCCGCTGTTGCTGGCCGCCGGACAGCTGCCCGGGCCGATGATGCTCCTTGCCCGCCAAGCCCAGCCGCGCCAGCAGCGCCTGCGCCCGCTCGCGCCGCACATGCAGCGCCATGCCGGCGTAAACGGCGGGCATGGCGACATTGTCCAAGGCCGACAGATGCGGCAGCAGGTGGTAGCGCTGGAAGATGAAGCCGAAATGCTCGCGCCTGAGCGCGGCCAGCTGGTCGCCGTCCAGGCGGCCGGCATCGCGCCCGGCCACTCGGTAGCGCCCTGCCGACGGCTGGTCCAGGCAACCCAGAATATTCATCAGCGTGGACTTGCCGGAGCCGGACGCGCCGACGATGGCCACCATCTCGCCCGGCGCGATGCTCAGCGACACATCCTTCAGCACCGCCACCTCGTCCTCGCCGGACGGAAACCGCCGCCAGACACCATCCAGCTGAAGGCCGGCCCCGCTCACGCGCTCACCATCACGGCGCCGCCCTCTTCCGGCTTGTCAGCCTGCTCGCCGGTCACCACCTGTTCGCCTGCCTTCAAACCGTCCAGCACCTGAGCGCGGGTGGAGGTTTTCAGGCCGACGCGCACCTGCCGCTCTTCCAGCTTGCCATCCTTGCCCTTCACCTTAACCGCGTAGCGCCCGTCCTTGCCGGCCGCGCCCAGCGCCGACAGCGGCACGCTCAGCGCCCCATCCACGCGGGAGAGCACGATGCTGACCTGGGTGGTCATGTCCACCCGCAGCTTGCCCTCTGGATTCGGCACGTCGAACAGCGCCTTGTAGAACATGGCGTTATTGATCTTTTCCGGCATCGGCAGGATGGCGCGCAGCTTGCCCCAGTAACGCTTATCCGGCGCGCCCAGCACGGTGAAGTACACCGGCAGGCCGGACTTGATGCGGATCACGTCGGCTTCGGCCACATAGGCGCGCACCGTCACCTTGCTCAGATCGGCCAGCTTGAGGATCACCGGCACCGTCTGGGTGGCGATCACGGTCTGGCCCTGCTGGGTGACGATCTCCAACACCTCGCCGCTCATCGGCGCCAGGATGCGGGTATAGCCCAGCTTGGTGCGCCGGCTGTCCAGCTGCGACTGGTCCTGGCGGATCTGCGCCTGCAGCTCCGCCAATCCGGCTTTCAAAGCTTGATAATTGGTATCGGCCGCCAGCAAGTCCTTGTCCGAGGTGGAGCCCTCGGCATGCATGCGGCGCTGGCGCGCCAGCTCTTGCTCGGCCTGCCGCAGCGCGGCCTGCTTGGCCTGGCGCTGCGCGACGCGCGCGTCCAGCGAGGCCTCGGCGGCGCGCAAATCGTTCAGGCTGTCTTCCGGGTCGATCTCGGCCAGCAACTCGCCCTGCTTCACCCTGTCGCCCGCCTCCACCTTCAGCGATTTCAGCTGGCCGTTGGCCTGGGCGCCGACATCCACCTGCCGCAGCGCCTGGATCACGCCGCTGGCCAGCACCAGATCCTCCAGCTCGCCGCGTTCCACCTTGGCGGTCAGCACCGGCGGCGGCGGGTCCTCCGCCAGCCAGCGGTGCGCGGCCCAGCCGGCCAGAGCCAAAACCGCCAACAAAACCGCGGCGTTGCGCCACGGCCGCTTGCCGAATCCCCAACTCTGGAAGCGCCGCCACAAAGCGGCCAACCCGCTCGCGGGGCGCAACAAAATGCCAAACCATTGCCTGAACCGCATCATCACCAACAATTCGTTAACAAAAGCAAACCTTGTCAGGCAATTTAGTTACAAAGTAGTTCCACCCGCGCCTTGTTCAGCGCCTTCTCATAAAGCCGCTACTCCAGCCGCAAGCACTCGCGCAGCAGCGCGGATGCCCACTCGACAAACACCTGCACCCGCCGCGACAGATGCCTGCGATGCGGATACAGCACCGATACCGGCATAGCCGGCGGCGGCCAATCGGCCAGCACTTCCACCAACGCTCCCGCCGCCACATGCGGCTCGGCGTCGTAACGCGGCAACTGGATCAGGCCCAATCCGGCCAGCGCGCAGGCGATATAGCTTTCCACCTGGTTGACTCTGACCTGGGACCTCAACGCCAGCTCGCGCCGCTCGCCGTCTTGCAGATACTCCCAGGCGAACACCTTGCCGGTGGACGGCGACGCGTAGTTGACCGCGCGATGGCCAGCCAGCTCGTCCGGCGAGGCCGGCGCGCCGAAAGTGGCCAGATAATCCGGGCTGGCGTAATTACCCTGCGGCAGCATGCCGATCCGGCGCGCCACCAGCCGCGACTCGGCCAGAGCGCCAACGCGGATCACGCAGTCGACGCCTTCCTGGATCAAATCCACCGGCCTGTCGGTCACCCCCAGCTCCAGCTCGATGTCGGGATACTGCGCAAAGAATGCCGGCAACGCCGGTGCCAGCACCTGCCGCCCGATCGGCCCCGGCACGTCTATCCGCAGCTTGCCGCGCGGGCTGGCGCCCTGCTGGTTGAACAGCGATTCCAGCTCATCGAAATCCGCCAATAGCTGCTGGCAGCGCTCATAGAAGGTGCCGCCGTCCAGCGTCAACTGCACCCGCCGCGTGGTCCGGTGCAGCAGCCGCGCGCCCAACTGCGCTTCCAATTGCTGCACCGCGCTGGACACCGTGGCCCGCGGCAGCTGCAACTGCTGCGCCGCCCGGGTGAAGCCGCCGCAATCGACGACGGCGGCGAACACCCGCATCGCCATGACTCTATCCATGACCGCTCCAATTAGTACGTTTTTCTGGACAGTGTAAACAATAAAGCGGCGTTTATCCGGATTGATGCCAGCAATACACTGCAAAGCGTCAACAGCAAGCCGCGCCAGCGGCGAACCCAACGGAGAACTGACATGAGCCAAGCCAACTTTGCAGGACAAGTCGCACTGATCATCGGCGCATCGCGCAATATGGGCCGCGCCTTCGCCGAAGCGCTGGCCGCCGACGGCGCCGCCGTCGCCATCCACTACCACAGCGCAAGCTCCCGCACCGGCGCCGAAGAAGCCGCCGCCGCGATTCAAGCCGCCGGCGGCCAGGCCTTCGCGGTCCAGGCCGACGTCACCAAGGTGGCGGAAGTCCGCCGCCTGTTCGACGCGGTGGAAGACCGCTTCGGCCACGTCGACATCCTGATCAACACCGCCGGCATGATGGTGAAGAAAGCGATCACCGAAGTCAGCGAGGAAGAGTTCGACGCCATCTTCGCGCTGAACGCCAAGGCCGCGTTCTTCGCGCTGCAGGAAGCCGGCCGCCGCATCCGCGACAACGGCCGCATCGTCAGCGTCGGCACCTCGCTGCTGGCCGCCACTACCGGCCATTACGGCGCTTACGCCGGCAGCAAGGCGCCGCTGGAGGACTTCACCCGCGCGCTGGCCAAGGAAATCGGCCACCGCGGCGTCACCGTCAACGTGGTCGCCCCCGGCCCGATGGACACCGAGTTCTTCTACGCAGCGGAAACGCCGGAAGCGGTCGCCTACCTGAAGCGCACCAGCATCAACGGCGAGCTGGGCCAAGTGGCCGACCTGGTGCCGCTGGTCAAGCATCTGGTTTCGCCGGAAAACCGCTGGACCACCGCCCAGACCCTGTTCATCAACGGCGGCTTCGTCTCCCGCTAAGCTCCCTCTGCTCAGAAAAGCCGCCGCCAGGCGGCTTTCTCACTCATGCGGCCTGGGCAAAGGACCCGCTTCCGCATCACGCCTTTCTGCGTCAAGCGCCCGGAAAAACCTGTCGGCTGGCAAATATCGCGCTTTGCTAATAATTCGCGGGATGAGTTAGCATCCACCATCGCCACACCGATTCCGAAAGCCCCGCCATGTCCCAGATCGACATCATCCAGCACCTGCGCCACCAACCCTTGTTCCAGCGGCTATCGGACAGGCAACTGGCCACGCTGGAGCCTCACGTGCACGCCAAGCGCGGCGACAGGGGACAGCTGCTGTTTCAGCGCGGCGACGAATGCGACGGCATGTACGTGGTGGTGTACGGCAAGGTGAAGCTGGCGATTCCCTCGCCGCAGGGCGTGGAGAAGGTGGTGGAGATCATCCACCCCGGCCAGAGCTTCGCCGAGGCGGTGATGTTCCTGGGCAAGCCCTACCCGGTGCTGGCCCAGTTGCTGGAAGACAGCCTGCTGCTGCACATCGGCGCGGCCGGCGTGTTCCAGGCATTGGCCGAGGACCCGGGCTTCGCGCGCAATATGCTGGCCGGCATGTCGCTGCGCCTGCACGGCATGGTGCGGGACGTGGAGCGCTACTCGGTGGAAACCGCGCTGCAGCGCGTGATCGGCTACCTGCTGCAGCAAATGGACGACGCGCCCGCCGGCGAGAAAGTCGTGCTGACGCTGGAAGCCAACAAGAACCTGATCGCTTCCCGCCTGAACCTGACGCCGGAAACCTTCTCCCGCGTGCTGCAGCAATTGAGCAAGGCCGGCCTGGTGGAAGTCGATGGCAAGGACGTCGCCCTGCTCGACCCCGCCGCGCTGGCCGACTACGGCATGACGCCGGCCGCCTGAGCCTCCCTCCAGTTTCGCGCGCAGGCGCGGTGGCGCCATACCGCCCTCCCCGCGTCCCAAGCCACTCGCGCGGCCAGCGCGCATGTTCCAGCGCCTGCCGCGACTCCCGGCAGCCCCCCCAAGGCCAGCGCGCACCCCGTCGCCAGGCAGGCTGAAAACACAAACAGGCATCGACGCTGCGCCGATTCCGGCAGCAGCGCCAGCGTGGCCGGCGGCCGCGCGCCGGGCGGCGCCCTGCGCTGCAGGTCCAGCCACAGCAGGAAGGGCAATATCTTGTAGAACATGCCCAGCACCGCGCCTGCGCCCAGTCCGAACAGCAGCAGCCAGCCGCTCAACGCCGCCCAGCCGGCGGCCAGCAGATCCGCGGCGACAAGCCAGGCCGCCAGCAGCCCCAGCGCCAATGCCGCCATCGCCATTTGCCAGAAGCGCCGCCCGCAGTCTCCGGGACGCCGGCTTCGCCGCTGCAAGCGCCAAGTCATGGCGGCAAAGGCCAGCGCCACCATCCATGCCGGCAGCCAGGCCAGCCAACTCGCCGTCAACTGCCATCCCAAACCGGACGCCAGCAACGACGCAGGCCAAATCATCGCGGCATGCCGCATCCAGCACGCCGGATACGCCGGCGTGATCTGGAACATCGGCACCACCGTGGCCGCCACCGCCATGATCAGGCCCAGCAGCCATCCGCCCAGCGCCCACAGCGCATGCCAATCCAGCAAGGTTTTCCAAGGCAGCGGCCAGGCCGCGCCCAGGGTGCCCGCCAGGGCGATGCCCAAGCCGGCGGCGGCCAACAGCGCGGCCAACGCCGACGCCATGCCGCGGGTGGTCGCATCGCGCGCCGGACTCTTGGCGATGCCATGCAGGCCGAAGCCGGCGAAAACCAGCAAGGCCCAGCCCAACAGCGCGGCGGCCGGCAGCAACAGCGCCGGCAGGAAGCCATTCAAAAAAGCCGCAGCCAGCAGGCCGCAGCCAAGCTGCAATGGCCAGAACAGCGCATGCAGCAGCAAACGGGGGCGGGAAAACGATACTCCGGCCACCACCGCCAGGATCTGCAGCGCCGCACCGAACATCGCGTTGCCCAGCGCGCCCAGCGCCAACAGGTGCGCGGCGGCTAGCGCCGCCGGGTCGAAGCGGTCCAGCGGACCGGGCCCCGCCGACATCAGGCACAAGCCGGCGATGAACAGCCAGCACGGCGACGCCAGCAGAAAAGGCAGGGGAAGGCCCAGCGGCGGCGCCCGGTCATAGGACGGCCACCCCTGCATCAGCTGCGCTCCATGACCAGCAGCACGCCGCCGTCGCCCGATAATTCGAAGCGGTAAGCCAGGCCGGCCATCCTGTCCAGCAAAGGCAGCAAGGGGGTCGGAAAATGCGGCAGCACGAAGCTGACCGACTGGCCCGGCAACAAGAGCTCGGCCTCGCCCAGCACGATGTCCATCGGCTCCGGCGGCGGCAGATCGCGCAGGTCAAGCGACATGGCCGGCCTCCTCCAGCAAGCGCCCCAGATCCGGCACGCATTGCTCGCACATCGGATACAGGATGTTCTCCTCCTTCATATTGTGCTGCTGAGTCAGGATCAGCAGCGTGTCGGCCTCGGCCAGAAAATTGTCACCGTCGCGCGCGGCCAGCGCCTGGGCCATGCCATCCAGCAACTGCCGCATCTGCGCATGCTCGGCGCGCATCACCACGGTGGGGCCGGCCCGCATGCCGCTGGCCTGTTCGAAGGCGGGGAACAGCCTCTCTTCCTCCAGCCGGAAGTGGCCCTCCATCTCGCCGCGCATCGCGGCGAAAGCGGATTCGGCAGCGGGCCAGTCCTGCGCGCGCGCGGCTTGCTCGGCGTCGGCGAAACGGGCGTCGCAGTCCCGGTGCTGGCCGGTCAATAGTTCGGATGGGGTCATGATGGTCTCCAGTTTGAAATTTGTAAGCCGATCAACCGTCTTTGCCGTCGGCGCGCGGACGCAGGTAAACCGGCAGGAAGCGGCTGCCCCACAGCAGCAGGGTCAGCAGCCACCCCGCCGCGGCCAAGCCGTACATGCCGGCGCGCCAGCCGACCGGCAGCAAATCCGCGACCACGCGGGCCAGCGCCAGCCACTGAGCGGCCAGATACAGCCCCCACAAGGCCTTGCCGGCCTCCAGCGGCTGCCCGGAATGGCCCAGCGATACCCGCGACACGAAGGCGATCATCATGGTCAGGAAGAAGCCGACCGAGATCGCGTGCAGCGGCGCCCAGGCCAGGCCGCCCAGCGCGCCCTGCCAGGCGTACAGCGCGAAGCCGACAGCCAGCCAGGCGAAAGACAGATGCAGCATGGCCAGCAGCTTCACCCGCAGCGAGGCCAGCAGCCCCCAGCGCCAGCTGGTGTAGCCAAACAAGACGGCCAGCGCCAGATCCAGGCCCCAGGACGGCCAGCCAGCGATGGACAACAGGCCGTGCCCCAGAGAGCCGCCCAGCATCGCCGCCAACAGCCACCACGGCCGCCAGGGCTGATACGGCGCCAGCGCGCTGGAGGAGAAGAACGGCAGCATGCGGTGGCACACGGTCAGGAATACCGGCAGCAGGAAACCCCACAAGGTCAGGTCCCGCATCCACAGCCAGCCGCGGACATCGCCGCTCAACAGCCAATAGCCGGCCGCGCCAAGCGCCAGGACGCCGATACCGAAAGCCGACAGCACCGCCCAGGCATGGCGCCGATCCGGCGCCGGGCTGGCCAGCAACAAGCGCGCGAAGCCTCCGGCCAGGCCGAGAAAACCCAGGCTGTACACCAGATGGCCGGCCAGCAGCCAAACGCCACCCACTGCCGCGCCGGCCAGCCACAACAGCAGGCCCGCAGCCAGCAACGCCGGCGTCAGCAGATAGGCCCCGCGCCCGGGCGGCGGCACATTCAGCCAGCGCGGTCCGGCGGTGAACAGAAAACCGGTCATGAACAAGGGAAAGAAACCGAACAGCATCAGGAAGCCGTGGGCCAGCATCGCCGGCAACGCCAAGGGCAAACCGAGGCCGAACAGGCGCGCCGCGAGTTCGGCGCTCCAGCCGGCCAGCAACAAGATGGCCAGCAGCATGCCGGGCAGGAACGCCGCCCGGTGTGGGGCGGAAAAGAAAGGATGAGCGCGCGCCATGGCGAAACTCCGACGGGTGGGTGTGACCGCAGTATCCAGCCCGGCGGAGAGAACGAGAATGATTTGAATCAAGCATCCGAAACGATGTCCGCCCCGCCGGGCTTGCCATCCCGCCTGATGTTCTGCATGATGGCCCATTCGTTGTTGTCAACATAGAAGCCAGCATGTCCGACATTCTCAACACCATCATCGCCACCAAACATCAGGAAATCGCCGCCGCGCTGGCCAGCCGGCCGCTGTCCTCGGTGCGGGCCGACGCCGAAGCGCGCGGCGACCGACGCGATTTCGTCGCCGCCCTGCGCGCCAAGCACGCGCTGGGCAAAGCCGCCGTCATCTCCGAGATCAAGAAAGCCAGTCCCAGCAAAGGCGTGATCCGCGAGGACTTCCGGCCTGCCGCCATCGCCGAGAGCTATGCCGCCCATGGCGCAGCCTGCCTGTCGGTGCTGACCGACCGCCAATATTTCCAGGGCGACGCGAGCTATCTGGAGGCGGCGCGCGCCGCCTGCCACCTGCCGGTACTGCGCAAGGACTTCATCGTCGACGACTACCAAGTGTACGAAGCCCGCGCGATGGGCGCCGACTGCATCCTGCTGATCGCCGCCGCACTGGAACTGCCCAAGATGAAGGCGCTGGAAACGCTGGCCAACGAATTGGGCATGGCCGTGCTGGTGGAAGTCCACAACGAAGAAGAGCTGGATGCCGCGCTGCAGTTGAAAACCGAGCTGGTGGGCGTCAACAACCGCAACCTGCGCACCTTCGAGGTGAGCCTGGCCACCACGCTTAAGCTGCTGCCGCGCATCACCGACGGCCGCATCGCCATTACCGAAAGCGGCATCGCCACCATCGAGGACGTGCGGCTGATGCAAGCCAGCGGCGTGCACACCTTCCTGGTCGGCGAGGCCTTCATGCGCGAGGCCGAGCCGGGCGAGGCGCTGAGCCGTCTGTTCTTCGCCCACGCCTAAGCGAAGCCGCTCCACGAAAAACAGGCGCCCTTGGGCGCCTGTTTCGTTTTCCGCATCGGTCAGTTGGGCAAATACGCCGGCAGGCGCAGCGCCTCCTGCGGCGAAAACCGCTGAGACTGCAGTTGGGCGACCGCTTGCTGCCGCTGCTGCGCGCTCAGTCCGCCGTTGGCGAGAATGGCCGTCCGCTCGCTCTTGAAGTCGTCCAGCCGCTTCTGCCAGCCGGCCTGCTCCCGATCCAGCTCGCCCAGCCGGTCCGCCGCCGCCTGTCCCACCATGCCGGAGCGCAGTTGATAGAGCTGCTGCTCGTCCCCGCCCCCTTGCCGCAGCCGGGCCTCGGCATCGGCCAACGCCAGATGCTTGACCGGCTCCTCCCGGGCGGCCCGCAGCGCGGGCGGCAACTGGTTCTCCAGCTGCGCGACCAACCGCTGCTTGTCGGCGGCGCTCAGCGCCGGATTGGCCTCTATCGCCAACCGCCTGACGGTGAAGTCATCGTAGCGGTCTTCGTCGCCGAACAAGCCGTCCAGTTCAAGCTGGCTGAAATACTGCCGCCTGGCCGCCTGCACCAGCTCCAGCCTGCGCGACAGGTCGGTGGCCGCCGCGGCTTCCTTGCCTGCCAGCGAGCGCTTGTAGGCGACATAGCGGTCGAACAGCCCCATCGCCTGCGTCAGCGCCCCGCCTCCCAGCGCTCGCTTGAGCTGGCTCTGCAACTCGGTCCGGATGGTGGCCAGATCGCGCTCGCCCAGCGTGGCCAGGTAGTAGTCGAACAGCTGGCGCAACTGCTGATCGACCACCAGCTTGCCGCCGGTTTCGGCGGCGGCGCCGTCCGGCCGGGTGCCGACCAGCGACGCCGCGAAGCCGCCGCGCGAAGCCTGGCGGGCGGCGGCGGCCTCCGAGTGCGCGCCATCCGGCCAGACCCACCAGGCCAGCAGGGCGGCGCAGACCGCCGCCAGCATCAAGCCGAGGCGGCGCATGTCACAGCCCCGCGTTTTTCAGCCGGTTGGCCTGCTGGCGATACAGCGAGACCGGGCTCACCTCGAACAGGCTGACCAGACCGAAGCTCTGATTGATCTCGTTGACGTGGTTCATCTTGTAGTCATCGCGGATCACCTGGCCCAGGTGGGCCGAGCACACGCCAACCAGGCCATCGGACGGCGTGGAGCCGAAAGCCAGGCCCAGCACGCCCATCGGCACGGTCAGCGGATCCAGGACATTGGTGGTGGTGGCGGCGCCGGTCCACGAGTAGTAACGCACGCCGTTGGCCTGGTAAGCGCCCTCGCCGCAAGCCGAAGCCGGCACGCCGCCCGGGAATTTGGCGCTGAACGCCAGCGAGCCGGCGGTGGTCAGCGAATTCAACGCGTCGACCGGCTGCTGCGGCAGATCGCTGGTGCCGGAGAAGAAGGCCAGCACTTTGACGAACGCCCCCGTCACGGCGGCGGCCACGGTTTCACTGACCGATCCCGGAGGCGCGACGCCGCGGACGATGTCGGCCACGACCGAGCCCTTGTTGACGCCGCCGACGGTGGTGACCGAAGCCACCAGGTCCGGCCGCACGCCCGCCACATAGCGCGCGGTGGGCGCGCCCTGGCTGTGGCCGATCAGGTTGACCTTCTGCGCGCCGGTGATGGCCAGGATGCGCTGCACCTGCTGCAACAGCTGTTCGCCGCGCATCTCATTGCTGCCAGTAGCCGACACTTCGGCGACGAAAACCTGCGCGCCATCCTCCTTCAAGGCTGCCGGCACGCGGTAGAAGTAATCGACGCCCAGCACCTGGCCGAAGCCGAACAGGCCGTGCACCAACACGATGGGGTAGCGGGTCTGGGTATAGCCGGAGGATGCGTGGGCCGAAGCGAACGGCAGCAGCAACAAGGCAAGCAAGAAGGCAGTGCGTGACAACAGCTGTTTCATTATCTCTCCCGTTATATCGTGATTTCGTGCCGCCGGGATGGCGGCCCATATCGGGATAGATCATGACGTTGGCAAAATCCAGGTTTAATTCAAACGTTTGTCTCAGATGCTGGGCGATTCCATACCTAAGGACAGGCCACCCACGCGACATCAGCCGCGTGGATGGCACGGATCAATAGTCCACGCCGAGATAGATGTAGCCGGTCAGCCTGCCCCCCTGCGCGCTGCCCATGCCGACGAAGAACGGCCCGAGAATGGTATCCGCGCCCAGGAAAACCGAACCCGCCGGAATCCAGCGGTGAGCAAGCTTGCTAGTAGCGAAGTCATTGCCCCAAAGCTTGCCAGCCTCAAGCGACACGCCCGCATATACTCCTGACCCCAGCACCGCTGGCAGCGATGCCGCGCGCCAGTACACCATCAGCCTGGCCAGCGCCACCTGGCTGGCCAGGAGTTCGCCATTCTGATAGCCCGTCAGGTTCAGGAAGCCGCCCAGGCTTTCCGGGATGAATTCGTCGTCCGACTTGGTATCGACATAGCCTTTGGCCTTGGCTGTGAAGCGCGCGGTGAAATCTCCGTAGGTATGCGCCACTTCGCCGGTGAAATCATAAAGCTTCTGGTTGACCTCGCTGCCCAACCCCGGCAAGCCGGCCGCCAGCTTGCCGCTGAAGTAGTAGCCGGAACGCGGCCAGCGCGGGTTATCGAACTGGTCCACCACCAGGCGAGTCTGCACGCCGACATCGCGGAAGCGGAAATTGTTAGCGTCGTCAGGAATGCCTTGCGACAAGGTGAAATCGTTATCCTGCCGATAAAGGCCGAATCGCCACTCGCCATACTTGCCCAGCGCCACGCCCGCATTCACCTGCGTTTCGACTATGCTGTTGTTGAATGTGGCAAACACCGTGTGGTCATCATTGAACAGTTTGAACGGACTCTGCTGATACCCTAGCGAAGCGGCGACGAACATCGGGCTGCCGCGCCACAACGGCTGGTACAGTTCGGTCTTGAAGGCCTTGTCGTCGCCGATGGCCACATCGTTGCGCCAGGAGCCTCCCGCAGCGTTCAGCGATGTCCACTCATGCGCGGCGCGCAGCGTAAAGCGGCTGTCGCCCGGCGTGTCGCTGCTGAGATTGAGGCCGAAATGCAGGGTGTTCTGGCCTATGCTGCGCTCCACCGGCATCACCATCATCACATTGCGGCCGGACACGCTGTCCACGCGGTAGCCCAGCTTGTCGTATTCGCCGCCGGTGAAAATTTCAGCCAAGCGACTGCGCGCATCGCCCACCGGTATCGTATTCGACGGGAAGTTCAGCGACTCCTGCAACGACGACACCTTGGTGAAGTCGCCGTCCTTGCCGTCCACCTTGACGTCATCCAGCACCGGGTAGCGGGGCCGGCTCAGCTTGCTCTTCCAGGCCTGGTACTCCGCCTCCGACACCGAATAGGTAGACAATTGCCGCGCCATCTTGCGGGCCGCCTCGGCGCCGCGCTCGACAATGGCCTTGTGGTCGCCGAAAGACGCCACGGTATAGCCGTTCAGATCCGGCCGGATCACGATGTCGCGCTTGTCCAGCCGCTTCATCTGCTCCTGCTCATTGCGCATCACCGCCAGGTTGGAGCTTTGATCGACCACGTCGAACAAGGTATGGATCTCGTCCGCCTTCAACAGCGGCGTGCTCACATCCACCACGATCACGTGCTCGGCGCAGCGGCCCTTCACCTCCTGCACCGGGATATTGCGGGCGATGGCGCCGTCCACCAGCAGCTTGTTGTCATCCTCCACCAGATCGAACACGCCGGGAACCGCCATGCTGGCGCGCAAGGCCCGCGACAGCGATCCCTTGTCGAACACCACCGCGTCGCCAGTCAACAAATCGGCCGCCACCGCGCGGAATGGAATAGGCAGCTTGTCGAAGCTGTCGATGTCGCGGTCCCGCGTCATTTTATGGATGTAGAGCTCGATGCCCTGGGAGTTGATCGCGCTGCGCGGGACCCGCAGCGCGCCGCCTTTGAGCCCGAAGCTGACATCCAGGTAGTTTTGGTAGTCGTTGCGCTTGCGATCGTATGGGATGTCGGTGCGCGCCGGCTTGCCGGACAACATCTGGTCCCAGTCGGCGGCATTGAACTCGCGCTCCATCTCATCCAGCGGCAGACCGTTGGCGTAAATGCCACCGATCAGCGCCCCGGCGCTGGTGCCGGCGATGCACGCGACCGGTATGCGCAGGCTCTCCAACTCCTTCAAAACGCCCAGGTGAGCGAAGCCGCGCGCGCCGCCGCCGCCCAACACAACGCCAACGCCCTCAGGCACTTGCGTCGCGTCGGCGGCCTCCGCAGCTGTCGAAACGAACAGTCCGGCCGCGCACAAGGCGAGAATCAGACGACGATAGGGGAAAAACTTGCTTTTTGGCATGCCCGATAAATTTGCGATTATGGTTTCACCAGCATCAATGCGTGACGTAAGATAGAGTGACATATAAGTGAGAACATAAATCCCATAACCAGAAGCCCGGTTCAATGTTTGACTTCAAATCTCTAGTCAGCTCACTTCTCAGCAAGAACACGCCCGCCTCCGGCGTGGCGCAATCTGCCACCCTGCTGGTACGCGATCTGCCGCAGGCTGAATACTTTACCGCCCTGGTGGAAATCATCAAGGCCGTATCCAAAATCAACGCAGACAGCGAGATGTCGTTGAAGGAACGCATCAAGACGCTGCTCTACGTCGACGACAAGGCTGCCGGCATCCACCACCAGCTGTGCCAGGATTATCTTCATTCCAGGGGCGGCAGCAAAGGCTATCTGCCCACCATTCTCGCCTACTGGCACGAATTGGCCAGCGCCTACCAGATCTGTCTGCGCCTGCAGCGCGGCTCGTCCAGCCAGGCCGGCGACGCGGAGCTGCAGCTGGTGACCACTCGCGGCCTGCATCACCAGATGCGGCTGCTGGCCTGGAACGCGCTGCGCTATCTTAAACCGGAGGGCAGCGCCTGGCAGCAAGGTTTCCGCTTCTACACCTACGCCGAGGAAGCGGGCTTCGCCCGTTCGCCCATCTTGCTGTATCCGGACGCCAAGCAGGAGATCAGCTGCGAACACCTGCTGGTCCAGGCCGGCATGCTGCATCTGGCGCAGACCGAGAACATGCTGCACAAGGAAATCGTCGCGGTGGACCAGCTGCTGATGCTGATCTGCCAAAACATCCTGCTGGACAAGCAGCCACCGACCGAAATGCCGGTCTTCGTCTACAATCTGTCCTTGCCGGAGCCTCCGCAGCCGATGCTGCGCGGCATGGCCGGCAAGTGGCACCGTTACTGGTCCTCCTACGAGATCACCACCCGCCTGGCCGACCTGATGTTCGATCTCGACGCCCGCATTCCCTCGCAGATCGCCGCGCTGGACTGCGAGCTGGAGCGCGAGGAGTGGTCTGTGCTGTGCGAGAAGCTGGCGGTGCGCTGGTCCAGCGACGGCGGCAAATCACTGCGCAAGTCGGAACGCTCGCTGCACTCATCCAGCGCCCAGGTATCGATAGGCTTCGACCGCGTGGCCTTCCACATCAAGGTTCAGGATGTCGGCGGGCTGGAAGCCGACCGCACCGACGAATGGCGCATCAACGACATCAGCAGCACCGGCATGGGGCTTACCTTCATCGGCAAAACCATAGACCAGCTGGCGATAGGCCGGCTGATCCTGGTCAAGACCGAAACCCATCCGTTGCTGTTGGGCGTGATCCGGCGCATTTTGCGCCAGAACAACGGCACCAAGGTGGGCATCGAGATCCTTGGACAAACGCCGGTCGGCGTCTCGCTGCAGGATCCGTCGTTGCCGGACAGCGCGCCCTTTTCGGCCATCTACATCACGCAGCCCAATTCCCGCAAGGGACAGCGCTGGTTCCTGATGCCCAAGACGCTGCTGGACGACGACAAGCAGCTGGTGCTCAGCGCCCAGGGCAAATCCTACCAGATCAAGCTGAAAGATCCGCAGCAGGAATTCGAAGACTGCAGCCATAGCAATTTCGATACGCTGTCCAAGATGGACTGACCCGCCGCCGGCCCTGCACGGGCCGGCGCTTCCTTCTTTCCCCGCCCCCGCCCCTGCGACTCTCCTTCCCTTGCCTCAAGCGCGCGAACCGCAAATTCTTGCCGCCGATCTCGATATGACAAAAAGATATTTGCGCAACAAAAATTAACAAATATGATCCTCTAGCGGTCACAACCGCAAAACACAAAGGCAAAATAGAGGATCTCAATCATGCACGTTCGCATCACCAGCAGCGCAGTCATGCTGGCGCTGGCCTCCCTGGCCAGTCATGCCGCCCCTTCCGCGCCCGATCGCAGCGTCCCGCTGCTGCCGGGCGACCCCTTGGTCAACCAGCAGTGGCACCTGAAGAACACCGGCCAGAATGCCTTCTCCAAACGCGGCGGCGTCAAGGGCGTCGACCTCAACCTGGCATTCACCCACCTGCGCGGCATCCGCGGCATCGGCACCACCATCGCCGTCATCGACGACGGCCTGGAAATCAAACATCCCGACCTGGCCGCCAACATCGTGCCCGGCTCCAAGAACCTGGTGAACGGCAGCAATGATCCGACGCCTGAATTGGGTAGCAACGGTCACGGCACCGCAGTGGCCGGCATCGCCGCGGCGGTAGCCTTCAACGGCATAGGCGGCCGCGGCATCGCGCCCTCGGCCGGCCTAAAGGGCTTCAACTGGCTGCTGGCTCAAACCCTGGACGGCTGGCTGCTGGCGCACGGAAAAAAACCGAATGGCGGCCCGCTGGAAGCCTTCACCGACGCCCGCGTGTTCAACCAAAGCTACGGCTCCTCCACCCTCACCTCCGTCCCCGGCAATCCGGATCAGGACATCGAACTGAAAACCGAGGAGGAAACCTATGAAGACGTCAGCCGCAACAGCCACTGGGGCCGCGGCGCGGTATTCGTCAAATCGGCCGGCAACGCCTACAACTCCTTCCGCCTGAGCAGCACAGAAGTCATCCTGGGTTACCAAGGCAACAACGGCCTGCCGGTGCAGGACGCCAACCTGTCCACCGACAACAACAACTACTGGAACGTGGTGGTGTCGGCGCTGAACGCCGACGGCGTGCGCTCCTCTTACTCGTCGGTCGGCGCCAACGTGCTGCTCACCGCGCCTGGCGGCGAATACGGCACCGATTCGCCCGCGATGGTCACCACCGACCTGTCCGGTTGCGCCCGCGGCTACAACGTTACCGGCAGCACTTCCAACGGCCTGCACGGCGGCACCTCCCTGGATCCCAACTGCGACTACAACGGCATCATGAACGGCACCTCGTCCGCCGCGCCGTCCACCTCCGGCTCATTCGCGCTGGTGATGTCCGCCAATCCGGCGCTCAGCGCCCGCGACGTGCGCCACATCCTGATCACCACCGCCCGCCAGGTGGACGCCGCCCAGCCGGGCGTGACGCTGGCGTTCAAGGACAAGAACGGCGGCGCGCACAGCTACCAGGCCATTCCCGGCTGGCAGAAGAACGCAGCCGGCCTGCCCTTCCATCAGTTCTACGGTTTCGGTTTGATCAACATCGACAAGGCGGTGGAAAAGGCGTTGTTCTACAACAAGCCGCTGCCGCCGTTGCAAAAGACCCGTTGGCAGACGATCTCGGCCCAGGCCTCCATCCCGGATGCCGACGAACGCGGCGTGGAAAGCGCGTACAACCAGCCAGACGACCTGACGGTGGAAGCGGTGCAGATCCTGGTGGACGCCGAGCACGGCCGCGCCAACGACCTGGCGGTGGAGCTGATCTCGCCGTCCGGCACCCGTTCGGTGCTGCTGTCGCCGCGCACCACGCTGGTGGCCGAAACCTACGGCCTCAACCAACAGCGCCTGCTGTCCAACCACTTCTACGGCGAACAGGCCAAGGGCCAGTGGCGGTTGCGCGTGATCGACACCAACGGCGCCGAATACCAGTACACCTATCGCGCCAACGGCCAAAACAACGTCTACTCGCTTCCCAACGCGGAAGGCAAACTGAAATCGTGGTCGATCCGCTTCTTCGGCCACCGGAGCGCAGCATGAAACAGATCATCCGAATCATCCCCCTCGCCCTGCTGACCCTAGCCGCACACAGCCAAGCCGCCGAGCCGCCCTTTCTCGCCCAGCCCGCCGGCCAGGCGGTGGTGATCAACGGCAAAACCTACTACAAGCAGGTTCCGCAATCCAAGATCGCCAACGGCGTTTCCGCCCGCAGCACCGGCACCCCGGCGCCGTCGCTGAAGCGCGGCGACGTGGTCCAGGCGCCCAAGCAACGCGTGCCGGCCACCGTCAGCGGCACCGTGCTGGTGCAACTGGCGTCGTCCAACGACGAAGCCGCCGTCGCCCGCGATCACGGCCTGACCGTGCGCTACCGCACCGCCAGCATCGTCATCTTCAACACGCCGGCCCAGGCCGACCTGCTGGCGCTGCAGCAGAAGCTATCCGCCGACAAGCGGGTGAAAAAGGCCCAGCTGGAACTGGCCAGCAACGACAAGCAGGCCGAGTAAAACTTTAGTTGGCCATCCGGCAAACGGCCTCATCTATAATCGAGGTCATTTGCCGGATCATGATTTCGAGCGATAACAAGCATTGGCGCAAAGCACTGCCGTGAATTTTACCTGGAAATTCATAAAGACGACCAGTCGCCAGCGGGCTATAATATATAGTGGAGTTATTTGATTCGCCATGCAATCATGGCATCGGTGAAAAATGTAGCAAGATCTGCAATTCAAGCAGAGTTTCCAATGCCACCTCTTACTACTTTACAATCGAAAAATCTCCGACCACCCACCCACACAATCAGCATCATTGATGCCAATGCGCCATTTACTTTCAACAGGCGCGCCAGGCCGTAGAGTATTATCCAACGCAGCGAAAAACCCTCTTCACTTTACGCCCTCAGCCAGCCGCACCCAAATCCAATTTAAGCAAATTATTGCCAACACAGGTCCTCTCCCCTCTAGGTCCTGGCTCAAGGCAAGCTGATTCGATTACCAATCCCTCGCGTAAACATGCCCCCCAGCCCCAAGCCATACATCGATCCATCAATCAACAGCTAGTCAAAATGCACAATATACTTACAAAAACTATATGTACATTGTATATTTGTGTTAAATTCCTCACCCTAGATTCCACTCACACCCCAGCCTGAAATTAACCACTGTCACCGAGCAAACATCCGCTTCGCTCAATGAAATAATTCTCATTTCAATAAAATATTAAGCAGTAAAGATAGCACAATGTTAAAACAAATATCTGACTCACAAAAACCAATATACAATCGACCAACATACAGACCAGACATCGACGGACTTCGTGCGCTAGCAATATTATCCGTGGTGCTTTTTCATGCATTCCCATCAGCAATAAGGGGGGGATTTATTGGTGTTGATATTTTCTTTGTTATTTCAGGATACCTAATATCAACCATCATATTCAAAGGGCTCCTACAAGAAAATTTCAGCATTGCCGAATTCTATACTCATAGAATAAAAAGAATCGCCCCCTCTCTACTCACAATCTTGCTTGCCTGCTTTTCTTTAGGTTGGTTCCTTTTACCTCCTGACGATTTCTCCAGTCTTGGAAAACATATCGCCACGGGAGTTGGTTTTGTTCAAAACTTTACCCTACTACACGAATCAGGGTACTTTGACACTTCCATGGAATTAAAACCCCTCATGCATCTCTGGTCCTTGGCAATTGAGGAGCAGTTTTATTTATTCTTCCCGCTCACCGCATGGCTTTTCTGGTATTTCAGAAAAAATTGGCTGCATCTTATTCTTCTTTTAGGTGGCATGTCTTTTTTTATGAACATCGCCAGCATCAACAGAAATCTCACTTGGGCATTCTTCTCTCCACAAACTAGATTTTGGGAATTGCTGATTGGATCTTTATTAGCCTTTATACTATTAAATCACAATCATGCCATTGAAGAAAATCAACACAAGAAACTATCAAAATGGTGGTCGGCACTTGACGAAAAATTCAAAAAAAATGTCAAAAATGCAATTGCATTTACTGGGCTATTTTTTGTCATTTCAACATTAATCACCTTGCATGATGGTGAAAGTTTTCCTGGCTGGTGGGCCACGCTGCCCACCGTTGGGACAGCCTTAATCATTGCAGCAGGCCAAGGCGCATGGATTAATCGAAAATTACTCTCATGCAAACCGATGATATTTATTGGTCTAATTAGCTACCCGTTATACCTATGGCACTGGCCAATACTATCACTTACCAAAATATTAACCCACCGCAAAATAAATACCATTGAAGCCCTACTAGCTGTCATCGCAAGCTTCATCCTGGCCTGGCTTACATATATTGCAATAGAAAAGCCTATACGATTTAGCAAACACCGGCACGTACCAAAGCTCCTAGGCATGATGCTTATTGGCATGGCCGTATTAGGATATGTAACACATAAAAAATATGGCTTCCCCAATAGAATACCAGCAGAAGTTAGAGAAATAGCCTCCCTCACCCAAGACAAATTCAAGTTCAGTCAATATAAAGTTGAGAAAACATGCAGGCTTGATGGCCATCAAACTTTCTGCATAGAAAAAACCAAGCCATTAGTATTCTTATGGGGAGACTCTCACGCCGCATCATTATATCCCGGTCTGAATGACCTGCAACGAAGAGCTTCCTTTGGAATCATTCAAACAACAGGATGCGGCAACCCACCATTCCTGACGCTAGGTAATTACTCAGATCAAGTATGGTGCGGTTCTCCTTCAAAGCGTTTGGCTCTTAACATGCAAGCCTTTAAAATAATTGCAGCACATAAACCGCAAATTGTTATTCTTCACGCCCGCTGGGCATACGAGGCTTATCATACATCCCCAGCTGAGACTATCAACAAAATCAAAGACACTGCAATCAAGATACACCAAGTTTCACCACATTCTAAAATTATGGTTATTGGCCCAGTCCCCAACTGGAAAGATAATTTATCAAAAATAATGTATTCATACTGGGAAAATACTCTACCCCATAAAAAACCACCTATCTACATGAGCTACGGACTAGCTCCTGAGATTGAACAGTGGGACATATATCTCAGAAGAGAAATACCCCAAATGGGTTTAACTTATTTTTCGGCATTTAATGCAATGTGCACAAAAGAAGGATGCCTAACAAGAACAGGAACCGCAGTATCTGATTTGACAGCTGTTGATTATGGGCACTTATCTGGCCCTGGCGCAGTATATTTAACCAAGCAATTTGAACCCACGCTGCTTCAACTTCTAGCCAAATCAAGCGCCAAGCAAGAAAACATACCATAGCCAAAAACAACCAGACTCCACCGCAAGCCAACTTGGAACCTATGCTTTTAGGTTAAAAAAAACGCCACGGCATAATGCCGTGGCGTTTATTCAAACATTAAAATAATTCCAGACTTACAGCACCTCGATGATGCCGGCGGCGCCCATGCCGGTGCCGATGCACATCGTCACCATGCCGTGGCCCTTCAGGCCGGCATCGCGCATGCCGTGCACCAGCGTGGCGGTGCGGATCGCGCCGGTCGCGCCCAGCGGGTGGCCCAGGGCGATCGCCCCGCCGTGCGGGTTCACCTTGGACATGTCCAGCTCCAGATCGCGCGCCACGGCCAGCGCCTGAGCGGCGAAAGCTTCGTTCAGCTCGATCCACTTCAGGTCGTCCTGCTTCAGGCCAGCCTGGGCCAGCGCGGCCGGAATAGCCTCCTTCGGACCGATGCCCATGATTTCCGGGGGCACGCCCTTGACCGAGAAGGTCACGTAGCGGGCCAACGGCACCAGGTTGAATTCCTTCAGCACACGCTCGGACACCAGGATCACCGCTCCGGCGCCGTCGGACATCTGTGAAGAGTTGCCGGCGGTGACCGAACCCTTGGCGTCGAACACGGTTTTCAGCTTGGCCAGGCCTTCCAGCGTAGTCTCGCGGCGCGGGCCTTCGTCGGTATCCAGCACGCGGGTCTTGGACACCACTTCGCCGGTTTCCAGATTCGGCGTGCGGTAAGTCACTTCCAGCGGGGTGATCTCGTTCTTGAACTTGCCGCCGTCGATCGCGGCCAGCGCGCGGCGATGGGATTCGACCGCGAACGCGTCCTGGTCTTCGCGCGACACGCCCCATTGCTGGGCCACTTTTTCAGCGGTCAGACCCATGCCGTAGGCGATACCGTAGTTCTCGTCCTTGGCGAAGATTTCCGGGTTCAGCGACACCTTGTTGCCCATCATCGGCACCAGGGACATCGATTCGGAACCAGCAGCAATCACCACGTCGGCTTCGCCGAGGCGGATGCGGTCAGCCGCCATCTGCACGGCGTTGATGCCGGACGAGCAATAGCGGTTGATGGTGATGCCGCCCACGGTATTGGGCAGGCCGGCCAGCAGCACGCCGATGCGCGCCATGTTCAAGCCCTGCTCCGCTTCCGGGAAGGCGCAGCCGACCACGCAGTCGGAAATCAGCTTCGGATCCAGGTTCGGCACTTGCGCCAGCGCGCCGGTGATCACATGCGCCAGCATGTCGTCCGGACGCACATTGCGCATCATGCCGCGCGGCGCCTTGCCCACCGGGGTGCGGGTGGCGGCGACGATGTAAGCTTCTTGTACTTGTTTGCTCATTTTCGATTCTCCTGTCGGCCGCCCGATCAGCTCTGCAGCGATCAAGCGGCCCTTCATCTGGCTATTGGCCGTGTTTGCGGGAGGATTCGCCGCGAGCGGGCCGAGATCGAAGCGAGAAGCGCAGCCGTACATGCGGTACGGCGAGCATCACAGCATTCGAGATCGGCGCGCGCAGCAGAATCGCCCCCAAACACTTAGTTGCGCAGCGGCTTGCCGGTGGTCAGCATATTGGCGATGCGGTCCTGGGTCTTGGAGTTTTTCAGCAAGGTCATGAAGGCCTTGCGCTCCAGTTCCAGAATCCATTGCTCGTTGACCAGGGTGCCGGCCTCCAAGTCGCCGCCGGTCATCACGTCGGCGATCTGCGAGGCGATGAAGAAGTCGTGCTGGCTGATGAAATTGCCTTCCAGCATGTTCACCAACTGGCCCTTGATCGACGCCGCGCCGGAACGGCCGGCAACCGGGAAGCCCTTCACCTTCAGCGGCGGGCGGTAGCCGGATTCGGCCAGCGCCAGCGCCTGCTTCTTGGCGACGTACAGCAGTTCGTAAGCGTTGAACACTACCGAGTCGCCCTTGCGGAAGAAGCCCAGCTCCTGCGCTTCCACGCCGCTGGTGGCGACCTTGGCGGTGGCGATGTTCATGAAGTAGTCTTTCAGCGCGGCCAGCAGATCGCCTTTGGACTCCTGCGAAGCGCGCAGCGCGAATTCCTTGCAGCCGCCGCCGCCCGGCAGCAGGCCGACGCCCACTTCCACCAGACCGACGTAGGATTCCAGCGCGGCCACGGTCTTGTCGCAGTGCATCGCGAACTCGCAGCCGCCGCCGAACACATAGCCCTGGGTCGCCGCCACGGTCGGAACCTGGCTGTAGCGCAGACGCAGCGCGGTGGACTGGAAGCGGCCGATCATCGCGTCGATCGCGTCCCAGTCGCCCATCATGAAGGCCGGCATCATCGACTGCAGGTCGGCGCCGACGGAGAACGGCTCTTCGGTCTGCCAGATCACCAGACCCTTGAAGCGGTCCTCGGCGATGTCCAGCGCGGTATTCAGGCCATCCAGCACGGCCGGGCCGATAGCGTGGGCCTTGGACTTGAACGACACCACCAGCACTTCATCGCCGGTGGTGAAGGCGCGCACGCCCTCGTTCTCGAACACGGTCTCGCCCAGTTGCTCGGCCTTCTCGCCCAGCACCTTGGCCGGAGCCAGCTGGCGCTGGTAAACGTCCAGCGTGGAGCGGCCCACCAGCTTCTTGTCGGCGGCATTGTAGGAGCCGTCGGCGAAATGCACGCCGGCGCGGTCGCTTTCCAGCACCCAGGCCGGCAGCTCGGCCTTGGCCAGGGTCTTGCCGGCGGCGATGTCTTCCTTCAGCCACTTGGCCACCTGCTGCCAGCCGGCGGATTGCCAGGTTTCGAACGGACCTGCGGACCAGCCGAAGCCCCAGCGAATGGCGAAGTCCACGTCGCGCGCGCAGTTGGCGATGTCGCCCAGGTGGAAGGAAATGTAGTGGAACACGTCGCGGAAGCAGGCCCACAGGAATTGCGCCTGCGGATGCTCGCTTTCGCGCAGCTTCTGGAATTTCTCGGCTGGGTTCGCAATCTTCAGGATGTCCTTGACCGCGTCGTCGCCCTTTTCGCCGGAACCGACATACTCGCCCTTGGCCGGGTCGAGCACCAGCATGCGCTTGCCGTCTTTCTTGTAGATGCCGGCGCGGGTCTTGGAGCCCAGCGCGCCGTTCGCGATCAGCTGCTGCATCCAGTCAGGCGTAGCGAACAGGCTGTGCCACGGGTCTTGCGGCAGCGTGTCCTGCATGGTTTTCACCACGTGGGCGAAGGTATCCAGGCCTACAACATCGGCAGTGCGGAAGGTGGCGGACTTCGGGCGGCCCAGGCGCGGGCCGGTCAGGTCGTCCACCACATCGAAGCGGATGCCGTACTTGGCGGCGTTGGCAATGGTGGCCAGCATCGAGAATACGCCGATGCGGTTGGCCACGAAGTTCGGGGTGTCCTTGGCGCGGACCACGCCCTTGCCCAGCGTGGACACCAGGAAGCGCTCCAGATTGTCCAGGATGTGGGCGTCAGAGGTCACGCAGGGGATGATCTCAACCAGATGCATGTAGCGCGGCGGGTTGAAGAAGTGCACGCCGCAGAAGCGCGGGCGAACCGAATCCGGGCAGCCTTCGGCCAGCTTGTTGATCGACAGGCCGGAAGTATTGGTGGCGAAGATGGTGTGCTCGCCCAGATGCGGCGCCACCTTGTGGTACAGATCCACCTTCCAGTCCATGCGCTCGGCGATGGCTTCGATCACCAGATCGCAGTCCTTCAGCAGGTGCAGGTGGTCGTCGTAATTGGCGGGCTGGATGTGGGCGACCACATCGCTGCCGGCCAGCGGAGAGGGTTTCAGCTTCTTCAGACCGTCGATGGCCTTCAGCGCGATGCCGTTCTTGTCGCCTTCCTTGGCCGGAAGGTCAAACAGGATGGTCGGTACTTTGGCGTTCACCAGGTGGGCGGCGATCTGCGCCCCCATCACGCCAGCGCCGAGCACGGCAACCTTGCGTACATTGAATTTGGTTTGAGACATGGTTTCCTCGTTTTGTTGAAACACACATGAGACAGGCCCCTCTCAACCTGTCCTGCTTGCTTCAAGGACGGGCGTTGAAATCGTCCTTGCCCATTGCCCTGCGCCGGCAGGGGCTGACGCGGCGCGGGCGGGTACTGCTTGATAGAAACGACCGGGGATAATCGCTATTGTTCCGGTCTGGACCGCAATCGGCTCTCCTCGAGCGCAAACGACGGCCATATCGCGGGCATAGATAAAATATCAAACACTCGCTTTTATGCTGGATTAGTCTAACCCATTTTGGGCAAAATCAAAGCAGGTTTTGCAAAAAAATCGCATGCGGCGCTGGCGCGAGCGCAACAACGCCGCCGGGTCGTCCAAAGCAAGCGGGGCGAACGCTTGCGCGCCCGCCCCGAACCGGTTTTACGACGGCGCGCAGCCGCTTAGAAACGGTAGTTGTATTGCACGCCGATCAGCTGCAGATAAGTCTTGTAGCTGCCTTTGACCGTGCCGCCGTTGCCGGTACATGCCGCACCGGTAGTCGGGCTCACGCCAGCCGGGGTGCAGCTGTCAGTATAGTTGACGTTGGCGTTCTTGAAGTCGATGAAGCTGTAGGCCAGATCAAGCGAGCTCTGCTTGTTGATCTTGTAATTGGCGCCGAACGACAGCCAGATGCGGTCGCTGTCCGGGATGGCCGGGTGACGCTGGTCGTCGGACTGCAGCGGAGCCTGCTCCCAGGCCACACCGCCGCGCAACATCCAGGAATCGTTCAGCTGGTAGTTGGAGCCGAACGACACGCGCCAGGTATCCTTCCAGTTCTGGTGCAGCACCAAATCGCCTTGCGCAACACCGTTCACCGCAGATTGCTTGATGTCGATCTGCTGCATGCGCGAGTTGCGCACCCAGGTCACATCGCCCATCAACGCCACCTTCGGGTTCAACTGATGGAAGAAGTTGGCGGATGCGGTTTCCGGAGTGGTTACGTCAACGGAAGCAGATGCATCAGGATGCTTGGCCTTAGCCTGCTGCCACAAGGTATTCGCGCCAATGCCCAATCCAGCAAGCGCGTTATTAGTGACGTTATTGAACGTCCAAGTGGAGGAACCGCTCAAAGTCTGCTTGACGCTGGAACGATAAGCCAAACCAAATCGTGTGTTTTCATCCAATTGGAACATGTAACCGATGTTCCAGCCAAAGCCCCAATCATTCCCCTCCACATGCGCTAGGCCATCGCCCTTGATTCCAGCTTGACCCACCGCGCCAGCAGCAGCAGCAGCGCTACCAGTTGCAGCCAGAACCTTCTGATACAGCGCCGCATTCAATCCAGTCGTCGCATCCGCCATTTGCTCCAGCGTCGCATCCATATACTGGGCAGACACGCCGAAACCGAAGGAGTGGCGCTCATCCAGCTTGAAGGAGATGGACGGGTTGATGTTCAGAGACTGCAGGTTGATGCTCTTCAGCGCGTAGCGGCCGGCCCAATCGAAGCCATAGTCCAGCTTGGCGCCGTAAGGCACATACATGCCGATGCCGGCGGTGATCTTGTCGTTGATCTTGTGTGATAGGTAGAAGGTCGGCGCGGCTACCGCCTTGGGCGCGAACGTGCCGCCGTTGCCACCACCGGTTGCATGCGCGGGGAAACCCAAAGCACCCGTAGTGGTGGAACCGTTATCGGTATATTCGGAGTGCGGAACCACCAGGGTGCCGCCGATGACGAGCTGGGTGCCATCCAGCCGGGACAGGCCGGCCGGGTTGGTGAAGATGGTGGAAGGATCGTTGGCCTCTGCTCCGTTGGCGTGGGCGGTGCCCTGGCCGGAGACGCTCTGCGAGCCGAACTGATAACCCGAGGCCGCAGCCTGAGTCGATGCCAGACCGAGCGCGGTGCCCATGATCATCACGGACAGGCTGAGATGCTTGAGCTTCATGCTTCCCTCTCTATTGTAGCTTGGATATTTTCATTAACGATGACTCGGTCATTGACCGCAGCATCATTGATGCTACCAGAGAATTAGAGCAATCCAACCAGATATCAGAGCTTTTGTTCCAAACGTTCGTTTAATGCAACATTTCCACAACAATTTGTTTCCGCCACCACATTTAGGCTAGGAATCGCCCAGCAATCTGGACTTGCCGTCGGTATCCACCGCGACGAAAGTGGCGATCACTTCAGTGATGCGGATGTGGGAGCCATCCATGCGTTCGGCCTCGACGGAGATCTTCAGCGTGATGGATTTCTGGCCGATCCGCAGGCGCTCCACATACAGATCCACCACATCGCCCAACAGGATGGGCGCGGCGAACTGGAAGGCGTTGACGGCCACCGTCGTCACCGGGCCGCGGGACAGCCGCTCGGCGTCCAAGCTGCCCGCCATGTCGATCTGGCTCATCAGCCAGCCCGCCTGGACCCGGCCATAGGCATTGGTGCTGGTGGGCAAGGCGCGCACCCGCAATACCGGAGTCCGGTGTTCCTGCTGTTCCATCCCCTACCCCCTTGAAAGCGAAGCGCTGAGAAAAACGGCCGCAACAGGCGCGGCCGCTTTGCTCAACGCCGGATGCATGCGGCATCCGGCGCATGGTACCACGTTGCCGGATTTAGAAAATCAGGCGCTGCAGCAATTGTTCGTCATGCTGATCCAGCTTCTTGTCGAAGTCGTCCACCATGATCACGTCGCGCTTCAGCTTGCGGGCGCGGGTGACCGCGTCGAACTCTTCCTGGTTGATCAGGCCGGTCTGCAGCGCTTCCGCCAGACGCTCGCGCGCGGTGATGGTCTTGAACTTGCCGTCGCGCGCCAGCTTGCGCAGCTTCTGCTCCACCGGCTCGGTGGCCAGAATGGCGTGCAGCGCGTGATCCAGCACGCCCACCGGATCGGCCTCCGACTTCGGCACATACATGCCATGGGTCAGGCGGTCGCGGGTGGCGCCCGGCTCCATCATCGCGCGGGCGACCTTGGTGCCGACGCGATCGGAGGCCGGCTTCAGGGTCAGGCCCCACGGGAAGATCACGCGGCGCAGCAGCCAGGCCAGGCCGCGGCTAGGCAGGTTGGCCAGGAAGCCGTCCATCGCCACCTGCACGTCGTACAGGGCGTTCTCCACCGCCCAGCTCATCACGGCGATGTCTTCCTTCGGCGCGCCGTCGCGCTCGAAACGCTTCAGGCTGGCCGTGGCGATATACAGGCCGGACAGCATGTCGCCCAGACGGGCCGACAGCTTCTCGCGGAACTTCAGCGAGCCGCCCAGGCTGAACATCGCCATGTCGGACAGCAACGCGAAGGCGCTGGAGAGGCGAGTGACGCGCTTGTAGTACGCCGCGGTGACGCCGCCCTTCGGACTGGACGCGAAGCGGGCGCAGGTCAGGCCCAGCCACAGCGAACGGACGAAGTTGCTGATCACGAAATTGATATGGCCGGTGATGGCCTTGTCGAATTCGGCGCCGTCATCGGTCATCGCCGACTTCATCTCGCGCAGCACGAACGGATGGCAGCGGATCGCGCCCTGCCCGTAGATGATCATCGAACGGGTCAGGATGTTGGCGCCTTCCACGGTGATGCCGATCGGCACCGCCTGATATCCGCGCGCCAGGTAGTTGCGCGGGCCCAGCACCACGGTCTTGCCGCCGTGCACGTCCATCGCATCGTTCAGGGTTTTGCGCATGCGCTCGGTATTGTGGTACTTCAGGATGGCAGACAGCACCGACGGCTTTTCGCCGTTGTCGAGCGCGGTCAGCGCCAGGTCCTGCGACGCTTCCATCTGGTAGGTGAAGCCGCCGATGCGGGCCATTGCCTCGTCCACGCCCTCGAACTTGCCGATGGGCAGGCCGAACTGGTCGCGGATGCGGGCATACGCGCCGGTGGTCCAGGTGGTCAGCTTGCCGCAGGCGACGGACATCGCCGGCAGCGAGATGCAGCGGCCGACCGACAGGCACTCGACCAGCATGCGCCAGCCCTGGCCGGCGTATTCGCGTCCGCCGATGATCCAGTCCAGCGGAATGAACACGTCCTTGCCCCAGGTCGGGCCGTTCATGAAGGCAGAGCCGCCCGGGAAATGGCGACGGCCGATTTCAACGCCCTCGTGCTCGGTCGGCACCAGCGCGCAGGTGATGCCGATGTCTTCCTTGTCGCCCAGCAGATGCTCCGGGTCGTACATCTTGAACGCCAAGCCCAGGATAGTGGCGACCGGCGCCAGCGTGATCCAGCGTTTTTCCCAGCTGACGCGCACGCCTAGAACGTTCTCGAACCGCTCGCCGGTGCGCGGATGGGTGTAAGAGCCGCGGCAGACCACGCCGTAATCCGGAATGGCGCCCGCGTCGGAGCCGGCGTACGGGCTGGTCAGCGCGAAACACGGCACTTCCACGCCCTTGGCCAGACGCGGCAGGTAGTAATCTTTCTGCGCCTCAGTGCCATAGTGCTGCAGCAATTCGCCCGGTCCGAGCGAGTTGGGCACCATCACGGTCACCGCCGCGGTGCCGCCGCGGGTGGCGATCTTGGTCACGACTTTAGCGTGGGCGTAGTTGGAGAATTCCAGGCCGCCGTATTTCTTTTTGACGATCATGCCCAGGAAGCCATGATCCTTGATGAACTGCCAGACTTCCGGCGGCAGGTCCTTCAGCTCATGGGTGATCTTCCAGTCGTCGATCATGCCGCACAGCTGCTCGGTCGGGCCGTCGATGAAGGCCTGCTCTTCCGGCGTCAGCTTGGGATCCGGAAAGGACAGCAGGCGGCTGTAATCCGGCTTGCCGGAGAACAGGTCGCGATCCCACCAGACGGTGCCGGCGTTGATGGCCTCCTGCTCGGTCTGCGACATCGCGGGCGTGATTTTCTTGAACACGCCGAACACCGGGCCAGTGAAAACGGCGCGGCGCAGCGGCACGATGTTGAGCGCCGCGGCGACAACGGCGAACACCGCCCAGGCGGCGACAGGCACCGGACAGTGGAATACGAACTGGAGCGCGGCGAGCCAGGCGGCGACACCAACGGTCCAGACCAGCACCGGCGCGGCGAAATACGCCAGCGCGCCGAGCAGCACGACCAGAAGAACGGCAGCAATCATTGTGTTTACCCTCGTGTTGACCCCTCAGTTCCGCATGCGCCGCCGTGATCTTGTAATGAGCTGGCGATGCGGAATCAGCCTTCGATGGGCGCGACCAGACCGGCAATCACAAAAGGCACCAGGTATTTGACGATCATGTCCGGGTCCCGGGCGGTAACGATCTGGCTGCGCGTGAAGATTTTCAGCACATCGTTGCCGGCGAAGGCGTTGAACATGACGCTGAAGGCGAGATGCATCCGCCAGGCGAGCTGCTCCGGCTCCAGGTGCGGCAGCGCGCGTTGGAAGGCGCTGGTATAGCGTTGCACGAACACGCTGTACTGTTGCGAAATGGTCTCGCGCAACAGGCGGTGGTTCTCCACCAGGGTCCTCGACAACAAGCGCACGAACATGGCGCCGCCGCGCGACGGATCCTTGGACAGAGCCAGACAGGGCCGTATGAAGGACAGCACCAGCTGGTCAAGCGGCAAGCCGCCCTCCCGCGCCTCAAGCGTATCCAGTTCCGCCAGGCAGTCCTCCAGCAAGGGAGCCAGCCTGCGCAGAAACACGGATTCAAACAACGCATCCTTGGAGCCGAAGTGATAATTCACCGCGGCCAGATTCACCTCGGCCTGCTGGGTGATCATTCGCAGAGAAGTCGCCTCGAAGCCGTGCTCCACGAACAGACGTTCCGCGACGTCCAGGATGCGGGTTGCGGTATCGGGACGGTTGCCCTCCATGATCTCCAGAGCCTTTATTGTGTTTTGTGATTTGGTCTTGCTCATCTCAGCTTTCGAACAAGCGTTTCAAACTTACGTTTTAACTTGATCGATGTCAAGGCATGTCCCACTTGCCTCGCCACCCATCTCCCAGGGCAAACAAAAACGGCAATCTAATTTTAGACTGCCGTTTGAATGAAACACGCGTTAAAAGCGCTTAGTCAAGGCCTCGCAACAGATCTTGTTGAAGGTCGCGCACATTTTCCAGGCCGACGCTGACGCGCAACAGTCCCTCGACGATGCCGGCGCGCTCCCGCGCCTCCGGCGTCACGCGGGCGTGCGTGGTGCTGGAAGGATGGGTGATGGTGGTTTTCACATCGCCCAGATTGGCGGTGCGGGAAATCACTTGGACCGCGTCCACCACCCGCCATGCGGCCTCTCTGCCGCCCTTGACCACGAAGGACACCACCGCGCCGCCGCTCTTCTGCTGGCGCAGCGCCAGTTCATGCTGAGGATGGCTCTCCAGACCCGGATAATAGACGCGCTCCACATTGGGCTGCGCTTCCAGCCAGCGCGCCAGCTCCAGCGCGTTGGCGCTGTGCTTCTCCATCCGCAGATGCAGCGTCTCCATGCCGGACAACAGCGTCCAGGCATTGAACGGCGCCAGCGATGGGCCAGCCGCGCGCACGTGCAGATAGATTTGCTCGATCAGCTTGTCGCTGCCCACCACCGCGCCGCCCATCACCCGGCCATGGCCGTCCAGGAACTTGGTGGCGGAGTGCATGACCAGATCCGCGCCCAGCTTCAGCGGCTGCTGCAAGGCCGGGGAACAGAAGCTGTTGTCCACCACCAGAAGCGCGCCGTGCGCGTGGGCGATATCGGCGATGGCCGCGATGTCCGCCACCTCGGTCAAGGGATTGGACGGCGTTTCCAGGAACAGCAGCTTGGTATTCGGTTGCAGCGCCTCGCGCCACAGCGACAGGTCGCGCGCGTCCACAAAGGTGGTGGCCACGCCGAACTTGGACAGCTGGTTGGCGAACAGATTGGTGGTGGAGCCGAACAGGCTTTGCGACGACACGATGTGGTCGCCGGCCTGCAGCAGCGTCATCATGATCGCCTGGATCGCCGCCATGCCGGTGGCGGTGGCGATGGCGCGCTCTCCCTCCTCCATCTGCGCCAGCCGCTGCTGGAACGCCGCGACGGTGGGATTGGTGAAGCGGGTGTAGGTGTAGCCGTCGATCTCGCCGAGAAACATCGCGGCGGCCTGGGCGGCGGAATCGTAGGTGAAGCTGGAGGTGAGGTACAAGCCCTGGCTGTGCTCGTTGAACTGGCTGACCTCGCGGCCGGCGCGGATGGCCAGGGTTTCGGGATGCAGCGGAAGATGCGGCGCGTCGGATGCCATGATGATTCTCTCTTTCTTTCTTGTCCGCCCCCTTCGGCGGACCGCATCCCGACATCTTGCCTGAAAACCGCGTGTTTACTAAATGCCATCAAGCCATATGCAACACGGCTCCGCGCTATTTGCCTAGCCCAGCTCCTCCGGCAGTTGCAGCTGCCGCTTGGTCTGCAGCAACAAGTCCAGCGACAGGTAGCCGCCATCCTCCTGCAAGGCGATCAGCTCGTCGCGGTGCGCGCCGGCCAGCCTGGCCACCAGCTCTTCGCCCTTGGGCTGCAAGTGCACCTCCACGCAGCGTCTGTCCTCGCGCCCAGGCTGGCGCCGCACCAGCTGCTGCCCCTCGCAGCGGCTGACCAGCCCCACCACGCTGTGATGATGGGACTGCAGCCGTTCCGCCAGCTCCGCCACCGTCGCCCAGCTGCGGCCCGGATAGCCTTTCAGCTGCAGCAACAGCAAATACTGCAGCGGGGTGATGCCGCTATCCTGGGCCAGGTCCTCGCTGAACCGCAGAAAACGGCGCAGCCGGTAGCGAAAATCCGCCAGACGTTCGAAATCTTCCTTGCTCAAGCTCATGCCATGGCTTCAATGACAGTGGATCATGCGCGGCAGTCTAGCGCATACCCGGCCGGCCGCCGATGGCAATACTGCTCACGCCTACGCTTTTTCAAGCTGCCGCTCGCGGTAGCGCTGCTGCAAAAAGACCTTCAGCGCCATCACCGGGCTATGCTCGTCCGGCTCGCCGCTATGCAGCAGCGTCAGCTCGCCCTGCTCCATCGCTTTCAGCAAAGGCAGCCAGCGCGCGGGATTGTTGCCCATGTCGGCCCAATAGATATCGCAGAAAGTTGTCCAGCGCAGCGGCTGGAAACGCATCCAGGCCACCAGTTCGTCGGTCGGCATCACCCTGGGCAGCCAATGCCCGGCGGCCAGCGCGGAGCGCGGCAATCCTCGCGGCCATTTGCCGTCCACCAGAAACGCCCCGGCCGGCGGATTCCGGCATCCCTCCGCTCTTTCCAAACCTATTTCGATTCCCATGATCGTTACCTCCTGTCTTGCTTTCGCATGCGCAAACCAGTTCCTCCGGCCCTAGCCGCCTAATTTAGCTTTTAATTAAACTATCGTAATACGATATATATCGGCAAAAAATTTTGCTTCGCGGAGCTGCCGATCGCACGCATCGGCCGCTCCGCCCCGCCATCAGCTACATCGCCGCGCGGAAAATCGAGCAGACATCCTGATGGCTGCCCTTGCGCGGGTTGGTCAGGCCGCAAGCGTCCTTCAGCGCATTGTCCGCCAACGTCGGGATATCCGCCTCCTTGACGCCCAGTTCCTTCAGGCCCGCCGGGATGCCGACATCGGCGGCCAAGCGCTTGATCGCGGCGATGGCGGCCTCGGCGCTGCGCGCTCTCTCGCCCAGCGCGATGGCCACATCTCCCAGCCGCTCGCCGGCGACCGCGGCGTTGAAAACCTGGACATGCGGCAGCAGCACCGCGTTGCACACGCCATGCGGCAGATCGTAGAAGCCGCCCAGCTGATGCGCCATCGCGTGCACATAGCCTAAGGACGCGTTGTTGAAAGCCATGCCGGCCAGGAATTGCGCGTAAGCCATCTGCTCGCGCGCTTCCATGTCCTGGCCATCCCTCACCGCGCGGCGCAGGAAACCGGCGATCAGTTCCACCGCCTTCAAGGCGCAGGCGTCGGTGATGGGGGTGGCGATGGTGGACACATAGGCCTCCACCGCGTGAGTCAGCGCGTCCATGCCGGTGGCGGCCGTCAGCGAAGCCGGCATGCCGGCCATGGTTTCCGGATCGTTGACCGACAGAATGGGAGTGGTGTGCTTGTCGACGATGGCCATTTTGATGTGGCGCGACTCGTCGGTGATGATGCAGAAGCGGGTCATCTCGGACGCGGTGCCGGCAGTGGTGTTGATCGCCACCAGCGGCAGCTGCGGCTTGGCCGATTTGTCCACGCCTTCGTAATCCTGGATCTTGCCGCCGTTCACCGCCACCAGCGCGATGCCCTTGGCGCAATCGTGCGGCGAGCCGCCACCCAGCGACACCACCACGTCGCACTGTTTTTCCCGCAGCAGCGCGAGGCCGACGTTGACGTTGGCGCAACTGGGGTTGGGATGGACCCCGTCGAAGACCACCGGCTCGATGTCGGCGTCGCCCAGCATCTTCGCCACCTTGCCGGCTAGGCCAGCCTTGACCAGGCCCTGGTCGGTGACGATCAGCGCGCGGCGGAAGCCGTGGCCGCGCATGGCGTCGACGGCCTGTCTCAAACAGCCCGCGCCCATCAGGTTCAGCGAGGGGATGAAGAAAGCGCTTGTGCTCATGTCCGTCTCCAGTCAGTGGATTGCCATTGAACACAGTCTGCCGCCTTCTCCCTCCGCCAACTTTGCCTCAAGTCAATAAATGCCGGCCCAGCGGCACGCCAATGGAATGCCGATCAATGCAGCATCGCGGCGTTGTCTCGCAGCCACTGGCTGGCCAGCTCGCCGAAACCGTCCCACATGATCTGCACACCCAGGCACAGCAAGATGAAGGCGGACAGCCGCAGGAACACCACCGAGCCGGTCTGGCCCAGGTAGCGCAACAGCTTGTCGGCGTTGGCGTAGCACAGGTAAACCAGGGTGCTGCATACCAGCACCGCCGTGAGACCCGCCACCGGACTGATCACGAAACGCACCAGGCCCTTGCCGCTGCCGGTCAGCGTGGCGCCGATGGTGATGGCCACCGATACCGAGCCCGGCCCCACGGTCAGCGGGAAGGTCAGCGGGTAGAAGGCGCGCTGCTTGAGCTCCGCCTGGCTGTCCACCCTGGCCTGCTCGGTCGACGGCTGGCTGGACTCGGCCGGCGTGTCGTTCAGCATGCGCCAGGCGGCGAAGGTGATCAGCAGGCCGCCTGACATCTGCACCACCGGCAGCGACACGCCGAAGAAGGACAGCACGTAGCCGCCGACGAACATGCTGCCGATCAACAGCAGCGCGCAATAGACGGCGATGCGCCGCGCCAGGTAGCGCCGCTGCTGCGGCGTGTTACGCGCCGTCATCGAGATGAAGATGGGCACCAGGCCGGGCGGGTTCATGATAGGCAGCAGCGCCGCCATCACGAACAGAAACTTGGTAATGAAGGTGGACAGCAACTGCATACGGCACCCCGCCTGGAAGGTTTAAAATGTTGTCAGGATAGCGGATGAAACCATAAAAAAAGCCCGCTTGCCAGCGGGCTTTTTCAAGCAATTTTCCAGAGCGGTCACGCCTGAGCGGAAGCCGGTTTGCCGCCGCGGGTTTCTTCCCGCAGCATCAAGGCGTTGCGATGGGCCTCGGCCAGTTCCACCTTGTCCAGCGGCACCATCCGGGTGTTGTGCTTGACGCGGTATCCCCACCACAGCGCCACAAACAGCGGGATGCCCAGATAGGTGGCGATGACGCCGTTCCAGTCCACCTTGGCCGCGGTGAAGGCGGTGTAGTTCTGGCCCAGCATGATCAGCAGGCACAAGACGAAGGCGAACACCGGGCCCAGCGGGAACCACTTGGCCTTATACGGCAGATCGTCCAGGCTGTAGCCCTGCTTCACATAGGCGCGGCGGAAGCGGTAGTGGCTGATGGCCACGCCCAGCCAGGCGATGAAGCCGGTCATCCCGGACGAGTTCAGCAGCCACATGTAGACCGCGTTGCTCTGGAACAGCGAGGTCAGGAAGCACAGGCAGGCCACCAGCGTGGTGGCATACAGCGCGTTGCGCGGCACGCCGTTGTCGGTCAGCTTGCCGAAGACCTTGGGCGCCATGCCGTTCTTGGCCATCGCGTACAGCATGCGGGTGGACGCGTACATGCCGGAATTGCCGGCCGACAGGATGGCGGACAGGATCACCGCGTTCATCAGGCTGGCGGCGAAGGCGAGGCCCGCGCGGTTGAACACCAGCGTGAACGGGCTGGCGCCGACGTCCTTCATGTCGTTCTTCAGCAGCGACGGATCGTTGTGCGGCAGGATCAGGCCGATGATCAGGATGGACAGCATGTAGAACATCAGGATGCGCCAGAAAATCTGGCGCACGGCGCGCGGAATGGTGCGGCCCGGATTGGCCGACTCGCCGGCGGCGACGCCGATCAGTTCGGTGCCCTGGAAGGAAAAGCCGACCACCATGGCGACGCCGACGAAGGCAGCCAGGCCGCCGACGAAGGCGCCGTCGCCCTGCATCATCACATTCAGGCCCGGCGCGATGCGGTTCGGATTCGGCTCGGTCATGATGCCCAGAATCATCAGGAAGCCGATGACGATGAAGGCGATGATGGTGGCCACTTTCAACATGGAGCACCAGAACTCGGCCTCGCCGAAGCCCTTCACCGAGAAATAGTTGAGCGCGAAGATGATGGCCAGGAAACCGCCGCTCCACACCACGCCCGGTATGCCGGGGTACCAGTAGTTCATGATGATGGCGGCCGCGGCCAGCTCCACCGCGACGGTGATCGCCCAGTTGTACCAGTAGTTCCAGCCCTGGGCGAAGCCGAAGGCCGGATCGACGAAGCGCGAGCCGTAGGCCTGGAAGGAGCCGGACACCGGCATGAAGGCGGCCATTTCGCCCAGGCTGGTCATCAGGAAGTACACCATCAGGCCCACCAGCGCGTAAGCCAGCAGCGCGCCGCCGGCGCCCGCGCTGGAGATGGTGGCGCCGGACGCCAGGAACAGGCCGGTGCCGATGGAACCGCCGATGGCGATCATCGACAGGTGGCGCGCCTGCAGCGTGCGCCGCAGCTCGGGCGCGTCTTGTTTCTTGCTCATATCCAACTCACTCTGTTGTTCTGCCGCGCGGACCGGAACCGGCGTCGCCCAGGCTCTGCGCCGGGCGGGTGACAATCAAAGCGGGAAAGAATGACATCGATCGCCGGCATTGCCTAGCCCGGATTAGGCGATTTACGCAAAAAACGAAGATGTCATGTTCGAAAATGAACGCAGAACCCAGAGCAGGCAAGGCGAAGCCGGCGCTGCGGCGCGCCCTGCCGGATCAGAAATGCCATGAGGCCGACACGCTACAATTCGATGCGCGCGCCCAGCTCCACCACCCGATTGGGCGGCAGGCCGAAGTACAGCGTGGCGCTGCGCTCGTTCTGCCTGAGGAAGGCGAAGACGCCGACCAGCCAGCGCTTGAAGCCGCCGCTGCCCGGCGCGGCCACCAGCGTCTGCCGCCCCAGATAATAGCTGGTGCTCAACGGCTCCAGCGGCGGCAGGCGCAGCAGCTCCGCCGCGCGCGCCATCGCCGCCGGCACGTCCGGCTCCTCCATATAGCCGTAGCTCGCCGCCACCCTGGCCACCCCCTGCCCCAGCCACTGCGCCGACACGCGCTCGCCGGAGACCCGCGGCACGTCCAGCATCTGCAAAGTCAGCAGGACCGCGGTTTCGTGCAGCGCCTGATTATGCTTCAGGTGGTGCAGCAGCACCGGCGGCGCGCCGTCCGCGCTTTCGGACAGAAATACCCCGACGCCCGGAATCCGCATCAACGGATGCGTCTCCAGGCTGGAGAGCAAGGCCTCCACCGGCAACTGGCGGCCGCGGCTTTCATGCCGCTGCAGCCTTCGCCCGCCGAACCAGCAACCCATCATCGCGAACACCGCCAGGCCTAGCAGCAAAGGCAGCCAGCCGCCATCCAGAAACTTGAGCACATTGGCCAGCCAGAAGGCCAGGTCGATGGCGAACAAGCCCCCCGCCACCAGCGCCACCGCCCACCACGGCCAATGCCAGCGGCGGCGCGCCAGCACCGCGAACAGCACGGTGGTGATGGCCATGGTGGTGGAAACGGCCAGGCCGAAGGCCGCAGCCAGCTTGCCCGACTCGCGAAAGCCCAGCACCACCGCGATCGTGGCCAGCATCAGAATCCAGTTCAGCAAGGGCAGGTAGATCTGGCCCTTGTGGCTGCCCGAGGTATGCAGCACCTTCACCCTGGGGAAGAAGCCCAGCTGCACCGACTGGTGGGTCAGCGAGAACACAGCGGTGATCAGGGCCTGCGAGGCGACGATGGTGGCCAGCGTGGACAGCGCCACCATCGGGTACAGCCCCCACTCCGGCACCATGGAATAGAAAGGCCTGCCGGACAACTGCGGGTGCGCGAGCAGCAGCGCGCCCTGCCCCAGATAGCTCAGTATCAGCGACGGCAGCGCCAGGCCATACCAGGCCAGCCGTATCGGCCGCGCGCCGAAATGGCCCATGTCGGCGTACAGCGCTTCCGCGCCGGTCAGGCACAGCACCACCGCGCCCAGCGAAACGAAACCGGCAAAGCCGTTGCGCTGGAAATACGCGATGCCGTGCCAAGGGTTGGCCGCCTGCAGAATGGCCGGGTTGTGCCACAACTGGGCCAGACCCAGCGCGGCGATGGCCACGAACCACGCCGCCAGTATCGGGCCGAAAGCCACGCCCACCCGGCCGGAGCCGAAAGGCTGCACCATGAACAGCAAAGCCAGGATGGCGACGGTGGCGGGCACCACATAGGCGGCCAGCGCCGGCGTCGCCACCTGCAGCCCTTCCATCGCGCTCAACACCGACACCGCCGGCGTGATCACCCCGTCGCCGTACAGCATCGCCGCGCCGGCCAGGCCCAACAACACCCAGCCCCAAGCGGCGCGCCCCTTGCCATCCGTCCGTCCGCCGGTGATCTGAGCCAACAACGCCAGGATGCCGCCCTCGCCCCGGTTGTCGGCCCGCATCAGCACCAACACGTATTTGATGCTGACCATCAGGATCAGCGACCACAAAAACAGCGACACCACCCCGACCACATTGTCGGGAGTCGGCAGCACGCCGTGATCGCCATTGAACGCTTCCTGCAGCGCGTACAGCGGGCTGGTGCCCAAGTCGCCGAACACCACGCCCAGCGCCGCCAATGCCAGCATGGCCATGGCTGGACTCCGACGTTTTCGGTCGGCGGCCGAAATGGCCATGCTTCTGAATGCAGCCAACATGTTTGCTCCTCGCAACGCTATCGTCCAGGTAATTGACACTTCATTCAGCATGCTAGGGCCGCCAAAATAAAAGCCGGGTAGAGATTCCACCCGGCGCATGTAAACAAATGGTAAAAACACCGTTCCCGCCATTCGATGGCCGGCAACTTCGGAATGCCATAGCGGCCAAAGCCTTAGCCCGACGAGCTTTTACCCTAAATCAATATTAAAAAGCGGACGCTCGTTTTTCATTAACAATTCACAACACAAAGCCGCTTACGACTCAAACCAGGCTAATACAATGCGTTCACTCTTATACATATGTATTCAGCACTAAATCGCTGTTTCAACGCATAAGCGCAGCACAAAGCATGTAAAAATGTCATGCTTCCTTACAACAACACTCAATGTCCGCCCGGAGCTCTCCGCATGTCCACCGCCGCGCCAGCCAAATCCAAACGCCTGCCCCTGATACTCATTCTGCTCGCCGCGCTGGGCGGCGGCTGGTGGTGGCACCAGCACAATCAAAGCGCCCAGGAGGCCGCCGCCAGAAACAAGGCCGGCGCGCCGATGGCGGTGGGCGTGGCCGACGTGCGGACCATGGACGCGCCCCTGCAGCTGAACGCGCTGGGCACCGTCACCTCTACCTATACCGTGACAGTGCGTAGCCGCGTCGACGGCCAACTGGACAAAATCCACTTCGCCGAAGGCCAGCAGGTCAAACAAGGCCAGCTGTTGGCAGAACTTGACGCCCGCCCCTACCAGGCCGCGCTGACCCAGGCCGAAGGCCAGTTGCTGCGCGACCAGGCGCTGCTGGAAAACGCCCGCCTGGATCTGGCCCGCTACAAACAGCTGGCCAGCCAGAACTCCATCGCCAAGCAGCAGGTGGATACCCAGCAGGCGCTGGTGCACCAGTACGAAGGCACGGTCAAGGTCGACCAGGGCGCCGTGGCCGCCGCCCGCGTCAATGTCGACTACACCCGCGTCGTCGCGCCGATCAGCGGCCGCGTCGGCCTGCGCCAGGTGGATCCGGGCAATATCGTCCACGCCAGCGACGCCAACGGCCTGGTCACCATCACCCAGACCCAGCCGATCACCGTGCTCTTCGCCGTGCCCGAAGTCAGCCTGGCCTCGGTGCTGCAAGCCGCCCGCGCCGACAAGGCGCTTAAGGTGGAAGCCTGGGACCGCGACAACCGCCACAAACTGGCCGACGGCAAGCTGCTGGCGCTGGACAACCAGTTGAACACCAGCACCGGCACCATCAACATCAAGGCCACTTTCGCCAACGAACAGCAGCAGTTGTTCCCCAACCAATTCGTCAACGTCAACCTGCAGCTGGGCGTGCGCAAGGACGCGGTGGTGGTGCCCACCGTGGCGGTGCAGCTGGGCAAGGTAGGCAGCTATGTCTACACCGTCGGCGGCGACTCCACCGTCAGCATCGCCAAGGTCAAGACCGGCCCTGTTTCAGGCACCGACACCATCATCGAGGATGGCCTGAAACCAGGCCAACGCGTGGTGATAGACGGCGTGGACAAGCTGCGCAACGGCGCCCAGGTCAAGGTGATAGACCGCGCCGCCCAGGCGCGCGAGGCCGCCTCGGCCGCCGCCGGCGAAGCCAAGGGCCACAAAAAGCACGGCGCAGGCGCCTGGGGCAAGAAGCACGCCTCGGCGGCCAACTAAACGGAAGGACACCGCATGAACCCCTCCCGTCCGTTCATTACGCGGCCGGTGGCCACCACCTTGCTGATGGTGGCCATCCTGCTGACCGGTCTGGTCGCCTGGCGCATGCTGCCGGTATCGGCGCTGCCGGAAGTCGACTATCCGACCATCCAGGTGGTGACGCTCTATCCCGGCGCCAGCCCCGATGTGATGACCTCGTCGGTCACCGCGCCGCTTGAGCGCCAGTTCGGCCAGATGCCGGGCCTGTCGCAGATGTCATCGTCCAGCTCCGGCGGCGCCTCGGTGATCACGCTGCAGTTCAGCCTCGACCTGACGCTGGACGTGGCCGAACAGGAAGTCCAGGCGGCGATCAACGCCGCCGGCAACCTGCTGCCGTCCGACCTGCCCAGCCCGCCGGTCTACAACAAGGTCAATCCCGCCGACACGCCCATCCTCACCGTCGCCGTCAGCTCGCCCACCATGCCGCTGACCAAGCTGGAAGACATGGTCGACACCCGCCTGGCGCAGAAGCTGTCGCAGGTGCCGGGCGTGGGCCTGGTCAGCATCAGCGGCGGCCAGCGGCCGGCCGTGCGCATCCAGAGCAATCCCAAGGCGCTGGCCGCGCGCGGGCTGACCCTGGAAGACATCCGCACCGCCGTCGCCGCCGCCAACGTCAACCAGGCCAAGGGCAGCTTCGACGGTCCGACCCAGGCGTCCACAGTGGACGGTAACGACCAATTGCAATCGGCCGACGAATACAAAAACGTCATCGTCGCCTACCAGAACGGCGCGCCGGTCTATGTCAGGGATGTGGCCAAGGTGGTGGAATCGGCCGAAAACACCCGGCTAGCCGCCTGGTCCGGCTCCACGCCGGCCATCATCCTCAACGTGCAGCGCCAGCCGGGCGCCAACGTGATCCAGGTGACCGACCGCATCAAGTCGCTGCTGCCGCAGTTGCAGGGCACCCTGCCCGCCTCGGTCGACGTGCATGTGCTGAGCGACCGCACCGTGACCATCCGCGCCTCGGTGGAGGATGTGGAATTCGAACTGATGCTGGCCATCGGCCTAGTGGTGATGGTGATCTTCGTCTTCCTGCGCAATGTGCCGGCCACCATCATTCCGGCGGTGGCGGTGCCCTTGTCGCTGGTGGGCACCTTCGGCGTGATGTACCTGACCGGCTTCTCGATCAACAACCTGACGCTGATGGCGCTGACCATCGCCACCGGCTTCGTCGTCGACGACGCCATCGTGATGATCGAGAACATCGCCCGCTACATCGAGGAAGGCGAGAAACCGCTGGAGGCGGCGCTGAAGGGCTCCAAGCAGATCGGCTTCACCATCATCTCGCTGACCATCTCGCTGATCGCGGTGCTGATTCCGCTGTTGTTCATGGGCGACGTGGTGGGCCGGCTGTTCCGCGAATTCGCGGTCACCCTGGCGGTGTCCATCCTGATTTCCGCCTTCATCTCGCTGACGCTTACGCCGATGATGTGCGCGCGCCTGCTCAAGCATGTGCCGGAAGAAAAACAGGGCCGCTTCTACCACGCCAGCGGCAAGTTCTTCGATGACATCATCGCCCGCTACGGCAAGATGCTGACCTGGGTGCTGGACCGCCAGAAAACCACGCTGCTGGTGGCCGTCGGCACCGTGGCGCTGACCGCGGCGCTGTACGTCTGGGTGCCGAAGGGCTTCTTTCCGTTGCAGGACACCGGCGCGATACAAGGCATCAGCGAGGCCTCGCAGTCCATCTCCTTCACCGCGATGGCCGACCGCCAGGAAAAACTGGCCGAGCAGCTGCTGAAAGATCCGGCGGTGGACAGCCTGTCGTCCTTCATCGGCGTGGACGGCACCAACGCCACGCTGAACAGCGGCCGCCTGCTGATCAATCTGAAACCCAAGGGCGAGCGCGACGACATCCGCACCGTGCTCGCGCGGCTGCAGCAGCGCGCCGACGACGTGCCGGGCATGTCGCTGTATCTGCAGGCGGTGCAGGATCTGACCATCGACGCCCGCGTCAGCCGCACCCAGTACCAGTTCACGCTGCAAGCCACCAGCCAGGACGACCTGTCCACCTGGGTGCCCAAGCTGGTGCACCGGCTGCAGCAGGAGCCGGCGCTGGCCGACGTGGCCAGCGACCTGCAAGACAAGGGCCTGCAAGCCTACGTCAACATCAACCGCGATGTCGCCTCGCGCCTGGGCGTCACCACCGCGGCGGTCGACAACGCCTTGTACGATGCCTTCGGCCAGCGGCTGATCTCCACCATCTTCACCCAGACCAACCAGTACCGCGTGGTGCTGGAGGTGGACAAGGAGCACCAGCGCGATCCGCTGTCGCTGAAGGGCATCTACGTGCCCACCGCCAGCGGCGGCCCGGTGCCGCTGGACGCGGTGGCCACCATAGAGGAGCGCCCGGCTTCGCTGGCGATCAACCATCTGGGCCAGTTCCCCACCGCCACCATCTCCTTCAACCTGAAACAGGGCGCGTCGCTGGGCGAAGCGGTGGACGCCATCCGCCAGGCCGAGTCCGAGCTGGGCCTGCCGGCCAGCATGGACACCAAGTTCCAGGGCGCGGCGATGGCCTTCCAGGCGTCCTTGTCCAACACGCTGTGGCTGATCCTGGCCGCCATCGTCACCATGTACATCGTGCTGGGCGTGCTGTACGAGAGCTACATCCATCCGATCACGATTCTCTCCACCCTGCCCTCGGCCGGCATCGGCGCGCTGTTGGCGCTGATGGTGTCCGGCACAGACCTGTCGGTGATCGCCATCATCGGCATCATCCTGCTGATCGGCATCGTCAAGAAAAACGCGATCATGATGATCGACTTCGCGCTGGAGGCCGAGCGCGAACAGGGCATGAGCCCGCGCGAGGCGATCTACCAGGCCTGCCTGCTGCGCTTCCGCCCCATCCTGATGACCACGATGGCGGCGCTGCTGGGCGCGCTGCCGCTGATGATGGGCGGCGGCATGGGCTCAGAGCTGCGCGAGCCGCTGGGCATCACCATGGTGGGCGGCCTGATGGTCAGCCAGGTGCTGACGCTGTTCACCACGCCGGTGATCTACCTGGCCTTCGACCGGCTGGCGCGGCGCTTCGGCCGCAAGGACAAGCCTGAACTGGCGCAAGAGGTGGACGCATGATTCCGTCCGCCCCCTTCATCCGCAGGCCGGTGGCGACCACGCTGTTGACGCTGGCCATCCTGCTGGCCGGCGCCATCGCCTTCAAGCTGTTGCCGGTGTCGCCGCTGCCGCAGGTGGACTTCCCCACCATTTCGGTATCGGCCAAGCTGCCAGGCGCTAGCCCGGAGACGATGGCCGCCACCGTGGCCACGCCGCTGGAGCGCGCGCTGGGCCGGATCGCCGGCATCACCGAGATGACCTCGTCCAGCTCGCTGGGCTCCACCAACATCACGCTGCAGTTCGACCTGGACCGCGACATCAACGGCGCCGCGCGCGACGTGCAGGCGGCGATCAACGCCGCCCACTCGCTGCTGCCGTCCGGCATGCCGTCCAATCCGACTTACCGCAAGGTGAATCCGGCCGACGCGCCCATCATGATCATGGCGCTGACCTCGGACAGCCTGACCCGCGGCCAGATGTACGACGCGGCGGACTCCATCCTGGGCCAGAAGCTGTCGCAGGTGGACGGCATCGGCAACGTGATCATTGGCGGCGGCGCCCAGCCGGCGGTGCGGGTGGAAATGAACCCGATGCAGCTGAACCACTACGGCATCGGCATGGAAACGGTGCGCTCCGCCATCACCAGCACCAACGCCAACCGGCCCAAGGGCTTTCTCGAGAACGAGGACAAGCACTGGCAGGTGCAGGCCAACGACCAGGCCGGCAAGGCCAGCGACTACCTGCCGCTGATCGTCAGCTACAAGAACGGCAACGCGGTGCGCATTTCCGACGTGGCCGAGGTCAAGGATTCGGTGGTGGACCTGCGCAACGCCGGCATGCTGGGCAAACAGCCGGCTGTGATGCTGATCCTGTTCCGCCAGCCGGGCGCCAACATCATCGAAACGGTGGACCGGGTGAAGGCGATGCTGCCGCAGCTGCAAGCCTCCATCCCGTCGGCGATCAAGATCAACCAGGTGATGGACCGCACCCCCACCATCCGCGCCTCGCTGTCGGAGGTGGAGCGCTCGCTGGCGATCTCCATCGCGCTGGTGATCCTGGTGGTGTTCATGTTCCTGCGCAACGGCCGCGCCACCGCGATTCCGGCCATCACCGTGCCGGTGTCGCTAGTGGGCACTTTCGCCGTGATGTATATGGCCGGCTTCTCCTTGAACAACCTCAGCCTGATGGCGCTGACCATCGCCACCGGCTTCGTCGTCGACGACACCATCGTGGTGCTGGAAAACATCTCGCGGCACATCGAAGACGGCATGAAGCCGTTCCAGGCGGCGCTGCAGGGCGCGCGCGAGGTCGGTTTCACCGTGCTGTCGATGAGCATTTCGCTGATCGCGGTGTTCATCCCCATTTTGCTGATGGGCGGCATCATCGGCCGTTTGTTCCGCGAGTTCGCCGTGACGCTGTCGGTGGCCATCATGGTGTCGCTGGTGGTGTCGCTCACCACCACGCCGATGCTGTGCGCGCGCTGGCTGAAAGCGCATGACGCGCACAAGGAGCCGGGCAAGCTGTTCCGATGGAGCGAGCGCATGTTCGACGCGATGCTGGACGGCTACCGCCGCTCGCTGTCCTGGGCGCTGCGCCACAGCCGGCTGATGATGGTCATCCTGGGCGCCACCATCGCGCTCAATGTGTTCCTGTACGTGGTGATCGCCAAGGGCTTCTTCCCGCAGCAGGACACCGGCCGCCTGACCGGCATGATCCGCGCCGACCAGAGCATTTCCTTCCAGGCGATGCAGGTCAAACTCCAGCGCTTCATCAACGTGGTCGGCGCCGATCCGGCGGTGGACAAGGTGGTGGGCTTCACCGGCGGCGGCCAGCGCAACGGCGCCAATATGTTCGTCAGCCTGAAGCCGCTGTCCGAGCGCAAGGAAAACGCCGACCAGGTGATCGCCCGGCTGCGCAAGAAGCTGGCCGCGGAACCCGGCGCCCAGCTGTTCCTGCAGTCGGTGCAGGACATCCGCATCGGCGGCCGCGCCAGCAACGCGCAGTACCAGTACACGCTGCAGGGCGACGATCTGAACGAGCTGCGCGAATGGACGCCCAAGGTGCAGCAGGCGATGAGCAAGATCCCCTTCCTGGCCGACCTCAACAACGACCAGGAAGTGAAGGGCCTGCAAACCACGCTCAACTTCGACCGCGCGGCGATGGCGCGGCTGGGCCTGACCCAGGCGCAGGTGGACTCGGTGCTGAACGACGCCTTCGGCCAGCGCCAGGTCTCCACCATCTACAACGCGCTCAACCAGTACCACGTGGTGCTGGAAGTGGCGCCGCAGTACTGGCAGAGCCCGGAAAGCCTGCGCGACATCTACCTGCAGACGCCGGGCGGCCAGCCGACGCCGCTGTCGGCCTTCGCCAGCTGGAAGCCGACCAACACCTCGCTGTCGGTCAACCACCAGAGCCAGTTCGCGGCCACCACCATCTCCTTCAACCTGCCGCCGGGCTACTCGCTGTCCGACGCCACCCTGGCCATAGACGCAGCCATCGCCGACATCGGCCTGCCCAGCAGCATCCACGCCAGCTTCCAGGGCACGGCCAAGTCGTTCCAGGCCTCGCTCGACAGCCAGCCTTATTTGATCCTGGCGGCGCTGGTGGCGGTCTACATCGTGCTGGGCATGCTGTACGAGAGCGTGGTGCACCCGATCACCATCATCTCCACCCTGCCCTCCGCCGGCGTCGGCGCGCTGCTGGCGCTGATGGCCACCGGCGGCGAGTTCAACATCATCTCTCTGATCGGCGTGCTGCTGTTGATCGGCATCGTCAAGAAGAACGCGATCATGATGATCGACTTCGCGCTCACCGCCGAGCGCGAACAGAACCTGCCGCCGCAGGAAGCCATCCTGCAGGCCTGCCTGCTGCGTTTCCGCCCCATCATGATGACCACGATGGCCGCTCTGTTCGGCGCGCTGCCGCTGGCGCTGGGCCATGGCGACGGCGCCGAGATGCGCACCCCGCTGGGCATCTCCATCGTCGGCGGCCTGCTGCTCAGCCAGTTGCTGACGCTGTACACCACCCCCATCGTCTACCTGTATCTGGACCGCTTCCGCCTGTGGTGCCTGAAATGGCGCGGCAGCCACGGCCACGCGCTGGCCGGCGGCAAAGAGGAATGATTGCCATGAATAGAACAACAACACCGCTGAAACACGGCCTGAGCGCCATCTTCATCGCCGCCGCGCTGGCCGGCTGCGCCATCGGCCCCGACTACGTCAAGCCCAAGCTGGACATTCCGGCCAGCTTCAAGGAAGACGGCCGCTGGAAAACCGCAGAACCGCAGGACGCGATGCCGCGCGGCGACTGGTGGACAACATTCCAGGACCCGACCCTGAACGGCCTGATGGACACGCTGAACAAACAAAGCCCCACCATCGCCCAGGCCGAGGCGCAGTACCGCGAAGCCCAGGCCCAGCTGCGCCAGGCAGAGGCCGGGCTGTTCCCGTCGCTGTCCGCCAACGCCTCGCAGAGCCGCGGCGTTTCCTCTCCAGGCGCCGGCACATCCAATGCCTACAATCTGGGCCTGTCCGCCAGCTGGGAAGTGGACCTGTGGGGCGGTGTGCGCCGCGAGGTGGAGGCCGGCAAGGCCAAGCAGCAGGCGTCCGAGGCCCAGCTGGCGGCCATCCGCCTGAGCAGCCAGGCCCAGCTGGCCACCGCCTACCTGCAGCTGGTGGTGGCTGACCGGCAGCTGGCCAATCTGCGCGACAGCGAAAAAGCGCTGAGCGAAGCGCTGAAGCTGACACGCAATCAGTTCGCCGCCGGCATCGTCGGCGACGACGCGGTGGCCTCGGCCGAAAGCCAATGGAACACCGCGCAAGCCGCGGTGGTGGACAAGCAGTTGACCCGCGCCCAGCTGGAGCACGCGATCGCCGCCCAATTGGGCCAGGCGCCGGCCAGCTTCGGGCTGCCTCCTGCCACGGAAACGCCCCACCTGCCGCAGATTCCGGCCGGCCTGCCTTCGGCGCTGCTGGAGCGCCGGCCCGACGTAGCCGCGGCAGAGCGCAATATGGCCGCCGCCAACGCCGGGATCGGCGTCGCCAAAGCCGCTTTCTTCCCGACGCTGACGCTGGGCGCCAGCGGCGGCTACCGCGGCTCCACCTTCGCCGACTGGGTAACGCTGCCGAACCGCATCTGGTCGGTCGGCCCATCGCTGGCGCTGACGCTGTTCGACGCCGGCCTGCGCAGCGCCCAGACCGACCAGGCGATCGCCAGCTACGACGCCAGCGTGGCCAGTTACCGCCAGACCGTGCTCGCCGCGCTGCAAGGCGTGGAGGACAATCTGTCGGCGCAAAGCCTGCTGAAGGAAGAGTCCGGCATGCAGACCGCGGCGCTGGCCGCGGCCAAGCGGGCGGAGACCATCGCGATGAACCAGTACCAGGCCGGCACCGTCGCCTACCTGAACGTGCTGTCGGCGCAAAACGCCCGCATCGCGGCGGAGAACAACCTCTGGACCGTGGTCAACCGCCAGTACACCGGCAGCGTGGCACTGATCGCCGCGCTTGGCGGCCGCTGGTAATACGGCCATTCCAAAGGAAAAACCGGGCCCAGGCCCGGTTTTTTTCATCGCCGACAATCAGCCATCACTGCGCCAGGCCCTGCTTCACCGCGGCCCAGAAGCCGGCGTCCTCCATGCCCAGCGCGTACAGCGAGGTGCCGCCCAGACCGTAGGCGTTCACCAAACTGGCCTTCAGCGCCACGCTGCGGGCGTTTTCGGTCCAGACGGTATGCACGCCGCTGCCGTCCTTCGCCGCATAGGTGAAGTTGACGGAGTGAGTGCCGACATCGTAGCGCGGCTTGACGCCATACTGGCTGATCAAGGCCTGTGTCTTGCTCCAGAACAGTTGCTTGCCGCTGTTGTCGGACTTCCAGTCATAGCCATAGGCGGGAATGCCGTTCAATATCTTGCTCGCCGGCACCAGCGATACCGCGTAATCCAGATCGTTTTCCATCCAGTCCGACCCCGCCACCGGTCCCGGGCCCCAGGTGGGGATCGTTTCGTCATAGGTCATGATTTGCAGATAATCGGCCGCCGCGCCCAGCGCCTGCAGGTCATAACCATAATTCGCCTTGTCGTTGTAATCTTTGGTCGAGAACGCCGGCACGCTGACGATCAGCTTCAGCCCCTTGGCGTGCAATGCTCGGCCTAGGACCTGGATGAAGTTGCTGAAATTGTTGCGGTCGCCCTGCGCCACCGCCTCGAAATCAATGTTGATCCCGACAAAGCCATTGGCCTGGGCGAACTTCACCAAGTTAGCCGCCGACTGATTCAGCGCCGTGGTTGACACCGCATGGGCAATGTCCGCGCTCCAGTCGCTGTCAACATTGGAAATGCAGCCATAGGCAGCGATTTTTTTCTCGCGCAGGAATGACAGCGCGTTAGTCGGCGCGGCCGCCCCGTTGCCGGTGATCGCGCCTTCCTTGGTGATGTTGTAGAAGTCGACGGAAACCGCGTTGAAGTTCGAGTAGTACTTGGTCAAGGCCGCATAATTGCCCTGATAGTCCGAGTAATACGTCAGCACCATTGGGGCAGCCAACGCCGCTGTGGAAGAAAAAGCCAATCCAGCCAGCAAGACAGCAATCGTTTTTTTCATGCATTCACCTTGAAGAGTTTTGCCTGCGGCATGCACGGCCTGTGCAGCGATAGGCTGATTAGACATACCCACCTGGATGCTAGCGCTGTGATTTTAAATTTTTTCGCCAAGATCCAATCAATAAGCTAAGTACTTATCAAAATGGGACGATACCCCGTTTTCGTTCCTGGCACAAATCATTTGCTCTGGCGGCTAGGCTCCCATTAGACCAAGACTGGGCTCAATCGCGGGGCAATTAGGGACAAGGCGCAGACGGTCCCTCGATAGCGTCGATTTGGCGGGAAAATGACGTCTACGGGGTGCCGCCCCCCGATGGCGAACAGTATCCGGATGTCGCGCTCTCCTAGCCGAAAGGCCCGCATCCAGACGAAAATGCACAATGGCTGCTGGCGGTGATGCTCGATCGTTTCGGCCGAGCGCGATCATGTACATGGTCCGCCGCGACGCCTGCATGCCGCAAATCGCCCGAACCTTCGCCCATTACAACAAGGAAAACATAATGAACAAAAACCTTGCCCTGCTCTGCCTGGCGCTGGCCGCGCCCCTCGCCTCGGCCGCCGGCTCGCCGCAAAGCATGCTGGAAAGCTATCTGGCCAAGGACGCCGCCGGCATGCGGCTGCAGGCATACCCGGGCGCCCGCTATTTCGCCAACTATCAGGACGAACCGGGCTGGGATATGGTGACGCTGATCACCGGCTACGGCATCCAGCCGCGACAATGCGGCCCGAGCCGCTGCGAATTCGTGGTCCGCTATCAATTGGACCCGACCCGGCCGACCGACGAACAGGCCAAGCCCCACCCCAAGGGCGGCGAGGAGAAGGCCCGCTACGTGGTGGTCAAACAGGGCGGCGGCTGGAAAATCGACAGCGACAGCATGCGCGAGCCGCATGTGAAACGCGGCGCGCTGCGCTGACGCCGCCGAGAGAGGGAGCGTATGGACGCCGGACCTACCAACATCACTTCGGGTAGGAAAGCGTGACGACCTTCGAACTGACGCTGGCCTTGGTCCGTTTTTCATCCGGCCCGGAGTAACGAACGGTGGTCACCGCCAGCTGAGGCTGGCCGCCGGGCCCCGCCAGCGGATTCAGAAACACCTGGCTGCCCTCGCAAGGCTTGCCCTCGTCGCCGCAATCGCCGAAATTATTCCCTTCCTCGGCCTTGAACAGCGTCCGCGGCTTCCAGCCATCGAACAGCACCACGCTATACGTGGCGTCGAAATTGCCCTGACCGGAGCTCGAACTGCCCAGAATCGCCATATAGCCTTTGCTGCCATCATGGGACAGCATCGTCACATCGGCGGATAGCCCGCTAAAACCATCGAGCACGATGGCCTTGCCCAGCGCCGGACGGGCCAACACATAGCCTTGCATGAAGTTGCGCCCCTGATCGGGAAACTCCGCCGACGCCAGATAGGCCTTCTCGCCGCCTTTGAGCGCCAGCGGATAAATCTGCCCCAACTCCACCTTGCCGACATCGCCCAGCCAACGGACGATCTGGGCTTTGGACGGCTCAGCCGCCTGCGCGGCGGCGCAGCAGAATGCGGCCAGCGCCGCGAGGCATCGGAATTTCATCGCCGCTCCTTTCACGTCCGCCTCAATCCCGCGCCGGAATAGCCAGGCCGCGCGCCACCGCCGGCCGCTCGGCGAAGGCCTGCGCCACGCGCTGGACATTGGGGAAGTCGTCGAAGCCCACCAGCTCGCCTGCGCCGTAGAAACCCACCAGATTGCGCACCCACGGCCAGATGGCGATGTCGGCGATGGTGTATTCGTCGCCCATGATCCAGGCGCGGCCGGCCATTCTGCCCTCCAGCACCTGCAACAATCGGCGGGACTCGGCGACGTAGCGGTCGCGTGGCCGCTTGTCCTCGTAGTCCTTGCCGGCGAACTTATGGAAGAAGCCGAGCTGGCCGAACATCGGCCCCACGCCGCCCATCTGGAACATCAGCCACTGGATGGCTTCGTAGCGGGCGGCCGGATGCTTGGGCAGCAGCTGCCCAGTCTTGTCGGCGAGATAGATCAGGCTGGCGCCCGATTCGAACAAGGCCAGCGGCTGGCCCTCGGGGCCGTTCGGGTCCAGGATCGCCGGGATCTTGTTGTTCGGGTTTAGCGACAGGAATTCCGGCGACAGCTGATCGTTGCGCTCGAAGCTGACCAGGTGCGCCTCGTACGGCAAGCCGGTTTCCTCCAGCATGATGGAAACCTTGACGCCGTTGGGCGTCGGCAGCGAGTACAGCTGCAGGCGGTCGGGATGCTTGGCCGGCCATTTGCCGGCGATCGGGAAGGCGGACAGGTCTGCCATGGCGTTATCCTTGGAAAAACGGCGAAACGCCCACTATACCCGCTCGGCATTGCCGCGTCTCTCGCGATGCCAGCCCTCCCATGCTACGATCCCGCCCGCCGATATTTGGATACCCGACAGGACCCGAACTATGCGCAGAATCCTCGCCGCCCTTGCCTTGATGTCTACCGCCGCTCCCGCTCTCGCCGCCTGCCCTGCCAACGCGCCGGGCGAGCCGCTGCACTGGGCCATCGCCATCTGCCAGCAGCGCTACGAAGCGGACGAGATCGAAAGCCCCAAGATGCAGTCCTGCATCTTCTCGACCGCAAAAACATACAAGATCGATCCGGCCAAGCCCGCCGCCAATGCCTGCGCCATCAATCTGCAATTGAAAAAGAAATGGTGCGCAGGCCTGGAAAAAACCGGCGCGGCCGACTCGGCGGACGCCTGCGTCCGCTCCCGCGACGCGGTTCCCGAGGTGGTCGCGCAAGGCGGCGCCTGAGCGCCAGGATGGCCCGCGCCGCGCCGCAGGTATATCATGTCGCTTTGCCCAATCGGCCGCGCCTTGCATGCGGCCGCGCACGAACACAGGAAGAATCCCTTGATCAACGTCACCCTTTTCCCGTCCGTCAACGTCAGCAACCAGACACCCTTCACGCTGTTCGGCGGCGTCAACGTGCTGGAATCCCGCGACCTGGCGCTGCGCGCCGCCGAGGAATACGTCCGCGTCACGCAGAAGCTGGGCATTCCCTACGTGTTCAAGGGCAGCTTCGACAAGGCCAACCGCTCGTCCATCCACTCGTACCGTGGCCCGGGCCTGGAGGAAGGCATGAAGATCCTGCAGGCGGTGAAAGACACCTTCGGCGTGCCGGTGATCACCGACGTGCATGAGCCGTGGCAAGCCGCCCCGGTGGCCGAAGTGGCCGATGTGGTTCAGCTGCCGGCCTTCCTCGCCCGCCAGACCGATCTGGTGGAGGCATTGGCCAAGACCGGCCGCGCCGTCAACATCAAGAAGCCGCAGTTCATGAGCCCGGCGCAGATCCAGAACGTGGTGGAGAAGTTCGTCGAAGCCGGCAACGAGCAACTGATCCTGTGCGACCGCGGCACCTGCCTCGGCTACGACAACCTGGTGGTGGACATGCTGGGCTTCGGCGTGATGAAGAAAGTCAGCGGCAACCGTCCGGTGATCTTCGATGTCACCCACTCGCTGCAGCAACGCGAATCGGGCGCCGCCGCGTCCGGCGGCCGCCGCGCCCAAGTGGCGGAGCTGGCCCGAGCCGGCATGGCGGTCGGCCTGGCCGGCTTGTTCCTGGAGGCCCACCCGAACCCGGCCGAGGCCAAGTGCGACGGCCCCAGCGCGCTGCCGCTGGCGCAGCTGGAGCCCTTCCTGGCCCAGGTCAAGGCCATCGACGACCTGGTCAAATCCTTCCCGCCGCTGCAGATCGGCTAAGCCGAACTACTGCCGGACGCAGCGATAAGCCTCGGTGCGGTAGGGAAACGCCACCTCGTCCCTGCCGCGCAAATCCGGATGGGTGGCGATCAAACGGCGCAGCGCTTCGGCGAAGCGCCGTTTTTCATCGTCCGGCAGCGCCGCGATGAAGCTGACCGACAGGAAGCGATCGACGATCACCCGCTCCGGCGGGCCAACATGGCTGTGCGACAGCATGGTCAAGGCGGGTGCGGCGAAGTAGCGGGCGGCTTCGAACGGCCTGCGCCATGCGCCGGAGTGGAAGCGCGGCGTATCGCCTTCGTACGGGGCCAGCAGCTCGCTGATTCGCGCCACCCAATCGCAGGACTCGTCGCGCACATTCCAGATCAGCCCCAGGCTGCCGCCGGGCTTCAGCACCCGGTGGATTTCCCGCAGCGCATCTTCATTGGCGAACCAATGGAACGCCTGCGCGCACGCCACGGCATCCATCGACGCGTCAGGCAGCGGAATCTCCTCCGCAGTGCCCTTCAACGCCCGCAGCCCCGGCAGGCGCGCCTGCAACTGCGCCCGCATCTCATCCACCGGCTCCACCGCCGCCGCCTCGCCCGCCACCGTCGCCAACAAGCGGGTGAACTTGCCAGTGCCCGCGCCGAGGTCCAACACTGCCGAATCCGGCCTCAAACCCAATTCGCGCCTCAGCCAGTCAGCCAGTTCCGGCGCGTATTCGGGCCGTCCGCGCTCATAAGCCTGGGCCTCCTTGGCAAAACCCTTCTTAGCCTGTCCATGCAATGTATCCATATTCCCTCGCCGCTTTACAGCTCCATGAAATTATTTCAACAAGAATAGTATTGATACGTATTTTTAAGCCGACCCTCACTACCTAATATGGACCAGGGCGGCTCCATACCCTGCCGACGACATTCGCCTGGCTCGCACCCATATCGCCCATCCGGCGATCCAGAAGGCTCACCCCAGCCGCCCATCATCTTCCCAAAAACTCCTGGAGGGCAATATGACCACTGCCACCGAAACCCAGGCCGCCATCGCGGAAGCGACGGCAACCAAAAGCTACGCGTGGACGCTGACCGCGTTCCAACAACACGGCAACCTCTGGCTCAAATGGAGCAGCACCGCGCCGTTCCGCGCGCAGCAGGGCCAGATCCATGTTTACGATGGAACCAGCTTCCCGTCGAATCCGCAGGACAAGACCAAGAAATGGACTTGGGACGACGCCCAGAACACGCCATGGGACAGCGGCCTGCCCTGGGGCTCCAACTGGTATTGCGCCTACATCGCGGAACGCCCGCCCAACGGCCCTTACGCCTATGTGGTGCAGGTCATCACGCCGCAGGAAAAGTAAGCCGGCCATAAACGACAAGCGGAAGCCCAGGGCTTCCGCTTTTTCACGCCGTCGTCGCGGCCTGCAACTCCCTGAGATAGGGTTTGACCTTGGCGGCCGTTACTTTCTGCAGCTTGCACAGCAAGGCGTGGTCGATGTCCGGCAGGTGAAACTGCTGCCGCAGCGTGTCGCTCAGCAGCGCCATCAAGTGGGCCGCCATTTCGGCGTCCGCCATCGCGCGGTGGGCGCGGCCGGTGTCCGGCAGGCTGGCCCAGCGCGCCAGCGTGCCCAGCTTGTGGTCCGGCGCCTGCGGCAGCAGGCGGCGCGACAGCATCAAGGTGCAGGCGAAGTCCTGGCGGCGGACCAGACCCAGCAAACCCAGCTCGTAGTCCCAGAACTTGCGGTCGAAGCTGGCGTTGTGCGCGGCCAGCGGCGCATCGCCGACAAAACGGGCCGCGTCGCCCATCACCTGATCCGCCGGCGGCGCGGTTTTCAGCATCGCGTTGCTGATGCCGGTCAGCCGCTCTATCATCGGCGGCACCCAGACGCCGGCATTCATCAGGCTCTGGAAACGGTCCACCACGCGGCCGTCCTCCACCATCGCCACGCCGATCTCGGTGGCGCGGCAGTCGCCGCCCGGGGACGCGCCGTTGGTCTCGAAGTCGATGACGGCGACGCGCTGCCTCATGCCAGAGCGGCCTTTGCCGCCTCTTCCGGCGTCAGACCGTCGAAAAACTGGTCGGTATACCATTCGGCCTGCTCTTCGATGTGTTCCTGAGCCTCGGCCTCGGTCGCGCCTGCGGCAACCAGATGGGTTTCCACTTCCGCGCACCAGGCCAGCAGCGCCAGCGTTTCCTCGTCCAGTTTTTCCTGCGGCTTCTTCGACATCGGGATTTCCTTGCGATTCAATACATTATCGAGCCGGGCATTGTACCCGGCTTTGGCCTGCGCGCAAGCGCGGTTTAGTCATCCACCCGGCCACGCAAGGACTTGATCGCTGCCCGCTGCGACTTGCCGGCCAGCCTGCGCTGCTTCGAGCCATAGGTCGGCTTGGTGGCGCGGCGCGTTTTCGGCGTATGCCCGGCGGCATCGATCAGCGCCTGGAGCCGCTCGATCGCATCGGCGCGGTTTTGCTCCTGGGTGCGGTATTGCTGCGCCTTGATCACCAACACCCCATCCTTGCTGAGGCGTTGATCGTTCAAGCCCAACAGCCTTTCACGCAACCATTCCGGCAGCGACGAGGCGGCGATGTCGAAACGCAGGTGGACGGCGGACGAAACCTTGTTGACGTTCTGGCCGCCGGCGCCTTGGGCGCGCATCGCGGTGAACGTCACCTCGTCCTCTTTGACCAGATACAGGGAAGGCATGGCGAAAACAATCATTGCGAAACACGCATTATAAACCGCGCGGACCCAATAGCCCGCGCGGTTTGTTCGCATCAAGCCCCGAGCCGGATGCCCCCGCCGCAGATCAACGCCTGGCCGGTCACAAAGCTATTGCCTATCAAATCAAAAACGCCACCGCGTCGGCGATGTCCTCCATCCCCCGCTGGCGGATGACGACAGCGCCGCCAAACTGGCCGCGCTGCTCGCCGGCTGAAAAGAAAACCCGCCGCGCCGGACAGGCGGGCGGGTCTCGATCAAGCCTAACCTGTCACGACTTCAGATTTTTCACCAGCCCGTCGCACACCGGTTTCTGCGCGTCGGCCGCCGGCAGCTTCCCGCACACGCCGTCCAGCTGGCCCGCCAGACGGCCGACAGCCTCCGCGTGCTTGCCGTCCTGATTCCAGGACTTGAGCCGGCCCGCCACCTTCTCCAGAGAACGGCGGCTGCGCTCGTAGAACGCGCTGCCCGACTTGCCGGCATCGGCGAACACCTCGCTGGCGGCGGTCTCGATCCGAACCGCGTCCTGCGGCGCCAGTTCCACCGCGTTGCTGACGTAGCTGGCGCCCCATTGCAGCCGGGTAGCCTGCCCCTCCGACGCCTGATAGGCCTTCTGGTACCAATCCAGCGCCGCAGCCTTGTCGCCGCGCTCCTTGGCGTTGGAGGCCAGGATCAGCATGTGGTAGTACGGCGCGTGCGAGGTCTTCAGCTCTCCCTTCAGCAATTTGTCCGACTCGTCCAGCAAGCCGGCGTCGGCCAGCAGCTCGCCGGCGGCGGTGATCACCGCCTGGCGCTGATAGGGGTTGGCGCTGGCCTTGTCCGCTTCCGCCGCCTTGGCTTTCACATCCGCCGCCAGCCCGGCCGGCAGCGCCTGCTTGGGATGTTGCTGCTTGTACAGGGACAGCAGCGTAGATGTCGCGCCCAGCCTGTCGCTCCAGGACAAGGTCGAATCGGCCTCCAGCGTCTTCAACTGATCGTCGAAAGCCTGCCGCAGCGCCGCATCGTCGCCCAGCAGCTTCAGCGCATCGCCGGCGGAATAGATGACGACGTCGGCGTTGGCGCGGCTCAACTTGTCGTCGCCCAATACTTGCAGCAGACGACTACGCGCCAGGTTCTTGTCGAAGGCCGGCGGCTCCTTTTCCCCAGCCAACGCGGCCAGCGCCTTCAGTTGCAAGCGGGTGGCGACGACGGCTGGCTGAGCCGGCACTCGCTCCGCCAGCTTCTCCAGCGTGGCGGGAACGTCCTGCTCCGGCAGCAGTTGGCCGCGATCCACGTCCCAGGCGTAATCGGCCAGCAGCTGCCAGTCGGCCGTCGCCAGCTTGTTGCCGGCCAAGGCGTCGGACAACAGCGCCTTCACCGGCTTCACCGCCGTCAAGCCCAGTTGCAGCGTGCGCAGGTAGCGCTCCGGGTCCACCTCGCCCGGCAGGCGGGTGATTTCCGCGCCGTCCGGGCGGAACAGAATCATGGTCGGGTAGCCGCGCACCTTGAACTTCTCGCCCAGCTGCTGCGCGTTCTCGCTATCGCCGTCCAGGTACACCGGCACGAACTGGCGGGTCGCGGCAATGAAGTCCGGGCGGTTGAAGATGGTGGACTTCACCTGATTGCACGGCGGGCACCATACCGCGCCCCAATACAGGAACACCGGCTTGTTCTCAGCCTGCGCGCGCGCGAACGCCGCCGGCACGTCGCCCTGCTGCCAGCTGATGCCAGGCGGCAAGGCATGGCCGTCGCTGACGTCTGCATGCGCGATCGGCATCAAACCGGCCAGCGCCAGGGCCATCACCAACAAGGTTCGCTTCATGTCTCTGCCTCTTTCTGTCTTTGTATGCGTGACCCATGCTACACCGGATATTCCCGAGGCATAAAGACAGGCTGGCGATTTGCTTAGCAGCCTCGTTGCAAAAGGCGCGGACCAACCAAAATTCCGATGGCATTCAACATCCGGCCCTCCTATCATCGCCAATCATGAGCCGACTGATCTTGCCGCCGCCGCTATCGCTGAGCGGCACCGTCCGTTACTTCCACATCGAGCATGCCGACGGCGGCACACTGCGGATGCCCGCCATGCCCTTCCCCTACGTCGGCGCATTGCTGGACGGCGCCACGCATGCGGAACGCGGCGAGGAACGCATGGGCTCGCCGCGCAGCTTCGCCGTCGGCATGTTGTCCCGCCCGATCAGCCTGCTCATCGAGCCCGGCACGGTATTTGTCAGCGCGCCGCTGCGCATCGGCCAGTTGCAGACGCTGTTCGGCATATCCAGCCATGAGTTGACCGACCAGATCTGGCCGCTGGAAGCGCTGATCGGCCGCGCGGAAGAAGAAAAGCTGTTCGACAGCCTGCGTCTGCGCGATGGTTCTGCGCAGTGGGTGGAGGCGCTGTCGGCATGGATGCTGAGCCGGCTGGCGCGGCGGGAGGCGCGGAACAGCCTGGACGATTGGCAACTGCCGGCCGCGTCCTTGTTTCTGGATGGCCAAACGTTGGCGGAGCAATCCAGCCTGAGCTTGCGCCAGTTCGAACGCCGCTTCCTCGCCCGCTACGGCCAGCCCTTGCGCGACATGCGCCGCATGGCGCGCTTCATGCGGGCGATGGGCGGGGTGATCCTGGGCCAGGCCGGCTCTCTGGCCGATCTGGCGCTGGACTGCGGCTATTTCGACCAGGCCCATTTGAGCCGCGACTTCAAGCTGCTGTCAGGCTTCACCCCGCGCGAGTTCGCTCAGGGCCTCCATGGCCAAAGCAATCGGGAACTGGACCTGTTGCGCTACGACGCGCGCGAAAAACGGCTGGTGATGGACAGCGTGGACGCCGATCTGCGGGAAATGCGGGCTGACGAAGCGACGGATGTCGCCTCGGTGCAAGACACGTTCTGAAACGAGAGCGCACCATGGGCCATCTGCACAACGGAGAACGCCGATGGACCATCCCTCGCTGGAAAAAGACGGATTCCTGCTCACCACCATAGACGGCCTGTTCGGCCGCGCCCAAAGCGGCAGCCTGTGGTATCTGTCGTTCGGCTTGGCCTGCTGCGCGGTGGAGATGATGCACGCGGCGGCGGCGCGCTACGACATGGACCGTTTTGGCTGGATACCGCGCGCCACGCCGCGCCAGGCCGACCTGATGATCGTGGCCGGCACGCTGACCAACAAGATGGCGCCGGCGATGCGCAAGGTCTACGACCAAATGTCCGAACCGCGCTACGTGCTGTCGATGGGCTCCTGCGCCAACGGCGGCGGCTACTACCATTACAGCTACTCGGTAGTGCGCGGCTGCGACCGCATCGTGCCGGTGGACATCTACGTGCCCGGTTGTCCGCCCACCGCCGAGGCGCTGCTGTACGGCCTGATGCAACTGCAGGCCAAGATACGCCGCGACGACACCGCCAGCCGGCGCGATCTGCTGGACCGTTCGACAAGCAGGCAGCCTGGCTGAATCAATCCTCGCGCAGCTCGAAATCGTGGGTGATGTCGGCGGTCTTGGCCAGCATGATGGACGCGGAGCAATACTTTTCCGCCGACAGCTTGATCGCCCGCTCCACCGCGTCCGGCTTCAAATCCCTGCCCACCACCACGAAGTGGAAATGGATGCGGGTGAATACCTTGGGATCGACGTCGGCGCGGTCGGCCTGGATCTCCACCCAACAGTCGCGCACGTCCTGGCGGGACTTTTTCAGGATGGTGATCACGTCGTAGCTGGTGCAGCCGGCGGTGCCCAGCAGCACCAGCTCCATCGGCCGCGGCCCCAGATTGCGGCCGCCGCCCTCCGGCGCGCCGTCCATCACCACCGCGTGGCCGCTGCCGGTCTCGCCCATGAAGCACACGCCGTCCACCCATTTCAGCCTCGCCTGCATCGTCCCGCTCCCCTATTTGATCAAAAATGTTCATCAGACTAACACTGCCGATTTGGGCGGACAAAGATTCACCGGTAGAATAGAAAGATTGTCCCGTTATATTCCGAGCTGCACCCATGCTGGTATTAGGCATTGAATCCTCCTGCGACGAAACCGGCGTCGCGCTGTACGACACCGAACACGGCCTGCTGGCCCATCAGCTGCACACTCAGATGGCGATGCACGCCGAGTACGGCGGCGTGGTGCCCGAGCTGGCCAGCCGCGACCATATCCGCCGCGCCATCCCGCTGACCGAAGCCTGCCTGCGCGACGCCGGCAAGACGCTGGCCGACCTCGACGCCGTCGCCTACACCCAGGGCCCCGGCCTGGGCGGCGCGCTGATGGTCGGCGCCAGCATGGCCAATGCGCTGGCCTTCGGCCTGAACATCCCGGTGATCCCGGTCCACCATCTGGAAGGCCATCTGCTGTCGCCGCTGCTGGCTGACCCGAAGCCCGAGTTCCCCTTCCTGGCGTTGCTGGTCTCCGGCGGCCACACCCAGTTGATGGCCGTGCGCGGTGTCGGCGACTACGAAATCCTCGGCGAAACGGTGGACGACGCCGCCGGCGAAGCCTTCGACAAGACCGCCAAGCTGCTGGGCCTGCCCTATCCCGGCGGCCCGCTGCTGTCCAAGCTGGCGGAATCCGGCAGTCCGGACCGCTTCACGCTGCCGCGGCCGATGCTGCACTCCGGCAACCTGGACATGAGCTTCTCCGGCCTGAAGACCGCGGTGCTGACGCTGGTGCGCCAGCAGGAATCCGAACAGGGCGAGCTGGACGAGCAAACGCGGATGGACATCTGCCGCGCCTTCCAGGAGGCCATCGTCGAGGTGCTGGTGAGGAAGTCTCTGGCCGCGATGAAGCAAGCCGGCATGAAGCGGCTGGTGGTGGCCGGCGGCGTCGGCGCCAACAAGCAGCTGCGCGCCGCGCTGGACGAAGCCTCCGCGCGCAAGCGTTTCGAGGTGTTCTACCCGCCCTTGGCGCTGTGCACCGACAACGGCGCCATGATCGCCTTCGCCGGCGCCATGCGCGTCAAATTCGCCGAACCGGCCGGCGGCTTCACCATCAAGCCGCGCTGGGACTTGTCCAGCCTGCCGGCGGTTTAAACCGAACTCATACGCCGTCCGCGCACGCGGGTGGCCAGAAGAATATGATCCAACTGAAAAACCTCAGCCTGCGCCGCGGCCTGAAAGAGCTGCTGATCGGCGCCAACCTGACGCTGAATCCAGGCTACAAGGCCGGCCTGACCGGCGCCAACGGCGTCGGCAAATCCAGCCTGTTCGCGATGCTGCTGGGCGAGTTGCACGCCGACGGCGGCGACATGCTGCTGCCGCCCAACTGGACCGTCGCCCACGTGGCGCAGGAAACGCCGGCGCTGGAGCGCAGCGCGCTCGACTACGTGCTGGACGGCGACAAGGAGCTGCGCGCGCTGGAAGCCCAGCTGGCCCTCGCGGAAGACAAGCACGACGGCAACGCCATCGGCCATCTGCACGGCGAGCTGGCCCATATCGACGCCTACTCCGCCCCTGCCCGCGCCGGCAAACTGCTGACCGGCCTGGGCTTCGACGAGGCCGGCCAGCAGCGCCCGGTGGCCAGCTTCTCCGGCGGCTGGCGCATGCGGCTGAACCTGGCCCAGGCGCTGATGTGCCGCTCCGACCTGCTGCTGCTGGACGAGCCGACCAACCACCTGGATCTGGAAACCGTGTTGTGGCTGGAAGACTGGCTGAAGGCCTATCCGGGCACGCTGCTGGTGATCTCCCACGACCGGGATTTCCTGGACGCCATCTGCAGCCACACGGTGGAAGTGGCCAACCAGACGCTGACGCTGTACACCGGCAACTACAGCCAGTTCGAAGTGATGCGCGCAGAGAAACTGGCGCGCCAGCAAGGCGAGTACGAGAAGCAGCAGCGCCAGATCGCCCACCTGGAATCGTTCATCACCCGCTTCAAGGCCAAGGCCAGCAAGGCGCGCCAGGCGCAGAGCCGGGTCAAGGCGCTGGAAAAACTGGAGCGCATCGCCCCGGCCCACTCCGCGTCGCCGTTCGATTTCCATTTCGACAGCCCCGAGCACCTGCCCAACCCGCTCTTGAAGCTGGACAAAGCCAGCGCCGGCTACGGCGACAAGACCATCTTGTCCGGCATCAGCCTGTCGGTGGAAGCCGGCGCGCGCATCGGCCTGCTGGGCGTCAACGGCGCCGGCAAATCGACGCTGGTGAAGCTGCTGTCCAGCGACCTGGCGCCGCAAACCGGCGAGCGCGTCAACGCGCAGATGTTGAAAATTGGCTACTTTGCCCAGCACACGCTGGAAACGCTGCGGCCGGACGAATCTCCGCTGCAGCACATGCAGCGCCTGGCGCCGACCACGCGCGAGCTGGAGCTGCGCAGCTTCCTCGGCGGCTTCAACTTCCGCGGCGACGCCGCCACCGACCCGGTCGGCCCGATGTCCGGCGGCGAGAAAGCGCGCCTGGCGCTGGCGATGATAGTCTGGCAAAAGCCCAACCTGCTGCTGCTGGACGAACCGACCAACCACCTGGATCTGGAAATGCGCCACGCGCTGACGCTGGCGCTGCAGGACTTCACCGGCGCGCTGATCGTGGTATCCCACGACCGCAGCCTGCTGGAGTCCACCACCGACGTGTTCTGGCTGGTGAGCGGCGGCAAGGTGCAGCCGTTCGACGGCGATCTGGAAGACTACCGCCAGTGGCGCCTCGCCCAGCTGGCGGAAGACGGCAAGCCGTCCGACGGCGACGCGCAAACGGTCAACCGCAAGGAGCAGAAACGGCAAGAGGCCGAGGCCCGCCAACAGCTGGCCAAACAGCGCAAGCCCTTGCAGAGCCGCCTGTCCAAGCTGGAGCAGGAAATGGACAAACTGTCGCAGGAAAAGAGCCAATTAGAAACCTTCCTGTCGTCCAGTGACGCCTACGACGACGCCAACAAGCAGAAACTGGCCGACAGCGTGCGGCGCCAGGGCGAAGTGGCGGGCCGGCTGGGCGTCGTCGAAGAAGAATGGATGGAAGTGCAGGAACAACTGGAAGCGCTGGCCCAGGCCGACTAGCGCCGCTTGCGGCGAATCATGGCGGTGAGAGAAATTACTTGTAATCTCCGCCGCCGTCTTCTTACGCTAAGAAGAAGCGGGGGCCTCCCGCGAACCGGAACGCGCCATGCCGCATGCGCTCACGCACAAGCTTCTGCTGGCCAGCCTGCTGCTGACCGCGCCCTGCGTTTTTCCGGCAGAGCCCATCCGCCTCGCCACCCATCTGCAGCCTCCTCTCTCTTTCACTCGCGACAACGGCCAGGCGGATGGCCTGGCGGTGCAGGTCGTCGATTGCGCGCTGAAAAAGATGCAGCGACCCTACACCCTGGACTTCCTGCCCTGGCCCCGCGCGCAATGGCAGGTTCAGCATCTGCAATCCGATGGTTTCTTCGCCGCCACGCAATCCGAAGAGCGCGACAACTACGCGACGCTGTCCGCTCCGCTGATTCCCTATGAGCGGCGCTGGTATCTGCTCAAAGCCAATCCGCTATCGCCTTCCAGCCCGGCATTCAAACGCCAGGCGCGCATCGCCGCCTTCAGCGGCTCCAATATGGATGCCTGGCTGCGCGACCATGGCTACCGCCTGAGCGCCACCCCGGGCAATAGCGAGCAACTGCTGCGCATGCTGCAATCCCGCAGGGTGGACGCCGTGCTGGGCAACAGCTACGCGGTGGACGCGCTGATCGCCCGCCTGGGGCTGCAGGCGGAGCTGCGCAGCGAACTGGCCGAAGCGCTGCCGATGGGCCTCTACTTCGGCAAAGTCTTCCTCGCCCGCGAGGGCCCGCAATTCCTGCCCCAATTCAACAACGCGCTGCAAGGCTGCCGCCCCAAATGAAAATGCCGCCCGAAGGCGGCATTGGATAGCCTAGGCGCACGCCGCTCAAACGGCGGCAGGCTCCTTCATCAGCAGCGTGATCAGGCCGGCAATCTTACGCTTCAGTTCGCGGCGGTCCACCACCATGTCCACCGCGCCCTTGTCCAGCAGGAACTCCGCGCGCTGGAAGCCTTCCGGCAGCGTTTCGCGCACGGTCTGCTCGATCACTCGGGCGCCGGCGAAGCCGATTCGGGCCTTGGGTTCGGCCATCACCACATCGCCCAGGAAGGCGAAGGATGCGGACACGCCACCCATGGTCGGATCGGTCAGCAGCGAAATGAAGGGCAGCTTGTGTTCGGTCAGCAGTTGCAGCGCGGCGCTGGTCTTGGCCATCTGCATCAGCGAGTTCAGGCCCTCCTGCATCCGCGCGCCGCCGGAGGCCGACACGCAGATGAACGGCGCCTTGGCCTCCACTGCGGCCTGCACGCCGCGCACGAAGCGCTCGCCGACCACCGAGCCCATCGACCCGCCGATGAACTTGAATTCGAACGCGGCCACGACCGCCGGCAGCGAATGGATGCTTCCCTGCATCACCACCAGCGCGTCGTCCTCGCCGGTGTCGCTCTTGGCGGCAGTGAGGCGGTCCGGGTACTTCTTGCTGTCCTTGAACTTCAAGATGTCCACCGGCCGCACTTCCTCGCCCACCTCGCGCCGCCCTTCTTCGTCCAACAGAAGGTTCAGGCGCTGGCGCGCCGTCAACGGGTGGTGATGGCTGCACTTCGGGCAGACCTGGAGGTTGTTTTCCAGATCGGTGTAATACAGTACCGCTTCACATTCCGGGCATTTGCTCCAAAGCCCCTCCGGTACCGCCGAAGGCTTGTCGGCGCGGTTTTCGCGCTTGATCTTCGGCGGGAGGAGCTTGTTCAACCAGCTCATGCTGACTCCTTGAATCTAGGTGTCCGGATATCTCCGGCCACATTGCGACGGGGGCGAAGCGCCCCCGTCTGTTTTCTAGCGGATGGCAGCCTTTAGTTCGGCTACCAGACGAGTTAACTGCTCTCTGGCAGTTTCGGGTGTCGCCGCCTCAATTTCCTGTACCAGCCTGCTGCCCACCACCACCGCGTCGGCGGCGGCCGCGATGGCCTTGGCAGTCGCGGCGTCGCGAATCCCGAAGCCCACGCCTATCGGCAGCGGCAATTGTTGTCTGAGGGCAGCAATTCTACGCGCTACATCCTCAATGTCCAGATGTCCGGCGCCGGTCACGCCTTTCAGCGACACATAATAAACGTATCCGCGCGCCAGTTTGGCGATTTCCGCCACCCGCGACGGCGGCGTGGTCGGCGCCACCAGGAACACCGTGTCCAGGCCCTGGGCATCCAGCGCGGATTGAAGCTCGGCGGCTTCCTCCGGCGGGCAATCCACCGTCAGCGCGCCATCCACGCCGGCAGCCTTGGCCCGGGCGGCAAATTCTGTATAGCCCATCGCGCACAGCGGATTCAGGTAGCCCATCAGCACCACCGGCGTCGTTGCGTTGTCGCGACGGAATTCGGCCACCATCTCTAGCACATGGCGCAAACCCACCTTGTGCTTGAGCGCGCGCTCGGACGCGCGCTGAATCACCGGGCCATCGGCCATCGGGTCGGAAAACGGCACGCCCAGCTCGATGATGTCGGCGCCGCCCTCCACCAGACCGTGCATCAGCGACACGGTCAGGCCGGGATGCGGATCACCCGCGGTGATGAACGGAATCAGGGCCTTCTTGCCCGCGAGCTCGGCAAAACAGTTGGCAATGCGTGACATTCTCGCCCCCTTCACAGCGTGATGCCGGCCAGGCCGGCAACGGTATTGATGTCCTTGTCGCCGCGGCCGGACAGGTTGACCAGAATCACCTGGTCCTTGCCCATCGTCGGCGCGACCTTGGCGGCCCAGGCCAGCGCGTGGCTGGATTCCAGCGCCGGAATAATGCCTTCCAGATGACAGCAATCGTGGAAGGCGCGCAGCGCCTCGTCGTCGTCGATCGACACGTATTCGGCGCGGCCGATGTCTTTCAGGTGGCAATGCTCCGGCCCCACGCCGGGATAATCCAGCCCGGCCGAGACCGAATGGGTCTCGATGATCTGGCCGTCCGCGTCCTGCATCAGATAGCTCTTGGAGCCATGCAGCACGCCCACCGGCGCGCCGGAGGAGATCGGCGCCGCGTGCTTGCCGCTGGCGACGCCGTGGCCGCCCGCCTCCACGCCCACCATGCGCACGCCCGGCACGTCGATATAGGGGTGGAACATGCCGATCGCGTTGGAGCCGCCGCCCACGCAAGCCACCACCACGTCGGGCTGGCGGCCTATCACTTCCGGCATCTGAATCTTGGATTCCGCGCCGATCACCGATACGAAATCGCGAACCAGCATCGGATACGGATGCGGGCCGGCGGCGGTGCCGAGAATGTAGAAGGTGGAATCGACATTCGTCACCCAGTCGCGCATCGCTTCGTTCAGCGCATCCTTCAGCGTCTTGGAGCCGGACTCGACCGGCACCACGGTGGCGCCCAGCAGCTTCATCCGGAACACATTGGGCGACTGGCGCTTGACGTCCTCCGCGCCCATGTACACCACGCACTCCATGCCGTAGCGGGCGGCGACGGTGGCGGTGGCCACGCCGTGCTGGCCGGCACCGGTTTCGGCGATCACGCGCTTCTTGCCCATGCGGCGGGCCAGCAGCGCCTGGCCGATGGCGTTGTTGATCTTGTGGGCGCCGGTATGGTTCAGGTCTTCGCGCTTGAACCAGATCTGCGCGCCGCCCAGCTGCTCGGACCAGCGCTTGGCGTGGTAAACCGGGCTGGGGCGGCCGACATAGTGCTTGAGCTCATGATGGAACTCTTGCCAGAACGTCGGATCGGCCTTCACGCGGGCGTATTCTTCTTTCAGCTGATCCAGCGCCACCATCAAGGTTTCGGCGACGTAGACGCCGCCGTAAGGGCCGAAATGGCCCTGCGCATCCGGAAAATCATACCGATCCATGTCTTGCTCCTGATATGAAGGCCGCCATTCTGGCGGCGGATTTGATTCCCTTGGACGTCTCCACTCCGCTGGAGACATCCACCGCGGCCGGCTTCACCCGGTTCACGGCTTCGATAATGTTCTGTTCGTCCAGCCCCCCGGACAGGATCAGCGGCAAGGGCAGATCGTCCGGCAACAGGGTCCAGTCGAAAGTGGCGCCGGTGCCGCCGTGCGCGCCTTCGACGAAAGCGTCGGTCAGCAGGCCGCGCGCATCGGGATAACGGCCCGCCCATTCCAGCAGGTCCACGCCCGGCTTCACCCTCACCGCCTTCAGGTAGGGCCGATGGAAAGCGCGGCAGAACTCAGCGCTCTCCTCGCCATGGAACTGCAGCACGTCGATCGCGCAACCGGCCAACACCCGCTCCACCCATTCGCGCTCGGGATTGACGAACAAGGCCACCACGCTGACGAAGGGCGGCAGCGCGGCGATCACCGCGCGCGCCTGCTCAATCGACACATTGCGCGGGCTCTTGTCGTAAAACACCAGTCCGATGGCGTCCGCTCCCAGGCGGGCCGCCTCGGCGCCGTCCTCCGGCTGGGTGATGCCGCAAATCTTGATTCTGACCACGATGTCCTGTGCCCCGCTCGATAAGGGTTGTACTTCAGCGCAGCCTGAGCCGCGCGGCCTCGCAACGGGACGGCAGCGCGAACGCGTCCGGATAACCCACGCCGGTCAGATACAAGCCGTCCGGCATGAAGGTGGGCGGCGCGCTGGTGCGGTCGCGCGCCGCCAGCAAGGCCTGCATGTCGTCAGGGCTCAACGCCCCTTTACCCACGTAGAGCAGCGCGCCGACGATGTTGCGCACCATGTGGTGCAGGAAGGCGTCGGCGTTCAAATCGAAGCGCAGCAGGCCGTCGGATTCGACGATATCCAGTTGCTGCAGATCCTTGACCGGCGACTTCGCCTGGCACTCCGACGCGCGGAAACTGGAAAAATCATGCCGTCCCAGCAACCGCGCCGCCGCTTCGCGCATCGCCGCCACATCCAGCGCCTGGTGATACCACCCCACCTTGCCCGCCAGCAGGCAGGAGCGGACCGGATGAGTCAGCAGGAAATAGCTGTAGCTGCGGGAAAACGCGGAAAACCGGGCATGGAATTCGTCGCCGACTTCGCGCGCCCACACCACGGCCACTTCGGGCGGAAGCAGCGCATTGACGCCTCTTACCCAGGCATTGAGCGGACGCGTCGCATCGGTATCGAAATGAACCACCTGCATCGCGGCATGCACGCCGGCGTCGGTGCGGCCGGCGGCGTGGGTGGCTACTTCGCGGTTGCCGGCGATCTGCCCCAATGCCTGATTCAGCCTGTCCTGTACCGTGTTGCCGTGCGGCTGGGTCTGCCAGCCGGCGAACGCCCGACCGTCATACTCTATGCCGAGCGCGATTCTCATACCCACTCATCCATATCATTGCCACGCTCCGGCCATGCAAAGCCTCGCCAGAGCGATAAAGCACCCACTTTATCCTATCCTGCCCGGTTTGCGCCACACGCGTCGCCTCAATACAAAAACAAATGGCGCCGGCTGAAAACCGGCGCCATTACCTCTACCCTCTCACGCGTCTAGCGGCCGTGCTGGGCCTCCCGCATCAATAACTCGGCGGTTTCCTTGTCGCCCATTTCCATATACAGCTTGGCCAGCTCCATTTTCTCGACATCCTCGCTCCCCTCGATCGGCGCTTCGATGGCCGGCGGCGGAGCGGACGGCGCCTTAGCCGCGACAGGCGGCGCCTGGGGTGCCGGGGGCGCGGGCGGCGGAACCGTTATCGCGGGGCGCGGCTCAGGCGCCGCGGCCTTGGGCTCGGCGATCTGCGGTTCCACGCCGGGCTCCCGGGCGAACAAGGGGTGGTCGGGCAATTGGGCGCGGCCCAGCTCGCTGATCCGCTGCCACATCGTGCTGTCCTGGCTGAACATGCCCTGGGCGGCGGTAGCCTCCTCGATGAACGCCTCCTTGTCAGGCTGGGCCGCCAACACTTCCAGCAATTTGTAGCGCAAGTCCTGCCTTAAGGGCTCTTTCGCCAGACCCTCGCGCAGAATCAGCAAGGCTTGGTCGTCCCGGCCATAAGCCAGATAAACCTCGGCCTCGGCCATCACGTCGACGGAGCCCAGATCGATTCCATCGTCGCTCTTCAACGAGCTCATCAGCGAGGTCAATGGCTTCAACTGCATCTGGGCGGACTCGCCATCGCCTCCCTCCTTCCCGCCGGATGCCTGGCCGGCGGCGGCCGCGCGCCTGCGACGGATCAGCAGCAAAGCCACCAGCCCCAGCGCGGCGGCGGCGCCGCCCAACTTGATCTGGACATCCCGGTCGCTCAACCCCGCCATCCCGCCATTGGCCGCGCCGCGCGCCGGCGGAGACGGAGGCGCCGCCTCCTGCCGGACAAGCGGCTTGGGCCTGTTCTCAGGGGACTGAAGCAGCTCCGGCGGGCCATGCAAAGCCGGAACCTCCGGCTTGACTGCCGGCGTCTCGGGAGGCTCCTCCTTCCTCGCCGCCTGCGCCTCAGGCTTCTCGGCGGGTGGTTTGGGCGCGGCAGGCGTGGGCTTGGCGGACACGCCGCCCTCCTGCTTGCTGGCCGCCACAACGCCCGCGGATGGCGCGGATGCGGCAGAGGGCTTGCTCTTGGCTTGCTGAAGCGAGCGGATCTTGTCTTCCAGCGCCTTGGCTCTTTGCTCGGTCTGTTTCAGCGCCTGTTCCTGCTTCATCAGCATGTCGCGCATGCGGCGCTCGGCCGCCAGTGCCTGCGGCGACGATGCGGCCTGGACGGCAGGTTTTGATTCCGGAACGGGCTTCGCCGCCGGCTTGGCTTCCGGCTGGACCGCCGCCTTGGCCGGGCCGGGCTTCGCCAGATCGGCCTGATGCCCTTCCGCCAACAGCTTGGCCATGCTGCCCGGCTTGGCTGCACCCCTCGCCTCCTCCGGCTTGCCAGCGCCCTTCGCCGCTTCCGGCATCGTCCAGCCGCCCGGATAATGCAGCTCCGCTCCCGCCAGCAAGCGATTGGCGTCGCCGCCGACGAAGGCCTCGGGGTTGTCCCGCAGCAGCCGGCCGGCCACGTCTTCGCCGCGGGCATGGCCGCTCATCCGCATGGCGATCCCCGACAAGGTATCGCCTCTTTTCACTTGATAGATCTTGCCGTTCGACATCAACTCCGCGCCGGCAGGCCTCGCCTCCGGCTTGGCGACAGCCGCTCCACTCTTGGAGACTGCGCCATCCAGCGCCAGGCTATAAGTCTTTTGCGCCCGGACATTGCCGGCGATCACTTCCACCCGGAACGACAATCTCGGCTGGGTGATCGGCAGGGATGAGGACAGCCGCAGCACGCGGTGCCCGTTGGGCGAACGGTCCAGTTGATGCGAGATCGACGCCACTTGCGACAGCTGCTCCTTCATCGCCACGCCTTGCGCGGCATCCGGCAGAATCGCCACCCGCAGCTGCTCCGACTTGTCGAAAGCGCCGCCCAGCAAGGGCAGCTCGGCGATCAGCGGCTCGCCCAGACGGGAGCTGACGCGGATATCGCCCAAACCCGCCCCATCCAGCCTGGAGCCTTGGTCCGGCGTCGCGGCATGGCGCTTGTCGTCGTCCCCGCCGGCAGGCACCGGCGCCTTTCGGCGCGGCCCGTCGCGCTTGTAGTCCACCTCGAATTCGCGGACCAGACTGCCCGCAGGCCAGCGCACCTCCACCGCGAAGCGCAGCAAGGGTTCGCCGAAGCTCGCCGGGCCCTTGACCTGCACTTTGCTGATGCGGCCATCGCTGCTGCGCACCAGATTGAAATGCAAAACCGGCGCGGAGCCGCTGTAAGGGGACAGCAGCGGATAATTGTTGCGATCGGCCAGATTCACCTGCGCCAGATCTTCGATATCCTCATTGACGACCGGTATTTCAGCGGCGAACGATTCCCCATCCGCCGAAAGCACGCGTATCGGCCCTAATCCCGCATGCGCCGCATAAATGCTACCCATGCCCGCCAGCAGCAGCGCCAAACCTGTCTTGCGAAAATTTGCAGCCATCGTTGATGTTCCCAATCTTCTTGCGTGCATGATACAACCCGGCCCGGCGGAAAAATACCCGTCTTCACCCAAAGGCCCTTATCCATCAAGGCAGCCGGCATTTTGCAAAAACGCATAATTAAACCTTATAGCACTTTCGCCTGACAATCCCATGCGAAACGCAATACCTGCCTCATGGCTTCCCGACGCCTCGCCTCGCCACTTCGCCGAATCATCCAAGCAATGAATCCTCATCGCGGCTAATGAAAATCGCCCGACGTCCAAAAGAGAATTTGCCTTTTCATTCTGTTGCGTTTTCTGCGGCGCGTTTAGCGCCGCGATGGCCAAACGCCAAGCGCTCCGATCCGGTCGAAATGAAAAGCCGGCTGCTGGATCGTCAAAACAGCCGCCTCGGGCAAACCCGCAAAACTTAGCGAAAAGCCCAAACATGAAAAAACCGCCTGAGCGCATGGCTGCAGACGGCTTTCTTGCCTGAGGGCGGCAATCTCTCAGGTGCTGATCTTGTCGAGCAAGGCCTGGGCCTCTTCCTTGAGCGCCCCCTGGGCCTCGCTCAGCAAGTCCTGCAGAACCTCGCGCGCGCCCTCGCGGTCGCCCATGTCCAGGTAAACCTTGGCCAGATCCAGCTTTGTGGCCAGAGGATCGTCCATCACCGACACGCCTTCCGCCTCTGCCGGAGCGGCCGGTTCCGGCGGCACCTCCTCGGCGGCCGGCGGCGCTTCCGCCAGCATGTCCTCGTACAAGGACTCCAGTCCCTCGGCGGCAGTCGCCTCGGCCGGCTTGGCTTCCGCTGCCGGCGCCCCGTCCAGGTTGAAGTCGAAGTCCAGCATATTGGCCTCCGGCTCCGGCGCCTTGGCCTCCCCCGCGGCAGGCTCCGCCGTCAGCATGGCGTCCAGATCGAAATCCAGCGCGCTGGCCTCCGGCTCCGGCGTGGCCTCGCCGCCTGCCGGAGCATCGAACAGCGCCGCCAACGGATCCGCCTCTTCCGCGGCAGCAGCCGGCGATGCCGGTTCTGCCGGCGCCGGGGCCGCCTCGATGGCAGCGGGCGCGTCTTCGCCAAACAGCTCCTGATCCAGATCGATCACCTCGCCGCCCGCCGCAGCCGGCGCGGCCTCCTGCTCGCCGGCATCCGCCTGATACAGGGCGTTGCCCGGATCGATCGCCCGGCCCAGAGCCGCCGCCTTGGCCCACAGCGCGCCCTTGCCGTCGAAGGCGGCATGCATTTCCTTGGCCAACCGCTCGAAACCGGCGACATCCGGCCTGGCCGCGTATACCTCCATCAACTTCATCCGCACCTCATGGCGCGACGGGTCCTTCTGCAGCGCGTCTTTGAGGATTTCCTCCGCTTGCTGGTCGCGACCGTAAGCGATGTACACCTCAGCCTCCGCCACCGGGTCGACTTCCGCCGCGTCGATGGCGCCGGCAGCCTGCGTGAAGTTGCTCATGAAGGAATTGCTGCCGCCGACGGCATTGGCGTCATGGCCGGCCACCGTGCTGCGGCCCAGCGCGGCGCTGCCCGCGTTCTCGTCCGCAGCCTTGCGCCGCCTGGCGACCATGACTCCGAGCAGCCCTAGCAAGCCTACGCCGGCGACGCCGCCTCCGATCAGCGGCAGATAGCCCAGCACTCTGCTCATCAACGATGGCGCAGGCGGCGGCGCGGGGTGCGCGGCGGCCGGCTTGGGATGAGGCTTTTCTACCGGCTTCGGCGCCGGCTTGGGCGCGCTGGCCGCAACCGCCTCATGCGGAACGCTTGCCGCCATCGGCGCGCTGGACGGCGTCGGCGCGGCGGCAGGCGCGATGGACTCCAGCTTGGCTCCCGGCGCCTGCAGGCTGCTCTGCAGCGCCTTCAGCTGCTGCTCCAGCGCCGCGATGCGAGTGGTGGCGTCCTGCAACGCCTTTTCCCGGGAGCTGATCTGTTGCTGCAGATCATTGAGCTTGGCGCTGTCGGAACCATCTCCCGGCGCCAGCTTGAGCACGTCGCCGCCCTTGCCCGACGGCGCGCCGGCCTGGCTGGCCGCAGACGAAGCCGCCGCCGGAGCGGGTTCGCCCAGAATGCCGGCCACTTGGCTGGCCGACAGCGCGCGCATCTTGCGCGCGGATGGCACCTGCAGCGTCGAGCCTGGTTTGGGATGACTGACATCGCCGTCGGCGAAAGCGTCCGGATTGGCCTGGACCAAGGCCGCCATGGTCTGCCGCAACGACGCGCCCTTCGGCTTGACCTTGGCAGCCAGCGAACGCAGCGTGGCGCCCTGGCGCACCGTCAGCTCGCGCGGCGCGGCGGGCGCCACCTTGACCGGCGCGGCCTGGCGATAGCGGCTGGCCTGGTCGTCGTCGGCATAGCTGGGCACATCCTGAACAATGTTTTGCGCCGTGTAGTTGGCGGGATCGAGCAACACCGTATATTCGCGGACCGAGCGGCCGGACGGCGCTTTGGCCTCGACCACGAAGCGCAGATAGGGATCGTTGATGGGCTGGGTGGAGCTGACGCGTATCGTCGCGCCACGGGCATTGGAATTCAACGCGAAGCGCAGGGAAGACAAGGAGCTGGCGTAGTCGACATTCAGGGCCTGGAAGGTCTCGATGCCCGCCAGCCCGACTCTGACGGCGTCAAGCTCCGTCGGCTGCACGCCGGTCATCTCGATGTCGGCCTTCAATAGCTCGCCCAGATTGGAGCGAACATGTATCTTCCCCAAACCGGCCCAGGCGCACGCGGAGTACGCCAGGCCGATCAATAGCACGCCAAGCTTGAGTTTTCCCTGATTTCTCACTGTCTACCTTCCGGCACTGTCGCATTATCAGATGTTATCGGCACCGATCCCTTCGGGATGAGTGTGCAACTGTTGCAATCTTAGGCCCTTGCACGTCGTTTAGCCAGATTTCACAACCGATGCCCGCTTGGCATGCCGTGCGCGTCGTTTACATCAAAGCGCTTTGCCCAGCCAGGATTTCAGCGATGCGCACGCAGTGCAGCGCCGCGCCGGCCTTGACGTTGTCAGCCGATACCCACAGGCTCAGCGTCTTGCCGTGTTTGCGCAAGCGGCTGACCCACACCATCTCGTTGCCGGTGGCCTCCATCGGCGTCACGTAGCCGCCATGCTGCTCGCTGCCGACCACCTGCAATCCTGCCGCCTTGAGGCGTTTGCGCGCTTGTTCGAGGTCAAACTCTTCATGCAATTCGACTTGAATCGCCCAGGAATGGCCAAAGAACACCGGCACGCGCGCGCAGGTGACTTCCAGCTGCTCGGGCTTCAGCTTCAACAGGCGGGCGGTTTCGTCGCGAACCGAGCGCTCTTCTTCCGAATCGCCGTTCTCGTCCACATCGCCGATCTGCGGCAATACATTGAAGGCGATGCGCTTGGCGTAGACGCTGACTTCCGCGTCGCGGTGCGAGAACAGCGCGGTGGTCTGCTCCGCCATCTCCTCCATCGCCTTCTGCCCGCTGCCGGATACCGCCTGGTAGGTGGCCACGGTCACACGGACGATTCCCAGCGGCGCCAGCGGCGCCAGCGCCAGGGCCAGCGGCGTCACCGTGCAATTGGGCACGGCCACCAACGGCGCGCGGCCCAGCTCTTCCAGCTCGGCGGCATTGATGGCCGGCGCCACCAGCGGCACGCCGGCGTCTCCGCGGAACGCGGAGCTGAAGTCCACCACCGCCGCGCCGGCGTCGCGCGCCTGCGGAACGTATTGGCGCGAGATGTCGCCGCCGGCGGCGAAGATGGCCAGGCCGACATTCTCGAAATTGAACTCGTCCACCACGTGCACGTCCAGTTCCAGATTGCCCAGCGACACGGTGCTGCCGTCTTGCTCGGCGCAGTCCACGGCGAACACGCGCGCGGCCGGGAAGCGGCGTTCGGCCAGAAGTTCCAGCACGGCTTGGCCCACCAGGCTGGTGGCGCCCACGACGGCGATCTGCAGAGAAGTCGACATATTCGGTATTCCTGTTGTTGCGGCACGCCCGCAGCATAAGCGCAAGGCGTCATCCAATGCAAAAAGGGCACCGAAGTGCCCTTGAATTCTGTTGCGGCCGGCAAGGCCGGCCCAGGCTCGCGCCTATTCTACCTGTCAGCGCTCGATCAGGATACGCAGCATGCGGCGCAGCGGCTCGGCCGCGCCCCATAACAGCTGATCGCCGATCACGAAGGCGGACAGATACTCGCCGCCCATATTCATCTTGCGCACGCGGCCGACGCCCACTTCCAGTCCGCCGGTGATGGCGGCCGGCGTCAGTTCCTTCACCGAAATCTCGCGATCGTTCGGCACCCATTTCACCCAGTCGTTGCCGGACTTGATGATGGATTCGATCTCGGACAGCGGCAGATCCTGCTTCAGCTTCACGGTCAGCGCCAGGCTGTGGCAGCGCATCGCGCCGATGCGCACGCACAGGCCGTCCACCGGCACCACGCTGGAGGTGCCGAGAATCTTGTTGACCTCGGCCTGGCCCTTCCACTCTTCCTTGGACTGGCCGTTGTCCAACTGCTTGTCGATCCACGGAATCAGGCCGCCGGCCAGCGGCGCGCCGAAGAATTCTGTCGGCACATCCTCGCGGATGGCCTTGGCCACCTTGCGGTCGATTTCCAGGATGGCGGACGACGGCGTGGCCAGCTCGTCGGCCACGGTGGAATGGATCGCGCCCATGCCCTTCAGCAATTCGCGCATGTGATTGGCGCCGCCGCCGGAAGCCGCCTGGTAGGTCATCGAGGACACCCAGTCGACCAGGCCTTCTCGGAACAGGCCGTTCATGCCCATCAGCATGATGGAGTTGGTGCAGTTGCCGCCGATGTAATCCTTGACGCCGTTGGCCACACCCTTGTCGATCAGCTCGCGGTTGACCGGGTCCAGCACGATGATGGAGTCTTCCTGCATCCGCAACGTAGAGGCGGCGTCGATCCAGTAGCCCTTCCAGCCGGCGGCGCGCAGCTTGCTGTACACCTCGGTGGTGTAATCGCCGCCCTGGCAGGTGACGATCACGTCCATCGCCTTCAGCTCGTCGATATTGCCGGCATCTTTCAGCGGCGGCACGTCGCGGCCGATGTCCGGCGCCTTGCCGCCGACGTTGGAGGTGGTGAAGAACACCGGTTCCGCGATCACCGCGAAATCGTTTTCCTCGCGCATGCGCTGCATCAGCACGGAACCCACCATGCCGCGCCAGCCTACAAAGCCTACTCTCACTGGAAATCTCCCGAGTCTGTCCTAAGTCCGAATCGTGACCGCCGCGCGGCTGAGGCCTGCGCGGCGGTTAAATTTTTGTTACCCCATTGTGCAGCGCGCCACGATGGCAAGCAATGGGGTAAATCGTTTTTATTGTGAAGTTCCGCAGAACAAATGATTAAGCTGTAATGAACAGCGTACCCACAGGCATTCACGATGCCGACCAGAGAGTGCCGAAGGGGGACAAGGCACAGCCAGGACCTCCCGGTCAGCGAGGACTTGGAGTCACTGAAAGTTGACTCGCGGCCGACTCCCCTCGTCAAACATAGCGCCGGGAACTAGCGCTTTCTGACAAATTGAAATTCATTCAAGCCGGGTGATTTCTCATGACAATTGAAGCTCATCGAAAGAACAGATCATCTTCGCGCCAAATCAGGCCGAGTCGGCTGCCACTGTCACAAAGTTCACACTCAAACAGAGCCCCTCTAACAAGAAGTAACAGCATGTCGGCTGGAGTGCCAGCAAACTGTCTGCTTGAAATCAGGAAACCCAATGCCATAGTCGACAAGCCAGGCCAAGGCCAACAAAACAATCTCCCAAAAGCTGAAAAGCCTGCTCGCAAACGCAAGCAGGCGAGCTCTCCAAGCCCAACGCAACCCATCGCTCAACATGCCGCCGCGATTATCCAATCGGCGGCAGCGCGCCTGACTTTCATCAATCCATAGCTCCATGACAACCAAACGGAGCGCTTGTGAATTCTCGAGCCTCGTCATGCGTAATCTGCCACCCGTCGCACCCATTCACTGCGCGGAACGGCCGCTTCCTGTTGACCACGATAGCAATTCATTCCGGTCACGCTGGAGCAGCGGATGCATGAGCAGGGTGTCGCGCGCCATTTCTCGCAAGGCAAGCTCACGAAGAGCCTTTTCATCAAGTCGCTTAACAGAAAACTATGAGATGAGCGCCTGAATGTGCACTGGCATCTGTCGCCGACAGATGCGCATGCAAAATCAATACTGACAACAGGATTACAACGGATTCAGGGCCCATGATTCTCTAGGCCAGCCAGAATTCCACCGAGTTCTGCCACACCCACTTTCAAACCAAAAACCCTTAACTTAGGCTACTCAATTAGTTGAGAGAAGATTAGCTTTAGCTTGGCTAGCATTCAGAGACCAGGACTCCCAAACAAAAGTATAATTCCATTTCTCCAAATGCGTACGAGCAAGCTCCACTCGAATATTATCCCTCTGATCCTTAGCGTCAGGATAGAAATTATGGAATTGAATTTGAAGATCTTTAACCTTCTCAATTATCCCATTTGAAATGATATGAGGGATCACCAAAAACTCCCCTCCTTCAATATTAATCTTCAGAAGATCAATCTGCATCACTTTCAATTGCTCCAAAAGCTGCTCATCAAAACTCTTGAGCGAGACAATCTCCTGCTTACCATCCTCCCCCATTTTAATTAGACTGGACCCATCCTCCTGAAGACTTATTGCCAGGCTACCATCCTCATTGGATAATCCATAATTAAAACATTGAATTTTTTCATTACCCTTAAATCTCTCGACGCAAACCTCATAAAACTCTTTCACCGGCTCAAAAACATAGACATAACAACCATATCTCTCATGAATTTCACTTGCAAAATCACCAACATACCCCCCCAAGTCAAATACTATACTATTTTGACTCAGTGGATAATCCAACCTCAAACTCTCATCACCCCTATCCTTAAACCACTGATCTACCGCGATAGTAAATTCATCCTTTTCAATATAGAATTTATGGAAATGATTAAGCCTATTTCTCAACGCCTTAGTAATTAAGCTGGGGTTTTGAATAGCTTTAGTTATTTTTCCCATCCCAAATCTCCTTTACATAAATTCAGCTTCTAGCGTTTAAAAAGCCACCGCGCGCGCCAAGGGAAATAATTGCAATAAAAACAAAGATATGCGCAATGAGGCACACAAGCACATACAGGGAAAGATCGATACCTGCAAGCACGTTCTTCGCAAAAACCACAAACAGCAGCCACATGTTACACAATAACCACACATCCAGAAAAGTACAAAAGCATAACAATTGTATTACACAACACATTCTTTTGCATTTTTTTGCATACCAACCACACCTTCTCCACCACTCTCCAATAACAAACCCACTCAACATCAGTCAAGACATACCCGCCTAATATCTCGCCAAAGGCTACCTAACTGAAAATAGCGTTGCAGCGCGGACCCATCAATTCTGATGGCTTGATAAAATAGCAGCATGACCGAACGCATCCCGAAGCAATACCAGTTGCCAACCAAGACGTACGCCCCTGATCCAATGCGGCTCCTTATTCATTAAGCAGGACACAAGCACAACATAGTAGGCTGCGCCCCAGAGCAAGCTTGTGCTGGCGCACTCCTAGAGCGATGCCCCGTTCAGCTTGCACGGACTAGCATTGCCCCAACCCATCGACCGCACGGAAAACTTAGCCAAGCAGGCCCTCCTTGAGCTGACCGTGCCGGGCTACAGTACGCGGCGCTGCACAGCAGCCCCCTATCACGAGGCCTCAAAAGCTTTACATTTGCTGCCCAAAAACAGGATGAAGGCGAATGGAAAACCAAGGACCGCCGTCCCCAATGTCGTCAACCACGCGGGATGCAGATTTGGTCATTGCCATGGAATGAAAATGCGGCGAATCGAGTCAAAAAGGTGGCCGACAACTACCGACGACATGCGCCAGCGCCTCCCCTCTCTGTTGGCGCGAATCTACCCAATGAGCCGATAGCCAGAGCGGGAAAAGCTGTTGCTTTTGGCAATGAACTTGCCATGAAACGATTGCGGCAAGAGACGCAACGGCGCGATTCAGGCGGGGAAAGCGCGTCACAAGGCATATAGACACAAGATGCGCTCCTGGCGATGTGGAAGCGCAGGGGCTGCGCCATCGCCGCAGTTTGGTAAAAATCAAAAACGTTGCTTGATGAAGGGGTGACAGCCAAATGTTTGAATGGCCAGGAAGCTGAGCGACAAATACCCACTGCCATTCTGAGCGGCTTCAGCATGGCCAGACAGCTCTAGACATAAATCCACCCAGGGAAAAGAAGGCATCCATCCCTTTGTGGATTTATGCGGCACCGCTCCATGCTCCATCGCCCTCGAGCAAAAAGACCCTGCTTCACATCACCGCCGCCATCGCGGCCGGCCCATGCCTGAGCCGCGGACGTCCTCGCAGCCAGCCGCGTAAATGCCGGCGATGCCAGGTCCTGGACCAACAGCTTCTGCTCTGCGCCCCGGGAAACCTCTTCCTAGCCGAAGCTGTAGCATCGACGCGGCGGGCAGGATGGCGGCCAGCCTTTCACCCGAGCCGAATGAAATCAAATCCAACACCTGCCGGAAAAATCATGATCCCATGCGTATAGGCCACGCGATATCGCAGTGAACGCTGGGCCTCGCAAACTCCCCCAGCAGGCCCATCTCAATTCGCCGCCTGGATCAGCAAACTAGCCTGCCCGGTGTTGTCCTGGCAATAGTTGTCGCTGACATAGGCATACAGCGTCGATGTCGTGGATGGCACATCGAGAATCATCGGCTCGGTCACAGCGACACCCCATCTGCCGACGCCATATCCCCCCTGCACCATGACCGATGTGATATTGCAGCCGCCTCCCAGATTGCCATTGGAGCAGCTCATACTATTGGCAACCAACGAAAGGACATAGCGTCCCGGCACTAGCTGGAAAGAGGCGGGAACGCCGCCGGAAGCGCTGCCGAAGGCAGCGGACAAACAGTTATTCTTCGCATCGATGACAACGGAAGTCGCCGCCTGGGTGGCCAGCGAAGCAAGGATTAAAAGCATCATCGAGACAGTTTTGACACGCATGACGAACTCCCCAATCAAGTGATCGATATGGTTTGATCACGCCGCATCCTGTCTGAATGCGAAATCAAGACAGGCCCATAAGCGCAAAGCTTCCGACAACGGCGCGAACCCGGCGTCTTCGAAAAAGGCGGAAGAATTCTACCTCAGGCCGGCATGCCAAAAGCATCGCCAATTCTGCCAGGCAAACCATAGTTGAAGAACACGGCTGACGCGCCTCGTCCGTCCCTGAATACCCCTTGGACTCCGCCGATGGGGCCAACCACTCCCTTACACAGCCTGGCGCAGCAAAAGAAATGGCGCGATCCGATGAAGGATCGCGCCGCGCAAATCAATCAGCTGACAAACAGCGTCACATCGCCGCCACCACCGCGTCTCCCATTCCGGAGCAGCTGACCTTCTCGCAGCCGGCTTCGTAAATGTCGCCGGTGCGGTAGCCTTGTGCCAGCACCTTCTTCACCGCGCTTTCCACACGCTGGGCGGCGGTTTCCTGGCCGAAGCTGTAGCGCAGCATCATCGCGGCCGACAGGATAGTGGCCAGCGGATTGGCCAGGTTCTGCCCGGCGATGTCCGGCGCGGAGCCGTGGCTCGGTTCGTACAGGCCCTTGTTGTTCTGGTCCAAAGAGGCGGATGGCAGCATGCCGATGGAGCCGGTCAGCATGGAGGCTTCGTCGGACAGAATGTCGCCGAAGATGTTGCCGGTGACCATCACGTCGAATTGCTTGGGATTGCGCACCAGTTGCATCGCCGCGTTGTCGACGTACATGTGGCTGAGCTCCACTTGCGGGTACTCCTTGGCCACCTCGATCATGATCTCCTTCCAGAACTCGGTGGTTTCCAGCACATTGGCCTTATCCACCGAGCACAGCTTGCGGTTGCGCTTCATGGCGATGCCGAAGGCGACATGGGCGATGCGGCGCACTTCGCTCTCGCTGTAGCGCATGGTGTTGAAGGCTTCTCGCTCGCCCTGGGCGTTGACGCCCAGCCCGCGCGGCTGGCCGAAGTAGATGTCGCCGGTCAGCTCGCGCACGATCATGATGTCCAGCCCGGCCACCACTTCCGGCTTCAGCGTGGACGCGTTGGCCAGCTCGGGGTACAGGATGGCCGGCCGCAGGTTGGCGAACAGGTTCAGGTCCTTGCGGATGGCCAGCAGGCCGCGCTCGGGACGCAGCGGCCGGTCCAGCTTGTCGTAGGCCGGGCCGCCCACCGCGCCCAGCAGCACCGCGTCGGCTTCGCGCGCCAGCTTCTGCGTGGCTTCCGGATACGGCGCGCCGTACTGGTCATAGGCGGCGCCGCCCAGCGGCGCGTGTTCGGTTTCCATCTTCAAACCGTCGCGGCGCAGCACGTCCAGCACGCGCTCCGCCTGGGCGATGATTTCAGGGCCGATGCCGTCTCCCGGCAGGATGGCGATCTTCATGAATGCTCCTTTATTTCCGCTTGTCGTCGTCGCGCCGGGTCAGTCTCTCCACCAATACCCGTTCGCAACATTTGAATACGATATAGGCCGCCATCGCGGCGTAGCCGGACAGCAGCAGTTCTCCCAGCTGGCGCAGCGCGCCGTCCATCGCCGCCTGCCAGCCCACATCCAGCCATAGCTTGAGATTCAGCTGCAGCAGCAAAGCCAGGTTGACGGTGGCCGCGCCGAACAGCAGGAAACTCAGGCCGAGCAGCAGGAAGGCCGCCAGCGGGCGGCGATGCAGCCAGACCATCCAGCCGCGGCCGCTCATGGCGATCTCACCCCTGTTTTCATGCTTGCTCCGCCTCGTCCAGCGGGACCATGCCGCTTTTCTCGACGATGCCGGTCGGCAAACCGTCCAGGCTCACGCTGTTCCGGCTTCGCCAGTAGTCGCGGATGCCCGGCTCGCCCTTGGCGCGAGCCCAGTCGTTCAACTGCTCCCGCTCGCCCAAGTACTGATAGTAAGGCACCGACATGCCGCAGGAAGCTTGCACCAGCTCCACGTCCAACAGAAAGATTTGGCGCGCGCCAGGCAGCGGTTCGAACAGGCCATAACAGCTGTCCCAATCGGCATCGCCGGGATGAACCGCGCGAGCTTGGCCATAAAGACGCAGGATCAGCGGTTTGCCCTCAAACGCGCAGAACATCAAGGTCATGCGCGGGCTATGCTCGACATGGCAGGCGGTCTCGTTGCCGCTGCCGGTGACGTTCAGCCAAGCCACTCGATTCGGCCCCAGCACCCGCAAGGAGTCCATGCCCTTGGGGGACATGTTGACATGGCCATCCGACAGGGCGGTGGCGACGAAGAACAGTTTTTGCCCGGCGATGAACTCGCGATGCGAGTCCCGTAGCTCCTGGTAACGTTGCCCCATGCGGCCTCCCTCGACAATGAACTAACCCGTGTTTGCCTTACGCAAAATGCTCCGCGCCCTCCGGCACCACCACCCATCCATGCTTCCTCGCCTCATAAACCGACACGCTCGGAGCTGGAAAGCTTGGGTCGGCAAACGCCCCCACCGGTATCGCCACAAACTCTTCCAGCCCTTCCGGCTCGTAGTACACGGTGGCGCCGCAAGCGGAACAGAAATGGAATTTGACGCGGGAGCCTTCGTCGCCCACGCGGACGTAAACAGTGGAGTCACCGGCGATGGCGACGTCCTTGCGGTAAAAGCGGGCCTGCTGGCCAAAGACGCTGCCGGTGCGGCGCTGGCAGGCGAGACAGTGGCAGATGGAGACGCGTACAGGATCGCCTGAGACTTGGGCGGTAAGCTGGCCGCAGCTGCATGCGGCGAGGCGGTTAGGCATAGAGTGGCTCTTCCAATGGTTCATGCCGGGCAGAACGAACGCTTCCGCGGGACGTCCCGCCCCATGAGGGTGGGCCAGCATTGAAAACGCAGGCAGGCAACCGGACCGTGATACGCCTTTCAGGAAAACAGCCAGGGCTGCGCCGCGCGGAGTTGCGCCTCGAAAGCCTTGATCTCGTCGGCATGCTGCAAGGTCAGGCCGATTTCGTCCAGGCCGCCCAGCAGGCAGTGCTTGCGATGCTCGGTGATGTCGAACAGGAAGGCCTGGCCTGACGGGGCGAACACCGTCTGCGCTACCAGATCCACCTTCAGGCTATAGCCCGGCGCCGCCTCGCACTCGCGGAACAACTGATCCACGATGTCCGCCGCCAACACGATGGGCAACAGGCCGTTCTTGTAGCAGTTGTTGAAGAAGATGTCGGCGAAGCTGGGCGCGATCACCACGCGGAAGCCCTGGTCGTCCAACGCCCACGGCGCGTGCTCGCGGCTGGAGCCGCAGCCGAAGTTCTCTCGCGCCAGCAGGATCTGCGCGCCCTGGTAGCGCGGCTGGTTCAGCACGAAGTCCGGGTTCAGCGGACGCTGGCTGTTATCCATGCCTGGCTCGCCATGATCCAGGTAGCGCCATTCGTCGAACAGATTGGGACCGAAGCCGGACCGCTTGATCGACTTCAGGAACTGCTTGGGAATGATCGCGTCGGTATCGACGTTGGCCCTGTCCAGCGGACAGACCAGGCCCTGCAAAGTGGTGAATGCTTTCATAATGCGCTCCCGTTCAGGATGGCGCGGCGTTTACTGGGCGGCGTGCTCTATCGCCTGGCCGCCCTTTTCCACCGCGTTGCCGACCGCCTGTCCCGCCTTCTGCAAACCATGGCCCACCGCCTGCCCGCCTTCCTTGGCGTCGGTCTTGATGCCTTGCACGGTGTTGCAGCCGGCCAGCAGCAGGGCCAGGCTCAGACAAACCATCTCTTTTTTCATGATATTTCCGTTCCTTTGGGGTGACAGCCAGGCTGTCAGACAAGATAAAACAGGCATTCTAGCGAAATCGCCGGGCAACCTTCCATTCCTGTCTGACACGCCTCGCCGGCTTTTGCTCCCCGCCGTCGCGGCTTAGCCCGCCGCCAACCGGCGCACGTCGACGAAATGCCCCGCCACCGCCGCCGCCGCCGCCATCGCCGGACTCACCAGATGGGTCCGTCCGCCCTGGCCCTGGCGGCCTTCGAAATTGCGGTTGGACGTGGAGGCGCAACGTTCGCCCGGCAACAGCCGGTCGGCATTCATCGCCAGACACATCGAACACCCCGGCTCACGCCACTCGAAACCGGCGGCGACGAAAATCTTGTCCAGCCCTTCGGCCTCGGCCTGGGCCTTGACCAAGCCGGACCCCGGCACCACCAGCACCTGCTTGACATTGCCGGCCTTGCTGCGGCCCTTGGCCACCGCCGCGGCTTCGCGCAGGTCCTCGATCCGGCTATTGGTACAGGAGCCGATGAACACCACGTCCACCGGAATTTCATCGATAGGCGTATCCGCCGCGAGGCCCATGTAAGCCAGCGCGCGCTCGATGCCGGCCTTCTTCACCGGATCGCTCTCATTGGCCGGATTCGGCACCTTGCCGCCCACCTCCGTCACCATCTCAGGCGAGGTGCCCCAGGTGACCTGCGGCTGGATGGCCGCGGCCTGCAGCACGATCACTTCGTCGAAATGCGCGCCGTCGTCGGAATGCAGCGTGCGCCAATAGGCGACGGCCTGCTCCCACTGCCCGGCCTTGGGCGCGAACGGACGGCCCTTGACGTACTCGATGGTCTTGTCGTCCACCGCCACCAGGCCGGAGCGGGCGCCGCCCTCGATCGCCATATTGCACAAGGTCATCCGCCCTTCCATGCTCAGCCCGCGGATCGCTTCGCCGCCGAACTCGATCGCATAGCCGGTGCCCCCGGCGGTGCCGATTTTCCCGATGATCGCCAGCGCCACATCCTTGGCGGTCACCCCAGCGCCGAGCTTGCCATCCACCCGCACCAGCATGTTCTTGGATTTCTTGGCCGTCAGGCATTGGGTGGCCATCACGTGTTCGACCTCGGAGGTGCCGATGCCGTGCGCCAGCGCGCCGAAAGCGCCGTGGGTGGAGGTATGGCTATCGCCGCAAACCACGGTCATGCCGGGCAGCGTGGCGCCCTGCTCCGGCCCCATCACGTGGACGATGCCCTGGCCCTTATCCTTGAACGGGAAATAAGCCAGCGCGCCAAAGGCCTTGATATTGGCGTCCAGCGTTTCCACCTGCTGGCGCGAGATCGGGTCCTGAATGCCCTGGTCCCAATGGTCGGTCGGCGTGTTGTGGTCGGCGGTGGACACCACGGAATCGACGCGCCACAGCGGGCGGCCAGCCAGCTTCAGGCCCTCGAAGGCCTGCGGGCTGGTCACTTCGTGCACCAGGTGGCGGTCGATGTACAGCAGCGCGGTGCCATCGGCCTCTTCACGCACCACATGGCTGTTCCAGAGTTTGTCGTACAAGGTTTGCGCGGTCATGTTGCGGTTCCTCGGGTCATCGTTGACTGCATATTCGAACAGCTTTGATCCTGTTACAAGATAAGCAGTTATACTGGTATAAAAACCAACAGGATAAGACCATGGACACCGCCGCCACGCCGTTGGGCGCTTTTCTGCGCGCCCACCGAGAAAGACTGACTCCGCAGCAAGCCGGCCTGCCCGCTGGGCTGCGCCGCCGCGCCAAGGGCTTGCGCCGCGAGGAAGTGGCGCAGCTGGCCGGCATCAGCGCCACTTGGCTGACCTGGCTGGAACAGGGCCGCAGCGAATCGGTGTCCGCGCATACGCTGGGCCGCCTGGCCGCCGCGCTGCAGCTGTCGGGCGCGGAAACCGACTACCTGTTCGATCTGGCTGGCTTGAAGAATCCACAGGAGAAGCGCGCCGACGCCAATCCGCAGGCGCGGGAGATACTGGAGAAGATGTTGCCGCGCATCGACATGCCGGCTTACGTGCTGGACCGCCGCTGGCGCGCGGTGGCCTGGAATGCGGCGGCGGAGGCGTTATTCTGCGACTGGCTGGGCAAACCCGATGCCAGCCGCAATCAGCTGGACTTCATTTTCCTGATGCCGGAAGCGCGCGGCTTCATCGACAACTGGCCGGAACGGGCCCGGCGCGTGGTCGCCGAGCTGCGCGCCGACCTGGGCCAGCAGCTGGATGACGCGGAAACCGCCGGCATGCTGGAGAAGCTGCGCCGCGAAAGCCCGGAGTTCGACCGGCTGTGGCAGCAACAGGACGTGCTGGAGCGCGAAGGCGGCGAGCGCGGCTTCAACCACCCCCGCCTCGGCCGCCTTCAGAAGCAGCAAATCACGCTGCGGCCGGCCAACGCGCCGGAATTCAAACTGGTAATGCTGCTCTGAGCTTGCCCGCCGGCCGCAGCCAGCGCAGGCATACCAGCACGCCGATCAAGGCCGCGACAGCCGACATCGCGAAGGTCGGCATCACGCCGCCATGCGGCCACACCAGCCCGCCTATCAAGCCGCCGCCGCTGCCGCCGACGCCGAAGGACGCGACGATGTACAAGCCCTGCGCTCGGCCGTGGTGCTGCTCGGCGAACATGCGGTTGATCAGGCCGATGGCCGACGCGTGGTGCAAGGCGTAGGTCAGCGCGTGCAAGGCCTGGGCGAAGGCGGCCACCGCCGGCGAGGCCAGGCAGGTGGCGATCAGTCCGAAACGCAGCACCGCCGCCGATAGCGACGCCAGCATCAAGGCCTCCAGCCCGAAACGGCGCATGATGCGCGGCATCAGCATGAACACGCCCACCTCGAACACCACCCCCAGCGCCCACAGCACGCCGACCGCCGCCTTATCGTAGCCGAAAGCCTTCAAGCCCAGCGAATAGAAGGTGTAGTAAGGCCCATGGGCGAAGGCCTGCAGGAAACAGCAGGCGAACAGCGCCATTACCGCCGGTTTCTTCAGCGTGTCCCAGATCGGCCCGGCCGGCTTGGGTTTGCCCTGCGGCACCACCTCCGGCACCTTGAACGCGGCCAGCGCCACGCCGGCCAGCAGCGCGGAAACGATCCACGGCGTCGCCGCGATGCCCAGCCAGTCCAGCAAATAGCCGCCGCTCATCGCCAGGCAGACGAAGCCTATCGACCCCCATACCCGCACCCGGCTGTAGCGGCCGGGATTGTCGCGGGTCAGGTAGGCGGTGCTGGCCTCGACCAAGGGCAGCGCGGCGGCCCAGAAGAAATGCGACACCGCCAGGCTGACGAAGATCCACCAGAAGCCGTCATGCAGCCCCACCAGGCAGAAACTGGCGGCGGACAGGATGGACGTGGTGACGATGATGTTGCGCCGGCGGCCGCTCTTATCGGCCAGCCAACCCCAGAAGCCCGGCGCGACGATCCGCGCCAGCGTGGACAGCGCCATCAGCACCGATATCTGCCAGGCGCTGAACGACAGCGACTGCAGATACAGGCCCCAGAACGGACTGAACATGCCCTGGAAGGTGAAATAGGTGAAGTAGAACGAAGCGAACGGCCACAGCGACTGCATTGTCATCTTTCTGAAGGTTCGATGCCGGGCGCCATCCGGCGCCGGGCCGGACCGACGCCGCGATGGCGGCTAAAACGACGATTTGAAGCGGGATATCTCGCGGCGCGCCTTCTTGGTGGGCCGGCCGTCGCCATGCGGGAAGCTGGCGTGCTCGGCCTTCAGCAACAGCGACCGCTCCTCGCGGGCGGCGATGGACGCCTCGTCCTCGCGGTACATCAGCACCGCCTCCTTGGCCGGGCGGCGCTGGGTGGAGAGCTGCAGCACCTCCACGTTGTACTCCAGTTGATTCAGGCGCAGGAACAGCCTGTCGCCCTCCTTCACCACCCGCGAGGCCTTGACCCGATCGCCGTTGACCAGCACCCGGCCCAGCTCCAGCGCCTCATGCGCCAGCTGGCGCGTCTTGAAGAAACGCGCCGCCCACAGCCACTTGTCGAGACGGACCTTGTCGTCGTCCCGTTCTTCCTGCCTTGCCATCACTCCACCTTCCAATGCGCCGACACCTGCCCGTGCAGGCTGAGGTCCAGTTGGTCGCCGGACACGATGCGCGCCACGCCTTCCGGCGTGCCGGTGAAGATCAGGTCGCCGTCGGACAAGCCGTAAAGCCTGGACAGATAACTGATCTGCTCGGCCAGCGTGAACAGCATCAGGCCGGCGTCGCCGCTCTGGCGCAGCTGGCCGTTGACCCGCAATTCGAACTTCAATTGCTGCGGATCCGCCACCCGGGCGGCAGGCACCAGCGTGGACACGCAGGCCGCGCCGCGGAAGCCCTTGGCCTTGGTCCACGGATGGCCTTTGCGCTTGGCTTCAGCCTGCGCGTCGCGCGCGGTCAGATCCAGGCCGATGCCGTAGCCCGCCACATGGCTCAGCGCCGCGTCCGGCAGAATGTCGCTCCCGCCCTTGCCTATCAGCGCCACCAGCTCGCACTCGTGGTGGACATCGTCGGAATAGGCCGGCAGGCGAATGGGCGAGGACTCGTCCAGCAACGCCGAGGTCGGCTTCAAAAACACCAGCGGCTCGTCCTCCACCTTGTTGCCCAGCTCGGCGGCGTGCGCGGCGTAATTGCGGCCGATGCAGAAAATATTGCCGACGCGGATGGCATGTAAGCCTAGTTTTACACTCGACATTGCAATTCCCCCTGGATTTCGAAGTCGATTATCCCACAAGCGATGTCAAACCCATACCGCGAAACGCTTTGTGTTTTATGACGCTTTGTGCATCGCAGCAACAAACTGCGGCCAATGCCCGCCTTATGGCGGATTTCGCCGCCGGACGGCGTGAAAATGTCATGCAACCCTGTTAAAGTCGCAGGGACATCCGCTTGACCATGCAGTCCAGACATTCAGACAGGCTTCGACAACGATTTGCACGTTTCAGGAGATTCATCTTGTCCCAGAATAGTACCGCCGCGCTGGAAGGTTTCTTCACCAGCCTCTCCGAGGCCAACCAGCAATGGATGCAGCAGTTCGTCAACTCACTGTCGCCGGCCTACGCCCCCGACGCCGAAACCCATCCGTTCTCCGGCGCCTGGTCCCAACTGATGAACCAGACCAATCAGCTGTTCGCCCTGCAGTCCTCGCTATACCAGCAACAGATCAACCTGTGGTCGCAGTTCCTCGGCCAGGCCGCCAGCCAGCAAGCTCCGGCCGAGCCGGGCGCCAAGCCCTCCGACCGCCGCTTCGCGTCGCCGGAGTGGAACGAGCATCCGTTCTACAACTTCCTCAAGCAGAGCTATCTGCAAACCTCCAAGTGGATGATGGAGCTGGTGGACAAGACCCAGCTCGACGAGGACGCCAAGGACAAGCTGGCCTTCGCCACCCGCCAGTATCTGGACGCGATGTCGCCCAGCAACTTCATGCTGACCAATCCGGACGTGGTCAAACGCGCGATCGAGACCAAGGGCGAGAGCCTGGTCGAAGGCATGAAGAACATGCTGGACGACATCCAGAAGGGCCACATCTCGATGTCGGACGAAAGCAAGTTCGAGATCGGCAAGAACCTGGTGGTGACGCCCGGCCAGGTGGTGTTCCGCAACGAGCTGATCGAACTGATCCAGTACACTCCCACCACCGACAAGGTGTACGAGAAGCCGTTGCTGTTCATCCCGCCCTGCATCAACAAGTACTACCTGATGGACCTGCAGCAGGACAACTCGATGGTGCGCCACTTCGTCGCCCAGGGTTACCGCGTGTTCCTGATCAGCTGGCGCTCGGCCGTGTCCGAGATGAGGCACTTCACCTGGGAAACCTATATCGAAAAAGGCGTGTTCGAGGCGGCGGAGGCGGTGCAGAAGATCACCAAGCAGCCGACGATGAACGTGCTCGGCTTCTGTGTGGGCGGCGTCATCCTCACCACCGCGCTGTGCGTGGCCCAGGCCAAGGGGCTGAAATACTTCGACTCCGCCACCTTCATGACCTCGCTGATCGACCACGCCGAGCCGGGCGAGATCTCCTTCTTCATCGACGAAAACGTGATCGCCGGCCGCGAAGCCAAGATGGCCGCCGGCGGCATCATCAGCGGCAAGGAGATCGGCCGCACCTTCGCCAGCCTGCGCGCCAACGATCTGGTATGGAACTACGTGGTCAACAACTATCTGCTGGGCAAGACCCCGGCGCCGTTCGACCTCCTGTTCTGGAACAACGACGCGGTGGATCTGCCGCTGCCGATGCACACCTTTCTGCTGCGCCAGTTCTACATGAACAACGCGCTGGTGCGCCCGGGCGCGATCACGCTGTGCGGCGTGCCGATCGACATCTCGAAGATCGACGTGCCGGTCTACATGTTCGCCGCGCGCGACGACCACATCGTGCTGTGGAGCTCCGCCTTCTCCGGCCTGAAATACCTGGGCGGCGCGCCCAGCCGCCGCTTCGTGCTGGGCGCGTCCGGCCACATCGCCGGCTCCATCAATCCGGTGACGAAAGACAAGCGCAACTACTGGGCCAACGACAAGCTGCCGCTGCACGCCGAGGAATGGCTGGAAGGCGCCGAAAGCCGGCCCGGCAGCTGGTGGAAGGACTGGGACGCCTGGCTGGCGCCGCAATCCGGCAAGCAGGTGGCCGCGCCCAAGAGCCTGGGCAATAAGGACTTGCCTCCGCTGCAGGCGGCCCCCGGCGAATACGTGCTGGCCAAGGCCATGCCCGCCGTCGCCGCCAGCCTGCAATAACCCAATTCAAACGCCCTCCAGGGCCGCATGGCCCGCCTCCGGGCGGGCCGCAAGCAAAAGGAGAAAGACATGGAAGTAGCGATCGTAGCCGCGCAACGCACCGCAATCGGCAGCTTCGGCGGCGGATTGGCCAAAATCCCGGCGCCGGAACTGGGCGCCACCGTGATCAAGGCGCTGCTGGAAAAAACCGGCGTCAAGCCGGAAGACGTCAGCGAAGTGATCCTGGGCCAGGTGCTCACCGCCGGCAGCGGCCAGAACCCGGCCCGCCAGGCGCTGATCAAGGCCGGCCTGCCGGTCACCACCCCGGCCACCACGCTGAACGTGGTGTGCGGCTCCGGCCTGCGCGCCGTGCATCTGGCGGCCCAGGCCATCCTGGCCGGCGACGCCGACATCGTCATCGCCGGCGGCCAGGAAAGCATGTCGCTGTCCCCGCATATTCTGCCGGGCTCGCGCGACGGCTTCCGCATGGGCAACGCCCAGCTGGTGGACACCATGGTCAACGACGGCCTGACCGACGCCTACAACGCCTACCACATGGGCATCACCGCCGAGAACGTGGCCGCCAAATACGGCATCGGCCGCGAAGAGCAGGACGCCTTCTCGCTGCAATCGCAGCAGCGCGCCGCCGCCGCCCAGAAAGCCGGCAAGTTCAAGGACGAGATCGTCCCGGTGCTGGTGCCGCAGCGCAAGGGCGACCCGCTGGCCTTCGACGCCGACGAGTTCATCAAGCATGACGCCAGCGCGGAAGGCCTGGCCAAGCTGCGCGCGGCCTTCAAGAAGGATGGCACTGTCACCGCCGGCAACGCCTCCGGCATCAACGACGGCGCCGCCGCCGTGCTGCTGATGTCCACCCAGAAGGCCGATCAGCTGGGCCTGAAACCGCTGGCCATCATCAAGGGCTACGCGCTGACCGGCTGCGAGCCGGAAATCATGGGCATCGGCCCGGTATCCGCCACTCGCAAGGCGCTCTCCAAAGCCGCATGGAAAGTGGAAGATCTGGATCTGGTGGAAGCCAACGAGGCCTTCGCCGCCCAGGCGCTGGGCGTGGCCAAGGAGTTGGGCTGGGGTTCGGACAAGGTCAACGTCAACGGCGGCGCGATCGCGCTGGGCCACCCGATCGGCGCGTCCGGCTGCCGGGTGCTGGTGACGCTGCTGCACGAAATGCAGCGCCGCGGCGCCAAGAAGGGCCTGGCCACGCTGTGCATCGGCGGCGGCATGGGCGTGGCGTTGGCGGTTGAGCGCCCGTAAGCGCCTCCCCCCGTCAAATCAAAACCGCCGGATTTTCGCCGGCGGTTTTTTATTCCCTCAGTTTCCGCCTCCCTCCCTGCGCTGCCCCCGTTCGCGCAGATAGGCAATGTCCAAATCCAGCGGCTGTCCCAACCACATCGCGAAATCGCTGTGGTCCTCGACATCGTCGCCGCTAAGCGGATGCACCAGAATATCCAGTTCGCCCCGATTCAACATCAGCCAGGGCACCAGTTCGCCGAACTGCGCGGCGTCGAACGCCAGCTGGTACGCGCCGCAGGGATGCGGCCCATAGGCCTGGTCGCGCCACCGCCCCACGCTGACATCGAAACGCTGCTGCACCGCCTCCCTGAGCCAGCTTGCGCGCGTCTTTCTGTTTTCGTCGAAATACACATGGGCGTGATAGCCCGTCACTTTTATCGCCTGTTGCATGCTTATTCTCCCTTGCGAATGCTGCCCGCTGCTCTGCGCACGAACTGCGCAATTACATCTTACGATATATCTTAAGATGTAAATATGCAACCAGGGAATTCACCACCCTTAGCCAACGTCAATACGCCTCAAGCCGTAAAAGCTGCGCCCAATCTCTGCCGCAAAGCCAGACTCAAGCGCTCGACATCATTGCCCTCAAGCGCTTGGCTTCCAGCATGGCGCACCAGCGCCAGATTGCCGCTTTCCGGCCCCTGACCGAAACAACGGAAAGCATCCCAATCCAATGCCAAACTCCCTTGATGATTGCTGCGCGGCAACGCGCCAATCAAAAATGTCAAAATCATAAACATAACCTAAGCCATGCGCACGCCTGAAATCGTCATCCAGAACCATATTCCACCCAGCGACGCCGACATCATCGAGAGCGAGCTGAACCACATCGCCGGCCATGCCGACCGCCAGACACTGGCGGTGCTGGCGCGCGATCCCGTCAATGGAGAGGTTTTCGGCGACGCCTAGGGCCGCAGGTCTGCTGTTTCTGGACCTGTTCCATTTGCCCGAGTCACTGCGATGAAGGACGCCGCGACGGCTGCCGCCATGCCGTGCGGTACACCATCAGCTTCCAGGCTCCGGGCTTTTACCAAAACGCGGCTGGCAGGTTTTCGGGGAAATACCCTGCGATCCGCCCGGAACCAGCCGGGTTTTCTTGCGCAAAGCGCTGCAGCCCAAGCCGGCGCGGCTCATGCTTTCTTATCCAGTAAAAAGCGCGGCCCGCTTCCCTTCTCCCCCGCCTCATCGTCCGGGTTGTACAGCTTGCAGCGCTCCAGCGACAGGCAGCCGCAGCCGATGCAACTGTCCAGTTGGTCCCGCAGCCTGCATAGCGCGTCTATCCGCGCCTGCAGCAACGGGCGCCAGGCCTGCGAGATCTTGGTCCAGTCGTCGGCCGTCGGCGTGCGCTGCGACGGCAGTTCCTCCAGCGCCGCGCCGATGTCCTGCAAGCTCATGCCCATCGCCTGGGCCACCCGGATGAACGACACCCGGCGTATCGCGTCGCGACGATAGCGCCGGGTCTTGCCCGCCTCGCCCACGCTGTGGATCAGCCCTTTCGCCTCGTAAAACCGCAAGGCGCTGGCCGCCACGCCGGTGCGTTTGGCCAATCGGCCTATGGTGATGGCTCCGTCTTCCATATTCGCATTGACTTAAAGTTAACTTTAACTTTGATACTAGCATGGCAATCATTCATTACGCGAACGACATGAGCCATATCCAGATCGTCTATTATTCCAGCGGCGACAGCACCCACCGGCTGGCCGAGGCCATCCAGGAAGGCGCGGCCGAATATGGCCGCGCCCGCCTGCTGCGCATACTGCCGCAACATATCCAGCATGGCCGCTACCCGATCCAGGCCTTCGCCGACGAGCTGCAGGACGCCAGCGCCATCATATTCGGCAGTCCCACCTTCATGGGCGGACCGGCCGCGCAGTTCAAGGCCTTCGCCGACGCCAGCAGCGCCAACTGGTGCCGCCAGACCTGGGCCGACAAGATCGCCGCCGGCTTCACCATAGGCGGCAACCTGAACGGCGACCAGCAATGCACGCTGGCCTACTTCTCCACGCTGGCCGCCCAGCACGGCATGCTGTGGTGCGGGCTGGACATCGCCGCCGGCTACAGCCCTGAGGGGCTCAACCGTCTGGGTTGCCAGCTGGGCGCCACCGCGCACAGCCCGGATGGCAAGCTGCATCCATCCGATCTGGCCACCGCCCGCCACCTGGGGCGCCGCGTCGCCGGACTGGCCAACCGCATGCGCGCCGCCGCGCTCAAAAAGGAGCAACAGACATGACACCCGATATCCATGGCATAGACCACATCCACGTCTACGCGCGCGACCGCGCCGCCGCCGAAGCCTGGTACCGCCGCGTGCTGGGCCTCATCCGCGTGCCCGAGCTGGAATCCTGGAGCCCCGGCCGCGGCCCGCTGACCGTCGCTAACGCGGCCGGCACGCTCAAGCTGGCGCTGTTCGAACGGCCCGAAGTCGTTCCGGGGGCGGTGATCGCGCTGGGGGTGGATGCCGACGGCTTTCTGCAATGGCGCGCCCATCTGCGGCGAGAGCTGGGCACGCGGCCGGAAGCGGTGGACCACCAGCTTTCTTGGTCGATGTATTTCCTTGATCCGGACGGCAACGGCTACGAAATCACCAGCTACGATTACGCGGCCCTGAAGATCCGGCTGGCGCAAGACTGAAAGCCCAATGAAAAACCTCCCGCAGCGCCATGCTCGGGAGGCTTGTCCTCTTGTCCGGCCAAGCGGCCGGAAATATCCGCCCATGCAGGGCGGTTGGGTTCGGCGATGGCGCCGCTCAGGCGCGGCCGACTAGTGAGGAACGATGACGGGGGCTTCCGGCGCATGCTTCTTCTGATGCTTGGCGGCCCGTTTCTCCTTCGGCGTCATCAACGGCTGTTTCTTCGACTCTTTGCTGGTGTGTCTGGATTTGCTCATGATTCGCTCCTGATTTAGTCGAGCGTCGGCATGACCGACACCGGCCTCAGTATAGTAAGAATCGAGAGGAATGCCGGAAACGCAACAAAAATGCGCGCAACATCTTGCCTTGCATCAAATGTCTTGCCAAATCAATAAATGCCATTATCATTCAGATTCACGCCAAACAAAGCTTTTGCCAAGCCAAGAGCGGCGATAAAACGACAAAGGAATCCATGATGAAGCATTTTCTGTCCACGCTCGTCCAGCTTTGCAACGTAGCAGGCCGCCCCGGCCACCACCGCGTCAAACACCGCTGAGCCACGCTCGGCCCCATAGCCGCCGCGCCGGCGGATGAGCATGCCAGCCATGAGCCGCGCTCATCCACTTGCGCGGCGTTTCCTTTGCTTACAGAATGCATGCAACCACCCTCCCGGAGCCGGCATGAACACTGTAGCAACCCCGCAATTGGACACCATTCCGCAACGCATCGCCTCGCTGCGCGCCGCGATGAAGAACGCCGGCGTCGACGCCTGTCTGGTGCCCTCGTCCGATCCGCATATTTCCGAATACCTGCCCAAACGCTGGCAGGCGCGCCAATGGCTGTCCGGCTTCACCGGATCGATGGGCACGCTGATCGTCAGCGCCGACTTCGCCGGCGTCTGGGCCGACGGCCGCTACTGGGTTCAGGCCGAGCAGGAACTGGCCGGCACCGGCGTTGAACTGATGAAAATCGACACCGCCGCCAGCAGCTTGCACCTGCAATGGCTGGCGGACACGCTGAAGCCTGGCCAGGCGCTGGCGGTGGACGGCGATGTGCTGGGCCTGGCCGCGGCCAAGGCGCTGCAAGCCGCGCTGGAGCCGAGCGGCGTCGCCCTGCGCACCGACATCGACCTGATCGACGCGATCTACCCCGGCCGCCCGGCGCTGCCCGCCGCCGCCGTCTACCAGCATGACGCCGCCTACGCGCCGGAAGGCCGCGCCGCCAAACTGGCCCGCGTGCGCGAAGCGATGCGCGCGGCCGGCGCCGAGCGCCACTTCATCTCCACGCTGGACGACATCGCCTGGCTGTTCAATCTGCGCGGCGCCGACGTCAGCTACAACCCGGTATTCATCGCCCACGCGCTGGTCGAGGCCGGTTCCGCCACGCTATTCGTCGCGCCGGGCAAGATAGACGCCGCCCTCGCCGCCCAGTTGGCCGCCGACGGCGTCCGGGTGGTCGATTACGCCGAGGCCAAACCCGCTCTGTCCGCGTTGCCCGGCGGAGCGCTGCTGATCGATCCGCGCCGCGTCACGCTGGGCCTGCGCCAGGCGGTGGCGGACAGCGTCAAGGTGATCGAGGCGATCAACCCCAGCACGCTGATGAAATCGCGCAAGAGCGCGGCCGAAGCCGAACACGTGCGCCGCGCGATGGAGCAGGACGGCGCGGCGCTGGCCGAGTTCTTCGCCTGGTTCGAAGCCAACGTCAACCAGGCCCGCATCACCGAGCTGACCATAGACGAAGAAATCACCGCCGCCCGCGCGCGCCGCCCGGACTTTGTCTCGCCCAGCTTCGGCACCATCGCCGGCTTCAACGCCAACGGCGCGCTGCCGCACTATCACGCCACCCTGGAAGCGCACAGCGAGATCAAGGGCGATGGCCTGCTGCTGATCGATTCCGGCGGCCAGTATCTGGGCGGCACCACCGACATTACCCGCGTGCTGGCTGTCGGCAGCCCTTCCGCCGAGCAAAAGCGCGACTTCACCCTGGTGCTGAAAGGCACGATGGCGCTGTCGATGGCCCATTTCCCGCGCGGCACGCTGTCGCCGATGCTGGACGCGCTGGCTCGCGCGCCGCTGTGGCAGCACGACATCGACTTCGGCCACGGCACCGGCCACGGCGTCGGCTATTTCCTCAACGTGCATGAAGGCCCGCAGAGCATCTCGCGCGCGATGCCGGAACCGCACATGGCGATGCAGGAAGGCATGATCACCTCGATCGAGCCGGGCGTGTACCGCGCCGGCCAGTGGGGCGTGCGCATCGAAAACCTGGTGCTGAACGTGGCTTCGGAACAGAACCAGTTCGGCGACTTCCTGAAGTTCGAGACGCTGACGCTGTGCCCGATCGACCGCCGCTGCATCGACCACTCGCTGCTGACCCGGCCGGAGATCGCCTGGCTGAACGGCTACCACGCCGAAGTGCGCGCGCGGCTGCTGCCGCTGGTGGACGGCGCGGCGCGCGACTGGCTGCTGGCCAACACCGAAACGCTGTAAACTGCGGCGACACCCGTCTACAGGCCATGCCCCGCGGCATGGCCTGTTTCGTTTTTGCAAGGAAAGATCGATGCCGTTCGACCGCCTGGCCGACCTGCGCCTGTTCCAGGACGCCTCCCAGCTTGGCAGTTTCTCCGCCGCCGGCCGCAAGCACGGCCTGTCCCCCGCCGCCGCCAGCGCCTGCATCCAACGCATGGAAGCCGCGCTGGGCGCCCGCCTGTTCCAGCGCACCACCCGCCGGCTGCGGCTGACCGAAGCCGGCGAAACCTATCTAAGCTACTGCCGGCAAGCGCTGGACCTGCTGGAGGAAGGCGAGCACCGGCTGCAGCAAGAACAGCGGGAACTGAGCGGCGTGATCCGCCTGTCCGCGCCGTCCGACCTGGGCCGCAATCAGTTGCTGGACTGCCTGGACCGCTTCGGCGCCGAACACCCCGCCGTGCATTTCTCGCTGTCGCTCAGCGATACCCCGGCCGACCTGATCGGCGACGACATCGACCTCGCCATCCGCTATGGCCAGCCCGCGGACAGCAGCCTGGTAGCGCGGCAGCTGGCCGCCAGCCGCCGCGTGGTCTGCGCCGCGCCGGCGCTGCTGGAAAGGCTGGGCATGCCCAGCCACCCGCAGGATCTGGCCGCGCTTCCCACCCTGACGCTGATGACCGGCCACGGGCCGATGAACGAATGGCGCTATCGCGACATGGGGGAGGCCCGAACGCTGCGATTGGAACGCGCGCGCCAGAGCAACGACGGCGAGGTGCTGCGCCGCTGGGCGGTGCAGGGCCTCGGCTTCGCCTATAAGTCGCAGTTGGACATCGCCGCCGATCTCGCCGCCGGCCGGCTGGCGACAGTGCTGGACAACTACTTCACCGAGCCCGCGCCGCTGCATCTGCTCTACCCCGGCCATCGCCTGCAGCCGGCGCGGATACGGCGGCTGGTCGACTTCCTGTTGGCGGAATTCTCACGATAAGGCCAAGTTACGGGCATGAGGCCGTCGCGCCGCAAGCGCTCGTAAATGTCAGGCCAGCGTGCTGGGCCGCAATCACGCGACGCGCAATCTAGCCGATATCGCCGAACGCCGCCCCAAGGCTGGGGTTGCGAGCATAGCAATCCCGGCTGGCCGCAGGGCCGCCGAGCGCGCCTAACCGCGCTCCACGGCCAAGCCCGCGGCTTTCCAGTCCGGATAACCGTCCATCAGCCGTCGCGCCGGCCGTCCAGCAGCCCGCAGCAACGCCACCGCCTGCGCCGACAGCGCGCAATACGGCCCGCGGCAGTAGGCGACGATCTCCAGCGCCGGCGGAAGCTCGGCCAGTCCGCGCTCCAGTTGCTCCAGCGGCAGGCTCATGGCGCCGGGCAGATGGCCCTGGAGATACTCCTCTCGCGGGCGCACATCCAGCAGCAGCACGTCGCCATCGCGCAATCGCGCCAACAAGGCCTCGCGTGTCATGCCCTCAGCGCCGCCGGCCAGGCCTGCGGCCAGCCGTCCCAATTCCGCCCGCCGGTGCTCCACGCATTGACGCAGCGCCGCCAGCAACGGAATCACCGGCCCCTCGCCCAGCCGATAGCGCACATGCTTACCATCCCGGCGCGACAACACGAAGCCGGCGCGCTTGAGTTGCTGCAGATGCTGCGAGGCATTGGCCACGCTCAAGCCCGCCTGCTCGGCCAGAGCCTCCACGCTCCACTCGCCCTGCGCCGCCAGCTCCAGCAGCAGCAAGCGATGCGGACTGCCCAACGTACGCGCCAGCTCGGCAAACTCATCCAACGCTCCATGCCGCGACATATCCGCGCCCATTGACATCTCCGCCTCCATCACTTCATCATTCAATAAATAAATTGAATGATAGCTTATCAAAACTTAGACTCACCCGCGACTCGGAACATGAAAGGCATTCCAATGGACAATGCATGGCAATCGCTGCTGCCCTACGCGGCGGCGCTGGGCATCGGGGCGACCCTGATCATGGATGCGTGGGCGCTGTTGCTGAAACGGGCCTTCGGCATTCCGTCGCTGGATTACGCGATGGTCGGCCGCTGGCTGGGACACTTGCCGCGCGGCCATTTCCGCCATGACGGCATCGGCCGCTCCGCCCCCATCGGCGGCGAAAAAGCGCTGGGTTGGGCCGCGCACTACTTGATAGGCATATTGTTCGCCTATTTGCTGCTGGCGCTGTGCGGCCCCCAGTGGCTGATCCGCCCCACGCCCCTTCCAGCGCTGGCCTTCGGCTTGGTCAGCGTGAGCGCCCCATTCCTGATTCTGCAACCCGGCATGGGCGCAGGCATCGCCGCGCGCAATACGCCAAATCCGAACGCAGCGCGAGTCCGCAGCTTGGCGGCCCATGCCGCATTCGGGACAGGGCTCTATTTCTCCGCGCTGCTATTGGCTATTGTCCTCTCCTGAGAGCGGCCAGCTTCCGCTGAAACAATCCATTTAGCAGGTATTAGCAATCTTTCCGTATCGTTCTGACTAAAGCGGCAATACAATGCAGCGCAAAGATTCATCGGCGCCGTCCGCGCCCAACAGCAACACGGAACAACAATGAGAATTTCCCCTCTGCTAAGCCTCGGCCTGCCCCTGCTTTCCACCCTGGCCCAGGCCGCCGCGCAACCGGCCGAATCCCCGATAGACCGTTACGGCCAGCAGATTTTCAAGAACAGCAGGGCCATCGGCATGACCATGGTGGTCATCGACAAGAATCAGACCCAGATGCGCTTCTACGGCGAGACCCGCTCCGGCAGCCGCCAGACGCCGGACGCCGACTCGCTGGTCCGCATCGCCAGCATCAGCAAGGCCATGACCGGCGAGGTGCTGACCGCGCTGACGCTGGACAAAAAAGTGAAGCTGGACGACCCACTGCAGAAATACGCTCCAGCCGGCGTGGCGTTGCCGCCGGCCGGACAATCGATCACCTTGCTCAACCTCGCCACCCACACCAGCGGCGTGCCGCGCGAAATGCCTGGCGAAAAGCCCAAGGACACGCCGGTTTTCGTCTGGCCCAATGTCCAGCAACGCTGGAGCTGGCTGTCCGGCACCAAGAACAAACTTGCGCCCGGACAGCGCGCCCAATACTCCAACCTGGGCTTCGATCTGCTGGCCGACGCGCTGTCCCGCGCCTCCGGCAAACCCTACCCGGTCCTGTTCCGAGAAAAAATCACCGTTCCGCTGGGCATGAAGGACACCACCTTCACCCCCAATCCCGCCCAGTGCGCGCGGTTGATGGAAGGCTACGGCGCCAGCCCCTGCGTCGACACCACGGCGGCGATAGGCAGCGGCGGCATCTACTCCACCCCGCGTGACATGCAACGCTGGCTGCAGGAGCTGCTCCGCCCGCGGAACGAGGCCCGCCGCCAGCTGCGCGACCAAACCCTGCGCATGCATTTCCAGCGCGCCGACCTGAACAGCCTGCGCGGCATGGACGTGGCCGGACAAGCGGACCAACTGGGCCTGGCCTGGATACGGATGGAACCCAGCCCCAACGCGCCGGAAATCATCCAGAAAACAGCGGGCGGCGGCGGTTTCCTGGGCTATGCGGCGCTGGCGCCGCGCAACGACGTGGCGGTATGGGTGGGCCTCACCCGCAGCGGCGGCACCCACTACCAGCACCTGAGCAACGGCGTGAACAAGCTGGTGGCCGAACTGAGCGGCTACAAGCCGGTTGCCGCGCCGATGCCCAAACCCACGTTGGCCAAGGGCAAGGCCGCCCGCGGCAAAGCGGCGATCGCCCAGGCCAAGCCAACCGCCCCGCGCGCGAAAAAGGCCGCGCGGAAAGCCGCCGGCCCCAAGACTGCCGTCGCGAAGAACGGCGCCAAGAAGAAAGCCCATCTGGTCAAGACATCGGCACACCGGGCGCAGTGAGCGCGAAGCGGGCGATCTCGTCCTTGCGCATGAAGCGCACGCCGGGATGGCCCTGCGCGTAGCGGATGAAGGTCTCCAGCGCCTTCACCCGCGCCGGCGTGCCGGAGATGCGGTCGTGGGTGCTGATCGACATCATTCTGCGACGATGGCCGGCCTCCTGGTACAGCAGGTCGAATTCGGCTTTCAGGTCGGCCAGATAGCCATCCACGGTCAATGCCGGCGAATCGTAGCGGACGATGTCGTTATTGCGCAGCGTGTACGGCACCACCATGAAGGGCTTGCCGTTCACCGGCACCGTGAACGGCTCGTCGCGGCTGATGTCGTCGATGTGGTAGGCAAAGCCCAGCTCCTGCAAAATGCCCAGCGTGTTGGGCGTGCCGCGCAGCCAGAAGGCATTGAAGCCGATCGGCCGCGTGCCGGTGGCCCGCTCGATGCTGGCGATGCTGGCCAGGTAACCGGCCCGCTCCTGCTCCGGCGTCATCGAGTACTGCGGCTCCCAGGTCTGGCCGTGGCCGGCCGCCTCGTGGCCGCGCTCGACGATCTCGCGCGCCAGCCGCGGATTGCGGTCCACCGCCTGCCCCACCATGTGCGAGGTGACCTTGACGCCGGTGCGGTCCCACAGGTCCAGCATGCGCGGAATGCCCTCCTTCACGCCGTAGTCGTACCAGGTCTGCATCGGCAAATCCGCGTACTTCGGGTCCAGCGGCGGAAACGGCCCGCTGGCGCCGCGCTCCGGCTGCGCCCCGGCCTCGAACTGCATGGAGATGGAAATCACCAGCCGGGCGTCCCCCGGCCAGAATCCGGTTTGCTCATTCTTGCTTTGCGTCATTTTCCCTGTCCTTCCCGTTGCCGCCCAGGCCTGCCCCATGGCCAGGCTCGCGCCTCCGGCCGTGGCGCTGGCCAGAAACTGACGGCGGTTGATCGGTATCGATTTCTTCATGGCGCCCTCCGCTATAGCAGGCCGCCGCCGTCCACATCCAGCACCGCGCCGGTGAGGAAAGCGTTGCCCATCGCGAACAAATACGCCTGGGCCAGATCCTGCGGCCTGCCCACCCGGCCCAATGGCAGCCCGGACGCGATCCGCGCCATCGCCGCCCCGCGCCCTTCCGCGCCAGGTTCGCCCCACAGCTCGGTGTCCACCACGCCGGGGCTCACCGCATTGACCCGGCGCGGAGCCAACTCCTTGGCCAGATTCCTGGCCGCCGCCTCCAGCGCCGCGTTGACCGTGCTCTTGAGCAAGCCGCCGGCGCCGTATTTGCGCGACAGCAGGCCTGACGTGAAAGTGATGGAGGCATCCGCGGCCAAGTAAGGCAAGGCCTGCTGCGCCGCCAGAAGATTGCCGAACAACTTCACCTCGAAGGTCTGGCGCAGATCGTCGCTCGTCATGTCCTCCAACCTAGGCGAGCCGACCCGCGCGCCGGTGGTCAGAATCAGATGGTCGATGCGGCCGATGCCGGCGAAGGCTTTGCGCAGGCTGTGCAGATCGGTGACATCGGCCTGCAGGCTCTGCCAGGGACCAGGCTGGGCGACGGAACGGCCCAGCACGTAAACCTGGGCGCCGGCATCAGCCGCGGCCTGCGCCACAGCTCGCCCGATGCCGGAGGTGCCGCCCAGCACCGCCACCGTTTTTTGCCGCAGAAAGTCCATGGCCGCGCTCATGGCTTCAGCGCTCCCAATTGCTTCAATAGGGTCAGGTTGTCTTCCAGGTGCCAGTTCTCGGCGATGCGGCCGTTTTTCACACGGTAGAGGTCGAAAGCCTGGAAATCCACCGCCTGGCCGGCTCCCTGGACATCGCCGAACTTGCCGCTGAAGTGGCCGGTGAAATGCAGGCGCAGCGCCACCCGGTCGGCGGCCAGCACCATATCGGTGACTTCCACCTTCAGATCCGGCACCGCGGCGCGGAAGGTTTGCGAAGCCTGCAACGGCCCGGCCGTACCTTGGCGCCGCCCCTCGGGCAACGTGCGGTCGAGAAAGTCCGGGGCCAACGCCAGCTCGGCGTAGCGTGGATCGCCGGTGTTCCAGAAGGCGGCGTAACGCAAGGCCGCCAGTTTCACCGCGGCGGCATTTCCACCGTTGCGTTCGGAAAACACCCGCGCCGGTTGCGGCAAGGCATCGGCGGCCATCGCGGCGCAGGCGACGAATGCCAGCAGGCTGGCGCTTATCAGATTGGGAAGACGGTTCATATCGGCTCCTGGTTGTTGGCTTGCTTGGGAGTCGATTATTGGACTGTCGGAATGAATTGATAATTAGCCTGATGATTGGATGATTTTACAGCTGAATTTGAAAATCACGCCAAACCAATGCAAGAGCCGGTCAAGCCGGCAGAAACGGCAAACGTCGCGGCGCGGCGCCTTTCCCGAAGAAGAAACCCGCCAGCATGCCCTGCTCCGTCAAACCGGAGACAACAAAAAAGCGACCCGAAGGTCGCTTTTCCGCACGCTGCGCCGGCTCAGGCGCGGACGTCGAGATTCTGTCCCAGATGGGCGGGATTGGAAGCCTGAATCTGCTGGGCGGACTGCTCAGCGCCCTGCAGCAGCGTCATCGCCGCCTGCGATTGCGACTGCATCGCCTTCTTCAGCACCAGCGCCTGCGCGTTCGTGCTGACATTCGCGCTCACTTGACTTACTGCATCCATACCCCAACCTCCACATTTGACACGCTGCCATTGCTTGCAGTGTAGCGGCCCGCAGGCCTGCTGTCACAACAAAACTGCTAGAATGTCAGCCAATCCACCCCTTTTGACGACAGGAAAACACACATGAGCGCACCCCGTCACAGCCCTCTGCTGATTCTTGGCTCCGGCCCGGCCGGCTACACCGCAGCCGTCTACGCCGCCCGCGCCAACCTGAAGCCGGTAGTCATCACCGGCATGGCCCAGGGCGGCCAGCTGATGACCACTACCGATGTGGACAACTGGCCCGCCGACGCAGAAGGCGTGCAGGGTCCGGAATTGATGCAGCGTTTCCAGCAGCACGCCGAGCGCTTCGGCACTGAAATCCTGTTCGACCACATCCACACCACCCATCTGAGCGAGAAGCCGATCCGCCTGGTGGGCGACGCCGGCGAATACACCTGCGACGCGCTGATCATCGCCACCGGCGCTTCCGCCCAATACCTGGGCCTGCCGTCCGAGGAAGCCTTCTCCGGCAAGGGCGTGTCCGCCTGCGCCACCTGCGACGGCTTCTTCTACCGCAACCAGGATGTGGCGGTGGTAGGCGGCGGCAACACCGCCGTGGAAGAAGCGCTGTACCTGGCCAACATCGCCAAGCACGTCACCCTGATCCACCGCCGCGACACCTTCCGCGCCGAGAAGATCCTGGTCGACAAGCTGATGAGCCGCGTCGCCGAAGGCAAGATCAGCCTGAAGCTGAACGCCACGCTGGACGAAGTGCTGGGCGACAACACCGGCGTGACCGGCGTGCGCGTCAAGCTGAACGACGGCGCCAGCGAAAACCTGGCGCTGACCGGCGTCTTCATCGCCATCGGCCATAAGCCCAACACCGACATCTTCAAGGGCCAGCTGGAAATGGACGCCACCGGCTACCTGATCACCAAGGGCGGCCGCGACGGCAACGCCACCCTGACCAGCATCGACGGCGTTTTCGCCGCCGGCGACGTGCAGGACCACATCTACCGCCAGGCTGTGACCAGCGCCGCTTCCGGCTGCCAGGCCGCCCTGGACGCCGAGCGCTATCTCGACAGCCTGAAGTAAGCGCCGGAATCCAGCACCATGAAGACCTTCAAGGACTCTCTGAAGGGCCTTCGCCAGACGCTGCGCCAGGCCGCCCCGCCGCGGGCGGCCTCGCCGCAGCCTGCAGTGCCCGAGGAAGCGGATTTCCGCCAGTCGGTCGGCAAGGTCAAGCCGCTGAAGCCTGACGACCGCCATCACCCTCAGCCTCCCAAGCCCAGCCCCCGTCCGCGCAAGCCCAGCCAGGGCCCGGCGCTGCACGCGTCCGCCTGCCTGGAAATCCTGCAGCATCAGATAGGCTGGTTCGAACCCACCCACCAGCTGCAACAGTACGCCCGCCCAGGCATGCCGTCCGCCACGCTGAAGCGGCTGCGCCAGGGCAACTGGCCGGTTTGCGCCCAGCTGGACCTGCATGGCTACACCCGCCATCAGGCGCAGGACGCGCTGGCGCTGTTCATCCATCGGGCCCGACACCGCGGCCAATGCGTGAAAGTGATCCATGGCAAGGGATTCGGCTCGCCGCAGGGAGAGCCGGTGCTGAAAAAACTGGTGCGCAGCTGGCTGCAGCACCACCCCGACGTGCTGGCTTTCTGCGAGGCGGAAACCGGCGGCGCGGGCGGCTCGCTACTGGTGCTTTTGCGCCGCCCCGCGCCCGGAGAAATCCGCGACGAAGGATAACGTGACAACCGCAATGATAATCCGCTAAGCTCAAAACAAGGCGGACCCCTGCACACTACCAGGAGTTATGCATGACAGGCACACCCTGCCCCGACTTCACCCTGCCCGGCACCGCCGGCGCCGATTTTCAGCTCTCCTCCAGCCGCAAGCCGCTGGTGATCTACTTCTACCCCAAAGACAACACGCCCGGCTGCACCAATGAAAGCATGGCCTTCCGCGACCTCCATCCGGAATTCGCCGCGCTGGGCGCCGAAATCGTCGGCATCTCCCGCGATAGCCTGAAGTCCCACCACAACTTCAAGGCCAAGCTGGAGCTGCCGTTCGAGCTGCTGTCCGACGCCGAGGAAACCGCCTGCGGCCTGTTCGGCGTCATCAAGATGAAAAACATGTACGGCAAACAGGTGCGGGGCATCGAACGCAGCACGTTCGTCATCGATGCCTCCGGCAAGGTGTCGCGCGAATGGCGCGGCGTGAAAGTGCCCGGTCACGCAGAGGAGGTGCTGGCGTACGTCAAGACGTTGAAGTAGCAAGCCGTAGCCGCCCGGCCGACCGGCCGGGCCAGAACATGAACAAGGGGACCACATCATGGCCGGCCGTAAAAAGACCACCGCGTGCAAACTGTTCGTACTGGATACCAACGTACTGCTGCACGACCCCACCTGTCTGTACCGCTTTGAAGAACACGATGTGTTCATCCCCATCATCACGCTGGAAGAACTGGACACCCACAAGAAGGGCATGTCCGAAGTGGCGCGCAACGCCCGCCAGGCCAGCCGCTTCCTCGACGACATCATCAGCGGCAAAGAGCTGGACATTTCCGAAGGCATCCCCCTCAAACACGCCAGCCGCGACGCCGCCAGCGGCAAGCTGATCCTGCAAACCCAGGCCATCAACGGCACCCTTCCCTCCTCGCTGCCCATGGGCAAGGCCGATAACCAGATCCTCGGCATCGTGATGGCGCTGAAAGGCCATTACGAAGGCCGCGCCGTCATCCTGGTGTCCAAAGACATCAACATGCGCATCAAGGCCCGCGCGCTGGGCCTGGAAGCCGAAGACTACTTCAACGACAAGGTGCTGGAAGACACCGACGTGCTGTACACCGGCACGCGCGAGATCGAGCAGATCTTCTGGGAACGCAACAGCAAGGACATGAAGTCTTGGCAAGACCACGGCCGCAGCTATTATCAGCTGGCCGGACCGGACTGCAACGGGCTTTACGTCAACCAGCTGCTATGGCATGAGGGCGAAAAACCGTTCCAGGCGCGGGTGATCAAGGTGGAGGGCAAGACCGCGGTTCTTGAGACGCTGAAGGATTACAGCCACAACAAGAACAACGTCTGGGGCATCACCGCGCGCAACCGCGAGCAGAACTTCGCGCTCAATATGCTAATGGACCCCAACGTCGACTTCATCACCCTGCTGGGCCAGGCCGGCACCGGCAAGACGCTGCTGACGCTGGCGGCCGGATTGGCGATGACGCTGGAACAGAAGATCTACAGCGAAATCATCATGACCCGCGTCACCGTGCCGGTGGGCGAGGACATCGGTTTCCTGCCCGGCACCGAAGAGGAAAAGATGGCGCCGTGGATGGGCGCGTTGGAGGACAACCTGGACGTGCTGAACAAGAGCGACGACGACGGCGGCGACTGGGGCCGCGCCGCCACCCGCGACCTGATCCGCAGCCGCATCAAGGTGAAAAGCCTTAACTTCATGCGCGGCCGCACCTTCCTCAACAAGTACCTGATCATCGACGAGGCGCAGAACCTGACGCCGAAACAGATGAAGACGTTGATCACCCGCGCCGGCCCCGGCACCAAGGTGGTCTGCCTGGGCAACGTCAGCCAGATCGACACGCCTTACCTCACCGAAGGCAGTTCCGGCCTGACCTACGTGGTGGACCGCTTCAAAGGCTGGGGCCACTCGGCCCACATCACGCTGCAGCGCGGCGAGCGCTCGCGGCTGGCCGACTACGCCGGCGAAGTGCTGTAAGCGCAAGGGGCGCGGCGAGCTCTTCCGCCCGCCGCGCCCCGAATGGAAAAACGGCGTCCGCCTCGCCGCGGACGCCGCTTTCCTCCCCCTTACCAGTCTTCCTGCTCGCGCATGCCGCGCAGATAGCCCAGCAGGCACAACACCGCCACGCCCAGCACCAGCAAATCCAGCGCGAACCATTTCTTCGCGTCCCGCATGCTCTCGCTGCGAGACATCAACTCGGCCGCGAGCGCCAGCCTTTCCACGCCATCCAGCGGCTCCGCAGCCGCCACCCGCGCGGCGGACTTGTCGGCGCACACCACGCATACGCGCGGCGGCAGCTCATTTCCCAGCTCATGCCAGCTCGCCGCCAGCACCACGACGCAAAACGCGCAAAACAACAACAAAAACCTGATCATTCCCATTCAGCGCGCTTCCGCGCCGACCTCATCCGCCCAGCCATAAAAACAATCGCCGCCAGGCGCATGCCCCTGCGGCGATTTCCAGCCGGCGTTCCGCACGCCTGCCGATCACTCCCCAACCGTTCACATTTTTTAACAATCGCCCGACAGGGTCAATCAATCGATCCCGCTCAGGACAATCCCGCGGCATTCACGCCACAAAAATGCCGTCAGGATCACGCAAATGCCCTTTTGTCTCAACGCCGGCCCCTCCCCGTCACTGCGTCCGGCCCATACAGGCTCCATTCGCTGATCAGCAGCATCCCGTCGCCAGTCGCCACTAGCAACTGTTCTGCCTGGGAGTAAACCAGGCTGCCCGGCGCGAAGCCATGCGTCTCGCTCCAGCCTTCGGCGCGATGGACGAAAAACGTGACATTGTTGACCACAGCCGCGCACTCGAAATCGCCGAAAGCCCGCACCTGGCGCAGCAGCTCCGCCGTGGTGCGGCTGAAATCCAGCATCCGGTCGCCGTCGGACCACAGCGGCCAATAGCTGCCGCCCTCCCCTTGAGGCCTCGCCTCGCTCCACAGGCGCTCGAAATCATGGGCCAATTTATGGCTCAGCCGGTGCAGCGCCAGTTGCAGCTTGATGTCCAGCATCTGGTGGCTATCGGTCTCGCCCAGCGCGAAACGCTCCTGCGCCAGGATGTCCCCGGCATCGAACTCAGGACTCACCTTATGGCAGCTGCAGCCCCATTCGCGATGGCCCTCCAGCAAGGCGCGCACCTGCGGATACGGCCCACGGCCCATCGGCAGCAGAGAAGGATGAAAATTGATCGCGTATTTCAGATACGGGGTCCAGTCGGGTATGCGCCAGTTGTAGCTGCCCACCAGCAATGCCTCGCACCCCAGCTCAGCCAGTTCTTCCAGATCCCGCGGCCGCATCGGCGACAGCTGCAGCGGCAGCTTGCGCTGCTCGGCAAAGCCTACCGACATCTTGTTGTGATGCATCCGGTGGTCCACCGGCGTGCAAAACACCTTCACCGGCTGCCATCCCGCCTGCAGGAAAACATCGAGCACCGGTTTGAAACGGTCGGAAAGGGTAATCGCGAAACGCATGGCATCCACTCAGGGCAAGCAGGCCCACCCGGCCCGATGACTTGGTTATACCATTCGGCCTGACCGAGCCTTCGGCGATGACACGCAAATTAACAGAAGCCGGCATCCTTCCACACACTCAGGCTACGGCCCCCTCCAGCCATGCGCTGAAAGCTTCCAGCAAGCGTTGCCCATCGGCCTCCGACGTGTGCGGACTGAACAGCAGCATATTGTGGAACGGCGTGATCAACAGGCCTCGGTTCAACAGGTACAGATGGACACAGCGCTCCAGCTCTTCGTCCTGCCCCGCTTCTGCCTCGCTGCCATTGCGCGGCGGCCTGGCAGTGAACTGAAACTCGCAACGCGCGCCCAACAGGGTCACGCACCAGGGCAAGGCGAAACGGGCGAACAGCTCGCGCAAGCCCTGAGCCAGCCGGCCGGCGCGCTCGAACATGATCCGGTAGTTGCCCTCGGTCATCACCTCAGCCAGATTGGCGCGCATCGCCGCGCAGGCCAGCCTGTTGGCGCTCAGCGTGGTGCCGATGCCGGAATGCCCGGGCGGCGCGGCGCGCTTGGCCTGCTGGGCCCTCGCCGCCAGTTCGGCGCTGAAGCCGTAGGCGGCGGCCGGCAATCCGCCGGCCAGCGGCTTGCCCAGCACCAGCATGTCCGGCCGCAAGCCATGCGCGGCGGCATAGCCGCCCGGGCCGCAGCTGATGGTGTGGGTTTCATCCAGCAGCAACAGGCTGCCGTGGCGGCGGATGATGGCCTGCGCCTGCTCCCAATAGCCGGGGTCGGGCAGCACCATGCCGATATTGGTCATCGCCGGTTCGGCCAGCACGCAGGCGACGCTGCCATCGGCGAGCGCCTCCTCAAGCGCGGCCAGGTCGTTGAATTCCACCACACGGCTGTGATCGGTCAAATCGTAAACCTGGCCTAGCAGGCTGGCTCTGGGCACAGCCTCGCCGCCAGCCAGGTCAACGAACACATCGTCCACCGTGCCGTGATAACAGCCGTTGAACACCAGTATCCGGTCTCGCCCGGTGACGGCCCGCGCCCAACGGATGGCGAATCGGTTGGCGTCGCTGGCCGACAACGCGAACTGCCACACCGGCAGGCCGAAGCGCCGCGACAGTTCCTCCGCCACCCACAGCGCGTCCTCGCCGGGCAGCATCGCAGTCAAGCCCCGCGCCGACTCGCGGGCGATGGCCTCCGCCACCGGCGCCGGCGAATGGCCGAACATCGCGCCGGTATCGCCCAGACAGAAATCAGCATAGACATGACCGTCGACATCGGTCAGTTTCGCGTCCCTCGCCTCGGCCAGGAACAGCGAGCGCGGCGTCGGCCAATCATCCATCCAGTGCAGCGGCACGCCGAACAGCAAATGCCCGCCGGCCCGCTCCGCCAGCGCCAGCGAACGCGGATGTCTCGCCAGGAAATCCTCCGTCTCGCGCGCATGCACAGCGCGCGCCCTGTCCAGATCGATGCCGTGCCGAATCGCCATGCTCGCCGCTCCTGTTGTCCGGGGTGCGGACAGTATGCCAAACCCGCCAGAACCCTATCCACCACGACAAAAGGCCCGGAGGAAACACGCTCCGGGCCAATGTGCTGCAATGAACGGTTATTCAGCCTAGGGGCAAGTGCCCCGACAGGGTATTGAGCTTGCCGACCGCGCGGCGGAAACGCGCGTGGGCGCGGGATACGGTGGATTCGCTGATGTCCATCTGCTGCGCGGCGAAGTAGCCTGTCATGCCTTCCACCTCCATCAGCCACACCGCCTCGCGCGAACGTTTTTTCATGCCGATCAGGTCAGCCACCACATTGAAATCGTCCAGCTTCATCTTATGCCTCCCCATGTAGTCTCGGTTCCCGGCCTGCGCCGGTGAGCCAAACATGTCCTTGCATCTCCATCATAGATGCTTGCAGGAAAAATGCAGGTAGCGCTGGAGAGTTGGCGCCCGAGAAGCGACCGACGCGGCAGCGAATCATGGCCGGCATGGATGGCGATCCAGGAATGCGGCTGTTTGCGTGCCTTTCTGTATGCCGGGCTCAGAATGCTTGATGCAATTGAAGCTCGCCGGTCTACAAATGCAAGCCGCCCGCCCTCCGGCGGCTTGCATCTGCGTATAATCCCCCGCGTGCCTTGGAATTTTGTCCGAAGGCGCTATTGATTCATCGCATTCCATCGGGACGCAAGCGGTCGCCAGAACTGCTATTTTCTCGCTCCCTAAAATTTTGCAGCACGGCTATTCCCAATGATCATTCTGAAAAACGTGGCCTTGCGCCGCGGCACTAAAGTCTTGCTGGACGGCGCGACCGTCAGCATCAATCCCGGCGAAAAGGTCGGCCTGGTAGGACGCAACGGCGCGGGCAAGTCTTCGCTGTTCGCAGTGCTGAACGGCAGCCTGCACGAAGACGGCGGCGATTTCTCCATTCCCAGCCAGTGGCGCATGGCGCAGGTGGCGCAGGACATGCCGGAAACGTCGCAAACCGCCACGGAGTTTGTGGTGGAGGGCGATACCGTTTTGCTGGCGGCGCGGCGCGAAGTGGCCGAAGCCGAAGCGGGCGAAGATTACATGCGCATGGCGCATGCCTACACCGCCCTGAACGATGCCGGCGAGCACGACGCTCCCGCCCGCGCCCAGGCGCTGATCCTGGGCCTGGGCTTCAGCGTGGCCGAGCTGCAGCAGCCGGTGAACAGCTTCTCAGGCGGCTGGCGCATGCGCTTGCAACTGGCGCGCGCGCTGATGTGCCCGTCGGACCTGTTGCTGCTGGACGAGCCGACCAACCACCTCGACCTGGACGCGCTGGTCTGGCTGGAAGCCTGGCTCAAGCAATACGCCGGCACCATGGTGGTGATCAGCCATGACCGCGAATTCCTGGACGCGGTGACCAATGTCACCCTGCACATCGACCACGGCAAGCTGGTGCGTTACGGCGGCAACTACAGCAAGTTCGAGGACATGCGCGCCGAGCAGATGATTCTGCAGCAGGCCGCCCAAGCCAAACAGCAGGAAAAAATAGCGCACCTGCAAAAGTTCATCGACCGCTTCAAGGCCAAGGCCAGCAAGGCCAAGCAGGCGCAAAGCCGCGTCAAGGCGCTGGAGCGGATGGAGAAGATCGCGCCGGTGCTGGCCGACGCCGAGTTCCAGTTCGAGTTCAAGGAGCCGGGCAGTTTGCCCAACCCGATGCTGACCATGTCGCAGGCCTCGTTCGGCTATCCGGCGCCGGAAGACGCCGCGGCAGGCACGCCGCCCACCGTGATTGTCAAAGGCGTGAACCGCTCGGTGCTGGCCGGGCAGCGCATCGGCATTCTCGGCGCCAACGGCCAAGGCAAGTCCACGCTGGTCAAAACAGTGGCAGAAGCGCTGGTAGCCACCAGCGGCGAGATCATCCGCGGCAAAGGCCTGAATATCGGCTACTTCTCGCAGCAGGAGCTGGACGTGCTGCGGCCGGAGGACGACCCGCTGCAACACATGCTGCGGTTGGCGCGTGAAACCCCGGCGCAACTGCGCCCGCCGGCCAACGACTGCCGCGAGCAGGGCCTGCGCAATTTCCTGGGCACTTTCAACTTCAGCGGCGACATGGTCAAGCAAGCTGTGGGCAGCATGAGCGGCGGGGAAAAGGCGCGGCTGGTGCTGTGCATGATCGTGTGGCTGCGCCCTAATCTGTTGCTGCTGGACGAACCCACCAACCACCTTGACCTGGCCACGCGCGAGGCGCTGAGCGTGGCGCTGAACGAGTTTGAAGGCTCGGTGATGCTGGTCAGCCACGACCGGGCGCTGCTGCGCGCGGTATGCGACGAATTCTGGATGGTGTCGCGCGGCGGCGTCAGCGACTTCGACGGCGATCTGGACGACTATCAGGTCTACCTGCTGGAAGAGGCCAAGCGGCGGCGCGAGGAGGCGGCTGGCAAGAGGTAAGCGGCGGCGAGTCGTGGATTCGCGCCCCTCGGACGGCGAGGCTTTCTTTAGTTCTTTAGCCTCGCCGCTCCAGCTTGTCCTCAGGCGCTGCCCACCAGCCCGCGCGCTTTCGACCCCGCCTGGGCCGCATCCACGCCGAACATCGCCTGCAAGGCCAATGCTTTGACGTCGGTGACGGACAGCTCCCCTTCGCAAGCGAAAGCGCAATCGCTGATCAACAGCGGCGCGTCCGCGGCATCGCGCGCGGGCAGCCCATGCGATCCCTTGACGACGCCGGCGTCCAAGCCGATCACATCCATCAGGCTGCGCATGCCCAGCGCGCGCCTGCCCAGCCTGCTGGCCACGGCCAGCTTAGGGAAGCGGATGTTCGGGTCGATGAACAGTTCTGCCGGGTCGTAGCCAGGCTTGCGGTGGATGTCCACCGTACGCGCGAAGTCCGGCGCCCTGGCGTCGTCCAGCCAGTAGTAATAGCTGAACCAGGCCTCATCCTCGGCCAGCGCGACGAAATCCCCGGCGCGCTCATGGTTCAGGCCGAGTTCGCCGCGCGCGCGCCCTTGCCACACCCCCGCCACGCCCGGGATGGACCACAGCGCCTCCTCCACTTCCGCCGCCTTGCGCGCGCCCAGCCCGGGCTGCAAATAGACATGGGCGATCTGGTGGTCCGCCACGGCGAACGCCTGGCATTGGCTGGGATCCAGGATTTCCGCGCCGGCCTCATGCCGCACCTGCAGCAGGCCCGCTTCGCGCAGATGGCGGTTCAGATGCACCGCGCGGCTCACCGGGGTGATGCCGTACTCTGACACCACCATCACCTGATAGCCCCGCTCCCGCGCATGGGCGATCAAATCCCCCGCCACCGAGTCGATGTCCCGCAGGGACTGCTGCACCGCGGGGTGCTCCAGATCCGGGCCGTGGCGCTGCAGATCGTAATCCAGATGGGGAAGATAGCTCAGCAACAGGCGGGGGCGAAAATCGGCCATCGCCAGCTTGCTGGCTTCGGCGATCCAGCGGCTGGACGCGATGGAAGTAGCCGGCCCCCAGAAATGGAACAAGGGGAACGGTCCCAGCTCCGCCGTCAGCCGGTCCCGCCACTCGGCGGGTTTGGTGTGGCAATCGGGCAGCTTGCGGCCATCCGCCTTGTAAATGGGACGCGGCGTCGCGCCGAAATCATGGCTGGACGCCATGTTGTACCACCAGAACAGATTGGCGCTGGAAAAGTCTGGATCGTGCCGCTTGCCCGCTTCCCACAAGCGCTCGCCATGGACCAGGCGGTTGGACTGGCGCCAGAACCAGACCTCAGCCAGCTCGCGGAACAGCCAGCCGTTGCCGACGATGCCGTGCTGCTCCGGCGTCAGCCCGGTCAACATGCTCGCCTGCACCGAACAGGTCACCGCCGGCACGATATTGCTCAAAGTCCTGACGGTGCCCTGGCCGGCAAACTCGGCCAAGCGGGGCGTGTACTCGCCGATGAGGCGCGATGTCAGGCCAACGATATCAAGCAGAAGCAGCGGTTGCATACATCCACCTTTCCCCTATCACGCGGCTTGCGGCAACTCGGACAAGAAACGCGCGGCGACACGGCCTAATCTACCGCCTGGCTCGCCCCGCCCGGAAACCACCGTCCTGGTCTCATCTGCCGATATAGGCATGTTAGATACCAATAAACTCCACAATAGAATCAAAACAGCCAATTGTCATTGAAATTGTTGAAACCCTCCCCTAGAAATACAGCTGATGCTCGCATCCTTCCCGTATTGGTCGTTTCCGCCGCATCGCAAAACCGCTCAAGACCGTAGCAACCTTATCGAGGAGCTATCGCATGAGTTATCTCCAGTACCCCCGTCTGGCCTTCTCTGGCCTGTTTCAATCCGATGTCTCCACCGTCAACAACGATCCGCGCCATTTCGACAACGCCACCTTTGAACAGCGCTTCCAGGAGCCGCGTTACCAGCCGCCCGTGCAGGAAGACGCCGGCGGCGCTCAGCTCTCGATCAACAACGGCTGGTGGAACCCTTGGGGCACCGGCATTTTCGGACTGAAGAATTGCGTGGTGCAATCGGCGCTGGGACCGGACGGCCAGGAAATCCTGAGCAGCGGCGAAGACGCCGCTGTCGGCCTGCTCGTGGGCAACGCCAACGACCAGCCTTCCGGCAAGATGGTGGACCTGGACCCGGACTGGCAGCTGGCTTCCTGTATTTACGGCCAAGTGATCACCCTGCGCGCCGCCAGCGGACAAGTGCTGATGCGCGGCCAATACGCGCCCAACCCCTTCCGCGACTTGTGGTTCAACCGGGTGGGCAATATATCGGGCGACAGCGCGGCCTCCGCCATCTGGCAGACTCAGCTCACTCATGTGGAATGGGATCTGGACAAGATCGACAGCCCGGTGCTGCAAGCCTTGAAAGCCATCTGCGAGCAGCAGGGAAATATCCTGTCGCTGCGGCTCACCACTTACGGCTACGACGACTCATTGGGCGAAAGCTTCTTTTCCTACGGCATCCTGCTGGGCGCCATCGGCCCCGCTTATGAGACCGAACCGGAATCCTTCATTCTGGGCCGCCGCTTCATTCCCGCCAATAATCTGCTGCCGTCCGACGCTTACCAGCCGCAAGATTATGTTCCCAATGTCGGCTGGTTCAGCGCGCAAGTGGTGACAAACGACAAAACCCAAAACAGCACGCTGTACGTGGACCTCAGCAATGCGCTGCCCTTGGTCTACAAACCCTCGCAAACTCCGGCAGACGGCAGCCGCCCAAGGCCTATGAGCACGCCGGAAACGACTTACGAGGTAGACATTCTCTGCGGCAGGGGCAGCGGCAATCCAGCAGCCCCTAAAGAAGGCAATAGCCAACAGCTGTGGCAGCAACCCCTGATCATCGCCCAATTGACATCGCAGACGCTGCCGACCAGTCCTTATCTGCAGCCGGGGCAAACCGTTCCGGCTCCCGCAGCTGCGCAATATCAGCCGCTGGCGACCATCGACATCAGCAATGCCAGTCTGCTCAGCCGCAGCGGCATTGTCGCGGTGCCGATTCCCGCGTCCATGCAAGCGAGCATCAACCAACTGCCGCTGGCGTTGCTGACTTCAGCCAATCCCGACACCGGCATCGCCTTGCTATTGTGCTGCGAAGGAAGCGGCGGCTGGGAAGTGCGCGCCGACCAATTCGCGCTGCGCCTTGACCCCAACGACGCGGAGGCCAACGTTTTGGACTCAGACGTTTACGTCGCGCAATATGGCGTGCCGCTGGTCAATGGCGACGTCACCCTGGCCGTCACCTCCACCGGTCCCCAGGTGGATGTGGGCGACTGCCCCTCCGACACTCCGCCGGAAACAACGCCCAAGGCTCCGGCCCCCACCTTCAACGTGCCGGCGGAGCAAGTCCGCTTCGCCCAGAACGCTGCGCGCACCAACGCCAACGGCATGGTGAAGCTTACCTTCAACGGTCCGCAGGCCCTGGGTTACCCGCGCTATTACATCGATGGCCAGCTGTTCAACTATGCCTACAACTTCGCGTCCGACCCATCCACCCCCAAGTCGGCGGCGCCGCAACCGACGGTACAGCAGATGTTCGACCAGTACGTGATCGTCGTCCGCTCCACCTACGTGGTCCCCGATACGGTCACCTGGGAAGACGTGCAGCCCATCCTGCAACAGTACGCCAACCTGTACCCGGTGATGAGCCAGGGCTTGTTCGATTTTTCCAAGAAAGAGCAGGCGGACGCCAACGCCTTCATCCTCAAGTTCGTGCTGGACAAACCGGACGACGACCCAGACCAGATGCCGGTCACCCGGGATCTGTCCAGCAGCAAGCGCCAGGCGCTGATCAAGTATTTCGACAGCGTGCTGCAAGAACAAGGCCGCCCGCCCAGCATGTTGGACATGTTCGGCAAGCGCTGCCCCACCCGAGGCGGAGGTTCGCAAAAAGACTGCCCGCAAGGCTTAGTCAGCTACGGCAAGCCCGATTGCCCGGCCAAATAATCCGCGCCTCCATCCTGAAAGGGTACGAATATGCTGCGCATCAAACAGAGCATCATCGATCAGCTATTGAAGGGCTGTAGCCTGGACGAGCTGAAAAAAGCCGTGAACACTGCGATCGCGCTTGAGTTTTCCACCATCCCTCCTTATCTGACCGGACTGTTTTCCATCATGCCCGGCGGCAATCAAAGAGCCTCCGCGCTGATTCAATCCATCGTCACCGAGGAGATGCTGCACCTGACGCTCGCCTCCAACATCCTGATCGCCATCGGCGGCAATCCGGACATCGTCGCCATTGGCCGATCCCTGACTTACCCCGGGCCGCTACCGGATCAGATCGATAACAACCTTCAGGTGGGACTGGCCGCGCTCAGCAAGCCGCAACTGAAAAACGTGTTCATGGCGATAGAGCGCCCGGAGACCAAACCTGGGGAAATCCTGCCAGGCGAGGTGGAGCCGCAACCGACTCCCGCCGTGCCTGGCGAATTCGGCTCCATCGGCCAGTTCTACAAGGCGCTGCTGACCGCCCTCACCATCGCCAACGCCAATAACCCGGAACTGTTCTCCACCCCCAGGCTGGAACAGCAGCTCGACATCAGCAAGTGGTTCCCGCCGGTTCCCACCGCGCCTGCGAATGGCCAGATCCGCAATCTCGACGATGCGGCGATGGCGATCAACACCATCATCGTCCAGGGCGAAGGCATAGAAACCGGAGGCGAGAGCCAGGGAAATCTCGAAGGCCAGAGAATCGAGGGCAAACTCAGGAAGGCAAATCTGAATGAATCGATCCTGCCGCGGCATCGTCACGGCGGAAACGGAGGCGTGTCCGTCGAGAATGTCAGCCCTGGCGACGGCGACGGCAGCTACGCGCACTATTTCAAGTTCGGCGAGATCTTTTACGGCCGCGAGCTGATGCCAGACCCCGAAGCCGTATCGGGCTGGTCGTACAACGGCGCGCCGGTGCCGCTGGATGAAAGCCAGATCTACAACTTCCTGCCCAACGCCGCCGTCAGCGATTACCTGCCCGGCTCATCCGCCTCCGTCGCCGCCCAACGCTTCTACGATGCCTACCAGATGCTGCTGACCAGCCTGAATCAGGTGTTCAACGGCAAACCGGCCGCCATGGACCGGGCGATGGGCCTGATGTACCAGTTGAAGCTGCAAGCCCAGCAGGTCGCGCAATGTCCGGTCGGCGGCAATGCGTCCAACCTGATGGCGGCCCCGCCGTTCATGCTGATCCGTTGATCCCCCATGGCTACGCGTTCCCGCAAGCCTTCCGGAACGCGTAGCCTTCGAACAAGGAGATGCCGATGAAACTGGCCGGAACGGACCCTGTTCGCCTACTCCCGACCTCCCGCGCCGCAGCAGCGGATGCTCGGCCGGATTCGCATCAACGCCTGCAACTGAACCATGACTTCAGCGTGATCCACACCCGCGACGCCTTCGCCGCGGAAAATCCCTCGCTGCTCCAGGTCCTGCGCCGCCGCGAACCCGCCAAGCGACACCGCGTGGCGGTCTTCGTCGACGACGGGGTGCTGTGCGCCTGCCCGGAACTGCCGCAGCGCATCCGCGGCTACGCGGACACGCACGCCGCCCATCTGGAAATAGCCGGAGAGATCGTGCCTCTGCCGGGCGGAGAAGCCTGCAAGAACGATCCCCAGCACCTGTGGCGGCTGCTGCAGGCTCTGGCCGACCGCAATATAGACCGCCACTCCTACGCGCTGGCCATAGGCGGCGGTGCCGTGCTCGATACCGTTGGACTCGCCGCATCCCTGTTCCATCGCGGCGTGCGCCACATCCGCCTGCCGTCCACGGTGCTGTCTCAGGCCGACAGCGGCGTCGGCGTCAAAAACGCCATCAACTGGAACGGCCAGAAAAACCTGATCGGCAGCTTCGCCGTGCCCTGGGCCGTGATCAATGACGCGGCGCTGATAGATGGTTTGCCCGCGCGCGAGAAGCGCGCCGGCATGGCCGAGGCGGTAAAGGTGGCGCTGATCCGCGACGCGTCATTCTTCCGCTGGCTGGAAGCCCGGGCCGACGCGCTCGCCCGCTTCGAGCAGCCAGACCTGGAAGAACTGATACAACGCTCGGCGGCGCTGCATCTGCGCCAGATCACCCAGGGCGGCGATCCATTCGAGCAGGGCTCGGCCCGCCCGCTGGATTATGGCCACTGGATCGCCCACAAACTCGAACGACTGAGCGGCCACGCGCTGAACCACGGCGAGGCCGTGGCCATAGGCGTCGCCTGCGACGCGCGCTATTCGGCATTGGCAGGACTGCTGCCCGCGGGAGACGAGGCCCGAGTCTGGCGACTGCTGCGCGCGCTGGGCTTCGAGCTATGGCACGAACAGCTGCTGGCCCAAGACGAGCATGGCCGGCTAGCGCTGCTGCAAGGCCTAGGCGAATTCCGCGAACACCTGGGCGGCGATCTGTGCGTGACCCTGCTGGAAGAGCTGGGCCACGGCCGCGAAATGAACGCCATAGACGGGGAGCGCGTCATGCAGAGCATCCTCTGGCTGCAGCAGCGGCACGTCGCCGCCCTGCCCGATGCGCGCACCTGCGTGCACGAAACGGTCTGCGGAGCCGGACGATGAAACTGGCGCACCTGCCCCTGCCCGCGCATCTCTCCTACTGCACCAACATCCATGCCGGCGACAGCCTGGCCGAGGTCGAAGCCAGCCTGGATGATTTTCTGCCGGCGATCCGCGCCCATCTGGAGGAATGGCGGGCGCTTCCCACCGACGCACCGTTCGGCCTGGGGCTGAGGCTGTCCGCCCAGGCGGCGGAAAGCCTGCTGAGCGAAGACGCGCTGCGCGCCTTCGCCGCCCGGCTGGAGCCGCTGCATGCCTATGTGTTCACCATCAACGCCTTCCCTTGGGGAAACTTTCATCAGAAACCGGTAAAGCAGGCAGTCTACCAGCCCGACTGGCGCAGCCCCCAGCGCGCCACCTACACCCAGCATTGCGCGCGGGCGCTGGCCGCGCTGCTGCCTGCGGACGTGGAGGGAAGCATCTCCACCGTGCCGCTGGGCTTCGCCGACGGCGACCGCGCAGCGGCGATGGCGGACTCGCTGCCGCAATTGCGGCTGGCCGTGCTGGAACTCAACCGGCTGATGCGCGAAACCGGCAAGGAAATCGTCCTGGCGCTGGAGCCGGAGCCGGCCTGCCTGCTGGAAAACGCCGCCGACGCGCTGTCTTTCTTCCAGCGATATTGGTTTGCCGAGGACAATCTGGCGCAGCTGGCCCGGCAGGCCGGCTGCGCGCGGCGCGATGCGCTGGAATTGGCGCGCAGGCACCTCGGCGTCTGCTACGACGTATGCCATGGCGCGGTCGAATTCGAGGACCCATGCGCGGCGCTGGCCTCGCTGCTCGACGCCGGCATCCGCGTCGCCAAGATCCAGCTGTCCTGCGCTCTGCGGGTAGAAACGATGGATGAGCGCGCCGCCATTCAATTGCGAACCTTCGACGACGGGATTTACCTGCATCAGGTGGTCAGGCGCGATGCGTCCGGCCTGCAACACCACCCGGACCTGCCGCAAGCGCTGAGCCTGCCGCCCGACGCCGTCCGGCGGGAATCATGGCGCGTGCACTGCCACGTGCCGCTGTTTTGGCAAGCGCCGCCGGAAGCGGGCCTGGCCAACACCCGCGACAGCCTGGACGCGGTGCTCGGCATGCTGCGCCGGCAGGCCGTCAGTCCCCATCTCGAAGTGGAAACCTATACCTGGGACGTGTTGCCGCCCCAGCTGCGCGCCATGCCCAAGGCCCAGGCCATCGCGCTCGAATTGCACACCGTTCTGAAGGAGCTGCGCCATGAGCGCTGACGCCGTTTCATCGATGCCGGCCTGGCTGCGCCTGGGCCGTGTTTCCAATCTGCCCACCGTGCTCAGCAACGCGCTGGCCGCCGCGCTGCTGGGCGCCGCGTCCGGCGGGCATGCCTTGAGCTTGGCAGACCTGGCGGCCCTGCCCCCGTTGATGCTGTCGATGTGCCTGTTCTACGTGGGCGGCATGTACCTCAACGACGCCTTCGACCGCGAAATCGATGCCCGCGAGCGCCCCCAGCGCCCCATCCCGTCAGGCGAAGCGCGCGCGCAAACGGTTTTCGCCTGCGGCTTCGGCATGCTGCTGGCCGGCTGGCTGCTGCTGGGGCTATACGGCAACGATCACAGCCGGTTCTACGGCGCGCTGCTGGCATCGGCCATCGTGCTGTACAACGTCTGGCATAAGGACAACGCCTGCAGCCCGCTGCTAATGGGAGCCTGCCGCGCCCTGCTGTGCCTGTGCGTCGGCTCGGCCTTCGCCGGCGGCACCCCGCCTCTGCTGTGTCTCGCCGCCGCTTTGCTGTTGGCCCATATCGTCGGCCTCAGCCACGCCGCCAAACAGGAAAGCCTGGACCGCATCGGCACCCTCTGGCCGCTGGCGGTGCTCGGCCTGCCGCCATTGGCCTACGCGCTGCTGGCGCTTGTCCGCTTCATCCCGGACGGAGCCCCCCAAGCCTGGCAAACGCTGACGCTCGCCGCGCTGCTGGCCATCGCGTTGACCGCCGCGCTGGCGCTCGCCGCGGCTCGGCTGCTCAAGCGTTCCGCGCCCGGCGCGGTCGGACAGGCGGTGGCGCGGATGATCGCCGCCGTCAGCCTGCTGGATGGCCTGGCCCTGGCCGCCAGCCTGCCGCAGCCAGCGCCTGCGGCCATTCTCGGCTGCGTGGCGGCCTATTTCGCCACGCGTTTCCTGCAAACCTATATCCCGGGAACCTGAATATGCGCAGCGACGCTCGAGATTCCATGCCCTTCCCGCCAGCGGCTCCGCCCTCTACGGGCGCATGGGCCGCATGGCAAACCAGCCGTCCCGCCTGGCAGGCGCTGCTGCGCAACTGGCTGAGCGCCCGCACCGACGGCGACTGGTACGCGCGGCAATGCCAGGATCTGGCCCACGCCACCGCGGGGGATCGTCCGCTGAACCTGCTGTTCAAAGCGATGGGTATCGCGCCGCGCAAGCTGGGCAAACAAGACTTGGCGCTCAGCGAGGCGGAACAGCGCCAGGCCCGCGCCTTGCAACCCGGCTTCGACGCCAGCCGCTGGAGCGTGGACCAGGCGGCCCGCGTCGGCCTGATACTGGCCGCGGCCAGCCATCTGCCCGACGGAGCGGCCTTCGCCGCCCTGCTCGACCAGTTGGCGAATCAGGGCGACATCCAGGAGCAGATCGCCCTGTATCAAGGGTTCGCCCTGTATCCGCAAGATCCGGCCTTGCTCACGCGGGCCGGCGAAGCCGTGCGCAGCGGCATCCGTCCGGTCTTCGCCGCCTTCGCGCTGCGCGATCCCTGGCCGCAAGCGATGCTGCCGCAGGCGGCGTGGAATCAGATGGTGGTCAAAACCTTCTTTCTGGACTTGCCGCTGTGGCCGATCCAGGGGCTGGCTGATCGCGCCGATCAGGATCTGGGCGAAATCCTTTGCGACCTGGCGGCGGAACGCGCCGCCGCCGGCCGCGGCCTGAACCTGGAAATCTGGCGCCTGTTGGCGCTATGCCCCGGCGAGCGCGGACACGCGCTGCTGCGGCGGCAATACGCCGACACCCGTCCCGGCACGCACGAAATGTACGCCTTGCAACTGGCGGCGAGGGAAAGCCCGCATGCCGACGTCCGGGCGCTGGCGCCCGCCGGGCTGCCCGGCATCGAATTCAGCGATGAATGGGAACGGCTGGCCCAGTGGCGGGAATGAATCCAACAAGGGGGAAACCAGATGAGCGACATCCAACACGCAATCGAAGAAATGTTTTCCGAACGCAGCGCGGCCTGCCCCTGCTGCGGAGCCACCCTGAGTCCGGAAACGCTGCGGGACTTGCTGCGGCAGGCCGCGCAGCATCAGCAGGAGCGCCAGTCGTTTCACCGCCTCTCGCCCGGCGCGGGCGGCATGCTGATAGACCCGCACGCCCACATGATCGCGCGCACCACCGACGACTACGAGGCGATGGCCGCCAGCGGCGTCGTCGCCGTGATCGAGCCGGCATTCTGGCTGGGACAGGCGCGCACCAACGTGGGCAGCTTCATCGATTACTTCTCTACCATCGCCGGCTTCGAACGCTTCCGCGCCGCGCAGTTCGGCATCCGCCACTACTGTGCGATCGGCCTGAACCCCAAGGAGGCCAACAACCGCGAACTCGCCGACGCCGTGCTGGATATCCTGCCGCGCTACTTGGCCAAGGAAGGCGTGGTGGCTTTGGGGGAAATCGGCTACGACGAGCAGACCGAGCTGGAAGACCGCGCCTTCCGCGCGCAGATCGAACTGGCCCAGGAATTCGACCTGCCCATCATGATCCACACGCCGCACCGCGACAAAAAGCGCGGCGCCAAGCGGACGATGGACACGCTGGAGGCCTGCGGTTTCGATCCCGCGCGCTGCGTGATCGACCACAACAACGAGGAAACGGTACAAGAGGTGCTTGATCGCGGCTATTGGTGCGCGTTCACGATCTACCCCTCCACCAAGATGGGCAACGACCGTCTGGCGGCCATCGTAGAACGCTACGGACCTGAGCGCATCATCGTCGACTCCGCCTGCGACTGGGGCGTGTCCGACCCGCTGGCCGTCGCCAAGTCGGCGCGCATCATGGCCGCCCACGGCCTCGATGAAGCCGTGATACGGCAGGTGGTCTACCACAATGCGCTGGCGGTCTACGGCCTGAACGGCGAAATGAGCGAAACCGACTGGCTGGAACCCGCGCCGGTGGATCAGCGCACGCTGTACGGCGGCAACTCGGTATTGCGCGGCCAGCCGCCGCGGGTGGACCAGGACAACCCCGACCGCATCGTGTGACGGCGAGGCATCCCAAAAAGGAAAACGGCATGACAAGCAGACAAAGCAACCCCGTGAGCCTGGTTTCGCAATGGTTCATCCGTCACGGCTGCGTCGAACAGGTGCTGTCGGCGCTGCCCGCCTATGTGCAGGAAGTGATGGAGGAGCCGGGAACGCTGATCTACCTGGTTCACGCCCCGCTGCCGGAAAACAATCCCAACCCCTTGCTGCAATCTCTGCCGCCCGCCGTGCGCCCCAGCCTGCTGTTCTTCGAAGAATATGCCAGCGAAGACGCGTTTCTGGCCCATGTCAAAGGCCCGGCCTTCACCGCTTTCGTCGACAAATACGGCCAGTGCTTCATCAGCAGCGATGGCCATCCCTATAACACGGTCACCTTCCTGCGCCGCGAACAGGGCTTCATCCGCGGCCTGGATAGCCGCTCGCCGCAAGCCGAGCAGATCGGCAGCCTGAACCGGCATCCGGCCGTGATGTTTGAAATCATCGCCAAGGATCAGGACAAATCGAAAGCGTTCTACAGCGAGGTGTTCGGCTGGCGCTACCAGAACGGCGGCTCCGGCTTCGCCTATGTCCGCTTCCCGCTGCAATTGCGCACCCTGCTGGGCGGCATCGGCCAATCCGAGAGCGGCGTGCCCGGCATGGAGCCGGGCCACAGCTTCTATCTGCTGGTGGAGGACTTGCAGCTGGCCATAAACCGCGCGCTGGCCGCCGGCGGCAGTCCGCACATGCCTATCACCAGTGTGGACGGCTACACGTTCGCCATGATCAAAGACCCGGAAGGCAACCCGATCGGCCTGCTGCAGGCCGTCTGAATGCGCCAGGCCTTCGCGCCCCAAACCTGTCCGCGGGGCGCGAGGGCGGAATCGCTGGCATCCGCCGCGCGGACAGGCGCTTCAACCTTGCAGACCCGTTGGCCCCGGCTAGCTGCGCGCTTCCGGCCCCATCGGCAGCCTGCCAGACATTTTCACCTCGCGCAGGGACAGGCTGGAGCGGATCGACGATACGCCCGGCAGTTCGCGCAGCACATCGCGCACGAAGACGCCGAACGCTTCCAGATCCTCGGCGACCACCTGCAGCAGGTAGTCGCACTCGCCGGTCAGGTTATGGCAGGACAATACCTCCGGTATCGCCTGCACCCGCTCTTCGAAGCGCAGCGGCGCTTCGCCGATATGGCTGCCGAAGCCGATCTGCACGAAAGCGAGCACGCCGTAGCCCAGTTTCTTGCGGCTCAGCACGGCCTGGTAGCCTTCGATATAGCCGTCGGCCTCCAGCCGTTTCAGCCGGCGCCAGCACGGGGTCTCGCTCAACGCCACCTGTTCCGCCAGTTTCGCGTTGGACAGCCTGCCGTCCTTCTGCAACAAGGCCATCAAGGCAAGATCCACATCATCCAGGTTTGATTTTGGAAGATTCATTTTTAATTAAAACCAAAAAGGAAAGAGTCTTTCCAAATCTAACGTGTTAGCGCAAGAGAAAGCAAAGCAATTTCATTCCGCCGGGCGCACACTAGCCGCATTGCCTTCTTATGCCGGAGCCCGCCATGCTGTCCTTGTCCGTGTTGTCGCTCTACCTCGCCGCTCTGGTCGCCGTCTACATCCTGCCGGGCCCGGACATGGCGCTGGTGATGGCCACCTCGGCCAGCCGCGGCGTCGGCGCCGGCTTGCTGACCGCGCTCGGCATCGCCGCTTCGCGCTTTCTGCATGTGATGATGTCCGGCCTGGGCCTCGCGGCCCTGATGGCCACCCACCCGCTGCTGTTCGACGCGGTGCGCTGGATAGGCGCCGCTTATTTGTTATGGCTGGCGTGGAAAGTGGTGTGCGCCAAGCCGGCGCAGGAAGATGCGCCCCAAGTGAGCGAGTCCGGCCGCGCGGCGATCGCCCGCGGCTTCCTGACCAATCTGCTCAACCCCAAGGCGCTGATGTTCTGCGCCCTGTTCCTGCCCCAGTTCGTATCGCCGGCGCACGGCGCGGTGCTGCCGCAGTTCGCGCTGCTCGCGGTCATCCTCGTTGCGGTGGGGCTGTGTTTCGACACCGCCTACGCCTTCGCGGCTTGCGGCATCGCCCGCCGTCTGAAGGGCCGCGGCCCGGTGGCGAAGCTGCAGAAAGGCCTGCTCGGCGGCGTGTTCGTGCTGATGGCCGGCCGGCTGATCTTCGGCTGACGCGGCCGAACCGCGCCGTCTCCGTCCAGCAGCTCAGCGCAAAAGAGCCATCCTCGGATGGCTCTTTTCGTTCAGGCCAGGAATTCGGCCAGCGCGGGATAGTCAGTCAAGCCGCGCGCGCCGCCGCCGAACAAGGTGGCGCGGTCGTGCTCCGCCAATGGCGCGCCGCTGCGCAGTCGCTCCGGCAAGTCCGGGTTGGCGACAAAAGGCCGGCCGAAAGCGATCAAATCGGCCCAGCCGGCGGCGATCGCCTCCCGCGCCCGCGCCGCGGTGTATTTGCCGGCGTAGATCAACACCCCGGGAAAGGCCGCGCGCAGCTTTTGCTTGAAGGCCGCCGGCATCAGCGGCGCGTCGTCCCAGTCCGCCTCGGCAATATGCAGATAGCCGACGCCGAGTCCGCCAAGCAGCTTGGCCGCGGCGAGATAGGTGGTTTCCGGGTCGTCGTCGACGCAACCGTTCAGCGTGGTCAACGGCGCCAGCCGGATGCCCACGCGCGACGCGTCGCCGCAGCCGTCTATCAAGGCCTGCGCCACTTCGCCGAGGAAGCGCAGCCGCTTTTCCAGCGTGCCGCCGTACTCGTCGGTGCGGGCATTGGCGTTCGAATCGATGAACTGGTTCACCAGATAGCCGTTCGCGCCGTGCAGCTCCACGCCGTCGAAACCCGCGGCCATCGCGTTGCGGGCCGCCGCGCGGTACTGCTCCACCACCTCGCCGATCTCGGCGATGCTCAAGGCGCGCGGCGTGGAAGCCTCGATGAAGCCCGGCGTGCTGCCGTCTTCGCCTGCGATGAACACATTGACGCCGACGGCCTGGATGGCCGACGACGACACCGGCTGCTCGCCATCCAGCAAACTGGCGTGGCTCAGCCGGCCGACATGCCACAGCTGGGCGAAGATGCGGCCGCCGGCGGCATGCACGGCATCGGCCGTCTTGCGCCACCCAGCCACTTGCGCCGGCGTGTGGATGCCCGGCGTCCACGCATAGCCCTTGCCTAGCGGCGCGACATACGTGCCTTCGCTGACGATCAGGCCGGCGCCGGCGCGTTGCGCGTAGTACTCAGCCATCAACGCATTGGCTTCGTCGCCGGGCTGGCTGGCGCGCGAGCGCGTCATCGGCGGCATCACGATGCGGTTGGGCAGCGTCAGCGCGCCCAGCCTCAGCGGTTGAAACAAAGGGTCCTGCATCATATTGCTTGTCCTGTCGATGCCGCGGCCCTTCGGCCTCGGACGGGTGGATTCAGATGGGCGCGGGGCACTCAATCCCATTGCGGCGCCAGGCCGTCGGGGCTCACTTCGCGGCCGTTGCACTCCAGCGCGGAGATCTGCGCCATCTCCTCCTCGCTCAGGCGCAGGTTTTGCGCCAGCAGATTGCCGGCGAGATTCTCGCGTTTGGTGGACGACGGAATCACCGAATAACCCAGCTGCAACGCCCATGCCAGCGCCACCTGAGCCGGCGTGGCCTGGCATCGTTGCGCGATGGCGACGATCACCGGATCGCCCAGCACCTTGCCGTAGGCCAGGGTCATGTAGGAAGTGACGTGGATGCCTTCGCTTTGCAGGAAGTCGGCCAGCTTGCGGTTTTGCAGATACGGGCTCAACTCGATCTGGTTGGTCGCGATCGCATCCTTGCCCACCGCGGCGATCGCCTGACGGGTCAGCTCGATATTGAAGTTGGAGATGCCGATCCGGCGCGTCAGGCCCTTGGCCTGGGCGTCGGCCAGCGCGGTCATGAACTCATCGACCGATACGCCATTGCCCGGCGCCGGCCAGTGAATCAGCGTCAGATCGACATAATCGGTGCGCAGCTTGGCGAGGCTTTCCTCCAGGCTGGGCAGCAGCTTGTCCTTGGCGTAGTTGTCCACCCAGATCTTGGTCGTCAGAAACAGCTCGCCGCGGCTCACGCCGGAAGCGGCGATCACGGCGCCGACGTCCGCTTCATTGCCGTAAATCTGAGCGGTGTCGACCGCGCGGTAGCCAAGTTCCAGTCCATTGCGGACAGAATCGACGGCAGCCTGGCCTTGCAGGCGGAAAGTGCCGAGGCCGAAAGCGGGGATGGTGCTCATAGTGTGTTTTCCCTGGAAGTGATGGGTCGGAAAAGCCGATGGGCGCTTGCGCGTTTCCCATCGCGAAGGGTGGCGAAAATCAGCATTGCGTTTGAAAACCGCGTCTAGGCGGCAGGAGCGTCCGCCAGTTGGCCATGCCCGCGCAGGCTGTCGCGACTGTCCAGCGCGCCGCTCAGCACAGTCAAGGCGAACGCGCCCAGCGTCACCGCCGCCGCTATCCACGGCGTATGGCCCAGCCCGATGCGCTCGACGATCAAACCGCCCAGCGAAGAGCCGCCGGCGACGCCGAGATTGAAGGCGGCGATGTTGAAGCCCGACGCGACATCCGCGGCCTCCGGCGCGAAACGCCGCGCCTGCTTGACCACATAGACCTGCAGGCCCGGCACATTGCCGAAGGCCACCGCGCCCCAGGCCAGCATTGTCAGCACCGCCAGCCAGGCGATATGGACGGTGAAGGTCAACGCCAGCAACACCAGCGTCAGCAGCAGAAAGATCCGCTTCAGCGCCTTGACCGGGCCGGCGCGATCCGCCAGCCTGCCGCCCCAGACATTGCCGAAGGCGACCGATGCGCCGTAGCCGACCAGGGCCAGGCTGACTTGCGTCGGCGTGAGGCCGGCGATCTGTTCCAACAACGGCGCCATATAGGTGAAAGCGATCAAGGAGCCGCCGTAGCCCACCGCCGTCATCGCATACACCAGCAACAGGCGCGGCTGCATCAGCGCGCGGAGCTGCCGGGCCAGCGGCGCGGAGGCGGTCTGCGCAAGCCGGCGCGGCATGAAGGCCATCACGCCGGCCAAAGCCAGCAGGCCGAACAAGGCAACAATCAGGAAGGTGGCGCGCCAGCCGAAGTGCTGGCCGATGAAGGTGCCGAGCGGAATGCCGGCGACGAAGGCGACGGTCATCCCGCTGAACATGGTCGCGATCGCGCTGGCGGCTTTCTCTTTCGGCACTAGCGTGGTGGCGATGATGGAGCCCACCGAGAAGAACACGCCGTGGGCGAGACCGGTGAGAATGCGCGCGATGATCAGCGACTCGTAGCCGGGCGAAAGCCAGGCGACCAGATTGCCGACGGTGAACAGCGCCATCAGCGCGGCGAGCAGCGTCTTGCGCGGCACGCGGCCGGTCAGCGCGGTCAGCAGCGGCGCGCCGACGGCGACGCCGAGCGCGTACAAGCTGACCAACAGGCCTGCAGAAGGCAGACCCACCTGGAGATCGGCCGCGATGGTCGGAATCAGGCCGACGATGACGAACTCGGTCGTCCCGATGGCGAAAGCGCCGATAGTCAGCGCGAGTAGAGCGAGTGGCATGTTGAACATCCATGGGGCCGGAAGGAATGGATGCAGTGTGCCCGCTTTACTTTTGCGCAAAAACCGGCTTATAAACGAAATTATCTTGAATTAAATTCAACAATGAAAGTCACACTCGACGAGCTCCAGGCCTTCGCCACCGTCGTGGACACCGGTTCCATCACCGCCGCGGCGCAGCAACTGGATCTCACCGTCTCGGCGACCAGCCGCTCGCTGTCCCGGCTGGAAGAGAAGCTGAAAACCACGCTGCTGCGCCGGACCACGCGCCGCCTGGAACTGACCGAAGAGGGACGCGCTTTTCTGCAGAACGCGCGGACCATCATCGATTCGGTGGACCGCGCCGAGGAACAGATGCTCGCGCGGCGCGACCAGCCATCCGGACGGCTGCGGATCGACGCCGCGTCGCCGTTCATGCTGCATGTGATCGTGCCGCTGGTGCGCGGCTATCGCGAACGCTATCCGCAGGTGGAACTGGAGTTGAACAGCAACGAAGGCATCATCGACCTGCTGGAGCGGCGCACCGACGTAGCGATACGGATCGGCCAGCTGAAAGACTCCACGCTGCACAGCCGCCTGATCGGCCACAGCCGGCTGCGCGTCCTGGCCAGCCCGGCCTATCTGGAAACGCACGGCCAGCCGCGCAATGTCGAAGAGCTGGGCAGGCACGCGCTGCTGGGCTTCAACCAGCCCGAGACGCTGAACACCTGGCCGCTGCCGGGCGCGGACGGCGAAGCCTGCCGGATCGAGCCGGCGGTGCGGAGCTCAAGCGGCGAAACGCTCCGGCAACTGGCCCTGGACGGCGCCGGCATCGTCTGCCTGTCGGACTTCATGACCGAGCAGGACCGCGAATCCGGCCGCCTGACGCAAATCCTCGCCTCCGACACCCTGGACATGCGCCAACCGATCCAGGCCGTCTATTACCGCAACACCGCGGTGTCGTCGCGGATCGCGTCCTTCATCGATTACCTGGTCGAGGCGCTAGGCGGCAAGCTTCCGGAACAGCCCGCCGCGAAATGAAAAAAGCCTTCCCGTTCAGGAAGGCTTTTTCACTCGACGCCGGCACTCAGCCGCAGGCATAGACCGCCCGCGAACAAGCCCGATCAAACTTCCCAGTACTCCTTCTCCCTGCCCTGCGAACCGGGGTTGAGCTGCTCGCGCAAGCTGCGCAGCTTTTCCGGCTCGCCGCGCACGCGGAAGCGGCTGCCTTCTTCGTCGGCATGCTCTTCCAGCACCTGGCAGTGGCTGTAGATCTCGCCGCGCAGCTGCTGGGCGGACCACGGCAGCAGCAGCTCGTCTTCCACCAGATCCTGCTGGAAGAAGGAGACGATGGCCGCGCGCAGGCTGGACACGTCATCCGGACGAAGCGCGCTCATCACCACGCAGCCCGGGTAGCGCTGTTGCAATTCCGCCGTCCAGGCGGCCTGCGCGGCTTCGTCGCCGACATGGTCGATCTTGTTGAACACGCGGATGCGCGGCAGCTCGTCGGCGCCGATTTCCTTCAGCACTTCGTCGGTCACTTCCAGCTGGCGCAGGAAACCCGGATCGCTGGCATCGATGGCATGCAGCAGCAACGAGGCGTCCAGCGCTTCTTCCAGCGTGGACTTGAAGGACGCCACCAGGCCGTGGGGCAGGTTCTTGATGAAGCCGACGGTGTCGCTGACCAGCACGCGCGGCACGCTTTCCGGGTACAGCACCCGCACCGTGGTATCCAGCGTGGCGAACAGTTTGTTGGCCACCAGCACCTCGCTGCCGGTCAGCGCTCGCATCAGCGTGGATTTGCCGGCGTTGGTGTAGCCCACCAGCGATACCCCGCCCAGGCCCATGCCCTGCCGCTCCAGGCGGCGCGCGCGCTGCGTCTTGCGCTCCAGCTCCATCGCGACGATTTCGCGCTGCAGCTCGGCGATGCGATCGCGCACCTTGCGGCGGTCCAGCTCGGTGTGCGATTCACCGGAACCGCGGCCGCCCATGCCGCTGCGCTGCCGGCCTTGCGGGCCGGCCAGCTTGGCCGCTTCGCGCAGGCGCGGCGCCATATAGCCGAGACGGGCGATTTCCACCTGGGCGCGCGCCGCGCGCGAGCGGGCGTTGCGATGGAAGATCTCCAGGATGACCATGGTGCGGTCCATCACCTCGCAGCCTACGGCCAGCTCCAGATTGCGCATCTGCGACGGCGAGATCTCATGGTCTACCAGCACGGCGTCGATTTCGACCACGCTGGCGTCCAGCTCCTGCGGTTCGTCTTCCAGTTCGTCGCCGCGGATGCCGCGCTTGACGTACATGCTGATTTCTTCCAGCTTGCCGACGCCCATATAGGCGGTGCGGTCGAAGCTGTTGCGCTTTTGCACAAAGGTCTGCACCACCTGGAACCCCAGGGTCTTGGCCAGCTCGCTCAGTTCGGTGAGCGAGGCCTCGAACTCGACATCGCTGACTTCAGGCAACTGCACCGAGGCCACAATGGCGTAGCGGGGCTTCTCTTTGACTTCTGTTTGCATCTACGGATGGCTTTATTTTGGATGAAGAGCCCAGATAGTACTCGCAAACGGCCTTTTCCGCTGGCAAGTCGCGCTTCTTTCTTGACCGGAGAGCCGGCGCGGCCGATACTCGTGCCGCTTCGGGCCCCGCCCCTTTATTCAACAGCCGTAATCATTCATGCCATTCGCTTTCCTGGGCCTGCAGCCCGATCTGGTCCAGTCCGCTCTCGAGCAAGGCTATACCCAACCCACCGCCATCCAGAACGCCGCCATTCCCGCCATCCTGCAAGGCGGCGATGTGCTGGCCACCGCTCAAACCGGCTCCGGCAAGACCGCGGCCTTCTGCCTGCCGCTGCTGCAGCAATGGCTGGCCAGACCGCGCGGCATACTGCGCCAGCCCCAGGCGCTGATCCTGCTGCCCACCCGCGAACTGGCGGCCCAGGTCGGCGAGATTCTGCGCGACCTGGCGCAGGCCCTGCCGCGCAAGCTGAAAGTGGCCGTGGTCTACGGCGGCGTGTCCATCAATCCGCAAATGATGGCGCTGCGCGGCGGCGCCGACATCGTGGTGGCCACGCCGGGACGTCTGCTGGATTTGCTCGACCACAACGCGCTGCGGCTTTCCGCCGTCAAGACGCTGGTGCTGGACGAGGCCGACCGGCTGCTGGACCTGGGCTTCGCCGACGAATTGGGCAGCGTGCTGGACCGGCTGCCGCCGACGCGGCAGAACCTGCTGTTTTCCGCCACCTTCCCGCCCGCCGTGCGCGCGCTGGCGGAAAAGCTGCTGAACCAGCCGCAGCGGGTAGACATCGAACAAACCGCCGCCACCGCGCCGGACATCCTCCAGCGCGCCATCGAGGTGGACGCCGACAAGCGCACCCTGCTGCTGCGCCATCTGCTGGCGGCAAACCATTGGGACCGGGTCTTGGTATTCGTCGCCAGCCGGCAGGCTGCCGACCGGGTGACGGACAAACTGCATCGCAACGGCGTGCCCGCCGCCGCCCTGCACGGCGATTGCAGCCAGAGCCAGCGCGGCCAAGTGCTGGCCGACCTCAAGTCGGGCCGCTTGCGCGTGTTGGTGGCCACCGATGTGGCGGCGCGCGGCATCGACATCGCCCGGCTGCCGCTGGTGGTGAACTACGATCTGCCGCGCTCGCCGGTGGACTACACCCACCGCATCGGCCGCACCGGCCGGGCCGGCGCCCGTGGCGAAGCCATCAGCTTCGTCAGCGCCGACTGCGCCGCCCATTTCAAGCTGATCGAAAAACGCCAGCAGTTGCGGCTGGCGCGCGAACGGATAGAAGGCTTCGAGCCGACCGAGGCCGCCGCCCCGGCCGCCTCGCTGACGGACCCCGACGGCAACGGCGGCATCAAGGGCAAACGCAAGAGCAAGAAAGACAAGCTGCGCGAAGCCGCCGCCCGGCAACAGGCCGGCGGCGACTAAGGCAAGCCAGGGCGGCCGCTCCGCAAATGGAGCGAGAGCGGCCGCGCCGCGGCTTCCGCCAGGCTAAAACGCGGCCCCGTCGTCGGGCCCCGCCTCCTCGCCCGGAGCAGGCGGAATGTACTCCAGCAAGTCGCCGGGCTGGCAATTCAGATGCCGGCAAATCGCCTCCAGCGTCGAGAAACGAAAACCCTTGATCTTGCCCTGCTTCAGCAGCGACAGATTTTGCTCGGTGATGCCTATGGCGTGGGCCAGATCCTTGGATTTCACTTTGCGCTGAACGAGAAGCACGTCCAGGTTGATTTTTATCGGCACGGGGCGCTTTCTGTCAGAGGAATTGCTTGTTCTCGCGCGCCAGGGCTACGCCCTCTTGCTGAATGCGCGCAATCACCATCACCACCGCCGCGATGAACAGGCTTTCCAGATTGCCGGTGTCCAGGCCGAAAGTGAGCTGGCGGTGCCCCGCCGGCTGCATCATGGTCAGCCACACGCCCATCAAAGGCTGAACGAGAATATCGGCCAGCACCCAGAATGCGATGCGGGAGCCCACCTTCGCCAGCAAGGACGCGGCATGCTCGGAAAAATACTCGGCCTGGGCATAAAGCCGGAACAAACGGCGCAACGCGTTCAGGCCCTGGGCCAAGACCAGCAGCGGGAGGCAGGATATTACTGCACCGCCCAGCCGTTGCCAAAGCGGCAAGACCGTCATATCGAAGTGGCGCAGGCCATAAAAGCCACTGTGATCGTCGAAAGAAATGGTCAAGCCGGCGTCCAGAATCGCTTTGGGAAACAACCAGAGCAAGAGATGGAACAGCAGCATCGCGCAGATGCCCAGAAAGGTGACGCAGGCCATGACGGCGCAATAACGGCTTAGTCGCGGAGAATTCATCGGTGTCCTTTGCTTGTCTCGAAGCGGCGCGCATGCGGCGCCATCTCATGGGATCAGTCACACACACTCAAGTAGCGGAATCATTTTTTATTGTTAAACGATAATTTATTCTCGTGCAAGCTTAATAACAATGCCTGTGGCGCCGCTGTCACACTTCACCTCACGCTCTTGCCCCGGCGCGAAACGCCAAGACGCAGGCCCTGCCTGCTCTTGCCGGCTGATTTGCCTTCAAGCGATCATTAAGTTCATTCATTACGATCAATAATTATCGTTTTACGATGATTAATTTTCGCATTACAGTCATTCATTCGTGCGAATGGCAATGCCATCTCGCGGTCCGAGAATGATGCGGGGAGCCATGCCCCCGGATGGCAAGAATGAGGTTTGGCATGAATGAGCAACAACAACGGGGCGGATCGGACAACAGCTTGATCGCCAAGTTTCTGGCGCTGGCGGGTCCGTACTGGCGCTCAGAGGAAAAGTGGATGGCCTGGACGCTGCTGCTAGCCATCGTCGTCTTGAACGTCGCCATGGTGTATTGCAATGTATGGCTCAACCAGTGGAACGGCGACTTCTTCAATGCTCTGCAACAGCGCGACTGGAACAGTTTCCAGAGTTTGATCGGCGAGTTCGCCGCGCTGGCCTTCAGCTTCATCGCCTGCGCGGTGCTGATGTCTTACCTGACCTCGGCGCTCAATCTGCGCTGGCGGCGCTGGCTGACCGATTTTTACCTTGGGCAATGGCTGGATGGCCGCGCCTACTGCCTGCTGGAGCTCAAATCCTATGGCACCGACAACCCGGACCAGCGCATCGCCGAGGATCTGAAAGCCTTCGCCGCCACCTCGCTGAATCTGGGCTTCGATCTGATCCGAAACCTGACGACTCTGGCCTGCTTCATCGGCATCCTCTGGCATTTGTCGGGGTCGCTGGCTTTGTCCTTGTTCGGCTGGCAGGCGAGCGTTTCCGGCTATCTGGTCTGGGCCGCGCTGGGATACGCGCTGCTGGGCAGCGGGCTGATGCATGTCCTGGGACGCAAGCTGTCCCGCATCAATATGGAAGGCGAGCGGCGCGAAGCGGACTTCCGCTATGCCGCGGTCAGGCTGAGGGAACATGCGCAGGCGGTGGCGCTGAGCAGCGGGGAGGATTTCGAGCGCCGCGCCCTCAGCCGCCTCTTCCAGGACATCTGCGCCAACTGGCGGCAAATGATAGCCGCGGAATGGCGGCTGACGGGCGCCCGCTCCGCCTATTCCCAGCTCGCCGTGATCTTTCCCATGCTGGCATGCGCGCCGCGTTATTTTGCCGGCAAGCTCGCGCTGGGCGGCCTGATGCAGGTCATTTCGGCATTCGGCCACGTGCAGGAAGCCTTGAGCTGGATGGTGAACGCCTACGAGGGCCTGGCCTCATGGAAGGCCAATATCGAACGGCTGGCTTCATTTCAGGCCGCGACAGCGCGGGCGCGGCATGAGCTGGCGCACAGCCGGATCGCGCGCTCGGAGTCGGAGGGCGACGATATCCGGCTATGCAAGCTCGCCGTATCGCTGCCTGATGGACAGCCGCTGCTGGAGAACCTGGACCTGCACGCCTCCGGAGGGGAGCGGATCGTGCTCAAGGGCCCGTCCGGCAGCGGGAAAAGCACCTTGCTGCAAGTGCTGGCCGGCATCTGGCCATGGGGAGAAGGCCATGCCGCGCTGCCGGCGAAAAAAATGATGTTCTTGCCGCAACGGCCGTATCTGCCGCTGGGCACCTTGCGAGAGGCCATCAGCTACCCCGCGGCTGCCGACGCGTTCTCCCTGGCGGAACAGGAGTTTGTGCTTGTTCGGTGCCGGCTGGCGCATCTGACGCCGCAGCTGGATGATTACGGCAATTGGTCGGCCAGGCTCTCGCCGGGCGAGCAGCAACGACTGGCTCTGGCCAGGGCCCTGCTGCACAAGCCGAGCTGGCTGCTGCTGGATGAGGCGACTTCGGCATTGGACCCGCATAACCAAAGGCATTGCTACCAGCAGTTGCGCAGCGAACTGCCGGATTGCGCGGTGATCAGCGTCTCCCACCGGCCCGAGGTGGACGCTTACCATGATCGGGTCTGGCGGATAGATGGATGAACCCGCGTGCCGTCAGCCCGAATTCCGCCCGCTCTTTCCGGATTTGGATTTCGCCGCGGAAAGATTGAGCGCGACCGCGGCGAGGATCAGCGCCTTGAACGCGTCCGCGTCTATCGCCTCCCCTTCGCGGATATCGATGGCGCGCCTGGCGTTGCCGTCCAGGCTGGCGTTGAAAAGCCTGGATGGATCGTCCAGCGAAGCGCCTTTGAGAAAGGTCAGCTTGACCGCCGACTGGTAGGATTCGCCGGTGCAGATGATCCCGGCATGCGCCCAAACCGGCGTGCCCATCCACTTCCATTCCTCGACGACATCCGGGTCCGCCTCCCGGATAAGCTGGCGCATCCGGCTTAAAACCTCTCCACGCCAGCCGCCGAGCTCCGCGATTCTTTCATCGATCCGTCGGGATGCCGGCAGGGCCTCGCTTGAAACCGCTTTCTGCATCGCTTCCTCCGCTCAAGAAAACGCCATGACCCCATGGGCCAGGCGGCTGCGCAGACGGGCGACATCCGCCCCCGGACACACGCAGTCTGGCCAGAGTCAGGACTGGAGAAACAGGCTGTTGATGTCCACGCTGGCGCTGCGGCCCACTTTGCCGCCATGCTCCGCCATCCAGGCTTGCGCCGCCTGGCGTCCTTCGTCCCGCAGCCAGGCCAGGAACGGGCCATAAGTCAGCGCCCGGCTGGACGAGTCGAGTTCGGCCAGCAAGTCATGGGCTTCCACCAGATGGAAACGCGTGGCCAGCAGATGACGCTCCAGACGGCCGCGCAGATAAGCAGGCGCATCCGCCATTTCCCGCAGCAAGGCGAACAGGCGCATTTCGCGCAGGAAAGCGCTGTTGAAACCCAGCAACATCGCCCGGCGCTGGATCTCGTCGGCGGTGCGCGGGGTATCGCCATGCATCATCGGCGACAGCAACACCAGCAGGATGTCGTCGCTGCGGCAAAACTTGAATAGCGGAAAGATAGCCGGATTGGCGGCAAAGCCGCCATCCCAGTACGGCTCGCCGTCTATCATCACCGCCTGCTGCAACGATGGCAGACAGGCCGAGGCCAGCAAGGCGTCCGCGGACAGGTCGGCATTGCGGAACAACTTCAACCGTCCGCTGTTGGCGTGCGTGGCCGCCACGAACAGCTGCACCGGCGAAGCCTGCCGGATGCGCTCGAAATCGAATAGCGAAACGATGATGTCACGCAACGGGTTGTAATCCAGCGGATTGAGCTGATACGGGGAGAACCATTGCGACAGCTGCAACACCATTTTCAGGCTGGGGGACGCGGTGGAATCCATGCTGAACGGCAGGGGTCGGGCCATTTCTCCCGGCAAGCTCTCACCCACCCTGCGCCAGAACGCCCCCAGCGCCTCCCGGGCGGCATCCGGCCCGCCAAGGCACAGGCCATGCGCGACGGCAACCGCGTTCATCGCGCCGGCGCTGGTGCCGCTCAAACCGTCGAAACGATAGCGCCCCGCCTCCAGCAGCGCGTCCAGCACGCCCCAGGTGAACGCCCCATGCGCGCCGCCGCCCTGAAGCGCCAGGCTCAGCGACGGCTTGCCTTCCATACGCCGGAACATAGCCGCTCCAATGATGTTGCACCGCACAAATATGGCACGGCGGCTTGCCATTAACAAGTTGTGTTTGCATGAATGAGGCATGCCGCGTTTGCCATTCGGTCCCTGAGAGCCGCTAGCAAAACCTCGTAGAACGTCCAGGGCAAGACCGGTCGGCGCAGACCGTACAAGCAGTACGTCAAACCGACGCAACACAGCATCGGGGCTTTTGCCGGCGGCTCTAAATGGAGGCGTGCGCGGCATCTGCAGAACCGGCCACCCGAGCAAGCGCCGCCGCCGGCTCAGCAACCTTTTCCCGGCAGGGCTGGAGCCAACCGCCTGCCCCGTCAAATTAGTTAGTTTGCTAATTAATAAAATAGCCGCTACAATCCATTTACATCACGACTATCCCCATCCGGCCTGCCGGCCGGCAAACCCCTATGGAAGACATCGATCTGTTACGTCTGAGGCTGACCAGCAGCCTGCGCCCGATGGGCGTGCTGTGGCGGCATATCGCGCAGGAAGCGCTGACGGTTCACGGCATCTCGGTATCCGGCGGCTCCGCGCTGCTGTTCATCGGGCGGCTGGGCGAAGGCGTCAGCCACAGCGCGCTGGCCGAGGAGCTGGGCATGGAGCCCGCCTCCCTTGTTCGCATCGTAGACCAGTTGAGCCAGGCCGGCCTGCTGCGGCGGGAACAGGGCCTGCATGACCGCCGGGTGAAAACGCTGTGGTTCACCGACGCCGGCCGCGAAGTCACCCGCAAGATAGAGACCGAGCTGGTGGCGCTGCGCTCGCGCGTGCTGGCGCCGCTCAGCCAGACTGACCTGGAAGCCGCGCTGCGGGTGTTCCACGTGCTGGAGCAGGCAGCGCAAACCCGGCCTCCCGACGACCCCATGCTGGACAAACGCCATGATCGCGCTGCCCGCTAAACGCGACTGGCTGTTCTCCGCCCGCACCTTCGCCGCCGCGATGCTGGCGCTGTACATCGCGCTGGCGCTGGGCCTGCCTCGGCCAAGCTGGGCGATGGGCACCGTCTACATCGTGTCCCACCCGCTGATCGGCGCCACCCGCTCCAAGGCGGTGTACCGCGTGTTCGGCACCTTGCTCGGCGCGGCCGCCGCGGTATGCGTGGTGCCGCCGCTGGCCAACCAGCCGGTGCTGCTGAGCCTGGTGGTGGCGCTGTGGTCCGGCTCCCTGCTCTACCTGTCCATGCTGGACCACACGCCGCGCCATTACCTGCTGCGGCTGCCGGCCTACACCATGCCGCTGATCGCGCTGTCGGCGGTGTACGCGCCGGAGAACGTGTTCGACATCGCCGTCGCCCGCAGCGAGGAAATCGTCCTCGGCATCGTCTGCGCCAGCGTGGCGGCGGCGCTGGTGCTGCCCACCCGCGTGTCAGCGGTGCTGAGCCCCCGCGTGGACGGCTGGCTCAAGGACGCCGCCGCCTGGGCAACGGATACGCTGGGCAGCGATCCCCAGCCGCCGTCGGCGGGCCGCAACCGGCTGGCTGCCGACCTGCTGGCCTTCGACCAACTGCTTACCCACCTCTCCTACGACGCCACCAGCCGCGACGCCGAGCGCACCGCGAGCGAGCTGCGCGCGCGGATGAGCATGCTGCCGCCGCTGCTGTCGTCGCTTTCCGAGTTGCTGGCGGTGCTGCGCAAGACGCCCGGCGGCGTGTCCGCGGACTTGCTCCAGTTGATGGAAGACACCTCCAATTGGCTAAGCTACCCGGCCGACAATCCTTGGTTCCTGAGCCAGGCGCGCGCGCTGCGCCGCCAGTTCGACGCGCCGCCGCCGGACGGAGGCTGGCCGTCTTTGCTGGAAGGCACGGTGCGGATGCGGCTGAAATCGCTGGTCAACCTGTGGCAGGACTGCCTGACGCTGCGCGCGCTGATCTCGCGCGGGCTGCCGCTGTGGGACTGGAAACCCGCCTACCGCCGCTGGGAAGTGGGCGTGAAGGCCCGCCACTACGATTACGGCCTGCTCGGCTTCGCCGCCGGCACCGCCGCGCTCGGCATCTTCCTGGGCTGCCTGGTCTGGATCGCGCTGGGCTGGCAGGACGGCGCCAACGCGGTGATCCTGGGCACGGTGGCCTGCTGCCTGTTCGGCTCGATGGACGAGCCCGCGCCGATGCTGCGCACGCTGTTCATCGTCAACACCATCTGCACCATGCTGGCCGGCCTGCTGCTGTTCGCCGTGCTGCCGGCGGTGCACGAATTCGAGATGCTGGCGCTGTGCCTGGCCCCGCCCTTCCTGTTGGGCGGCGCGCTGATGAACCAGGCGCGCTTCGGCCCGGTGGCGATGCTGCTGGTGGTGTTCACCGCCAATTTGATCGGGCTGCAGCAAAGCTATAACGCCGACTTCCAGTCCTTCCTCAACAGCAATCTGGCCGGCGCGGCCGGCATCCTGTTCGCGCTGGTCTGGACGCTGACTACCCGTCCCTTCGGCGCCGAGCTGACATTGCGCCGCCTGATCCGCTCCAACTGGCGCGACCTGGCGCATAACGCCGCCGGCCGCCACGGCGGCGACTACGCGCGGCTGACCGCGCTGATGCTGGACCGGCTGTCGCTGCTGGCGCCCCGCCTGGCCGCCGACGGCGCCGATCCGTCCGCCGGCTTCCGCGAGTTGCGGGTGGGCTTCAGCGCGCTGGACCTGCAGCGCGACGAGCACCGTCTGGCCGGCGCCGCCCATCAAGCGGTGGACGCGGCGCTGCAGGACGTCAGCGAGCACTTCCGCGCCTGCGCCGACGCCGACCATTATCTCGACGCGCCGGATGCGCTGCTGGGCCGGCTGGACGCGGCCATCGCCCTCACCCTGGCCGACCCCGCGCCGGCCGCGCGCGAGGCGCGCAACGCGCTGGTGGAGATGCGCGTGTCGCTGTTCCCCGATGCCGAAGGCTGCCAGCCGGCATCGACCGTTCCAGGAGCCCAGCCATGATAGGCGAAGTCAATTTCTACGGGGTGTACTTCCCCAGCCTGCTGGTGATGATGGTGATCGCCTTCGCCGCCAGCAGCCTGCTGCGCCGCGCGCTGGCCCGACTGGGCCTGTACCGCGTGGTGTGGCACCGCTCTCTCTTCAATTTCGCGCTTTACGTGATCGTGCTGGGCGGCACGATCGCGCTGTTTCACAGGTGACATCATGAACAACCGCATTCTCAAAGCCGGGTCCGTGCTGCTGACCCTGGCCACCGTCGCCGTCGCCATCGTGGTGGTGCGGCATATCTGGATCTACTACACCGACGCGCCGTGGACGCGCGACGGCCATATCGCCGCCGACGTGGTGCAGGTGGCCCCGGACGTGTCCGGATTGATCACCGAAGTGAAAGTCTCGGACAACCAGCTGGTCAAGAAAGGCCAGGTGCTGTTCGTGGTGGATCGCGCGCATTACGAGCTGGCGCTGCGCCAGGCCGAAGCCGCCCTCGCCGCGCAGCGCGCCACGCTGGCCCAGGCCCGCCGCGAGGCCTCGCGCAACCACTCGCTGACCGACCTGGTGGCCGCCGAGGCCCGCGAGGAAGGCGACGCCAAGGTGCAGCTGGGCGAAGCCACGCTGGCCGCCGCCGAGGCCGCCGCCGGCCTGGCCCGGCTGAATCTGGAGCGCACCGTGGTGAAAAGCCCGGTGGACGGCTATCTGAACGACCGCACGCCGCGCGCCGGCGATTACGCCGCCAGCGGCCGCGCGGTGCTGTCCGTCGTCGACGCCCGCTCCTTCCACGTCGACGGCTATTTCGAGGAAACCAAGCTGGGCGCCGTGGAATTGAACCAGCCGGTGGACATCCAGATCATGGGCGAATCGCGCAAGCTGCGCGGCCACGTGCAGAGCATCGCCGCCGGCATCGAAAACCGCGACCGCAGCAACGGCGCTTCGCTGCTGCCCAACGTCAACCCCACCTTCAACTGGGTGCGGCTGGCGCAACGCATCCCGGTGCGCATCGCGCTGGACGAAGTGCCGGTCAATTTCCGGCTGATCGCCGGCCGCACCGCCACCGTGTCGGTGCGCCAGGGAGGCCGTTCATGAAAGCCGCGCTGAAGCTGACCGCGCTGAGCCTGGCCGGCGCGCTGGCCGGCTGCGCCGCCGTCGGCCCGGATTACCACCTGCCTTCGCAAGCCGCGCTGGGCAAGCCCGCCGCCAACGCCGCCTTCCAGTCGGCCAACAATCCGGCCTTCGCCCAGCAGCCGGTCCCCGCCGGCTGGTGGCGGCTGTACGACGACGCCAGGCTGGACGGCCTGGTGGAGGAAGCGCTGGCCGCCAACGCCGACCTGCGCGCCGCCGCGGCCAATCTGCGCAAGGCGATGGCGGTGGAAGCCTCTGTCAACGCCGAGCGCGATCCCCACGCCAGCGTGTCCGCCACCGTCCAGCGCAGCCAGGATTCTGGCGAAGCCTATTTGATCGAGAAAAAGCTGCCGGTGGCCAATGTCGGCGACGGCGGCTTGAAGATTGGCTACGAGATCGACCTGTTCGGCAAGCTGGCCCGCGCCGAGGAAGCCGCCCGCGCCGGCACCCAGGCCACCGAGGCGGCGATGGACCTGGCGCGGACCACGGTGGCGGCGGAAACCGTACGCGCCTATGTCCAGGGCTGCGCGGCCGGACACCAGCTGGCGGTGGCCAGGCACGAGCTTGACCTGCAGAACCGCGGCGTGGCGGTGGCCAAGCGGATGCAGTCCGCCGGACGCGGCCGCGCCACCGACGTGGAGCGCGCCCAGGCCCAGGCCGACATCCAGCGCGCCGCGCTGCCGCGCCTGCAGGCGGAGCAGGACGCCGCCCGCTTCCGCCTGGCCGCGCTGCTGGGCAAGGCCCCGGCCGAGCTGCCCGCCGCCGCCTGCTCGGCCCTGCCTCAGTTAAAGCAGCCGCTGCCGGTCGGCGACGGCGCGGCCCTGCTCAAGCGCCGCCCGGACGTGCGCGAGGCGGAGCGCAAGCTCGCCGCCGCCACCGCCCGCATCGGCGTGGCCACCGCCCAGCTCTACCCCAGCGTCAGCCTGGGCGCGTCGGCCGGCGTCACCGGCCTGCTGGAGCACGTGGGCGAAGACCGCACCCGGCGCTGGAGCCTAGGGCCGCTGATCAGCTGGACCATTCCGGACAGCGGCGCCCGCGCCCGGGTGAAGGCGGCCGAGGCCGATACCGACGCGGCGCTCGCCCATTTCGACGGCGTGGTGCTGAACGCGCTGCGCGAGACGGAAACCGCGCTGACCTTCTACGCCAAGGATCTGGAGCGCAACGCCGACCTGCGCTCGGCGCGCGACAACGTCCGCGCCGCCGCGCAGGACAACCGCCGCCTGTACGCGGCGGGGCGCACGCCCTATCTGACCAGCCTGGACGCCGACCGCGCGCTGGCCGGTAACGAATCGGCGCTGGCCGCATCGGACGCGCAACTGGCGCTGGATCAGGTCAACCTGTTCCTGGCGCTGGGCGGCGGCTGGGAACAGAGGCCGCGTTGAACCTCGCAATCGAACAGAACGACAATATGAAACAGGAAGTGATTTTTCTCAGCGAAGACCTGGAGCTGGTCGGCCATCTGTACCGCCCCGCCGATTACCAGCCGGAGAAACGCTACCCGGCCATCGTGGTCAGCCACCCGTTCACCGGCGTCAAGGAGCAGGTGGCGGGGCGCTACGCCGAGCGGCTGGCGCAGGACGGCTATCTCGCGCTGGCGTTCGACACCGCCTACCAGGGCGAGAGCGAAGGCCTGCCCCGCCATCTGGAAACGCCCCATTCGCGCGCGGAAGGGATCAAATCGGCGGTCAGCTATCTGTCCAACCTGCCCGATGTCGATCCCGAGCGCATCGGCGCGCTGGGCATCGCCGCCGGCGGCGGCTACGTGGCGTTCACCGCCCGCACCGACCCGCGCATCCAGGCCGTGGCCACCGTCAACGCCGTCTGCCAAGGCAGCCTGCTGCGCGACGGGCTGAACGGCAGCCGCTCGCCCGAACAGTTGCAAAGCCTGCTCGCCGCCGCGGCGGAAGACCGCACCGCCCAGGACCGCGGCGAAGCGGCCGCCACCCGCAGCGCGCTGGCGGAAACGGCGCAGGCGGCGGCCGAGCAGCCGCAGCGCCTGCTGCGCGAGGCCTACGACTACTACCGCACGCCACGCGGCCATCATCCCAACGCGGAAAGCCGCTTCGTGGTGTCCGGCCTGGATGCGCTGGCCGGCTTCGACGCCTTCGCCCGCATCGACATGCTCGCCCCGCGGCCGCTGCTGATGATAGCCGGCGCCGACGCCGACACCCGCTACTTCAGCGAGCAAGCCATCGCCGCCGCCGCGGAGCCGAAAGAACTGTGCCTGATCGCCTGGGCCTCGCACTTCGACCTGTACGACCGCGAACCGTGCGTGGCGGCCGCCGCGGCCAGGCTGAAAGCCTTTTTTGATCTCAGCCTGCCTGAGGACCGGCTCAGGCTGCAGAACTAAGCGGCGCCGCCCTGCTCCAGCCAGCCGGCGATGCCCTGCCCGGCCGCGCGGCCGCTGGCGAAGCAGGCGGTCAGCAGGTAGCCGCCGGTAGGCGCTTCCCAATCCAGCATCTCGCCGGCGCAGAACACGCCGGGCAGCGCGGCCAGCATCTGCCTCTCGTCCAGCGCGGAGAAGCTGACGCCGCCGGCGGTGCTGATCGCCTCGTCGATGGGCCGCGCCGCGGTCACGGTCACGGGCAAACGCTTGATCGCGGCGGCCAGCAGCGCCGGGTTCTGGAAGCTTTCCTTGTCCAGGCATTCGCGCAGGATGCCGGCGCGCGCGCCCTTCAGGTTCAGCCGGCTCTGCAGATGGCTGGACAATGAGCGCGAGCCTCGCGGATGCGAAACCTCGGCCAGCACCCGGGCCTCGTCCCAAGCCGGGATCAGGTCCAGATAAGCGGTGGCGGCGCCGGCGCGGGCGATCTCGTCGCGCAGCAGCGCCGAGCAGGCGTAGATCAGGCTGCCTTCTATGCCGCTCTTGGTGATCACGCATTCGCCGACACGCTTGAAGTCGCGGCCGTCGCCGCCCTGGAAAGCCAGACCGATGGACTTCAGCGGCTCGCCGGCGAACTTGTCGGCGAAGAAATCGCTCCACTCGGCGTCGAAGCCGCAATTGGACGGCGACAGCGGCGCGGTGGCCACGCCCTTTTCCGCCAGCCACGGCAGCCAGCGGCCATCCGAACCCAGCTTCTTCCAGCTGCCGCCGCCCAGCGCCAGCAGCGTCGCGTCTGCGCGCACAGCCAGTTCGCCGTCCGGCGTGTCGAACTTCAGGCTGCCATCAGCGTTCCAGCCCAGCCAGCGGTGGCGCACATGGATGCGCGCGCCGGCCTCGCGCAGCCGGCTGAGCCAGGCGCGCAGCAGCGGCGCGGCCTTCATTTCCTTGGGAAATACCCGGCCGGAGCTGCCGACGAAGGTTTCCACTCCCAGGCCATGCACCCAGGCGCGCAGCGCGTCGGCGTCAAAATCCTTCAGCAGCGGCGCGATCTGCTCCGCGCGGTCGCCGTAACGGCCGACAAAGGCCGGATAGGCTTCGGAATGGGTGATGTTGAGGCCGCCGATGCCGGCCAGCAGGAATTTGCGGCCCACCGACGGCATCGCGTCGTACACGTCCACCGCATAGCCGCGCGCTGTCAGCACCTCCGCCGCCATCAGGCCCGCCGGGCCGCCGCCTATGATGGCGACGCCGCGCCTTGTGCTGTCATTCATGCCCATTCCTTGTATTCCTGTCCCGTTTTCACCATAGCCGTGGCGGCAAGGGCGCGATTGTTGCAGAAATCGGCCGCCAACCCAAGCGCAAGCGTTTTCCCGGCAATGTTTGATCCAGACCAGAAGTCCGGCTCCCGTTCTCCAGCAGAATCCATACGGCATAGCCGGGACTGTCCGCAATCCGGCCGACAATAACGACGCCACACACAGGAGACGGGGCCCACCACCCCGAAACGCGATGAGAAAATTTTCCGATTGGCCGATCTGGCTGCGCCTGACCGGCGCGATCTGGACCTGTCTGGTGCTGGCCTGGGGCGGGCTGATCGCCTGGGAAACCCAGGCCAGCCGCGAGATCGCCGTGGAGCAGGCCAAGGACCTGGCCCACAGCATGAACGAAATGACCCTGGCCGGCCTGACCGGCATGATGATCACCGGCACCGTCGGCCAGCGCGACGTGTTCCTGGATCAGATCCGCGAGCTGTCGGCGGTGCGCGACCTGCGCGTGATACGCGGCGACGCTGTCAGTAAGCAGTTCGGCCCCGGCAGCGCCGGCGACAAGGCCCGGCCGGGCGACGAAACCGAGCGCGCCGCGCTGCGCGACGGCAAGCCGCACATCCAGATAGAGTCCACCCCGCAGCTGGGCGAGCACCTGCGCGTGGTCTACCCGGCGCTGGCTTCCGCCAACTATCTGGGCAAGAACTGCCTGGCCTGCCATCAGGTGGCAGACAAGACGCCGCTGGGCGTGGTCAGCATGCGCATCTCGCTGGAAAAGCCATACGCGTCCGTCGATGCCTTCCGCACCCAGAGCATCTTGTTCGCGCTGTTCGCCTCGCTGCCGATGCTGGCGGTGGTCTATCTGTTCATCCGCCGCTTCGTCACCCGCCCGCTGCGGGAGATGTCCGAGGGCCTGGCCGAGCTGGCCAAGGGCGAAGGCGACCTCACCCGCCGGCTGCCGGAACGCAGCCAGGACGAGATCGGCGTCACCGCCCGCCTGTTCAACCAGATGCTGGGCACCGTAGCCGGCCTGGTGCGCCAGGTCAGCGACAGCGCCGACGCGGTGGCGCTGTCTGCGCGCAGCCTGTCCGACGGCGCCGGCCAGCTGGCCGCCAGCTCCCATCGCCAGAACAGCCAGTCGCAGGCCGCCGCCGAGGCGGTGGACCAGCTGGCCGCCCACATCGGCGAGATCGCCGGCAAGGCCGAGCACGTCAGCAGCGGCGCCGAGGAAAGCCTGCAGCGCTCGGAACAAGGCCGGCAAAGCCTGCACCGACTGCAGCGCGAGGTAGGCCAGGCGGAAAGCGCGGTACAGCTGATGGCGCAGGCGGAGAGCGAGCTGGTCAACTCCACCGCCGTGATCACCCACATGACCAAGCAAGTGCGCGAAATCGCCGAACAGACCAATCTCTTGGCGCTAAACGCGGCGATCGAAGCCGCCCGCGCCGGCGAGCAAGGCCGCGGCTTCGCCGTGGTGGCCGACGAGGTGCGTAAGCTGGCGGAAAAGTCGGCCAAATCCGCCAGCGAGATCGACGCCGTCACCGGCTCGCTCAACGACAAGACCGACGCGGTGCGCCAGGCGGTCAGCGCCGGCCTGCAGTCATTGGAAGCCAGCCGCCACGCCACCGACAGCGTGGCCGGCGTGCTGGACGCGGCCAACCAGTCGGTGGCCGAGGTGCGCAGCGGCCTCAGGCAAATCGTGGAAGTGACCGAGCAGCAACGCCGCACCAGCCAGACGGTGAATGAGAACATCGACGCCATCGCCGACATGGCGCGCACCAACGACGCCGACATCCGCCAGACCGTGGGCGCCGCCGAAGAGCTGGAGGCGTTGGCCAAGCGGCTGACCGACTCGGTGTCGCGGTTCCGGGTGTGAGCGCTTAACCCGGCAAAACCGGCTGCATCTGATAAAACAAGATAGATAGCTCCCCGCGCCCGGCTCGACCGGGCGTTTTCCCAACCGAAAATGCGCCGGGCATTTGGCCGCGAGCCTCACTGCTGTTACACTGCCCAGCCTTTAGCCAACCGCGCCAAGTCATTGTGAAACCAGCCGCTTTTTCCACCCTGCCCCTGCCCGCCCCGCTGCTGTCCAACCTGGACAGCCTGGGCTACCACCAGATGACCGCCATCCAGGCCGCCAGCCTGCCCGCCATTCTGGAAGGCCGCGACCTGATCGCCCAGGCCAAGACCGGCAGCGGCAAGACGGCTGCGTTCGGACTGGGCCTGTTGGCCAGCCTCAACCCGCGCTGGTTCGGCGTGCAGGCGCTGGTGATGTGCCCGACGCGCGAACTGGCCGACCAGGTGGCGCAGGAAATCCGCCGCCTGGCGCGCGCCATCGACAACATCAAGGTGGTGACGCTGACCGGCGGCACGCCGATGGGTCCGCAAATCGGCTCGCTGGAGCACGGCGCCCACATCGTGGTGGGCACGCCGGGCCGGCTGCAGGATCACCTGTTCCGCGAAACGCTGAACCTGGCCGGCGTGAAAACGCTGGTGCTGGACGAGGCGGACCGCATGATAGACATGGGCTTCATCGAGGAGATCGTCGGCATCGTCCGCGCCTGCCCGAAGACCCGCCAAACCCTGCTGTTCTCCGCCACCTATCCGGAAGACATCCGCAAGGCCAGCTCGCAGTTCCTGAAAAATCCGGTGGAAGTGAAGGTGGAGTCGCTGCACAACGCCGACCACATCGAACAATGGTTCTACAAGGTGAAGCCGGAAACCCGGCTGGAGACGGTCAGCCGCATCCTGCGCCATCTGCGCCCCACTTCGGCGCTGGCCTTCTGCAACACCCGCGAGCGCTGCAAGGAACTGGTGCGCGAGCTGCAGGAACAGGGCTTCAACGCATTGACCCTGCACGGCGACCTGGAACAGCGCGAGCGCGACCAGATCCTGCTGCGCTTCGCCAACAAGAGCGCCACCGTGCTGGTGGCCACCGACGTGGCGGCTCGCGGCCTGGACATCAAGGAACTGGACGTGGTGATCAACGTCGACGTCACCCATGATCCGGAAGTGCACATCCACCGCATCGGCCGCACCGGCCGCGGCGAGCAGCACGGCCTGGCGCTGACCCTGGCAACCGACAGCGAGGCCAAGCGCCTGGTGCAGATCGAAAACTACCAGCAGGCCGACCTGACCTGGGCCGACGTGGAAGAACTGACCCCGGCCCCCGGCGGCCCGCTGCTGCCGCCGATGGTGACGCTGGAAATCGCCGGCGGCAAACGCGAAAAACTGCGCCCGGGCGACCTCTTGGGCGCGCTGACCGGCGACGCCGGCTTCCAGGGCAGCCAGATCGGCAAGATCAATATCTTCGAATTCGCCAGCTTCGTCGCGCTGGACCGCGCCATCGCCGAAGACGCGCTGGCCAAGCTGTCGCAATGCAAGATCAAGGGCAAGCAGTTCAAAATGCGCTTGATCGGCTGATCCGCTCCGCCGTCATTCAAATGAAAAGGCCATCCCGGAGGATGGCCTTTTTGCTGCCTGCAAGACTCAGCGCCGCCGAACTAGTACGGCCGGTCTCCCAGTATCGTCGCCCGGTGCATCACTCGCCGCGCCGGCCGGTAGTCGTCCACCGCGTAATGGATGGTGCAGCGGTTGTCCCAGAACGCCACGTCGCCCGGCTGCCAACGCCAGCGTATCGAAAACTCCGGTCGCGACTGGTGGGCGAACAGGAACTGCAGCAAGGCCTGCCCTTCGGCTTCCGGCAGGTCGTTGACGGCGACGGTGAAGCCCTCGCTGACGAACAGCGCCCGACGGCCGCTTTCCGGGTGGATGCGCACCAGCGGATGGCTGATGGGCGGATGCTTGCGCCGCGTCTCGTCCCAACGGCGGCGGTCGTCGTCGGTCAGGCCATAGCGCGTGAGCGGGAAGGATTTGGCGAAATCATGCACCGCGCTCAAGCCTTCCAGCCTGGCCTTCAGGCTGGCCGACAACGCCTCGTAGGCGGCGATGCCGCTGGCCCATAGCGTGTCGCCGCCCAGCTCCGGCAGCTGCCGCGCCGCCAGCACCGCGCCCAGCGGCGGGGTTTCGATGAAGGTGACGTCGGTATGCCAGATCGCATTGTCCTGCAGGTCCACCACATCGGTGTCCAGCACCACGATCTCGCGCGCGTCCGGGTGTTGCGGGTAAATCGGGTGGGTGTGCAGATCGCCGAAGCGCACCGCGAAATTGCGCTGCTGCAGCGGCGTGATGTCCTGGCCGCGGAAGAACAGCACCTGGTGGCGCAGCAGCGCCTCGTTCAATGCCCGGCGCTGCTCGTCGTCCAACGGCCGCGCCAGGTCTATCCCCTCTACCACCGCGCCCAGCGCCGGGCTCAGGCGGGTCAATTGCAAACTCATCAGAGTCTTCTCCTTATTATCGTTGTCTATCAGTCGTCTTGTCCGTGCCAAGGCGCCAACCGGCGCTGCAGCGCGCGCAGACCCAGCTCCAGCGCGAAGGCCACCGCGGCGATCACCAGGATGCCGAGCACCACCACGTCGGTGACCAGAAACTGCGCCGCAGACTGCACCATGAAGCCCAGCCCGCGCGTGGCCGCCACCAGCTCCGCCGCCACCAGCGTGGACCAGCCGGCGCCCAAACCGATGCGGATGCCGGTCAGTATCTGCGGCAGCGCCTCGGGCAACACCACCAGCCACAATAGCTGCGAGCGGCTGGCGCCCAGGCTCTGCGCCGCGCGCAACCGGTTGCGGCTGACCTGGGCCACGCCGTGGCGGGTGGCGATGACCACCGGCGCCAGGATGGCCAGGAAAATCAGCAGCACCTTGGACAGCTCGCCTATGCCGAACCAGATCACGATCAATGGCAGGTAAGCGAGCGGCGGCACTGGACGATATGCCTCCAACATAGGATCAAGCAAGCCCTGTGCCAGCGAGCTGCGCCCCATCAACGCGCCCAGCGGCACGCCCACCGCCACCGCGGCGGCCAAGGCCAGCGCGATGCGCTGCAGGCTGGCTTCAAGGTGCTGCCACAGCGTGGCGTCCATGAAACCCTGGCCGGCGACGACAAACAACTTGTTCAATACCGCTTCCGGCGCGGGCAGGAACAACGCCGGCACCCAGCCGCTATGCGCCAGCAGCCACCAGCCGCCGAGCAGCAGCGCCAGGCTGGCCGCGCCTAGCCACAGCCGGGACGGCTCGCGTCCCGGCCTCCGGCCGCCCTCGATGCGGGAGGAAACCGACAACAACTCCTGTTCCGCGGTAGTTTCGATGCCGCTCATGCCCATGCCTCCTGTCGGCGCTGGGCGAATACGTCGGCCAGCAGTTGTTCTCTCAAGGCGATGAATTCCGGATCGGACTTGATCGCCCGCGCGCTGTCGCCGGCGCGCCAGCGGCGGCTGAACGGCGGGCGCAACGTCTTGACGATGCGGCCCGGCCCCGGCGACATCAACACCAGCTCGGTGGCGAGGAACAGCGCCTCTTCGATGTCGTGGGTGATCAGAAACACGCTGCTGCCGGACTCCGCCCATACCTTGAGCAGCAGCTCCTGCATCTGCTCGCGGGTGAAGGCGTCCAGCGCGCCGAAGGGTTCGTCCATCAGCAAAGCCCCGGCGCGGCCGGCCAAGGCGCGGGCGATGCCGACACGTTGCTTCTGCCCACCGGACAACTGCCAGGGATAGCGGGCGCCGGCTTCGGCCAGGTCCACCTGCTCCAGCGCCTTCTGGGCCAATTCGCGGCGCTCGGCGCGCAGCGCGCCGCGCAGGCGCAGACCGAAGGCGACGTTGTCCAGCGCGCTCAGCCACGGCAGCAGCGCGTGCTGCTGGAACACCACCGCCCGATCCGCGCCAGGCCCCGCCACCGGCGCGCCGCCGAAGCGCACGCTGCCTGAATCGGGAAACTGGAAGCCGGCGAACAGATTGAGCAAGGTGGTCTTGCCGCAGCCCGACGGCCCCAGCGCCACCGCCAGCTCGCCCGGCCCCACGCTCAGCGACACTCCGTCCAGCGCCGGCTGCGCCTGGCCGGGATAGCGAACCGACACCCTGTCTGCGATCAGCGCCGCCATGCTCACCTCGCCGTCTTGACGAAGCGGTTGGTCACATAGGGGCCGTAGTCCGGCTGCAGCGACTCCACCTTGCCCTGCGCCTTCAGGAAAGCGGCGGTCTTGCCCACCGCGGCCACGAACGGCGACTGCAGCAGCGCCACCTGATCGTCGCGGCCGAGGAAACGGTTGCCCTTCAACCCGGCCACCACGTCCGGCGCGGCGGCGCCGGTCAGCCGGCTGATCTTGGCGATATTGGATGTGTTGGCGATGAAGGCCTGCGGATCGGCCAGATAAGCGCCGATGGCGTCCAGCGACACCTTGGCGAAGCGCGAGACGAACTCGGGATGGGCGGCGGCGAAGTCCTTGCGCACCACCCAGATGTCGTAGGTGGGCGCGCCCCATTTGGCCACCTCCGCCGAGCTGGTCAGCACCGCGCCACCCGGCTTGATCTTGCCTAGCGCCGGGTCCCAGACATAGGCGGCGTCGATGTCGCCGCGCTGCCAGGCGGCGGCGATCTCGCCGGGACGCAGATTGAGAATCTTCACCTTGGCCGGGTCCACGCCCCAATGGCGCAACGCGGCCAGCAGGCTGTAATGGGTGGTGGAGACGAAAGGCACCGCCACTTTCTTGCCGATCAGGTCCTGCGGCTTGGCGATGCCGCTGCCCTTGCGCGCCACCAGCGCCTCGGCCGAGCCGATCTCGTCGGCCACCAGGAAAGTTTCGATCGGCAGGCCGCGGCTGGCGGCGGCCGCCAACGGGCTGGAGCCGATATTGCCGATGGCCACGTCTCCGGACGCCACCGCCGCGATCAGGTCGGCGCCGCTGTCGAACTTGCGCCAGTTGATCCGGCTGCCGGTGGCCTTCTCGTAAGCGCCGTCGGCCTGCGGCACCTTGGTGGGGTCGATGCCGGTCTGGTAGCCGACGGTGACGGCGTCCGCCGCCGCGGCGACGCCCGAAACGGCCAATGTGGCGGAAAGGATCAGTTTGAGAAATGCGCGCGGTTTCGCCATGGCTTGTCCATTTGGTACGAGTTGGAAATACCGTTCCAATCTAACAAGCGCGCCGCGACCGGCTAAGCAATTAATCCTGGCTTGCTTATCGCTTTTCCTGCAAAAACGTCCGCCCCAAAAAAACAGGGCCTTGCGGCCCTGTCGGATCTTCCCCGATCCCTGTCATTGTTCGGTTCACACTTTGTACTGCGCCACCGTGCGCTGGATATTGCCGGCCTGCTCGCGCAGTTCGCGCGCGGAATCGGCCGAATCCGACGACGCCTTGGAATTGGCTTCCGCCATCTGCGCGATCTGCTCCACCTTCTGGGCGATGGTGTTGCTGGCGCTGCCTTGCTCGACGATGCTGTCGGAAATCTCGCCGATCAGCAGCATGCTGTGCGAGGAGTTGGTCTTGATCTGCTGGATGGTATCCCCGGCGCCGCGCGCCTTCTCCGCCTCTTCATTCACCCGCTCCACCACTTGCTGCATGCCCGTCACCGCGGCCTGGGTGCCTTGCTGCATCTTGTCTATCACCGCGGAGATTTCAGTGGTGGAACTGGCGGTGCGCTCGGCCAGCTTGCGCACCTCGTCCGCCACCACGGCGAAACCGCGCCCCATTTCGCCGGCCCGCGCCGCTTCGATCGCGGCGTTCAGCGCCAGCAGATTGGTCTGGTCTGCGATGTCCTTGATCACGCCCAACACAGTGGCGATGGTGACGCTGTCCTCGCGCAGCTTGCCGATGCGACCCGACGCCTCGCCCACCGACTCCGCCACCGCGCTGATGCCGTCCACCGTGCCCAGCATCACCCGGCTGCCGTGATCGGCGATCTCGCCCGCCTCCCTCGCCTGATGATTGGCCTCCCGGGCGCGGTCGGCCACATGGTTGATGCTGACCGTCACCTGTTCCACCGCGGCGGCCATCGCCGAGGCCGATTCGCTCTGCTGCACTGAGCTGGACGCGATATCGCCGGACGAATTCACCATATGGATGATGGAGCCTTCCATGTCCTCCACGCTGCGGCGGATTTCCAGGAAGCTTTGCTGCAGGCGGCCCATCAGCTCGTTGAACGAATTGCCTATCTTGCCGATCTCGTCCATCCGCTTCACCGGCGCGCGCAGGCGGAAATCCAGCGAGGTGCGCACCGATTGCATGGTGTCCAGCATCTGCTCCAGGCTGCTGCGGATATTGAGAAACAGGTGGCCGCTGAGCCAGCCGCACACCAGCACCGCCAGCGCCACCAGAATCGTCGACTGCCACCAGGCGGCCAGATAGGCCGCGGCGTTGTCCTTGCTCAGCTGCTCGGCCAGCTTGTAATTGAACTCGATATGATCGATCAGCGCCTGGTTCAGCGCCTTGGCCTCGTTGGACATGTCGCCGGTCATCAGCTTGTCCGCCGCCGCCACGTTATTGTCCTGGACCAGCTGCAAATACCTGTCGCGCTGCTGGCGGTAGAGCTTCATGTCGTCGCGGTCTACCTGCAGCAGCTTGCGATCGGCATCGTTGGAGATCAGCTCTTTCTCGTATTTATCCAGCGCCGCGTCGAAGCGCTTGTCCAACTCCGCCAACGCGGCGAACTCGGCCTTCTTGGCCGCGGGGTCGGACAGCGCCACGCTGCGCGCCAGCGTCAGCCTCACGTCCGCCAGCGCCTCCTTGGCGTCGTCCAGGGTATGGATGCTGGGAAAAGTGTTGCCTTCCATGTAGTCGAAGCGCTCATTGGCCTGCTGCTGTTTCCACAAGCCCTGCACGCCCAGAGCCAGCATCGCCAGCAGCGCCAGTATGGTGGTCAACAGCAGTCTTTTGGTAATGGTCATGTCCAACTCCTTGCAGGCCCGGCGCGCGAGTTCGAATACGAGAATTTACTTAGAATATTTATAGCTTTCTTTGTCCAACAAACAACAAGTCATTCTGCATGCCGCCATTCAGATATAAGCTAACAATGGCTTTGATTTTGCAGAAATATTTTCATGTATAGACAAAAAGCGGTATCATCACGCCCCTCTGTCGCCGGGCCATGGGCCACCGGCGGGTATTCACTGGGTTCCCTCACCCCATTCAGCAAAAAGGATGCATCAATGTTTGCCTTCACCGACCGGCAACGCCTGTCCGCGCTGGTTCAGCTGTCGCTGTTCCATATCGCCATCATCGCCTCCAGCAACTATCTGGTGCAGCTGCCGATCACCATCTTTGGCTTCCACACCACCTGGGGCGCGTTCACCTTCCCGTTCATCTTCCTGGCCACCGATTTGACCGTGCGCATTTTCGGCGCGCCGCTGGCCCGGCGCATCATTCTGGCGTCGATGGTGCCGGCGCTGGCGATCTCCTATCTGGTGTCCACGCTGTTCTATCAAGGCGCGTGGCAAGGCTTCCAGGCGCTGGAGCATTTCAACCTGTTCGTCGCCCGCATTGCCGCGGCCAGCTTCGCCGCCTACGCGCTGGGCCAGATCCTGGACGTGCAGGTGTTCAACCGGCTGCGCCAGCTCAAAGCCTGGTGGGTGGCCCCGGCCGCCGCGATGTTCTTCGGCAATATCAGCGATACCCTGTCGTTCTTCTTCATCGCCTTCTACAAGAGCAGCGACCCGTTCATGGCCGCCAACTGGGTGGAGATCGCCCTGGTGGACTACAGCTTCAAGGTGCTGATCTGCATGCTGTTCTTCCTGCCCATGTACGGCGTGGTGTTGAAGATGATAGTCAAACGCCTGCTGCGCGCCGGCGTCGGCGAGCAGTTGCAGCCGGCCTGACCCGACTGGACAAAACAAAACGGCCAGCCTCCCTTCGGAGCTGGCCGTTTTTCATCGCTTGAAGCGATCAGGGACGCATCGCCTCCCACACCTTGGCGCTGTCGACAATCTGCTCGAACTTGACGATCTTGCCGCCCTTCAGCGTGTAGACATGGGCGAAGGACGCGGTGAAGCTCTTGCCGGTGGCGCGATAGGTGCCGTGGTAAAAGCCCTGGGCGACCACGTTGTCGCCGTCCACATAGTAATGGTCCACCGCCGCGCGGTAGCCGTCCCACTCGCCGCCCAACCGCTGGAACACGTTTTCCACGATGGCCTGCGGGCCGACATAGGTGCCGGCGTACGGAAAGCCCGCCGCCTCGGTCCATTCCGCGTCCGGCGCCAGCGCCGCCAGCAGGTTGCGGCCATTGTCTTCGGATTTGCCTTCGTAAGTGGCGCGGACAATGTCCAGATTGCTGCGATTCGTCATGGTGCTTGCTCTCTCAAACAGGAATGGTTCTCAAATATGGCCGGGCCCGGATAATTCAAGACAGCTCTTTCATACCATACGCACCGGAAGGCAACTATCCCACCTGAAAGTGCCTACTTCTGACGAACGGCGCCGCTCCGTATACTGGCTTCATCCCGCGCCGGCGCTGTCCGCGCGCGCCAACACAGGCTGAATTGAATGACATCCTCCGCTTCTCCCCGCCTCTCCATGCTGGAGCTGGCGCCCATCGTCGCCGGCGGCGACGCCGCCCAGGCCCTGCGTAATAGCGCGGCCTTGGCCCGCCATGTAGAGCAACTGGGCTATACCCGCTTCTGGGTGGCCGAACACCACAATATGGCCGGCGTGGCCAGTTCCGCCACCGCGGTGATGATAGGCCACATCGCCGCCCACACCCAGCGCATGCGGGTCGGCTCCGGCGGCATCATGCTGCCCAATCACGCGCCGCTGGTGGTGGCCGAGCAGTTCGGCACGCTGGCCACGCTGTTTCCCGGCCGCATCGACCTGGGCCTGGGCCGCGCGCCCGGCACCGACCCGCTCACCGCCCGCGCGCTGCGCCGCGACCGGCTGGGCGCCGGCGACGACTTCCCGCAGCAAGTGGCGGAGCTGCGCGGCTACCTGGGGCCGGAACAGCCGGGCCAAGCCGTGCGCGCCATTCCCGGAACGGGCACCAACGTGCCGGTATGGCTGCTGGGCTCCAGCCTGTACGGCGCCCAGTTGGCCGCGCAACTGGGCCTGCCTTTCGCTTTCGCCGCCCACTTCGCCCCGGCCCAACTGCATGAGGCGCTGCAGTTGTACCGCCATCTGTTCCAGCCTTCCGCCACGCTGAGCCAACCGTACGCGATGGCCTGCATCCCGGTGCTGGCCGCGGACAGCGACGAAAAAGCCCAGCGGCTGGCCACCACGCCGTACCAGAAATTCCTCAATCTGATCCGCGGCGACCGCCGCCCGCTGCCGCCGCCGGTAGACAGCATGGACGGCCTGTGGAGCCCGCGCGAGGAATTCTCCGTTCGCAGCGAATGGCTGGGCGCGGCGGTGTTCGGCGGGCCGGAAACGGTGAGGACCGGGCTGCAAAAGCTGTTGGATGAGACCGGCGTCGACGAGATCATGCTGTCGGTCGACTGCCACGACTTTTCCGACCGGCTGCGCAGCTGCGAGATCGTGGCCGATATCCTGCCACAGCTGAAAACGCGCCAGGCGACCCTTGCCGATTGACGCATGGGCGGACAAGAAAAAGCCGCGGCAAACGCCGCGGCTTTTTTTTCCATGCGCCAACAGAAGCGGAGCTTACTCGGGCTCGCCGGCGATCAAGCGGTACACCTTCGCGCCCAGCACCGCGCCGATGATGGGCGCCAGCCAGAACAGCCACAGCTGCTGCACCGCCCAGCCGCCGACGAACAAGGCCACGCCGGTGCTGCGCGCCGGATTGACCGAGGTATTGGTGACCGGGATGCTGATCAGGTGGATCAGGGTCAGCGCCAGGCCTATCGCCAACGGCGCGAAACCGGCAGGCGCGCGCTTGTCGGTGGCGCCCATGATCACCAACAGGAAGAACATGGTCATCACCACCTCGCACACCAGGGCCGCCAACAGCGAATAGCCGCCCGGCGAATGCTCGGCGTAGCCATTGGAAGCAAAGCCCTTGGCCACGTCGAAGCCGGCTCCGCCGCTGGCGATCACGTACAGCACCGCGCCCGCGGCGATGGCTCCCAGCACCTGCGCCACGATGTATGGGCCCAGCTGCCCGGCGGGAAAGCGCCCGCCGGCCCACAAGCCGATGGATACCGCCGGATTCAGGTGGCAGCCGGAAATGTGGCCGATCGCGTAAGCCATCGTCACCACTGTCAGGCCGAAAGCCAGCGCCACGCCGGCGAAGCCGATGCCCAGATTGGGAAACCCCGCCGCCAGCACCGCGCTGCCGCAGCCGCCCAGCACCAGCCAGAAAGTGCCCAGAAACTCCGCGCCATACGATTTCATCGTCTCTCCCCTTCAGGTTTCGAAAAGACCAGGCGTCCAGTCCTCGATTCGCCATGCCAAGCATCTTTATGCGTGTCGGACGCCTGATCGCACGCCGTTTAACCATAGCAAATGGAAAAGGCCAGCATGCCCGCGCCATCCGGCGCTGCAAACTGGCCTAAATTCCTGACCTAACTTTCACGACGAAAGGCCCGATGCGCGCCGGACATCCGGGCCGCCGCCGCGGTTGCCAAGCGACGGGCGACGAAACCTCGACCAGGCGATGCTATCATCGACAGCCACCCACAAGAACGAACCCGCCCCCATGGAAGGACTGCTTGACTGGCTGCTCGGAACCCTGGCCCTGCCCAAAGTGGGCCTGTCGGCCATTTTCATGATCAGCCTGATATCCGCCACGCTGCTGCCGCTAGGCTCCGAACCCGCCGTGTTCGCCTACATCAAGCTCAGGCCGGACATGTTCTGGCAGGTGATCGCCGTCGCCACGCTGGGCAATACCCTGGGCGGCATGATCGACTGGTGGATGGGTTACGGCGCCAAGGTGGCGCTGCTGCGTTACCGCCTGCGCCGCAGCCACCGCGCGCACGCGCACCCGCATGCAGAATCGGCAGGGCGCCCGCCGCGCAGCGGCAAACCGGCGCTGAACCCGCGCTACTTCCGCTGGATGCGCAGGCGCGGCGCGCCGATGCTGCTGCTGTCCTGGCTGCCGGGCATCGGCGACCCGCTGTGCACCCTGGCCGGCTGGCTGCGCATCCCGTTCTGGCCCAGCGTGTGCTACATGGCGATCGGCAAATTCCTGCGCTACGTCCTCACCACCGCCGCTCTGCTGTGGGTGCCGGACGATTTCTGGCGGAATCTGGGACAGTGGTTTTGAGGCGAGGCGGCGTTTTGGCTTGCCGCCCAATCCTATCGGGATAGCGGACTGGGCCGAATGAAATGAGATCCAGCGCTTGCCGAGAATGAAAGAACGCCGGAGCCTCCGGCGGCAAGCGCCTTCCCTATTGGCACTTCTGCCCTCATCCGCCCCCAGCCCGGCATGAGCCAGGCGGCGCATGAGAGCGACACTCGTCCTCAATCCCAGCCGAAAAGATAGGCCGGCTCGCTCAACTCGGCCAGCATCTGGCGGATGGTGGGACAGGCGGTGCCCTCCTCGTCCTCCACCGGAATATCCAGTTCATCCTCCGCAATCGGAGCGACATCCCCGATAGTCAGATCGGTCTCGCCTGCCAGTTCCTCCAGCACGGCCAAAGCCTCTTCCACAGAACCGGCGGCGACGATATCGTTGCCGCCAACCTGATAAGCCTTCAACGGCTGCTCCATCCCTGCTTCCCTCATTAATGGTTTACTCATCCAACCGCTCCCTGCGCGGGCCGGGTTTCCTACTACAGCGTTTTTCATGCGCATTCGCATTCCGGCACATGATATTCCTTTTGCCGACATTTTCCGAACCGCCCACGCCGGCAAATCCGCTCTCAAGCTCATATCGGGGAGCATCCGATCCATGCATGCCTCCTCCGCCATCAATCGATGATCATGATCGTCGAGCAGGCGCCACTTCTTTGGAATACGCGGCCTATACTCAGTTTGCCTAACGCCAGGCCTGCATACAGTTTCCCAGCATGCCGCCAACCACAAAGCGAAACCGAACAGGGACACTTTCAGGATGAAACCATCAAAAATGATCGTGCAGACCGCATCTGTCGCCATCGCCTGCCTATTGCCGCATTTCAGCGCCAATGGGCAAGAACTGTGGGATCCTCATCTGCGCGGCGTCAATGAAGGCCTGGCCGCGGGCGTGCTGCCGCCGAAAGGCGTCTATGGCGTGCTGAACAACTACTGGACCTGGGTGGACAAATACGACCACAACGGCGACAAGACCGGCCTGCGGGTCAGAGCGCTGATCGAATTGCCGGAAGTGCTGTGGTCGACCGGACTCAAGGTGTTTGGCGCCGACTACGCCGTGGCCATCGCCCAGCCGATCGACTACACCACGCTTAGCGGCGATGGCCTGCCCCCCAATGGCCGCTGGGGCACCTTCAACACCATCCTGGTTCCAGGACAGCTGTCCTGGGCCTTGCCCAACAACCTTCACCTCAAGGCCAGCCTGGCGGTCTACCTGCCCACCGGCAGCTCATCGCCGCGCCGGCTGCCGAGCGGCACCTATCTCGGCGCCGCCAACGGTTTCTGGACGCTGCAGCCCGGTTTGGCGCTGAGCTGGCTGCACAATGGCTGGAACCTGAGCATGGACGCCACCTACGCCTACAATTTCCGCAACCCGGACACCCAGTACAAGTCCGGTCAACAGCTGGCCATCGACTACACCGTCGCCAAAACCATAGGCAAATGGACGATAGGCATGGGCGGCTACCAGGAAAACCAGCTGAGCGACGACTCCGGCAGCGGCGCCGCGGCCTGCGCGCAGACCGGCGGCTGCCGCGCCAGCAACTACGGCATCGGCCCGCTGCTTGGCTATCAGCTTGGCAAAGTGAAGCTGATGGCGATCTACAACCACGGCTTCCACACAACCAGCGATGTCGGCGGCGATTCCTTCAATCTGCGGCTGAGCTTCCCGTTCCAGTAGCGGACGGCCGGCCTTCTTCGCTGCCACAGGGCTGGAAGCACGCCAACCTTACCGGACCGACTACGCAAGAGCCGCTTGACGTCTGCGGCCCTATCCCGCCAACGACGCGATAAGCCGCGCGGCGAAGCCGCCACGCATGGCGGCCAGCCCCCGGCGCTTCACATGTGTTTTTCAAATTGGCTGACCAGCCGGCGCAAGTCGCTGGCGGTCATGTGCAATTTATGGGCGACTTGCAAGGTATTGGAAATGCTGAAGCCATTCTGCTCGGTCAGGCGGCTCATGGTTTCCATGTTCTGCGCGACCTCAGTAGAGGCCGACGACTGCTGCCGCAGCATATTGGCCACGTTGGCGGAAGACTCCGACACTTTCTCATTGGCGGTGCGTATCGCCTCCAGTCCTTGCGCCGCCACCTGTATCGTCGCTTCCGCCGTATGCACCTTGTCCACCGCCGCCTTGACATCCGCCAGCGCCTCCGACGAACGCTCGCGCAGGAAGGCTATCGATTGCTCGATTTCCAGCGTGTTGCCGGCGGTCCGCTCGGCCAGCTTGCGCACCTCATCCGCCACCACCGCGAATCCCCGCCCTTGCTCCCCCGCCCGCGCAGCTTCAATGGCGGCGTTGAGCGCCAGCAGATTGGTCTGATTGGCGATTTCCTTGATCACGCCGGTAACGGTATTGATCGATTCGACGGACTGCTCCAGCTTGATGATGGTATCGCGCGTGCCGGACACTTCGTTGACTACCGCTTGAGCGGCTTGCCGGGTTCCGCTCATTTGCGTTTCCCCCTGGGTGGCCAGTTCGGTGGCCTGGCCCGCGAATTCAGCGCCGGTGCGGGTTGCCTGGGAGATTTCGTTGACCGCCACCGACAACTGCTCCAGCGCGGCGGCCACCCGGACGATGCCTTCCTGGGTATGCTCGCCGCGAGAATTCAGCGACTCGGCTTCGGTATGGGTGGCGCTGGCCGCCTCGCTGATATCCTCCGCGCCCGCCACCACATCAGCCAGGATGGCGCGCAGATGGATGCGCAAGGTTTCCATTTCCTCAAGCACCGCGCGCGGCTCGCGCAGCCCCAGAGGAGAAATCGGGCTGCTGAAATTGCCTTCCGCCAGTCGCATCAGGGCCTTGCGGGCGGTTTCTATCGGATGCGCCTGCCAGCGGCCGACCAGATAACCGGCCAGCGGCGCCCAGACGGCAAGCAGCATGAGCAAGGTTAGCTGCCCGGCGCCGCCGGGCATCAGGGCGGCGGCCAGCGCCAGCGCCGCGGCTGGCAGCTGCGCGTACAGCATGGCCCAGCTCAGCGCCACGGGGGTGGCATGGCGCGTTTGCGGGAAAGCCTGCCGCCGCTCCCTGATGCGGGCATAGAGTTGTTCGGCCTCCGCCGTTTGCGCTTTGGATGGCGCGCTGCGCACCGACATATAGCCCACAGAGCGACCATTCTCGCAAATCGGGGTGACATAGGCCTCCACCCAGTAGAAATGCCCCTGCTTGCTGCGATTCTTGACCAACCCTTTCCACGGGCGGCCAGACTTGATGGTGTCCCAAAGATCGGCAAACGCCTCCTCGGGCATATCCGGGTGGCGCACGACATTGTGCGACTGGCCGATCAGCTCCTCTTCGCTGAAGCCGCTGATGTCGATGAAGGCGCGGTTGGCATAGGTGATCTGGCCTTTCAGATCTGTCTTGGTGACGATGGGACGATGGGGCAGCAAAAACAATTCAATGCTGTCCACGGGGAGATTTTTCTTCATGGGCGGCGCTTCCTGTCTCAGTTGTTGCTAAATGGGCGCGGCAGTCCGGAACGCATGCGCGTGAGAGCCTGGTTTTCAGAGGCCCGAGCTCATACCGAATGAGTACAATTGAGATCCATTTTCAATTACGAAAACTATTTGGCAGCCGAGCGTTTTCTACTTTTTCATAGAGAAACATATAGAACAGAAATAAAGCCCATATGCAGGAAAATCAGGCAGGAGATTGATGCAGGACGTAGCAAGAAATGATAAGGATTCTTACTTTTTGCAAACATGGAAGCTAGAGAAGCGCTGAAAAGACTAGATAAGGCAAACTTGTAGTCCTGTTATCAGGCTTGTTCATTGAAATAGAGCCATAGATTGGGCTGAATGAAATGAAGCCCAACGTTTACCGAGGACGAGCAGATTCCACACATGGAGATCATCGTACTTTTCTCGGTAAACGTTGGGCTTCGCAAGCTTAGCCCAACCTACGGCCCTAATTTCATTTCAACCCAAGAGCCCCAATCGCTTTCAGAACATTAGATAGTCTCTCCAAATCGACGAAAGTAATATTTCCCGATTCAACACTACGCAACAAACTATCCCAGTCATCCTTTATTGAACCAACCATATAACTCGGGTCAGATTCAAAATCCGTCCATTCATCATCAGATATAAATCGATAAAGATCCAACTCAATCGACACCTCTTCTTTAATTTCTTGCTGCAAAAAACCTACCATCGCCATCATGGCTGCAACAAGATCACTTTCTTTCAAGATCATGGAGTACCACCTTTCACTCTCTGAATAGCTTCATTAACCTTCTCCAGCCCAATTCTTTGTTTTTTCATTTGCTTTTCCAATGCACCAATTCGTCCCTCTATCATTTTTTGCCTTACCTCATGCGTTGCATTAGCCAGACGGCCATCATCAAACTTCATTGGATCCCTCTTAAATTCATCCAATTTTTCTTGATGTTCTTTGATTAGCTTCTCATATGACTGCTTTGACTTATTAAGACTATCAAGGGATCTATCCAAGTACGGATTGGCCCCCGCAACACTAGCGGCATCATTCTTTGGGCAGCAATTTTCATTATGCACCCCAACCCCAAACTCGCCCACATGATAGATCTGGAATTCTGCTACCTGAATGTTGAAGACTGTTTCTCGTACATCTTCTGGTTGCTGACTCACTACCGTCAGCAAACCATCCATCGTGCCCAACAAGGGCATACCAGGCTGAAGCAACGCCGCCTTCCTCCATCCCCAATCCTTGATCCAGAATGGGTGCTCAGCCGTCGTCCTCAACACCTCCAGCTTACCTGCCGCATCTTCCACCACGACCCTGAAAATGTCCTGATCCGCAGTGGCCTTATGAGCTACAACCGGGCGTAAACCATACTCTCCGGTCTAATCGTTACGCGACCAAACCGACTAGGAGGACTAGGGTAATTCACTCATAAACTCTACATCTGGATTTTCCAAACAGATTACCTCAACTACATCATTGGATGTTAAAACCAGATACTGCTTCGCATCACTTCTAATCCCATATGACTGATCTAAAAACCATTGAAGATAATCTGAATTCTCAACCTCATACAGCATCCCACCCAACTTACTTACAGAATCAATCTCTTCTAAAGTTTTCAAAACATCTCCCTCATCACTTTTTCTATAACTTAGATAAGAGTTGAAAGAGATTAAAACTCGCTCCTCCCGCCTACAAAGATGAAGCTGCAGAACTCCCCCTCTATCAACGAGCATATCCAACGAAAAAACCCCATCAATCAATCTCGAGCATTTAATCATGGCCATACCTCACCTTTTCTTTGCTTTTTCCTTGCTGAATCTCTAGCGTAGGTCGCCCGTCAGAGCTCTTCTCTCGAACAATCACAGTTCTACCATCCCCCAATGTACCTACCCTCATCCCATTTGGGAGGACTCGCACATTACTTGGTTGTAAATGATCAAAATCTTTATTAGCCTCATCAATCCCACCAGGCTTTTCCCACAAAGTTGACCTCCCTTTAGTCTTATCACCAGGCTCAGCTCCTTGTACCGGAGGATCTTTGTAAATATTTGGATCCAATGGCTTTGTTATACCAAAACCTTCCAAAACCCAATCAGCAAACTCCCCAGGCTTATTTTTCGCCTCAACCGCACCATCCCAAGTATCTTTAAGCCATTTATCAATCTTCTCTGCCGAGCTTGGCTTACCATCCAATTCAGTGTCTATTTTAGTGGTGTTTTTACCCGGCAGCCTCGCATTGAGAGCAGAACCGGCCTCCAAAACTTGGAATCCCTCGCCCAAGCCCAGAAGTAAAGAGTTGTGTTCCATCTCAGTCTTTGCAGCATTCACCGTCGCCGCGGCTGTCGAAGCGCCTCCCGTTCCCACCGCCGCACCGGTCACCAACGCATTGACCAAGTTCTCTCGGTCCGCCTTCTGCTCGGCATTCATGTCTTCTGGCTTGAGATGCTGCAGCACATTCAAGGCATTGTTCAGAGCCACAGCTGACGCTCCGCCAGCAGCTCCCGCTCCGCAGTTTTGTCCGCTTGCCGCAGCCCCAGCGCAGCCTACTGCCGCCTGCATCACCGTGCGCAAGGCTTCCGTTTGTCCTTCCGGCATGCCATGGTTGCTGAGGCCCTGCAAATAAGCTTTTACCTCCTGCGCGCCCATTCCCTGCAAGTATGCCAAGCCCGCATTCTGCGCCATGCCGGATAACCCATTGGCCAGATTGCCGGTGATGCCGGCCAGAATAGCTGTCGTCACTTGGCCATTTTTACTACCGGGAGCCCACTTGGCGGCATCGGCCTCGGTATCGATAGCAGCCTGCTGAAGCTTATGGTACTCGTCGCTATCCTTCGACATGCCGCGATCTTCTGCCTGTTTCAACTCCTCTTTCGCCGCCTTGGCTGCTTCCATCTTGTTGGAGATGAATGTCCCCACCTGCTGGTTCAGCGCGTTGGCGGCGTCGAACAGGCCCTGCACTTCGCTGGCGTTGAAGTTGTTGGCCAGCTTGCCGCTGCCGTCTCGACCGGTGCTGACATCGCGGTTGGCCGAGGACGCGGCATGAGTGGCCGTTTGGCCGGTTTGGGCCTGTTGTAGCGCATTGTCGGTGATGGTCAGGCTGCCGGCGCTGATGCCGGCGCGGGTGGTGCTGTTGTCGTGGTCGGAGGCCTGCATCGGCAAGCCTCCCCCTACGCCGTCGGTACCGACACTGATGCTGACGCTGCTGGCGGTGAAATCGGCATGGTTGTCGATGTCCTTCAGCACCAACGCGCCGGTTTGCAGGCTGTTCTTGCCGTCCCGCGCCGCCTTGTCGGTGCTGGCGATTGCCGCTCCGTTCAAGGCAGTGGTGCCCTTCACCGTCAACTGAAAGCCGCCGTCTCCGGCCTGGATGCCTGACTGGCGCTGCACGCTGGCATAGTCAGCGTCCATTTTTTGCTGGCTGAGGCTGACCGAGCCGCTGAAGCTGCCGTTATAAGTGCCTTCGGCGCTGATCGATTGATTCAGGCTGTGGTAGGTGTTGCTGTCCTGCAGGCTATCGATCTTGAGGTCGCCGGCGATATCGCCCATCACCTGCTGGCCGCTGGCGATACCCTGCAACGTGAAGTTGCCGCCGGACTGCAGGTTCAGCTTGCCGCCGGCATTCAGTTCGCTCAGCTGGTACTGGCTGCTGTTGCCATCCACGTGGCCGCGGCTGAGGCTGACATTGGCGGTGATGCCGCCTTTGGGCTTGTCTTTCTCGAAGCCGATCATGACACCCACCCCGCCACTGCTGGCGCTGCTGGTGGTGTGCTCGCTGCTGGCGCTCTTGGCCGCCAACAGGGTGATGTCGCCTTCGGCCTGCAGGGTGAGGTCTTTGCCGGCGATAAACTGCGCGCCCTTGGCGGTGATGGTGCTGTCCTTGCCCGCGCCATGCGCCAGATCCATCACATTGCCGCTGGCCTTGAGCAGGCTGCCGCTTTCGTTATGGCTGTCGCTAACGGTCGTGCTTTCGCTGCGGCTCCCGCCAATCATCAGGCTCAGTTTGATGCCGCCCTTGGTCTTCTGGCCGGCGTCGCTCATCGCTTGCTGGTAGGCGGTGTAGCTGTTGTAGCCGGCCAGCGCGGCGGTGGCGGTGGACAGCGCCTTGACGCGGTCGTCCTTGCTCTTGAGCGCGGTTTCGGTGGCGGACTCCATCGCCTGCAAGCCGTTGATCAGCGGGCTGGTGAGCTGCAGCGTCAGGCCGCTGGACTTGCTGACGGTCTTTTGCACGCTGTGCCAGGTGTCCACCGCCACGTCCAGGTTCTGCTTCTTGGCGTCCAGCAGCAGATTGCCGCCGGCGGTGACATCGCTGCCCTGCAAGGTGAGGGTGTCGCCGGTCTTGATGTTCAGGTTGCCGCCTATGCTGCCCACCAGGCTGCGGTTCTGGCTCTGAGTGGTGCCCGCGCCGTCCATCTGCTGCGTCAACTCCTTGCTGCCGATGGTGAAACCCAGGCCGCCGCCGGAGAACAGGCCGGAGGTCTCCTCTTTGTGGTACTGGAACAGGCGGCTGGTATCGGTGCCGGAAGTGATATTGAGGTTGCGGCCGGCGTCCAGCGTCACGTCGCCGCTGCCCGCCACCTGACTGGCGTGGATATTGATATCGCGCTGGCCTTTGAGGATCAGCGTGTCGGCCGATACCGTGCTGCCGGCTTCGTGCGTGCTGTCGTGGGCGACGATGTCGGTGGTGGTGCTGCTGCTGAACCAGCCGCTGGAGTGGTGCACGGTCTTGCTGTAGTCGCTGTGCCGCTCCTCGGCGCTGCCGAGCGTGACGTCGCGCCCGGCCACCAGCGCTTCTTGGCCGTTGCTGGTCAGGCTGGCGGCTTGGGTGGAGATGTCGCGCCCCGCCTGCAGGATCAATCCGCCTTCGCCATGCGCGGCGGTGCCGTGCTGGGTGAGGTCGTAGTTGTTGCGGATGGTCTCGCCCCAGGTATTGTCGTTGCGGCTTTCCGTCGCCACCGCTCCCAGCCGGATATCATTGCCTGCGGATAGGACCAACTTGCCGCCGCTGGCCAGGCTGGCGCCGTTCAGCAGCGCGTCGCCGCCGGCGCGCAGTTGCAAGTCGCCCTTGCCGGCCAGGCCGGCCACGGTCAGGCTGTCGGTTTGCCAATTGTGGCTGTTGCCCCAACTGTAGCCGATGTCGTGCTGGGTATTGACCTCGCTCTGCACGGTCAGCTGCTTGCCGGCCAGGGCCGTCAGGCCACCGCCGGTGGATTGCGCGGAGGAGCCGATCAGGCTCAGGTCGCCGCCGGCTTTCAACAATACATCGCCGCCGCCTTGCAGCAACGAGGCGTTATGGGTTTGGCTCAGCGTATCGTAGCCGCCACCCCACCAACTGCCCGCGCCGTGCTTGCTGTCCAGCGTGGACGCCATGGTCAGGCTACCGCCGGCGCTGGCCAGCACGCTGCCGCCTGCTTTGGCAGCGCTGCCGGACAGGGTCAGGTCGTTGCCGGCGGCAAGCGCCAGGCTGCCGCCGATATTGAGCTGGCTGCCGACGTGGTCCGCCTGCTGGTATTGATAGCTGCTGTAGCGGTTGCCGCCGCCCAGGTCGTAACGGGTTTCACGGCTGGCGATGTCCAGATCATGCCCTGCCTGCAGGCTGGCGTTGCCGGCCGCGTCGATGGTCGCCGCCTGCAGTTTCAGATCATTGCCCGCCTGCAGCTGCAAGTCGCCGCCGGCCTTGACGCTGCTGCCGGCCTGGCTGTGCTGGCTGTCGTCGGTAATGGTCAGGTTCTGCGCGGCGAGCAGGCCCAAGTCGCCGCCGGCCTGCACCTTGCCGCCTTCGATGCGGATATTGTTGGCCTGCGCCAGCAGCGTGGTGTCGGACTTCAGCGTGCCGGTGTTGACCAGATCGCCGCTGGCCAACAGGCTCATGCTGTTGCCGGCCAATACCGCGCCTTGTCCGCGCAGAGACTTTTGATCGGCATTGGCCAGATAGACCATGGGCACCAGCACGTCCTGGCCGCCCACATTCTGCTTCACCAGCCACACCATGTCGGACGTCAGCTTGGCCATTTGGTCGGCCGTCAGCGCCATGCCCGGCGTCAGCTGGAACTGCTTGGCGTACTGCGCGCCGTTGCTCATCAACTGCTGGTATTGCTGCATCGCGCTGCCGTAGCCGGACAGGAAGCGCTTGCCAGTCATGTCGGTGACGGCGCGGGTGACTAGCTGCTGTTCGTAGAAGCCGTCGCCCAGACGCTTCTCCACCTTGCTCGGGTCGTAATTCAGCTGCTTGAGCAGATAATCGGACGAGACGAAGTTGTTGTACTGGGTGAACTGCGGATTGGTTTCCACCAGATACGGCTGCTGCGGCGCCGGCTTGGCGTGGAACAGGCCGTTATCCGGCACGGCGTAGCCCTTCTCCACCGGGTTGCCGGCCTTGGCGCCGCCGGCGGATAAGGTCACCTGCTGGTTGGCCGGCGCCGGCGGATAGGCCTTGGCCAACTGACCGCCCGCGGCGGCATCGACCGTACCGTTCTTCAAGCGCTGGCCATCCGCGCCGGACAGCGCGCCACTCAACTGCGCGCCCTCCGCCTGGCCCACCGCGCCCTGCAAGGTCTTGCCCACCTCGCCCTGCGTCGCCGTCCCACCCAAAGCTTGTCCCGCCACGCTGGATAGAGCGCCGTTCAGTTGCGCGCCTTGCGCCTGACCGACACTGCCCTGCAAGGCCAGGCCCGTCACCGCGGACTGCTGGCCGGCGCCGTTGACCGCCTGCCCTTGGGTCTGACTTACCGCCGACTGGTTATTGACGACATTGCTGGCCACCGTGGACACATTCACCCGTACCGCGTCCTTGCCATTGACGATGGCGGGGGCTTGCAGGCTTAAACTTTTACCTGCGCTAACTGTAGCATCCAAGCTTCCAATTTGAATAGGCGACAGGTTTTGAACTGAGTAATTATCAGACCCATTCTTAGGGTCATCATAATGATTTCTGGTCTCAACCACAGTTGAACTATATAAATTCTGTCCAACATTATTAATCGCCAACCCAGAACTAAGATTTAGCCGCTGACCAACTGATACATTACTATACTTATTTAAAAAATCACTCGAAATTACATTTAAATCACCTCCCACCAGCATTTTCGCTGATGTAGCTGATGTGCTAGCAATATCGGCAACCGTCTTGCTTGTGATATAGGTTGTCCCAACGGTACGCCATATATTTTGATACAACCCTCCACACCCATAAGTTGCAGGATGCTCACACCAATAATCAAAGAATTTTTGCAATGGCTTAGTCTCAACAGTTTGACTTGCCACTTGCTGAACACTTACCTGATTCGACTCATTACTCACCCTCCCCGCCTCAATAAACATATTCCCATCCGACTGCAAAGTCGCGATGTGATTCACCACCTGCCCCACCGCCGCGCCAGCTTGGCCGATCCGCATATCGCCCTGGCTGTATAACCAGGCGCCATCATGGTTATTCAAAGTGCCGCCGATATTCAGCGCCATGCCCCCGGCCGAGGCCAGCAGCGCCTTGCCGCCGCTGTTATCCAGGCTGCCTGCCTGGATGGAAATGTCGCCAGCAGTGATGGAGGCGGCATTGCTGAGGCTGGCGGCATGAATGTCCAGCGCGCCCGCGCCCAGGCTGCCGGCATTGACCAGGCTCTGGCTGAGCTGGGTGCTCAGCGTGCCGCCGATGTTGACGCTGCCGTTGTTGGTCCAGTTGACGCCCGTCAGGCTGAGGTTGCCGCTGCTTTGCAGCTGGCCGTTGTTGACCAGGTTGCCGCTGGCGCTGACGCTGAGGTTGCGGTTGGCTTGCAGCTGGGTGCCGGCGGCGTTGACGAAGTCGCCCTGCAGCTTCAGCGACAGGTCTTGTCCGGCCAGCAGACTGCCGGCGTTGGCCAGCGACACGGTGTCGATGGCGAGGTTGCGCTGGCCGTAAATGCTGCCGCCGCCGTTGTCCAGACCCTGCGCTTTCAGCTGCCAGTTGCCGTTGCCGGCGATCTGGCCGCCGTTAGCCAGTTGGCCGGTCACGGTCAGCCGGCTGTCGCCAACGCCCAGCGCCAGCACCTTGCCGCCGGCGTTGCGCAGGCTGCCGCTGTCCAATTGCAGCGTCTGGCCGGCTTGCAGCAGGCCGCCGCTGTTGTCCAGGCTGCCGGCGTTCAGCGTCAGCGAGCCGTTGCTGCCCAGCGTGCCCTGCTGATTGTTCAACGAGCTGCCGCGCAGGGTCAGGTCGCCCTGGCTGCTCAGCACGCCCTGGTTGTTGTTGAGGTCGCCTGCGGTCACTTGCAGTTGGCCGCCGGAGGTGATCTTGCCCTGCTTGCTGTTGTCGATCTGGCCGCTGATGGCCAGCGTAGCCTGCCCCTCTCCAGCCTGGCCGATCTGGCCATGCTGGTTTCCCAGGCTGGCGGCACTGAGTTTCAGCTGGCCCGCCTGCAACGTGCCGCCGCCGTTTTGCGCGTCCTGCTTCAGTTGGACATCCAGCTTGGCGGCGCTTTGCAGCACGCTGCCGCTGTTGTCCAGCTGATTGGCGGTCAGCGTCAGATTGCCGTTGGCGGCCAGCGTGCCCGCGGTAGAGTTGTCCAGCTTGCCATCCAGCTGGATCCGGCTGTCGCCGACGCCCAGCGTCTTGATGCCGCCGCCGCGGTTGTCCAGGCTGGCGGCATTCAGTTGCAGGCTGTCGCCCTGCACTGTGCCCTTCTGGTTGTCCAACGCGCCCTGCAAGGTCAACGCCAGCGTCTGGCCGCTGGCCAGCGTGCCGCCCTGATTGTTCAGGTCTTGCCGCACGGTCAGTGCCTGCGCGCCCTGGCTGCCCAGCGTGCCCTGGCGGTTGTCGAGCTGGCCGGCATCCAGCGTCAAGCCACCGTTGCTCAACAACTGGCCCTGCTGGTTGTGGAAGGCCTGGCCGATCTTCAGCTTGGCCTCGCCGGCGCCAATCTGGCGGATGTCCCCGGACTGGTTGCTGAGGGTGTCGGTCTTCAAGTTCAGACCTTGGGCGGCGATGTGGCCGCCATCGTTGGTGAGCGTGCTTTGCTTGCTCAGCTCCAGGTGGCTGGCCGCTTGCAAGGTGCCCTTGGCGTTGTCAATGCTGGCTGCGTTGACAGTCAGGTCGGCGTTGCCGGCCAGCTTGCCTTGGTTATGCAACTCGCCACTGACATCAACAGTGCTCGCCTCGTCTTTGCCCAACGCCAGGATCTGGCCCTTGTCAGCGTTGGTCAGGCTGTTAGCCGTGAGCTGCAGGTCCTTGCCGGACTGGATGGTGCCGGCGGCGTTTTCCAACGCGCCGGCGTTGAGCTTGACCTGGCCGTCGCTGCCGACCACGCCGTCGTTGTGCAACAGAGTGCTGGCGGTAAGATCAACGCCCTGGCCGCCAATCAAGCTGCCATTGCTGTTGTCGAGGGTCTTCAGTTGGCTGGTGAGTTGCTGCTGGGCGTAGATTTCGCCGGCCTGGTTGCTTAGCGAGTCGGCGTTCAGCTTCAAGCGTTGGCCGACGATATGGCCGCCATCGTTGGTCAGGCTGGTTTGCTTCGTCAGACTCAAACCTGCAGCCGCTTGCAGCGTACCCTTGCTGTTATCGATGCTGGCTGCGTTGACAGTCAGGTCGGCGTTGCCGGCCAGCTTGCCCTGATTGTGCAGCTCGCCGCTGACATCCACCTTGCTCGCCGCGTCTTTGCCTAGGGCCAGGATCTGACCCTTGTCGGCATTGGTAAGGCTGTTAGCCGTGAGCTGCAAGTCTTTGCCGGACTGAATGGTGCCGGCGGCGTTCTCCAACGCGCCGGCGTTGAGCTTGACCTGGCCATCGCTGCCGACAACGCCGTCGTTATGCAACAGAGTGCTGGCGGTGAGGTCTACACCTTGGCCACCGATCAGGCTGCCCTTGGTATTGTCGAGGGTCTTCAGTTGGCTCGTCAGCTGTTGCTGGGCATAGATCTCACCCGCCTGGTTGCTCAGGCTATCGGCATTCAGTTTCAAGCTCTGGCCAGCGATATGGCCGCCATCGTTGGTCAAGCTGCTTTGCTTGCTCAGCTCCAGATGGCTAGCCGCCTGCAAGGTGCCCTTGGCGTTGTCTATCGTCGCCGCGTTGACGGTCAGATCAGCGTTGCCGGCCAGCTTGCCCTGGTTGTGCAGCTCGCCGCTGACATCCACCCGGCTCGCCGCATCCTTGCCCAGCGCCAGGATCTGGCCTTTGTCGGCGTTGGTCAGGGAGGCGGCAGTCAGTAGCAGGTCCTTGCCGGACTGGATGGTGCCGGACGCATTCTCCAGCGTACCGGCGCTCAGCTTCACTTGGCCGTCGCTGCCGATCACGCCGTCGTTATGCAGTAGGCTACTGACGGTAAGATCGACGCTCTGGCCACCGATCAGGCTGCCCTGGCTGTTGTCTAGGGTCTTCAGTTGGCTGCTCAGTTGGCCTTGGGCATATAGTTCACCACCCTTATTGCTGAACGAGTCGGCATTCAGTTTCAGGCTCTGGGCAGCGATATGGCCGTCATCGTTGATTAAGCTGGATTGTTTCGACAGGTCGAGATGGCTGGCCGCTTGCAGCGTGCCCTTGGCATTGTCTATCGTCGCCGCGTTGACGGTCAGGTCGGCATTGCCGGCCAGCTTGCCCTGGTTATGCAGTTCGCCGCTGACATCGATGGTGCTGGCAGCGTCCTTGCCTAGCGCCAGAATCTGGCCTTTGTCAGCATTGGTCAGCGACGATGCGATCAGTTGCAAATCCTTGCCGGATTGGATGATGCCGGCGGCGTTCTCCAGCTTGCCGGCAGTCAGCTTCACTTGGCTATCGCTACCCACCACGCCGTCGTTGTGCAGCAAGGTACTGACGGTGAGATCGACGCCCTGGCCGCCGATCAGGCTGCCTTGGCTATTGTTCAGCGTCTTCAGTTGGCTGCTGAGTTGCTGCTGGGCGTAGATCTCACCGGCCTGGTTGCTGAGGGTGTCGGTGTTCAGCTTCAAACTCTGGCTAGCGATATGGCCGCCGTCGTTAGTCAGACTGCTTTGTTTGGACAGTTCCAGATGGCTGGCCGCCTGCAGCGTGCCCTTGGCGTTGTCTATCGTCGTCGCGTTGACGGTCAGATCAGCGTTGCCGGCTACCTTGCCCTGGTTGTGCAGTTCGCCGCTGACATCCACCGTGCTCGCCACATCCTTGCCCAACGCCAGAATCTGGCCCTTATCGGCGTTGGTCAGACTCGACGCGCTAAGCTGCAAGTCCTTGCCGGACTGAATGGTGCCGGCGGCGTTCTCCAGCTTGCCAGCCGTCAGTTTGACCTGGCCATCACTGCCCACCACGCCGTCGTTATGCAACAGGGTGCTGGCGGTGAGATCGACGCCCTGGCCGCCAATGACACTGCCCTTGGTATTGTCGAGGGCCTTCAGTTGGCTCATCAGCTGCTGCTGGGCATAGATCTCGCCGGCCTGGTTGCTCAGCGAGTCGGCATTCAGTTTCAGGCTCTGGCCAGCGATATGGCCACCGTCATTGGTCAGGCTGGTTTGCTTGCTCAGCTCCAGATGACTGGCGGCTTGCAGCGTGCCCTTGGCGTTGTCTATCGTCGCCGCGTTGACGGTCAGGTCGGCGTTGCCGGCCAGTTTGCCTTGGTTGCTCAACTCGCCGCTGACGTCGACCTGGCTGGTAATGTTCTTGCCCAACGCCAGGATCTGGCCCTTGTCGGCGTTGGTCAGAGACGCGGCAGTCAATTGCAAATCCTTGCCAGACTGGATGGTGCCGGCGGCGTTCTCCAATTTGCCAGTCGTGAGTTTGACCTGGCCGTCGCTGCCCAGTACGCCGTCGTTGTGCAATAGGGTGTTGACAGTGAGGTCGACGCCCTGGCCGCCAATGACACTGCCCTTGGTATTGTCGAGGGTCTTCAATTGGCTCGTCAGCTGCTGCTGGGCGTAGATCTCGCCAGCCTGGTTGCTAAGCGAGTCGGCCTTCAGCGTCAAGCTCTGGCCGGCGATATGGCCGCCATCATTGATCAAGCTGGATTGTTTCGACAGTTCCAGATGGCTGGCGGCTTGCAAGGTGCCCTTGGCGTTGTCTATCGTCGCCGCGTTGACGGTCAGGTCGGCGTTGCCGGCCAGTTTGCCCTGGTTGCGCAGCTCGCCCTCTACATCGACGGCACTGGCCGCGTCCTTGCCCAACGCCAGAATCTGGCCCTTGTAGGCGTTGGTCAGGCTCGATGCGCTCAACTGTAGATCTTTGCCGGACTGGATCAAGCCGCCGCCGTTGTCGAGCGCGCCGGCGCTCAGATCTAGCTTGCCGTCGCTGCCCAGCACGCCGCCGTCGTTATTCAGTTGCTGGCGCGCGTCGACGGATGCCGACTGGACGCCGGCCAGCCGCCCCTGGCGGTTGTCCAGTTGCGCCGCCTGCGCATCCAACCGGCCGTCGCTGGCGATGCGGCCTTGTTCGCGGTTGTCGAGCGCGTCGGCGCTCAGGCGCAACGCGCCGGCGCCGGCATGGCTGATCTGCCCGCCGCGGTTGTCTAGATTGCCGCTTTGCAGCTTCAGGTCGTGGCCGGCGCTGGCGAGCAGGCCCTGGCGGTTGTCGGTCTGGCCGCTGATGCGCCAGGCCGAGTCAGCTTGCCCGGTCTGCACGATCTTGCCCTGGCGGTTGTCCAGCGCGCCCAGCTGCAGGTCCACCTGGGCGGCTGCGAGCTGGCCGCTACGGTTGTCGAACTGACCATCGATGGTGAGTTTGGCAGCGCCGGCGGCGCTCAGCCGGGCCTGTTGCGCGTTCACGTCGCCAGTGGCGCGGATGTCCAACGCGCCGTGGCTGGCGCTGACGACGGCGCCGGACAGATCGGCAGCGCCGGCTTGCAGGCTGACATCGCCGCCGGCCAGCAGCTGGCCGCTGTGCTGCAGCATGCCGGCGCTGGTCACCGCCAGCCGGCCGTGGTCGGTCAGCTTGCCGTCGGCCTGGGCCCCGGCTGCCAGCGCGCCGTCACCCTGCATCGAGCCGGCGTTCAACGTCAGGTCGCCGCCGGCGCTGAGCGTCTGATGCAGCGTGGTCTGGCCGGCGATATCGGCCTGGAGATTGCCTTCGGCGCGGGTGACGCCGTCGTGCCGCAATTGGCCGTCGGCGCGCAGGATCAGGTTCTGCTGGCTGTGAGTCTGGCCGCGCAGGATCAGGTCGCCGGCGCTGGTCAGCTGCAGATCTCCGGCCTGGGCCGCCATGGTGCCCAGCTGGTTGACGCCGACGCCCTTCTCGGTGCCCACCAGCTTGATGGCGTTGGCGTACATGCCCCCCAGCTGCGCCACATCCAGCGCGAAGGCCGGGGCGTCCGCCGCGCTGCCGGCCAGCGGCTGGGCCGCCAGCGTGGCGGCGTCCACCTGGTTGCGGCCCAGCACCAGATCCAGCTTCTGCGCGTATAGGTTGGCGTTGATCGACACCGCCCGGCTGATGATGGCGAAGCTATCCACGTTGGCCGCGTTGAGGCCGGCGCCGTCGATGCTGACGCGGCCGCCGGCCACCTGGTAGCCGGTCAGCGCGCCCTGCGCGTTCAACTGCGGCACGCCAGTGGTCAGCGTGATTTGCGGGGTATTGATGAAGCCGCAGCCGCTGCAGCTGATGCCCCAGGGGTTGGCGATCACCACCTGCGCGCGCTGGCCGGCCACTTCCAGGTAGCCGCGCAGCTGCGACGGGTTCGGTTGCGTCACTTCATTGAGAATGATGCGGGCGCTGCCATTCTTCAGATTGGCGTTGCCGCTGATGTAGCCGGCCAATTGCGTGTTGACGATGGTGGCGCTGTTGTTGAGCAGCGCGCCGCCCGGGCCGACATTGAATTGCTGGTACTGGTTATGTGACACCCCAGCGGCGGTGGGCGCGGCGATCTGCACCACCGGCAGGCCGTTGGCCGACTGGATCACGCCCGGCTGCTTGTCGGCCACGGCATGCGGATCGGCGACGATATCGGCCGCCAAGGCGCTGCTGCCCAACCCCAGGCCGATCAGCAGCACGCTCAGCCGCAGCGAAAACGCCCGGCACGCCGCCTCCAGCGTGGCGGCGATGCCTTCCGCGCCGTTGCCCTTGCCCTGTCCGCTGGCGTCTTCCTGCACCACCATCAGTTGGCCGCGGGATTGGTTGAAGATGATCCGATAAAGGTGTTTGTTCATGATGTCAGCTCAACAAGACGGGTCGGGGCAGCGGGTTCACCACTGCGCAGTGATCGAGAAATGGGTGATGGCGGGACGATCCCAGCCCTGCGGCTGGTGCAGCGCGCGTTCGTGGGTGAGTTCGGCGGACAGACGGCCGCTCAGGCTCATGCGCAGGCCGGCGGCCCAGCCAGACAGGCTGCGGTCCGGACCGATGTCATAGGCCGGGCGGGCGATCTGGCCGGCGTCCAGCCCCAGATAGGGCTCCAGCACCAGCGGACCTGCCGGCGGCAGCGGCCAGCTCAGCTCGTTGCGCAGGTAATAGCCGCTCTGCCCCACCAGCGTGCTGGTATTGAAGCCGCGCACGCTGCCGCGGCCGCCGATGGCGAACTGCTCGCTGGACATAAGCAGGTCCGGGCTGTACTGGCCGCGCAACTCGCTGCTCCAGCGCAGCGTCTGCGACGCAATGCGCAGCGGCAGCTGCAGCGCCAGCCGGCCCTGGTACAGCTCGTAGCGGGCCGTCGGGCCGCCCTGCGCCGCCAGCGCATCCGGCTGCGCGCCCCAGGCGCCGATGCCGCGCTGATAGCCGAAGGACGCGTCCAGCACCGCCTCGCCCAGGTACTGGCGATGGCTAAGCTCCAGCCCGGCGATGGTCAGATCGCGCCGCTGCTGCGCCACCTCGGCGTCCTCGACGAAGCTGCGCGACGCCTTGCGCGTCAGGCTCAACTTCAACTCGGTCTTGCCGCTCTGATTGCGCCGCAATAGCCGCGACAACGACAGCAGCGTGTTGCGGCTATGGCCACTGGAGGTGAAACTCTGGTTCACCCCCTGCACCGTCTGGTGGTAGGCGAAACCGCTGTAGCTGACGAAGCCGGTCCAGTTGCCCAGCGGCAGCAGCCAGGATAGCGACGCCGACTGGCTCAGCGGATGCGCCAGATGCTCGGCGTCCTGGCTCCAGGACAGCGACAGCGCGTCGTTGAGGCCGGTAGCGCCGCCCAGCGTCAGACTGCCGGTGCTTTGCAGCCGGCCGGTGGCATCCTGGCCGGAGTCGTCCAGCGACAGCAGGCCGGACAGCAAGCGGCCGCCGCTTCTATCCACCACCACGTCGCTCTCGCCCGGCGCGTCGGCCGGCGTCAGTTCCATCGTCGCCTGCTGGCCCGGCACCCGGCCCAGCTGCTCCAGACCCTGCTCCAGGTCGCGCACGTTGAGGAGTTCGCCCGGCCCGGTCGGAAAAGCGCTGCGCAGGCCGATGTCTCCGCCCCCCGCCTTCAGCCGGATCGCGTGGATGCGGCCCGGCACCACCGCCAGCCGCAGTTGGCCGCCGCGCAGGTTCTGTTCCGGCAGATACACCCGGCTGGTGACAAAGCCGCGCGCCACCATTTCGTTGGTCAGCGCCGCCGCCAGGCTGTTGATCCGCGCCAGATCGACACAGCCGGCCAAGCCCGCGTCAGCCAGCGGCTGCAACCAGGCCAGCCAGCCTGCCGGCGCGCCCTCCAGCGCCACCCGCGTCAGAGCAAAGCAGCGTTGGGCATCAGGAGCGGGAACAATCGTCTGCGGTGATGCAGCCGGCAACGGGGAGAACACATCCGGGCGCTGCTGCAGTTCCTGGCGGCGCTGTTCCAGCTGTTGCTGCTGGTGGCGGAGTTGTTGGTCGTTCTGTTGCAGCACCGCGTCCGGCACGGTGGCGGCGCAAACCCATGCGGGAAAGAGCAAGCCGCCCAGGCGGGCGGCTTTGGAGGCAAAGTTCATCGCGGGAATAATTTAGAGTAAATGTTTAAATTTGTTTAAAATTTCACCTTAAATGTTAACAATTTGTTTACACAATCGAATTACGTAAAAACACGTAATCAATCTGCAGTGGATTGATAATCCCTAGATTTAGCAATTCAAAAATTATAAATTTCAAAAAATGAAAAAATGTGGAATTTTAATTTCAAAAATGACATTCAAATTCAATAGGCAAAAATACGACAACCATTCTGACTGCAGTTCCACGACGCTCTTCGCGCCACACCCATAGCCCCCTCGCATTCCCTAAAAAAACAACGACATATTCCAAATAAGACCATATTCTCGACAGGGTGGTGCGGGATTGCGCTCTGCGGTAATCTGCCGACGAGCCAGCCGGACCGCTCGCCTGCGGCGCGATCATCCGCCGCCCGCGCACCTTCGCCCGGCAACCATTACAATACAAACTAAGAGACGCCTCGCGGCGCCCGACAACAACCTGGCCCGAGCCGGGAATTTCCCTTAGAGAAGCATTACCATGGCAATCAGTGTTTTCGACCTGTTCAAAATCGGCATCGGCCCATCCAGCTCCCACACCGTGGGCCCGATGCGCGCCGCCCGCCAATTCATCAGCCGCCTGGAAAAGGACGGCCAGCTGGACGCCACCGTCCGCGTCAGCGCCGAGATGTTCGGCTCGCTGGGCGCCACCGGCAAGGGCCACGGCACCGATGTGGCCGTGCTGCTGGGCCTGCAGGGCGAACAGCCTGACCTGATCGACACTGATGCCGTGGACGGCATGCTGGCCGCCATCCGCGAACAGCGCAAACTGAAGCTGCTGGGCAAGCGCGAGATCGATTTCGTCGAAGGCGAGCACCTGATCCTGCACAAGAAGAAAACCCTGCCCTACCACCCCAACGGCATGATCTTCGAAGCCTTCGACGCGGCCGGCGAAAGCCTGTCCAAGCGCGCCTACTACTCGGTGGGCGGCGGCTTCGTGGTGGATGAGGCGGCGATCGACGCCGGCTTCGTCCCGCCGGGCGTCACCGAGCTGAAGCACCCGTTCAAGAGCGCGGCCGAGCTCTTGGCGCTATGCCAGCGCCACGGCAAGAGCATCAGCCAGATCATGCTGGAGAACGAGCTGTCCTGGCGCAGCGAGGAAGAAGTGCGCGCCGGCCTGCTCAACATCTGGAGCGTGATGCAAGCCTGCGTGAAGCGCGGCTGCGAGCGCGAAGGCATCCTACCGGGCGGCATGAAGGTAAAGCGCCGCGCCGCCGACATGCACCGCAAGCTGCTGGCCTCGCCGGAAGCCGCGATGCGCGACCCGCTGACAGTGATGGACTGGGTCAACCTGTACGCGCTGGCCGTCAACGAAGAAAACGCCGCCGGCGGCCGCGTGGTCACCGCCCCCACCAATGGCGCGGCCGGCATCATCCCGGCGGTAATGCACTACTACTCCCGCTTCGTGCCGGGCGCCAGCGACGACGGCATCGTCCGCTTCCTGCTGACCGCCGGCGCCATCGGCATCCTGTTCAAGCTCAACGCGTCCATCTCCGGCGCCGAAGTCGGCTGCCAGGGCGAAGTGGGTTCTGCTTGCTCGATGGCCGCCGGCGCGCTGTGCGAAGTGATGGGCGGCACGCCGGAACAAGTTGAAAACGCCGCCGAGATCGGCATGGAGCACAATCTGGGCCTGACCTGCGATCCGGTGGGCGGCCTGGTTCAGGTGCCCTGCATCGAACGCAACGCGATGGCTTCGGTGAAGGCCATCAACGCGGTGCGGATGGCGCTGCGCGGCGACGGCCAGCACTTCGTGTCGCTGGACCGCGTGATCAAGACCATGCGCGACACCGGCATGGACATGAGCACCAAGTACAAGGAAACCGCGCGCGGCGGCCTGGCGATCAACGTAATCGAAGTGCCGGTCAACATCGTCGAGTGCTGACCCCTGCTCCAACCCGAAAAGCCGCGGCAAAAACCGCGGCTTTTTTTATTGGCTAAGCCCCTGCCCGCTGGCACACTGTAACCTGTCCCACCCACACCAGAGCTTCATTCCGTGCACTCACTAGACATAGAAACGCCGCGCCTGCTGCTGCGCCCGCTGCAGGAAAGCGACGCCCCCTTCATCCTGGAGCTGGTCAACGAACCTGCCTTTCTCGCCAATATCGGCGACAAGGATGTGCATGATCTGGCCGACGCGCGCAACTACATCGAGAAAGGCCCGCAGTCCAGCTACCGCCAGCATGGCCACGGCCTGCTGGTGGTGGCGCTGCGCGACGGCGGCGAGCCGATTGGCATCTGCGGCCTGGTCAAACGCGACAGCCTGCCCCACCCCGACATCGGCTACGCCTTCCTGGCGCGCCACTGGGGCCGCGGCTACGCCAGCGAAGCGGGCGCCGCCTGCCTGGAGCACGGACGCGCACGACTGGATATCCACTACGTGGTGGGCATCACCGCGCCGCATAATCAGGGCTCGATCCGGGTATTGGAGAAACTGGGCCTGGTCTACGACCGCACGCTGGACTTGCCCGGCATCGACGGCCCCAGCCTCTATTTCGTGCCCGCCGGCGAGCAGGAAAAATAAAAGGCGCTTCCCCCGAAGCGCCCGACATCCAACCACGCCGGCGGCAAACCACCGGCCGAGTCGATCAATTGCGGTAGATAGTCTGATCGAACAGTCGCAGCCCATCCGGCTGGTGGGTTCTCAGCTGCACTTGGCGGCTACTGCCCGAGGCGGTCAAGGCCTGAAACTGGAATCCCGACGGTGCCGGCACCGTGACGCCACTGGTCTTGGGACCTCCCGTCACCACAGCTGTTCCATCCACGCCGACATTGGGATTCACCGAGGTGTTGGCGCTTAGCGCCGCGACATTCTCCACCGGATAAGCCTGAGGATTGATGGTCCAGCTGACCGGCACACTGCTCTGCATCCCAGCCAAACTCCCTCCAGGCGTCAGGAAGCCGCTGATCACGCTGGCCGCCAAACTGTTCCACTGAACCCTCCCCCCCGACGCCGCCAGCACCACCGGCGTCAGATTCACTGCCGAGCATGAGCCCAGCATGGCGCCGCTTCCGTCGTAAACAGTGAACAGATACGCCGAGAACGGCGGCACGGCGGCATTCAGCGCGGACGGCGTAGTGAACGGCGTGGCGGCATAGTATGGCTTGCTTGGTATATTGGGCGCAGTGGAGCCGCTCTGCTGAATCCAGGACCAGCGGAACAGAGCCGTATCGCTTCCTGTAGTGGCCGCGCTGGTCGGCGCGCTGCCAGGCTGGGTGCCGGCGATCGCCAGGAAGCTAGACGTCCCGGCGACGCTGGACTTCACCAGCCACAGGCCGGCGCTTGGCAAACCTGGGCCTTGCACCCGCACGCTGTTTACGCTGGAAGCGTTGGGCCCTGCTGGATTGAATACGGTAGCCACGCCGCTTTCGTAGAAATTCACCTCGGCGGTGCTGGTTCCCGGCACTGTCGCATCCGCGAAGGAACGGCGGTTCAGCTGCGTTTCGACAAAAGCGGAGTAGCGATTCTGGTTGCCGTACAGCACCCAGCCGCCGCTCCCCTTCTTCGCCACCGTCGATATCGCGCTGGGCGTGCCGTCGCTGAGCAGGAAGGGAAGCCTCACCAGGGCATACGTGGGCGAGCCGCTGAATTGCAGATTGCTGCTATAGCTGATACCGCTTCCCGAACCGCTAACCGTAGCCTGGATGCTGTTGCCGGACGACAGGTTGTACAGCATCAGCACCTGCGGAGGCGCCACTTTCACCGCGCTGCCTTGCGACAAGGCCGTGCCCAGATCCGGGAATTCTGTGGTCAGGCTGGTATAGCCGCTATCCAGGTAACTGGCGTCCAACATGCCGCTGCACGCGCTGGAGCCGGCGCTGCCGCTGTTGATGCAATTCTGCAGCGATGTCTGCAAAGCCGGCAGGCTGCCGCTGCCGCTGAAGATGCCGGCTGGCGGCGGGGACAGCGTGGGCGGCGTGCCGCTACCGGCATTGCTGTTAAGAGGAAAGCCGACGCCCGGGTTGGATTTGCTAGCCAATTGCATGCCGGCGCTGCTGCCGCCATTGCCGCCGACATCGCCGGATATCAACACCACCGCATCCAGCACTGCGTCCAGGCCGCTGCCATTGGCGGCGAACTTGCCGCCGACAGGATCGAAGCCGCTGCTGGAAACCGAGGCCCCTTGCAGGATGCTTCCCAGCGACTGGGCCAATTGCGACGCGGCTGTTTGCAGACTGCCGGCGGTGATTGCGCTCAGATTTCCAGCGCGGTAAGTCGAGCTGCCCTTGACTACATCCAGAGGATTGCCATCGCTGGTCAACAAGGCCACCTGAGCGGTGGTCAGCGTCGTCACATTGGCTACCGCGCTGCCGCCGGCGGCAGGCTGAGATGCCAGCACCGACACCATGGTGCTGATCTGCCCGCTGGGATCGACGGCGGTGATCACGAAAGGCGGCGTGAAATTGGCTGGCGTGTAGCTGATGGTGTAACTGCCGTCGCTGCCGGCTGTGACAGTGCCGACGGTATTGCCGTTGGCATCCACCACAGTAATGGTCGCGCCGGCGAACGGCGCGCCGCTGGCGGCGGTGCCGGCAAGCGAGGCCTGCGATCCGGATGAAGAAGAGCTGGAGGAAGAACCGCCTCCCCCGCAAGAGGCGATGCCCAAGGCCAACGCGAGCGAAACCGCCAGCGGCAGAACGTGCTGCTTGAATCGAATCATCATGGCGACTCCCTGTATCGGTTACCTGCCCCGCCGTCCCAGGAGCGTCCGGACTCGGCATCAAGGCAAGTGGTTCCGGTATAGGCAAACACGCCGGGCCATCCAAGCGAACAGCATACTATCGCGATAAAAACCATATGAAAAAACCGGACTCAAGGCCCGGTTTTTTCATGCTGGCGAGGACGAAAGTCAGACAGCCAGATACGACGACTGCTTCAGGCCGCGGCAGAACTCGGCGAAATACAGGCTGCGCTCTTCCGGGTTCAGATCGCACTCGCGGGTCTTGGCCTCGTAGCGGTTGATCAAGTCCTCCGGCGACAGGTGCACGTAGCGCAGCATGTCTTCGATGGTGTCATGCTCCTCGATGCCGGAAACCTCCAGCTCGCCGCCTTCGCGGACGTAGACGTTGACCGAGTCGGTATCGCCGAACAGATTGTGCATGTCGCCCAGGATTTCCTGATAGGCACCCACCAGGAACACCGCGATCAAGTACTCGTCGCCCTGCTTCACCTCATGCACCGACATGCTGGACTCGATGCTCTGCTGGTCGACGTACTGCTTCAGCTTGCCGTCGGAGTCGCAAGTCAGATCCTGCAGCACCGCGCGGCGGGTCGGCTGCTCGGCCAGGCGATGCACCGGCATGATGGGCAGCACCTGGTCGATGGCCCAGGTATCCGGCAGGCTCTGGAATACCGAGAAGTTGCAGAAGTACTTGTCGGCCAGGCGATCGGTCAGTTCATCGTACACCTGGCGCTGCGAGCGCTGGCTGGCCTGCAGCTGGTTGTGCAGACGGCGGCACAGCGTAGCGTGCAGGTCTTCGGCGAGCGCCTTCTCCTTCAGCGACAGGCGGCCTTCGGCGTACATCTCGCTCACTTCGGACACGCAGTGGCTGGCGCGGTAATAGATCTCGGTGACCAGTTCCTCGTCGTTGAGGTTGGCCAGTTCCACCAGCTTGCGCAGCGGCAGCGACAGCTCTTCCGCGTTCTCGATCGGCGCCACCGTATCGGGCAGACGCTCGACGTCGGTCACGTTCATCAGCAGCACCGCGTGGTGGGCGGTCATCGCGCGGCCGGATTCGGACAGGATGCGCGGATGCGGAATGCCGTTCTCGCCGCAGAATTCGGACAGCATGGACACGATCACATGGGCGTATTCGTCCATGTCGTAGTTGATCGAACTGTCATTGCGCGAGTGGGTGCCGTCGTAATCGACGCCCAGGCCGCCGCCGACATCAACGTGGTCGACCGGCAGGCCCAGCGCGCGCAATTCGGCGAAATAGCGGATCGCTTCGCGGAAACCCAGGCGGTAATCGGCGATATTGGCGATCTGCGAGCCCATGTGGAAGTGCATCAGGCGCACGCAGTCGCCCAAGCCGGCCTCGATCAGCTTGTCGGTGGCCGAGATCAGCTGGCCGGCGGACAGGCCGAACTTGCCCTTCTCGCCGCCGGTATCGGACCACTTGCTGGACGCCAGCGACGACAAGCGCACGCGCAGGCCGATATTCGGGCGCACTTCCAGCTTGCGGGATTCCTCGATCACCAGATCGACTTCGGATTCCTTCTCGATCACGATGAACACCTGGTGGCCCAGACGCTCGCCGATCAGCGCGAGGCGGATGAATTCGCGGTCCTTGTAGCCGTTGCAGACGATGGTGCAACCCTTGGGCGCCAAAGCCAGAACCGCCATCAATTCCGGCTTGGAGCCGGCTTCCAGACCGATGGACACATCCTGAGTGGCGATGATGCTCTTGACCACCGCCTCCTGCTGGTTGACCTTGATCGGATAGATGGCGGTATAACGGTTGCCGTAGCCCTGCTCGGCGATGGCCTTGTCGAAGGCGCCGCACAGACGGGTCACGCGATCCTGCAGAATGTCCGGAAAACGGACCAGAAGGGGCAGATCCAGGCCTTTGCCGCCCAGATCGCTCACCAGGCGATACAGATCGATTTCCTTGCGCTGGCGCACATTGGGACGCACGACGATATTGCCGTTGTCGCCCACATCGAAATAACCAGCCCCCCAATGCCGGATGCCGTACAGGCTCCGGCTATCAGCCACAGACCAAGCCATGAGTTTTCCTCTCAGAACTTATGATGGATAACCCCGCTCCTTAGTGCACGGCTTTCGGGCTCTACAGCTTTTATGTGGGCCTGGGATGTCGGAGCGAAACAGAATGAATTGTCAGTTGTTGCATAGCGCAAACGAGCGCGGATTGTAACAACATCTCGCTGATTGACAAGTAAAAAAATGTACTCGTTCGCATTCGTCCGAATCGATCTCCGCCCCCGCTCCCAAACAGCATCCGCCAGCCGGAAAAATCAAGGCAAGCAAAACAAAGGATTGCGCGCGCGAGCCCGGCCCAGCCATGACATCGGACACTTCCCGCCCCTTCCTCAAGCATGCCAGTTTTTTCGCAAACGACAAGCTTTTTAACCAGATCCGCAACACTCGCAGCCGCCTGCTGCCGCGTCGCGACATGACCGGATAAGCAGCCGCGATTACAATCAGACATCATCCATCGCCAAGCGAACCGCCACGCCATGACGCACACGCCATCCTTCCTGCAGCACGCGCTTTCCGCCCCCACCTCCCCCGTCGAATGGCCGCTGGCCGACGGCCTGGCCGCGCGTTGGCTGGCGCCGGGCTGCGTGGAGCTGAATGGCGGCGCCGTCGAGGCCGACTCGGTATTGCTGTCCTGCGGCGTGCACGGCAACGAGACCGCGCCCATCGAAGTGGTGGACGGCATCCTGCGCGACATCGCCGAAGGCCGGCTGGCGCTGAACTGCCGCCTACTGGTGATGTTCGCCAACCTGGACGCCATCCGGCAGGGCGTCCGCTACGGCAACTACGACATGAACCGCCTGTTCAACGGCGCCCATGCCAAGCAAGCCGGATTGCCTGAGGCGAGCCGCGCCGCGGAGCTGGAAAAGCTGGCCGAAGCCTTCTTCGCGCCGGCGCGCGGACGCCGCCTGCATTACGATCTCCATACCGCCATCCGCGGCTCGGCGTTCGAGAAGTTCGCGATCTACCCTTTCCTGCACGAGCGCGCACACAATCGCGAGCAGCTGGCCTGGATGGGGCAATGCGGAATCGAGGCCGTGCTGCTGCACAGCCAGCCCGCCAACACCTTCAGCTACCATACCAGCCGCCGCTGCGAGGCCGACGCCTTCACCTTGGAACTTGGCAAAGCGCGTCCGTTCGGCCAGAACGATCTGTCGCGCTTCTCCGGCATAGACCGCGCGCTGCGCGCGCTGTTGTCCGCCGAACCAGCCAACAACAACGCGCAAGCGGCGGCACTGCCCCTGTTCCGCGCCAAATACGATCTGATCAAAGTCAGCGAGGCTTTTCGCCTGCACCTTGCGGATGACGTCGAGAATTTCACCGTGCTGCCGGACGGCATGCTGATCGCCGAGGACGGCGATGTCCGCTACGTGGCCAGCGGCGGCGAGGAGCGCATCCTGTTCCCCAACCCCTCGGTGAAGCCTGGGCTGCGCGCCGGCATCGTGGTGGAGCCCGCCAGCTTGGGCTGAGCGCGCCGGAATGCGCAAAAGAAAACGGGCCGCGACGCGGCCCGTTTTCTTTCAAGAGATGGATCAGCTGGAAATGTAATTGAACAAGGACAACTGCGCGACCTGGGCATAGGTCTTCTGCGTGTATTGCAGCGAAGTCTGAGTCTGGGTGAACTGGGAAATCGCCTGGGCCATATCCAGGTCCTGCAAGGAGCTGATGCCGGTGTTGTACTGCAGGTTCAGGTTGTCGCTCATGCTCTGCAGATTCGAGTTTTCCTGCTCGCGCGCGCCCACCGACGCCAAGCCAATATTCATCTGCTGGGTCGCATCGCTCATCTGATTGATGATGCTATTTATCTGCGTCGAGAAATTGGCCGGCTTGGGATTCTGACCCAGCAGATTGTACAGATTGATCACCGAATCGAAAGCAGCGGTGGGACTGCCGCCGCTCGCCAATGAACCGAATACAGTATTGCCCGGATCGGAAATCGTCATGATCCGCGAGGCGCTGACCTGCACGCTGCGCTGGCCATCGTCGCCGTTGTAGGCGATGGTCGGCGGATTGTTCGATAAATCCAGCGCAAAAGGCGGCGTATTGATTTGATTGCCGCTGAATAGATAGCTGCCGTTGCCGTCGGTCGCGTTGCCGTAGCCCACCAGCTCAGACAAGCCTTCCTTCACCGTCTTCTGAATCGCCTGCAGCTGCGTGGTGGACAAGGCGCCGTCGCCGGCATAGATCGCCTGGCCTTTCAGCGAATTCATCAGGTCGATCGCGCTTTTCAGCGAGGTATCGGAATACGACAACCAGCTCTGCACCGCCTGGGTATTGGCTTTATATTGCGTATTCTGGCCGCTGGAAGTGTTCAGCAGCTCGATGCGCGCGGCGGCGACCGGGTCGTCCGACGGGGTGACCACGCGCTTCTGGTAGTCGATCTGCGTGTTCACCTGAACCAGCTGAGCCTGCAGGTTCGACATATTGTTCACGCCAGATTGATATAGCGTTGCCGAGCTGATGCGCATCGCCGCTCTCCTTCAAATAATAGCTTCAGGACATGATGTTCAGAATGCTGGAAAAGGTGCTTTGCGCAATCTGGATCACCTTGCTGCAAGCCTGATAGGATTGCTGGTATTTGATCAGATTAGCGGCTTCCTGATCCAAAGTCACGCCGGAGTAGTTCGAGTTGTTGGTGGTAGCCTGTTCCAAGGTTTTCTGCGCGGCGGCATTCATCTGCCCAACCGCGTAACCCTGGTTGCCGGCAGAGGCCACCATGGAGCTGTAATAAACCTGATAGGACTGATTGTTCACCAGATTGATGTTCTGCTGAGCCGTCAGTTGCAGCAGATTGCTGTTGTCGCCGGATGCCTTCAAATTGGGCGCGCCCACCGTAGCCGGCCCCACGGTAAAGCTTTGGCCAAGATCCGGCGTGCCGGACAACTGGAAGCCGACGCCGACATCGACAGGCGGCACCGCCGTCGTTTGCAGTTTGTAGCTGTTGGGTTGACCGGTGATGGCCACCACATTGTAGGGACCGCCGCCATTGGTACCGACAATATTGGCGGTCATGGTCACCGGCGACGTTGCTGACGCCGTGATCGTCATGCTGGTCATGCCGCTGGACGGGTGGGTCGCGCTGGTCGGAAACGGCAAGGTAGGGGGCGAGCCATTGATGGCGCCCGCATAGGTGCCGGGCAGCGAGGACCACGCACCAGTCATCGTCACGCCGCTGGTGCCGCCAGTCGTACCCGTCGGCACCATATTGGAGGTGGTCGCCAGTGCCTTTGGGTCGCCCATCACAACCTGGAACTGCCCCGCCGCATACTGAGGATTGGCCGCATAGGACGACAAGTCCTGGAAAATCGGCCCGCCTTTTTGCGCGTTGTAATCCAGACCCAGCGAGTTCTGATAATTCATCGCCGCCGAGAAATTAATCGCCAGCGTGCCCAACTGGTTCTGGGTCTGCAAAAGCGTCCCATCGCGGAAATTGAGCAAGCCGCCCAACTGGCCGCTGCCCAGAACGCTATTGGGCAGGATGATGGGCGAGCCGCCGGACGGATTGACAAAGCCGACCTGGCGATTGGTATTGTTGTTGGGATCGGCCTGCGTGGTCAGCTGATTGACCGTTCCGCCGATCACAAGGGTTTGGCCGCTGCCGATGCTGACCGTGTAGGAACCGTCGCTGGCGACAGATACTGTGGCGCCCACCATATTGTTCAACTGCAACACCGCCTGATCGCGCGCATCCAGCAGCGCATTCGGTTGCGCCTGGGGGGCGGATGGATTGCCGCCGGTGGCGGCGCCGATTTTCTGGTTCAAATCGGCAATTTGCTGCCCCAGGGCGTTAATGTTCTGCACCGTGGTGTCGATCTGGCTGTTGATGCCCTGCTGCATCTGCACCAGCTGGGTGTTCATCGAAGTTATCGATGTAGCCAGCGCCTGCGCCATGCTCAACACGTTCTGGCGAATCGGCAGCGACGCCGGCTGCTGCGACAGCGTCTGCAGCGCGCCGAAGAACGACTGTATGGCCGGATTCGGACTCTGCGTCGAATTGGCGATGGTGTTGTTGATCTGGTTCAGCTGCTGCAGCTGGGAGGAATAAAAGCTGCTGTTGGACTGCGCGTTCTGTGCCTGCGTGGATAGGTACTGGCTATAGGTGCGCAGCACATTGGTGGCGTCGACGCCCTGCCCCAGATAACCGAAACCCGCGTTCTGAGGCTGGCGGTTGGCCTGAGTCAGATACTCGACGTTGTAGCCCGGCGTGGCGGCATTGGCGATGTTGTTGCTCGTCACCGACAACGCGTTCTGAGCGACGTTTAGGCCGCTCAGGCCGATACTGAATATGTCCGCTCCGACGATTGCCATGATTATCCCCTATCCTGCCGTCCTTATCGGCTGTTTGCGCCAAAACTTGATCAAGTTTTGGCGACTTGTTGCGCCAGACTGGCTGCCACATCCACCAACTTGCGCGCATAGCGCGGATCGGTGGCGTAGCCGCCCGCCTGCAGCCCCTGGGCAAATCCATACATGTTTTGCCCTTGGTTCAACACGTTCTTGTAACGCGAAGAACCCTTGAGCACGCTGGCGTAATCGGAAAACGCCTCGGCATAAGAGCCGTAGGAGCGGAAGGTTTCCATCCGCTTCTGCGGCGCGCCGCCCACGTACTCGGTAGTCATGACGGTGGTGGTCTTGCCCTGCCAGTCGGAACCGGCCTTGATGCCGAACAGGTTGTGGCTGTCCGAACCATCGCCGTTGCGTATCGTGCGCTTGCCCCAACCGCTCTCCAGCGCCGCATGCGCCACCACGCACTCGGGCGCCACGCCCAACTGCTGCGCCGCCCCGCGGGCATGCGGCAACAAGCCGCTGACGAAACTCTTGCCGCCGCCTGCTTGCTGAGCAGGCTGCTGCGCCAAGCTGGCCACCGCGCCGTCTGCCTCGGACTGCGCGCTCCGGTAAGCCTGCAACATGCGCTGCCCGGCTGGCTGGACCATCAACGCGGGGCCTGCCTGGCGATGCACCAGCGCGGTCTTGTCCTCATCCGGGCTGAAACCGGACTGCTTGGCGATCTGGCGGTAGATCATGTCCCCCAGCCCCAGGCCGCCATTGGCGCTCATTGCCTGGATCATTTGCTGGTCGGCCAAGCCGCGAAAGGTGTCCATGCTGTTGGACTCGTCCGAATCGTCGAACTTGGTTTCGCGCATGGCCTTCAACATATTGCCCATCAGCAGCGACTCAAACTGAGCGGCAGTCTCCCGCGCGGCGGCCTTGGGGTCCGAAGCGGCCTTGGCGCGCAGGCTGCGCAGATGGCTCGGATCCGCCGCCAATTGGTGGCTGAGCGCGTCCTGCGGCAGGACAGACTGGAATTTAGCGGTCATCGATCACTCCTCGCCGCATAAAAAGCAACAATCGTGCCATGGCAGCGCGAAACTTAGATGATCTGCAAATCGGCCTTCAGCGAACCCGCCGATTTCATTGCCTGCAAGATGGAAATCAGATCCTGCGGCGTAGCGCCCAAGGCATTGAGCGCATTCACCACCTGCGACAGATTGGCGCCGCCCTTCAGGCCCACCACCTTGCCGCTGGTGCTGTTGATGGTGATTTCAGCCTGGTTGGTGACGACGGTCTTGCCGCCGGACAAGGGGTTGGGCTGACTCACCTGCGGCGTGTTGTTGACAGTGACGGACAGATTGCCGTGCGACACCGCGCAGGAGCTCAACGTCACCGCCTGGTTCATCACGATGGAGCCGGTGCGGGCATTGATGATGACCAGCGGGGAAAGATCTGCCGGATCGACGGCAATATTTTCCATCCGCGACAGGAATTGCACGCGTTGATTGCTGTCGAACGGCGCCCTTACCTCGATCAGCCGGCCATCCACCGCGCGGGCGGTATCGGAGCCGAACACTTTGTTGATGGCCTGCACCGCGCGGTTGGCGGTGGTGAAGTCCGCCTCCTGCAGCTCAAGATGGATGAATTCGCCGTCTCCCAGCGCGGTCTGCACTTCCCGCTCCACCGTGGCGCCGCCTGGAATCCGGCCCACGCTCAACTGGTTGATCTGCGTGGAGCTGCCGCCGGCCGACGCGCCGGCGCCGCCCACCACGACATTGCCCTGGGCCATCGCGTAGATCTGGCCATCCGCGCCCTTGAGCGGAGACAGCAGCAGCGTGCCGCCGCGCAAGCTCTTGGCGTCGCCGATGGACGACGCCGTGATGTCGATCGCCTGGCCGCGCTTGGCGAACGGCGGCAAGGTGGCGGTCAGCGTCACCGCGGCCACGTTCTTGGGGTCGATCTTGGTGCCCGGCGGGACTTGAACGCCCAGCTGGTTCAGCATATTGGTCATCGCCTGGCCGGTGAACGGCGAGGAGGTCACCTTGTCGCCGCTGCCATCCAGGCCCACCACCAGGCCATAGCCGATCAGCTGGTTGGGGCGCACGCCGCCGATATTGGCGATATCCTTCAAGCGCTGCGCCGACAAGGCCGGCAGCGAGGCCAGCAACAGGCTGGCCAGCACGATCCATTTCTTCATCATCCCATCCCTCGCCGCGCTCAAATCGGCAACAGCGACATGAAAATCTTGGACAACCAACCCGGCTCGTTGTACAGCCGGTTGTTGCCCTTGGTTTGCTGCTCGATGCGCGCGTCCGCCACCTTCAGCGACGAGACAGTGCGATCCGGGGCGACATCGCGCGGGTTGACCACGCCGGACAGGCGGATGGACTCGGTATCGCTGTTGATGCGCACCTGCTTCTCGCCGCTGACCACCAGATTGCCATTGGCCAGCATGTCGATCACCGTCACGGTGATGGAGCTGACGAAGGTGGTGGCGACCTGATTATTGCCCTTGCCGGTATTGTTGGCGGTGCCCGAGCTGTTGAAGTTAGTGCCGCCCAAGCCGCTGGCCAATCCGCTGGGCAGGAAGGGAATCTTCACCCCCGCTGTGATGTTCGAGGTCAAGCCGGAAGTGCGGGTGTCGGTGGTCTGCTCGGATTGCGACGTGGAGGAATTCTCCTGGATCGTGATCTGCAGCGTATCGCCCACCTGCACCGGCATCGAATCCTGGAACATCGGCCGATAGCTGGCCGCCTGGAAGATGGCGCCGTTGGCCGGCAGGCCCATCGCCCGCGGCTGCGGCTTGGCCGTAGTCGGACCCTGCACCAGCGGCGGCTCCTGCACCACGCATCCCGTCAGCAACGCCGCCGCGGACAGCAAAATCGCCAGATTGGTTTTCATCGCCCTACTCCCGTCATGCCGGCCGCGCTCGGCCCATCGTTACATATTGCTCAGTTTTTGCAGCATCTGGTCGGCAGTGGTCACCGCGCGCGAATTCATCTCGAACGAGCGCTGGGCGGTGATCATATTGACCAGTTCCTCGGTCACGTTGACGTTGGACATCTCCAGAAAACCGGACCGGATCGAACCCCGGTTGTCGGTCTGCGCGTCGCCATCCTGCGGATCGCCGGACGCCGCGGTTTGCAGATACAGGTTGCCGCCCGTGCTTTCCAGACCCTGGGGATTGATGAAGGTGGTCAGCAGAATGGTGCCCGCCGTCTGCGGCGCGGTGGCGCCGGGCAGCGTGTACTGCACCACGCCGGCAGTCGACACGGTGATTTGCGTCGCATTGGCCGGAATATTGATATTCGGGTTCATCGGGTAACCCATAGCGGTCACCACATCGCCATTGGCGTTGCGCTGGAATTCGCCGTCGCGGGTATACGCGGTGGTGCCGTTGGGCAGCTGGACGCGGAAGAAGCCATCGCCGTCGATCTGCATGTCCAGCGGCTGCGTGGTTTGCGTCGGAATGCCCTGGGCGTGGATGCGGGCGGTGGCGACGGCGGCGGCGCCGGTGCCGATCTGCAGGCCCGAGGGCAAGGTGCTGCCGTTGGCGAGTTGTCCGCCCGGCTGGCGCAGGGTCTGATAGTACAGTTCCTCGAATACGCCGCGACTGCGCTTGAAGCCTATGGTGTTGACGTTGGCCAAGTTGTTGGACACCACGTCCAGCTGAAACTGGCTGGCATCCATGCCGGTCTTGGCGATATACAGTGCGCGCATCATGGCGTTTTACCTTGTTCTTTCTTCCGCCCCGGCATCAGCTCGAGGACAGCAACTGCGCAGCCTGCTGGTCGTTCTGCTGCGAGGTTTGCATCATTTTGATATTGAGTTCGTACTGGCGGCCATGTGAGATCATCTGCACCAGCGCCTCCACCGAATTGACGTTGGACGACTCCAGCGACTCCGGCACCAACTTGACGTCGGCGCTGGCCGGCAGCGTGCCGCCGCCATTGACGTGGAACAGGCCGTCCTCGCCCTTGTACACATCCTTGGGGCCGGGATTGACCATCTTGATCTGCCCCACCAGCTGCGGCGCGCGGTTGGCGCCGGTCAGCGGCGCCGCCATCACGGAACCGTCCTGGCCCAGTTGGACCTGGGTGCCAGCAGGCACCGTGATCGGACCGCCGTCGCCCATGATGACCAGCCCGGTGCGGGTATGCATCAGGCCATTGGCGTCCAGCACGTAACCGCCGTCGCGGGTGTACGATTCCTGCCCGTCCGCGCCCTGCACCGCGAAGAAGCCCGGCGAGCCGAGCGCGAAATCCGATGGGTTCCCGGTATGCTGCAAAGCGCCCTGGCTGGCGTCGAAGCCGATGGTGTTGTCGACGACATACGTCCGGGTCGGCGTGCCGTCGCCGATCACCGGAAGCGCCCGGTACGCCGCCAGATCTGCCTTGAAAGCGTTGGTGTTGACGTTGGCCAGATTGTTCGCGGTGGTCGCCTGCTGCCAAGCTTCGTGCTTGGCGCCGGTCATCGCGAGGTACAGCACTCTATCCATGCTTCAATCCGCCGCTTAGATGTTCAACAAGGTTTGGATCAGCGTGTCCTGCGTCTTGATCGTTTGCGCGTTGGCCTGGTAGTAGCGCTGCGCGGTGATCATGTTCACCAGTTCGTTGGTCAGGTTGACGTTGGAATCCTCCACCTGGCCGGACGACAGCGTGCCGGCGTTACCCGCGCCAGGATTATTGATCGTCGGCGAACCGGAATTGCCGGTCTGGGCCCACATATTGCCGCCGATATCCTGCAAGCCCTGCGGATTGACGAAGGTCGACAGCGCCACCTGGCCGATGGTCTTGGTCTGGCTATTGGAGAAGCTGGCCTGAATCAGCCCGTTGGCGGAAATATTCACGCTCTGCAACGTGCCCGGCGAGGTGCCGTCCTGGATTTGCGGCGACAAGGTGCCGAACTGCTGGTTGTTCTGCACGGAATTGCTGAAATCGACGGTCACGGTCTGCGGGATCGCCGAGCCATTCACCGGGGTGGTGGTGAACGTGAGCGGCACCGGCGTGAAGGGGGAAGGGGTCAGGTTGCCGCTGGTGTCGAAATTCAGGGAGAAGCTTGCGCCGCCGCCGGTCGTAGTCGTCGGCTTGCCGTCTACATAGGCATTGACCGTCCAGGTGTTGCCGGTGGCGGCGGACGATGTCAGCGAGTAATAGAACACCATCTGGTGCGGATTGCCCAGGCTGTCGAATACCTGCACGGTATTCGGCCAGTTATACGACGTGGGGTCCGCCGGATTGTTCAAGGGCGAGCCGGTGGGCGTTTTTTGATTGGAGTTCAACTGCACCGGCATGCTCAGCTTGCTCGTGGCGTGCGGCGCGATAGACGTGGTCGTCAGTTGCAGATTGCCGACCGGCCCTTGGGAAACATTCCCGCTCGAATTCGCCGTCCAACCCTGGACAAAATTGCCGGCCGAGTTGACCAAGTAACCTTGGTTATTGACCTGGAACTGGCCGTTGCGGGTATAAGCCTGCGTGCCGTTGGGCAAGCCCATGATGAAGAAGCCGGCATTATTGATCGCCAGGTCCAGGCTGCGGCCGGTGGAGTCCAGGTTACCGTTGCCCATGTTCTGCGTCACCGCCTGCACCTGGGTACCGATGCCAGGTGTGGTGGCGGTGATGCCGTACAGGCTGTTGCCGTAGAGATCGGCAAACTCGGTGCGCGAGCTCTTGAAACCGACGGTATTGGCGTTGGCCACGTTGTTGCCTATGGTGTCCAGCTGCACGGACGCCGCGTTCAGACCACTCAGACCTTGTTGAAAGCCCATCTCAACTACTCCTCATCAAGCTTTATTCGGCAACGTGCTTCAGGACATCTGCGCGACATTGGACAACGGCACCAGGTTGTTGCCCGGCAGCACCAGCATCGGCGTGCCGTTGGCCCAGGACACCGCCTGGACCTGCTGGGTGTTGTAGGCCGTGGCGGTGGTGTTGCCGGACGAGCTGGACTGCGCCACCTTGACCTGGAAGGTATAGGTGCCGCCGGCCGGCAGCTGGTTGTTGTTGGCGTCTTTGCCATCCCAGCTGAAGGTTGTCAGCCCCGTGCCCGGGTTTTGCAGCGGCACCGTATCCACCAGATTGCCGTTCTGATCCAGCACATTGACCTGCACCGAAGCGGCGGGTCCGTTCAGCAGCACGCCCGCCTGAGTTGTCTGGCCGGCGGCCGGCGCGGTCAGGGTGTTGCCGGCCACCATCACGTTCTTGCCTATCATGCTGGAGGCCATCAGCGACTGGGTGGCGCTCTGCGCGGATACCATCTGCTGCATGGTCTGGTTCAGGGTCTGCAGACCCGCTACCTGGCTGATCTGGGCCATCTGGCTGGTCAGCTGGCTGTTGTCCATCGGATTCAGCGGATCCTGCGCGTTCAGCTGCGCGGTCAGCAGGGTCAGGAAATTGTTCTGCAGGCTTTGCGCGCTGGTGGCGGACAAAGAGCCGCTGCCGCTGCCGCTCGAGCCATTGGCCGTCTGGACGCTGCTGGCGCCAGGCGTGGTCTGGCTGTTCAGCGAATTGAAATTGAACGCGTTGCCGGTGGTGCTGTTGGTCGCTGCGGTAGTCATGGCGTCACCCTTTACCTGGTTTACTGGCCGAGCTGCAGCGTCTTCTGCAGCAGCGTCTTGGCGGTGTTCATCATTTCAACGTTGTTCTGGTAGGCGCGAGAGGCGGCGATCATGTCCGCCATCTCCTCCACCACGTTGACGTTGGGCATGGTCACGTAGCCGCGCTCGTCGGCCAGCGGATTGCCCGGTTCATACTTCAGCCTCGGCGGCGATTGGTCTTCCACCACCGACGTCACGCGCACGCCGGCCACCTGCGGCTGGGCGTTGTCCACCGGAATCGCGGTGAACACCACGTGGCGCCCCTTGTAAGGCTGGCCGGTCGAACTGGTGGCGCTTTCCGCATTGGCCAGGTTGCTGGCCACCACGTTGAGCCGCATCGACTGCGCCGACAGCGCCGAACCCGAAATATTGAAGAGATTGGACAATGACATTTATCAGCCTCCCGTGCCGCTGCCCTGGATCGCCGAGCTCAGCCCGCTGATCTTCTTGTTGAGGAAAGCCAGCGTGGTCTGATACTGCAAGGCGTTGTCGGCGAAAGCGCCGCGCTCCACGTCCATGTCCACCGTGTTGCCGTCCAGGCTGGGCTGCACCGCGCTGCGATACTGCAGCGGCGTGCCGGAACCGTCGCCGGTCTGGTTGGCGATGTGGCGCGCGTCGGTCTGGGCCAGCTTCAGTTGCCCCTGCTTGTCCACCTGCGCTTGCAGCGCGGACTTGAAATCGAAATCCACCGCCTTGTAATACGGCGTTTCAGCGTTCGCGATGTTGCTGCCTATCACTTCTGCGCGATAGGACTGCAAATTCAGCGCGCGCTGCTGAAAATCGAAATAGTGGGCAATCTTGTCTAGCATTGGGCAATCTCCTCGCTGGCCTACGCTAAAGCACGAAGTGTGCCAGCGCTTGAAAGCCGCGCAAAGCCAAGTTTTCACGCTGATTCGGCCGCAAGCGGCAAGTTTGCCGGCCGGACGCGGCGCGAGCGGCGGCAAAACTTGCCGCCCCGAACCAGGCCCATCCTCATCAAGCCATTTGAGGATTTTGCTTGCCGGCCCATCCAAATCGTGCCAAACCGACAATAATGTAAATAAGTAGAATGTCGGAGCAGAGCGATGCTGGCTTTGGAACAACTGCTGATCTCATTGGCCGAGCCCTCCCAGGTGCAGGCGCAAATCATCACCAAGGCGCTGGAAGCGATGGGCGCCGCCCAGATAGAAGTCCACCCTTCCGGCCGCGAGCTGATAGAGCAGGCCCGGCAAAGGCGGCCGAACCTGATCATCAGCGCCTACCACCTGCCTGACATCACGGGCGCGGAGCTGGTCAGGGAGCTGCGGGAAAGCGATGATCTGTACGATGTGCCCTTCATCCTGATCTCCAGCGAAACCAACCCGGAAAGACTGGAAACGATACGCCAGGCCGGCAGCCTGGCCATTCTGCCCAAGCCGTTCACGCCGGAGGAATTCGACCTGGCGATGCAATCGGTGATGAGTTTTCTCAACTGCCCCAGCCTGGGCGCCGAAATCGATTCCGACATGGCGCTGATGAACGTGCTCATCGTCGACGACAGCAGCACTTCGCGCCATCACATCCGGCAGGTGCTGGAAAAGCTGGGCTTCGAGCATTTCTGCGAGGCGGCCAGCAGCGAGGCGGCCATACCGTATCTGGAACAGGAGCCGTTCAAGCTCATCATCACCGATTACCACATGCCGGGCATGGACGGGCTGGACTTCGCCCGCCACGTCCGCAGCAGCGGCCTCCAGCCGGACGCCCCGGTGATGATGATCACCAGCGACAGCGACAATATCGGCCAGAGCGATCTGGAAGACGCCGGCATCGCCGCCTGCTGCCAGAAGCCTTTCGACATGGAAAAGATGCGCGAGCTGATCCGCACCTTGCTCAACGAGTACTGACACCCGCGTAATCGGCGCCCCAAAAAAAAACGCCCGGCTCAACCGGGCGTTTCATCTCCTCGGCAAGCGCTTCCACGCCGCCGGGCAAGGCCTGCTCGCCAAGCTCAGCGCGGCGCCACCCATACCAGGCGCGAATGCGCCTTGTCCGCGCCGAAAGACTGGCGGCGCCAGTAACCCTGGCTCGTGTATTCGGCGCCATCGGCCAGTTCCGGCACCCGGCAGAAAGTCACCTCGCCGAAGCCGGACTTCAACAGCTGGCTGCGCGCCTTCTGCCGGGTCTTGACGCACGAGGGATGCGCGGCTTCCGCCACCCACTCCGCCGGCGCGGAAGCCTCCCAGCCCTTGGCCAGCTCCAGCTTGGGCTGGGTCATCATCGCCAGGCCGTTCAATACGGCGGACAGCAGCCCCTGCCAATCGGCGGCTACACCTTCCAGCTGCGGCGCCAGCTCGCCCGGGTACTCCACCCGCGCCAACTCCACCTGGTCCGCCGCCTGCAGCCAGTTGACTCCATCCGGCGCGAAACCCATCCGCACCATCGTCAGCAGCAGGGCGCGGCGTTCCGGCTGATGCGCGATGAAGGCCCCGCCCTCGCCCGGCACATGCAGGAAGAAGGCTGCGGCGGGCAGATTCAGCGTATCGGGCAGGTTCGACGGCTGCCGGGTGCTGGCCAAGGCGGCCGCCAGCGCGCCATCCAGATGGGACACCACGCGCCCGTGGCGAGCGAAGTGGCCCCAGGCCTCGGCCAACGCCAATTCGCAGACAATGGTGGCCTGCGGAATCTCGAACACTTGCGCCGCGCGCTCCAACTCGCGCTTGATCACATCCTTCATCTGCGCCCGCGCCTCGGCGGCCTGGACCGTCTGGGCATACAGCTGCCCCACTCGCTTGGCCCAGGGCCGGGTGGCGGCGTAGCGTTGCACGGCGTATTCCATGCCACTGCTTCCTTCGAAATAAAAAGGGCCGCATTGTAGCAAACGCGGCCCCATGCCCCAACCCATCCCCCAAACCCGCTCCTGGCCTCTAACGGCCGCCGCCCTTTCGCCGCATCGGCGACCGGTCCTGAATCACTCCGGAGTACAGCCACTGCCGGAAGTGGTTCAGCGCCATCGGCTTGCCGAAATAAAACCCCTGCAACAACTCGAATCCACTCGCATTCAGATAATTCTGCTGGCCCGCGGTCTCCACGCCCTTGACGATCACGCTCACGCCCAACTGGCGGGCCGACGGCAACAGTCCGTCCAGCACATTGCCGCGCAGCGTGTCCTGCCCCAATGCGGAGGCGAAGCCTTTTTCCACCTTCAGATAATCAAAATCCCAGCGCCGCAGATAGTCCTTGTCGGCATAACCGGAGCCAAAGTCGTCCAGGGCCAGCTTCACGCCCTCCCGCTTGAGCCTTCGGATCACGTCCTGCGCGCCGGACGCCTCGCTCAATGGCGTCTGCTCTGAAATTTCCAGCACCAACGCCGCCTGCTTGGCCCGCAGCATCTCCAGCATTTCCCGGCAATCGTCGGCCAGCTCCGGCATAGCCAGATGCTCGCCGGCGATGTTGACGCCGACGATGAAGCCCGGCGGCAAGGCCACCTGGCGCAACTCGCTAGCCGCCCGCTTAAGCAGGTAGCGGGTCAGCGGCACGATCAAACCCGCCTCCGTCGCCTCCTGGATGAACAGATCCGCCCGCACATTGCCCTGCATCGGATGACGCCATCGCGCCAGCACTTCCGCGCCGACGCAGTCTCCGCCCGCGGCGGTGACGATAGGCTGGTAATGGACGAAGAATTCCCGATTGCGTATGCCTTCCAGTATTTCCCAGTCGCTGGCGCTGCGCACGCCCGCGCCGCGCAGCAGCCAGCCGGCAAACATCGCCCCGGCCAGCACGGCCAGAATCCCCACTTCCGCGCCGAGCGTCCATCCGCGCCAGTCCGGCGGATCAAAGCCCGCCCGGCCTAGCCACCAAGGCAGGAACAGCGCCGGCAGCGCGCACGCCAGCACCGCCAGCGCATACACCGGCGCGGCGCCCGCCCCGGCCGCCCGCCGCGACAGCCACACAGCCAACTTCCGCCCCATCCGCATCCGCCCGCCCCAGCTTGCTGTCTTATAGTGCAGTGTAGCGAGCAGCGATGGCTTCGCCAGCCCAGCTGCCGCCCGCGCGGATCGACCACTGGCTATTTTTGCGGATAGTCCAAATCAAGACACAAACAATCAAATACTTATCCGGCCATTTTTCAAAAAACTGTTGCCTTGCGGCTGTAATTAATGTACAGTCCGGCCTCTTGTAATTTCACCGGGCAAACCCACACCACGCCTCTGCCCGAGTGTGTTTTCATCGTCCCTGACCCTTTACCAGGCTTCGTCCAAGCAATAATGTCGCTTTCGACTGGACCGCTGTTCGCCGCTTGCCAGGTTAGTGCCGATGAGTTGCGGCCCAAAGGCGCCGTATAACCGCCACGAAATCTGGCTATAAGTGACGCCGGCATCATCCGGCCTGAAAGGACATACATGAATTTTTCCGATCTGGGCATCGCCCCGACCATCCTGCGCGCTCTGGAAGCTGCTGGCTACACCTCCCCGACCTCGGTTCAAGCTGAAGCCGTTCCGGCCGCCATCGCTGGCCGCGACCTGCTGGTATCCGCTCAAACCGGCAGCGGCAAGACCGCAGCCTTCCTGCTGCCGGCGCTGACCAAGCTGTCCGAGCGCTCCACCGGCAAGGGCCAGGGCCCGCGCGTGCTGGTATTGACCCCGACTCGCGAACTGGCTCAGCAAGTTGAGAAGAACGCGCTGGAATACGGCAAGGACCTGCGCTGGATGAAGACCGCCTGCCTGGTGGGCGGCTCCTCCTTCGGCTTCCAGATTCGCGCCCTGTCCCGCCCGATCGATCTGATCGTGGCCACTCCGGGCCGTCTGATGGACCACATGCGCTCTGGCCGCATCGACTTCTCCCGCCTGGAAATGCTGGTGCTGGACGAAGCCGACCGCATGCTGGACATGGGTTTCATCGACGACATCGAAGCCATCGTCAAGGCTACGCCGGAATCGCGCCAGACCGTGCTGTTCTCCGCCACGCTGGACGGCATCGTCGGCCGCATGGCTGAAAAGATGACCCGCGATCCGCAGCGCATCGAGATCGCCCGCACCGAAACCTCGGGCGGCACCATCGACGAGCACCTGCTGTACGCGGATGACCTGAACCACAAGCATCGCCTGCTGGATCACATCCTGAAGGAATCCGGCTTCGACCAGTGCGTTATCTTCTCCGCCACCAAGGCGTATACCGAAGAGCTGGCCGACAAGCTGTCCGATCAGGGCTACTCCGCCGCCTGCCTGCACGGCGACATGCCGCAAAGCTGGCGCAATCGCACCCTGAACGACCTGCGTCGCGGTCGCATCAAGGTGTTGGTTGCCACCGACGTGGCCGCCCGCGGCATCGACGTGCCGACCATCACCCACGTGGTGAACTTCGACCTGCCGAAGCAAGCTGAAGACTACGTGCACCGCATCGGCCGTACCGGCCGCGCCGGCCGCGACGGCACTGCCATCACCCTGGCGGAAGCGAAAGAGTCGCACAAAGTGCGCCGCATCGAGCAATACCTGAAGCGTTCCATCGCCGAAGGCGTGATCGAAGGCATGGAGCCGACCCGTCGCCCGTCCAAGGGCGGCCCGCGTCGCAACGGCAAGCCGGGTGGTTACGGCGATCGTCGCGGCAATGGCGGCGGCAGCCGCGGCGGCTATCAGGGCAATCGCCGCGAAGGCGGTTACCAAGGCCAGCGCCGCGAAGGCGGCTATCAAGGCAACCGCGGTCCGCGCACCAACGCGCAGTAACCGGGCTTTGAAATAAAAAAACGGCGGGGATTCCCGCCGTTTTTCATTTTCCGCGCCGTCCAGCTCATGCCATTACGGCTTGGAAGCGTTGGACACGCCGCATTGCAGGATGGTATGCGCCTGATCCCAGCCGCCGTTGGGCAGGCCTTGGCTGTTATATTGCGTCGCCCCCATGAAGATGCCCTTGCCGCTGGTGCCCCACATGCTGCTTGGAAACGGGATCAGTTGATTGATCTTGGACATCGGAGACACGCCCTGGCCTCCAGCCGTGAAGGAAATGTCGCCGCTGAAAACAATGCGGCCGGACGCGGGAGTGGCGTAGTTGTAACCGTGCTGAACTTCGCCGCTGATGATCAGCGCCTTATCCTTGAATTCGATGCTGGTCACGCCCCTGCCGGACCACTGCGCGCCATTGAAATCCCCCCAGGAGCCACTAGCGGTAAATCCAACCAGATTGATGGTCTTGGTTACCCGGTAGCCATTCACATTCCCCGCGATCGTCAGAACATTGGGAGTTTGAGCTGCGATGTAGTTAATGTTGGCATTGGTGCCGCGAAAATCGAAACCCTCTCCCACAATCGCATAGTTGGTATCACAAAATCCCGGCTGTTCGGCATGGGCGGACGCGCTCAACGCGCCAAGCGCGCTGATGGCGGCGGCGATCACGGCGCCTTTTCTCATCACGGTTTTAAGCATTGTCATTGTTACCTTCAAAATTTTTGTAAGCATTCCTGTGAAACAGGAATGCACAGCATGGTCAATCATGACAAATAAAATGTCAAAGGTATTTATTTCAATATTGACAATATCAATGTCATTACAAAGCTGTTTCCCCAATTCCTGAGCAACTTCCCAATCATCGCAGCCATGCCTGTCGCTGCGCCAATGCCAGCATCAACCAAGCGCCATGCGGCAGCCATTGCTCGCTCCAGCGCCATGACTGACTGATGTCAGTCTGCTCCGGCAGCAGGAAGGCGACGCCGTCGCCCCTTCCCGGCTCGGCGGTGACGCCGTTGCAAACCCCGCCGGGCGCGTTGTAATAGCCCGGCTCGTAGCGCGGATTGTTTCGCCCACGCCCCTGCCACATGCAAACGTCGAATGGATTGCGGCCCAATACCCAGTCCACTGCGGCCTGGGCGTAAGCGCCGAGACCATCAGCCAATTCCGGCCAACGCGCCGCGCCGCGCCAGGCGGCTGCGGCCAGCGAGCCCAGCCGCGCGTTCTCGCCCTGCCACCAATAGCCGCTGGCGTTGCGCTGCGGCATGAAAAAACGCGCGCCTTCGATCTCGCCCGCCTGCCTCACCCATTGCCGCGGATAACCGAAAGGGTTGCTCCCCGCGCTGCGGGCCAACTCGCCTCGCAGCCCTAGCTTCCATCCCCGCTCCACGGCTTCTGCGCAAGGGCCGTCCGGCAAGATTTCCAGGTAGCGCGCCAGCGCCATATAGGGCAGGCCTGCATCGGACGCGTGACAGAAACTGCGGCTTTGCCGGCCGTCCAGCCAGAACCAGCCGTCGCCGTGCTGCCGGGCCAGCAAACGGGCCGCGCGCTCCGCCGCCGCGTCGGCGTAATCGCTGTCGCCGCAGGCCGCGTACAGTTCGCAGGCGGCCAGCAGCGCGCAGTAGTCGTCGATCAGGTTTTCCTCGCCGTCCGGCAGATAATCGCGGCCATGCTCCCGCAGATGAGCGAAACCCTGCCGCGCAGCCGCCAGATATTCGGCCCGATCGCTCTCGCCGTCGCGCGGCAGCGTCGACGCCGCAGCCAGCGCCGCCACCGCCATGCCGCCACCCTGGCGCCAGCCCGCCTGGAAAGCCGAAGATCGCACGCCCTGCTGCGTGGAATAGGCGCACAGGCTGCGTCGGCCCTCGTCCTTGCTCCAGCCATCGAACAGGGTCTGGTAAAAGAAGCCCGATTCATGCTGCATCCGCAGCAGGAAATCGGCGCCATGCAGCGCCTCGTCAACCAGGCGCTCGTCGAACCACTTGCCCTGCTGCGGCAAGGCTTGCCGCGCCTGGATCAGGCTCCAGACCAGCAGCGGCGTCTGCTGGGGGTTCAGATAATTGGCGTAGGACAAGTGGCTCAGGTACTTGGAGCAATCGCCGGAGGCGTCGAACCACCCCCCATGCGCGTCGCGCCGCGCGTCACCGCCCTCTTCCGGCACCGCGCGGTCGGCCTGATCGTACAGGCCGCTGCAGCGCTGCGACTTGAAATAGAACACCAGATCCGACAACAGCGCCGGCCCGTACAGGCTGTCCGCCACCTCGAACGGCGCCGACACCAAGGGCGGCGCGCTGCCTTCCAGCCACAGCTGGTAGCGCCCGGGCTTGGTCAATTCGTCGAGATCCGCGCGCCAATAGTGATCGTCGCCCCAGCTGCTCACGCCTCCCTGCGCCCGCAACGGCGCGCGCATCACCACCTTGCCGGCGGCATCCAGCACCGCCGCGCCATCGACCGCCGCGCCGGCCTCCGCCTGCAGCAATATCGGCTTGGCCGCCTTTCGCTCGAAACCCAGATGATTGAACAGAAACCGCATCGCCATCGTCGCCCTCCAGTCTGATTCCGCGCGCTCAGCGCCGCCCGCCCTTCAGCAAAACCTCGTATTGCGGATTGAATTCGTCGAACACCAGCAAGGCCGCCGCCCCCAGCGCCACCACGTCGCGGCCGGCGCTGCCCTGCCGCACGCGCTCTCCGCTGCTGCTGCGCACCGACAGCGGTAACGGATGCAGCCGCGCCATCAGGGCCTCCTGCCAGACTGGCGGCAGCAATCCGCCCAGTACCACCGCGTCGATGTCCAGCATGGATTCCAGGATATTGATCGCCTGCCGCAGCGGCCCGGCCGCGGCGTCCAGCCAGCGCTCTCCGGCGGCGTCTATCCCCCGCGCGGCCAGATGCTCCGGCGTGGCGAGCGGTCCGCCGGCGATGCCCAGTTCCTCGTACAGCGCCTGCAGCGATACGTAGCGCTCCAGACAGCCGAGGTTGCCGCAATCGCAAGGCCGGCCGGCCGGCACCACCATCATGTGCCCCACTTCGCCGGCGTTGCGCCGGCCGCCGGTGTACAGACGGCCATCCAGGAACAGGCCGGCGCCCAGGCCGGCGCCGATGAACAGGTAAACGAAATTGCGCAGCTCGCTGGCCATGCCGTACAGCCGCTCGCCTATCGCCGCCGCGGTGGCGTCCTTTTCCAGCAGCACCGGCAGGCCCAATGCCCGCTCCAGCGCCGCCGCGTCCACGCCCTCCCATCCCGGCAGCGTCGTCGGCCCCACCGAGGTCATCCCCTCCACGCCGAACGGCCCCGGCATCACCAGGCCCAAGCCCAGCAATCTCCCCCAGTCCAGGCCGGACTCCCGTCTCAGCCGCTGCAGCAGATCCGAGATCAACGGCAGCGCTTCATCCGGCGACGGGCGACTCACCGGCGCCTCCAGCCTGGCCCGCACCCGGCCCGACAAATCCAGCGCCAAGGCCACCAGCATCTGGTGATCCAGTTGCATCCCCACCGCGTAGGCGCCGTCAGGATTGAGGGTAAGAGGAATGGCGGGCTGTCCGCGCGCGCCCTCGCGCAAAGGCTGGCCCGCCAGCAACATGCCGGCGTTCAGCAGCTCGGCGGCGATATTGGACACCGTCTGCGGCGTCAGCGCGGTCAGCCGGGCCAGATCCGCCCGGGTCAATTGGCCGTTCAGACGCACGGTTTCCAGCACCGCGCGTCGATTATGCGAGCGGGCGTATTCGAGATTGGTGCCCGACACCGTGCGCGGCTCGGCGGCTGATGATGTTTTCTTCATAAAACGGAAGTATGACGGCGGCGCACCGGCCAAACAAGCCATTGTCATTGAATGGCACTTAAATAAATCAAGTTGACGAAATAAAATTCGAATGCTTTACTGGTGAAAATTCAAATGTCATCATTCGAACGAGGCGGGCCGCAAGCCCGGCAAGCGATGAATCCAAGCATCCGATACCTGATAGGCGTGGATGGCGGCGGCACCGGCACCCGCATCCGCCTGAACGCGGCCGACGGCTCCCCGCTGGCCCAGTCGGAAGGCGGCGCTTCGGCGCTGTCATTGGGCATCGGCAAGGCTTGGCAAGCCGTGCGCGCCACGCTGAACGACGCTTTCGAGCAGGCCGGCCTTCCCGTGCCGCCCGTCCATGAGTGCGCGCTGGGCCTGGGCCTGTCAGGCGTTCACAACAAACAGTGGGCGAGCGATTTCAAGTCCCTGGCGCCCGATTTCGCCGAGCTCCGCCTGGCCACCGACGGCTACACCACCCTGCTGGGAGCGCACGGCGGCCAGCCCGGCATCATCGTCGCGCTGGGCACCGGCAGCATAGGCGAAGCGCTGTATTCCGACGGCAGCCACCGCGAGGTGGGCGGCTGGGGCTATCCCAGCGGCGACGAAGCCAGCGGAGCCTGGCTGGGCCAGCGCGCCGCCCAGCTCACCCAGATGGCGCTGGACGGCCGCCGCAGCCACAGCCCGCTGACGCGCGCGGTGCTGGAATTCGTCGGCGGCGACTGGCAAGCGATGATGAACTGGAACGGCCGCGCCACGCCATCCCAGTTCGCCCGGCTGGCGCCGCTGGCGCTGAGCGCCGCCCGCGTCGACCCTGAAGCCGACGCGCTGCTGCGCCAGGCCGGCGAGGATGCCTGGGCGATCGCCCGCGCGCTGGACCCGCGGGACGAACTGCCGGTGGCGCTATGCGGCGGACTGGGCCAGGCGCTGCGCGACTGGTTGCCGCCGGGTTTCCGCCAGCGCCTCGTCGCGCCGCGCGGCGATTCCGCCCAAGGCGCCTTGCTGCTGCTGCAACGCTCGAACCCGCAACAATAAGGAGAAGACGATGAAACCGTTCCGCCCCGCCCTGGCCGCGTTCGCGCTGCTGGCCTGCAGCCTGTCCGCCCATGCCGAAAAAGTCCGGCTGGAATTCTGGACCGACTCGCTGAAGCCCACCTTCGACGGCTACTTCGCCAGCGTCAAGAAAACCTACGAGGCGCAGCATCCCGACGTAGAAGTGCAGTGGGTGGACGTGTTCAACGACAACTTCGAAACCAAGCTCAACGCCGCCATCGCCGCCGGCCGGCCGCCGGCGCTGGTCAACCACGACGTGCCGCGCCTGTTCAAATACGCGCAAAAAGGCACGCTGATTCCTCTGAACGCGGCGCTGGGCACGGACAAGGCCGCCTATCTGCCCAACGCGCTGGCCGATCTCAGCTTCGGAGGAAAGCTGTACGGCCTGCCGTGGTACAACAACATCAATGTGCTGGTGATCAACGGCGAGCTGTTCAAGAAAGCCGGCCTGGACCCGAAGCGGCCGATCGCCAGCCTGGACGACGAACTGCGCCTGGCCAAGATCATCAAGGCCAAGACCGGCGTGCCCGGCCTGCTGCCCCAGCTGGGCCAGATAGACGGCATCATGCTGGGCCAGGGTCTGCCGCTGATCCAGAACGGCAAAGCCGTGTTCAACAGCCCCGCCCACGTCGCGCTGATCCGCAAGCTGGCCGACGCCTACAAGGCCGGCGCGCTGGCCAGGGATAGTCTGTTCGCCGACGACAACTACCAGGCCAGCATCAAGCTGTACAACAGCGGCCGGCTGGCGATGATGGAAACCGCGCCGACCTCGGCCCAGCGCACCCAGAGCGACGCCCGCAACATCTACGCCGCCACCGTGGTGCAGCCGGCGCCGCTGGGGCCGACCAAGATCGCCCAAGGCGGCTATCTGTTCAGCTGGTCGGTATCCAAGGGCCTGCCGGCGCGCACCCAGCAGGAGGCGGTCAAGTTCGCCAGGTTTCTGACTGGCGACGCCCAGCAGCTGGCCTTCGCCAAAGTGACCGGCGCCACCTTCCCATCCACCCGGCAGGCGCTGGCCGACAGTTATTTCATCAAGACCTCGGCCGCCGGCGGCGCGGTAGAAAGCTCTCGCATCGAGGGCGCCAAGGTGGCGCTCAACATCCGCACCCTGGTGCTGACCGGCGTGCCTAATGTCGGCGATCTGAAAAAGAATCTGGTCGACAACGTGGAAGCCGCGGTCACCGGCAAGAAAGACGCGCAGAAGGCGCTGGACGACGCCGCCGCCTTCTGGAACCGCCAGCTGAAATAAACCGCTTCCCTCCTCAGCCCCTCGCCGCGTCTTCCGGCAGGGGCGCTTTTTCTTTCGAAGGCCAAGCCGGACCGCGAGCATGACGCCGACCTCCACCCGCAATGCCTGGCTGTTCCTGTCTCCCGCCCTGTTGCTGATGGGCGTGTTCACCTTCTGGCCGCTGCTGTTCGGCAGCTATGTCGCCTTCACCCGCTACGACCTGGTCTCGCCGCCGCAGTGGGTGGGCCTGGACAACTTCCGCTACCTGCTGGACGACCCGGTGTTCATCCAGGCGCTGGGCAACTCGCTACGCTACCTGCTGGTGGTGCCGGCCATCCAGTTGGCCGGCATCGCGCTGGCGGTGCTGGTGAACCGGGCGCTGCCCGGCATCAAATGGTTCCGCGCCGCCTTCTACCTGCCGGTGATCACCACGGTGTCGGTGGTGGGCATCATGTGGAACTGGATGTACGCCGATTACGGCGTGCTCAACGGCGCGCTGCACTGGCTGGGATGGGTAAAGCAGGAACACGATGTAGGCTTTCTCAGCGATGAGGACCTGGCGCTGTATTCGGTGATGTTCGTCACCTTCTGGCGCGGCATCGGCTATTACATGGTGCTGTATCTCGCCGGCCTGCAGGCGATTCCAGCTGAGATGCAGGAGGCCGCGCGGCTGGACGGCGCCAATGCCTCGCAGCGCTTCTGGCGCATCACCCTGCCCATGCTCAAGCCCACCATCCTGTTCTGCAGCCTGATCTCCACGCTGGACGCGATCAAGGCTTTCGAGGAGGTGCTGGTGATGACCCGCGGCGCGCCGATGAACTCCACCTACACCGCGCTCTACTACGCCTTCCATCAAGGCTTCAACCAGCTGGATTTCGGCCGCGGCAGCGCCGCCGGACTGGTGCTGACCCTGGTCTGCCTGCTGCTGGCCTGGCTGAATTTCAAGCTGATCCGCGCCGATCACCGCTGAGGACGACATGACCGCCATCGCCCTGAACCGCGCCGCGCCGCGCAAGCTGCTGCGCCGCCTGCCCGACTACCTGCTGCTGCTCGCCCTCTCCTTCGCCTGCGTCTATCCCTTTCTGTGGACGCTGGGCATCGCCGTCGGCGACGGCGAGCAGGTGTTCGACTTCCCGCCGCCGCTGTGGCCGAAAGACGCCGGCTGGCGGCACTTCGCCGCGGTGTGGGACGCCATCCCGCTGGGGCGCTTTTTCTGGAATTCGCTATGGATTTCCGGCCTGACCACGCTGGGCACGCTGGCGGTGTCGGCGCTGGCGGCGTTTCCGCTGGCCAAGCTGCGCTTCCGCGGCCGTCAGGCGGTGTTCTACGCCATCATCGCCACCCTGCTCTTGCCCAGCGAGATCAACTTCATCAGCAACTACGTCACCATCAGCCGGCTGGGCCTGGACGACAGCCGGCTGGGCGTGGTGCTGCCGTCCATCGCCGGCGCTTTCGGCATCTACCTGATGAAGCACGCGTTCGAGGAGATTCCGGACGAGATCGTCGACGCCGCGCGAATGGACGGCGCCAGCGACTGGCAGGTATTCCGACGCATCTGTCTGCCGCTGTCCCTGCCCTACCTCGCCACCTTGGGCATCTTCACCCTGGTGTGGTCGTGGAACGTCTACGTCTGGCCCAGCGTGGTGCTGAAGACGCCGGATCTGTACCCGCTGTCGGTCGGCGTGCTCTATCTGAAGGGCGCGTTCGCCACCTCCACCCGGATGGTGGCCGCCGGCGCGGTGCTGACCATCCTGCCGGTGCTGGCGGTGTTCGCGCTGTGCCAGCGTTACTTCATGCGGGGGATGGACGGAGCGGTGAAATGAGAAAACCTCGCCGCCGTCCCGCGACATTGGCTCAGCCAGCCCGTATCATTGCGCTCCATCTTTCTCCCAGGAGCCGAGCGTGAGCGATATCGGCAACAGAGGGCTTCTCGCCTCCCTGTTTCTCGCCCTTTCCACCAGCGCCGCGGCCGTTCCGCCGGCTCGGAATCTGCCGGAACCGGCCATCACGGTTCGTTTCGATTATTACCCGCAAGACCTCGCCAGAATCCGCGCGCTGGAGCATAAGCTGGCCAGCGCGATCAAACGCGCCAAGGCCGGCGAACTAGGCGAAACCGAACTGCACCTGGACGGCAATGACGGCTTTTTGTACCTGTACGGCCCCGATCCGGACCGGCTATACGCGGCGGCCCGCCCCATCCTGCAGCCATCCAGGCTGATGCGCCATGCCGAAGTCACAAAACAGGATGCCGTCGGCTCAAAAACCTTTCCGCTGGCCAAGGGCGATGCGGATTAAATCCGCAAACCGCCGCGTGATCGCCGCAGGATAATTCGCCATGCCTGGCAGCATCGACTGCCGCCATGATTTCGATGCGCGACGATTCATGCCCAGCGCCGCCATCGAAACGGGCATGCGCCGCGAACGAGTCTTATTGTCAGACATCGCCGCCGTCATTTAATCTGCTCGGCACGACCTTACATTCCACAACCATACGGTCGATACATAACCATACCAAGGCAAAGGAAATCGCCGCATGGACACCCGCTCCCTCGCATCGCACCGCCCATTGAACCGACAGGACTGCAAGACGCTGTTCCTGGCCGCGCTGGGCGGCGCGCTGGAGTTCTACGACTTCATCATCTTCGTGTTTTTCGCGGTGGTGCTGGGCAAGCTGTTCTTCCCGCCGTCCATGCCGGACTGGCTGAGCCAGCTGCAAACCTTCGGCATCTTCGCCGCCGGCTATCTGGCGCGCCCGCTGGGCGGCATCGTGATGGCGCATTTCGGCGACCTGATGGGCCGCAAGCGCATGTTCACGCTGAGCATCGTGCTGATGGCGCTGCCGACGCTGGCCATGGGCATGCTGCCCACCTATCACGAAATCGGCATGGCTGCTCCGCTGCTGCTGCTGGCGATGCGCATCCTGCAGGGCGCGGCGATAGGCGGCGAGGTGCCGGGCGCCTGGGTGTTCGTCGCCGAGCATGCGCCGGCCCGCCACACCGGCTTCGCCTGCAGCGTGATCACCTCCGGCCTGACCATAGGCATCCTGCTGGGCTCACTGATCGCCACCGCGATCAATCTGGCCTTCAGCCCGCAGCAGATCGCCGACTGGGCGTGGCGCGTGCCCTTCCTGGTGGGAGGCGTGTTCGGCCTGGTGGCGATGCAGCTGCGCCAATGGCTGCACGAGACGCCGGTGTTCGCTGAGATGCAGGCGCGCAAGGCCCTGTCCGAGGAGCTGCCGCTGAAAACCGTGCTGAAGAAGCACAAGGCCGCCGTCGCGTTGTCGATGTTCGTCACCTGGTTTCTGGCCATCTCCATCGTCGTCGCCATCCTGATGGCGCCGGCCTATCTGCAAAAGCAGTTCGGCCTGCCGGCGGTGGACACGCTGCGCGCCAACAGCCTGGCCATCGTCGCGCTGACACTGGGCTGCCTGGTGGCCGGCGTGTCCAGCGACCGCCTGGGCAGCGGCCCCACCTTCATCGGCGGCAGCCTGCTGCTGGCGGCCAGCAGCTACGCGTTCTACTCGTCGATGGCGGTGCACGCCGGCCAGCTGTACACGCTGTATCCGCTGCTGGGCTTCAGCGTGGGCATCGTCGGCGCGGTGCCGCTGGTGATGGTGCGCGCCTTCCCGCCGCAAGTGCGCTTCTCCGGCCTGTCCTTCTCGTATAACGTCGCCTACGCCTTCGCCGGCGGCCTGACGCCCATCCTGCTGTCCATCTGGCTGAAATACGACGCGCTGGCGCCGGCCTACTACCTGATGCTGCAATGCCTGATCGGCCTGCTGGTGGGCTGCTACCTGCTGTTCGCCGGCAGGAAGACCGGCTCGGCGGCGCTGGCTCAGGAAGGCTGAACCGGCATCACGCTGGTCTCGTCCACCGGCGGCAGCCTGGCCGCCGGGTCCTGGCGATAGAACTGGCTCAGCAGCCGGTACAGCTCGGGATAATCCCGCCGCGCCAGATGCGGGATCTCGAAGAAGGCCTCGCTGAGCACGGCGAAGAATTCCGCCGGATTTTCGCTGGCATACGGGTCCAGCCAACCCTCCACCCCGTGGTCCACCTCGCGGCAGAACTGCCGGTAGGCCTGGTTCCAGGCCCGGCTCCAGACGGCGCGATCCATGCCCTTGTGCAGGGGCGGCGCGCCGTTGGCCGGGCCGTCCAGCATGTCGAACTGGTGCGCCGTCTCGTGGATCACCACATTCCAGCCGTCCAGCAGCGGCGATTCGTTGACGTCCGGCCAGGAAAACACCAGCGGTCCCTGGTAGTGGGCCTGGCCGATCAGCACCTGCTCGCCCTCGTGGGTGAGCCCTATCCCATCCTGCCAGCGGTTGCGCGCCACGAACGGGGCCGGGTACAGTATCGCCTCGCGCCAGTTTTCATAGGCGCGCATGCCCAGGTTCATGCCCGGCAACGCCAGTTGCAGGGCCAGCCGGCAGCGCATGGCATCGTCCACTTCCATGTCTTCCAGGCCGGTGATGGTCTTGGCCAGCAGCAGTTCGCCGGCCAGCCTGACCAGACGGTCTGTTTCTTCGGTCGACAAACCGACCAGCAGCGGCATGCCGCCCGCCTCGTCCCGCAACCGCGACAGCAAGGCGGCCGGTATCCGTTTGCCGCCCAGGCGGCGCATCCAGTCTAATAGCATGAACTCTTGGCTCGGAATCGCGTCAGTCATTGATACCTTAGGGCGGGGAAGGAGCAATTCAATGCCCCGCCCCGCAATACAGGAGAAACCATAATGACCCTCCCTCTCTGGCACAATCTGATGCTGAACCCGCTGGCAGCGTTCGGCATTCTGCTGGCGCTGGGCGTGATAGGCGGCCAGATCGCGGTGCGCGTGGCGCGCCTGCCCGCCATCACCGGCTACATCGTCACCGGCCTCATCATCGGCCCCTACAATCTCAACCTGCTCAATCAGCAATTGCTGAACGAAGCTTCGCTGTTCGTGCAACTGGCGTTGGGCATCGCGCTGTTCGAAGCCGGCCGCCGCGTGGACCTGCGCTGGCTGCGGGTGGAGAAAACCCTGCTCGCCACCACGCTGCTCTACTGCCTGCTGGTGTTCGGCGCGCTGTTCGCGCTGCTGAACGGCAACGGCTTCGGCGCGCCGGCCAGCCTGATGCTGGCGGCGCTGGGCATGGCCACCTCGCCCATCGTGGTGCTGGAGATCGTGCGCGAATCGCGCGCCGACGGCCAGGTCAGCGAACGGCTGCTGACCGCCACCGCGCTGTCCAGCCTGCTGGCGATGGCCGGCTTCGCGCTGGCGCTGTCCTACACCCATCTTTCCGCCGACCACAGCGTGGAGGACGGCATCCTGATGCCGGGCTGGCTGATCCTGGGCTCGGTGGCGCTGGGCCTGGTCGCCGGCCTGGTCACCACCCAGCTCAACCGCTGGCTGGGCGGCCACCAGCGCGAGGCCCAGCGCGTGCTGCTGTTCGGCCTGATCGCGCTGCTGGTCGGCGCCGCCGACATGCTGCAGCTGCTGGCCTTGCTGGCGCTGTTGGTCGCCGGCATGAGCACCCGCACGCTGCGCCACGGCTACACCGTCAGCGAGCCCGGCATCCTGTCGCTGAGCCATGTCTTCACCGTCGCCTTCTTCGTCTCCGCCGGCGCCCACCTGTCGCCTCAGGCGCTGGCCTCGCACTGGCAGCTGGCGCTGCTGTGCCTGATCCTGCGCAGCGGCATCGGCATGCTGGTGTGGTGGCTGGCCGCGCGCGGCAACGGCCTTTCCCGCAAACAGGGCGCCTGGCTGGGGCTGGCGCTCAGCCCGATGAACAGCGGCTCCGCGCTGTTGCTGGGCCTGGGCATCGTGTCGCTGGGCGAAGCCGCCACCAGCTTCAGCGCGGCGCTGATGGCCGCGCTGCTGATCAACGAGATCGTCGCCCCCGTCCTCACCCGGCTGGCCTTGCGCCTGGCCGGCGAAACCACAGGAGCCAGCCATGCTTGAATTCAACCAAAGCCAGCCGCTCACCCTGGGCGTGGAGCTGGAGCTGATGATACTGAACCGCCGCGACTACAATCTCACCCGCGGCTCCGACGATCTGCTGCTGCAGATCAACCGCAAGCCGCACGGCTTCGACATCAAGCCCGAGATCACTCAGGGCATGATAGAAATCGGCACCGCCGTCCATAGCGACGTCAACGCGATGCTGGAAGAGCTGCTCGCCATCCGCAAGCTGCTGGTGGACAGCGCCCACAAGCTCAATCTGGGCCTGGCCGGCGGCGGCGCCCATCCGTTCCAGCACTGGGAAGACCAGCGCATCTACCCCAAGGAGCGCTACCACCTGGTGTCCGAGCTGTACGGCTACCTGGCCAAGCAGTTCACCGTCTACGGCCAGCACATCCACATCGGCTGTCCGGACGGCGACGTCGCGGTGCGGCTCACCCACTACCTGGCCCGCTATATCCCGCACTTCATCGCGTTGTCGGCGTCGTCGCCGTTCTATCAGGGCGTGGACACCTCGTTCCAAACGTCGCGGCTGACCAGCGTCAACGCCTTCCCGCTGTCCGGCTGCATGCCGGTGGTGGATAGCTGGAGCGCGTTCAACGACTACTTCGAACGGATGGAGGCGCTGGGCATCGTCGCCAGCATGAAGGACTTCTATTGGGACATCCGGCCCAAGCCGGAATACGGCACCGTGGAAATCCGCATCTGCGACACCCCGCTTTCCATCGAGACTCCGGTGCTGCTGGCCGCCTACGCCCAGATGCTGGCGCGGCGCTGCTTCGAGGAGGAATGGAACGACATCTGCTCCGAGCCCTACCTCACCTACAGCTACAACCGCTTCCAGGCCTGCCGCTTCGGTTTCGACGGCGTGATGGTGGATGCCCGCTCCAAGAACCAGCTGGGACTGCAGGAAGACCTGCTGGACACGCTGCGCGCGCTGGAACCGCACGCAGAGGCGCTGGGCAGCCAGCACCAATTGGCGGCACTGCGCCAGCGGGCGCTGAAATGCCATAGCGACAGCCGCTGGCTGCGCCAGGTGTTCGAGCAGAGCGGCTCGCTGAGCGAAGTGGTGCGGCGCCAGAGCGAGCACTGGATGTACGCCGAGCCGGGAGTCGGCGTAAACTGAGCGATTCCAATCGGATCGCCCTTTATGCCTTTCGAACTCCCGCAACAGCCGGCGCCGGAACTGCCCGCGCGCTGGTGCGTATTCAACGGCGGCCTGCTCTGGCTGCAGAACCAGCAGCTGCCGGCGCATCCGCCTGCCGGCTGCGCGCTGACTGGCCAGCGCTTTCTCGGCATCCACGAAGGCAGCAATCTGTTCATGGCGGACCTGGTCGGCGAAGCGCCGCCGCAAGCGGGAGAATGGCTGCCTCTGCGGCCGGCGCTGATGGCCATGCCCGCGGCCCAGGTTCAGGCGGCCGCCCGCGCCGCCCAACTGCGCCAGTTCTTTCACAGCCACCGCTTCTGCGGCCATTGCGCCACGCCGCTGGCGGTAAACAGCGACCAACTGGGCCGGCATTGCCCCAGTTGCGGCCAGGTGTACTACCCCCGCATCTCCCCCGCCATGATGGTGCTGGTCCGCCGCGGCCGCGAACTGCTGCTGGCCCGCAGCCCGCATTTCACGCCCGGCATGTACAGCGCGCTGGCCGGCTTCGTCGAACCCGGCGAAACGCTGGAAGAGTGCGTGCACCGCGAAACCTTGGAGGAAGTGGGCATCAAGGTGAAAAACCTGCGCTACGCCTTCTCCCAGTCCTGGCCTTTCCCGCACTCGCTGATGCTGGCCTTCACCGCCGAATACGACGGCGGGGATATCCGCCCGCAGGAAGGGGAAATCGAGGACGCCGGCTGGTTTGACATCGACGCGCTACCGACGCTGCCCTCGCCGATCTCCATCGCCCATCATCTGATCGCCCATGGGCGCGAGCTGATTTGCAACAATGCCACGTAGGTTTTCTGGCGGAATATTAAATTTTATTTAACTCCCTTATCCAGTAAACCCGTCTGGCCATCGTTCCGTTTTGCTAACTGCCTCCCGCTCAAATCCATGCGGGAGGTCTCTTATTCGCCAAGACGGAATGCCATATGAAAGTAAAATACACTCGTGAACTGACCTTGGCGCTTTGCCTCGGCGCCGCATGCGCCGGCGCGCAAGCCGCCCCCATGACGGTGGATAGCCTGGATGGCCCCGTCACCGGCAACGAGATCCAGTCTTTCGTCGGTTTCGCTCAAGGCATGCAGCCGATCATCTCCGGATCCGGCGAAGAATGGAGCCAGGGCGACGATGGCAAAGCCATGAAGGCGCTGTCCCAGGTTTACGATATCGCCCCCCGCAAAGAAATCCTGGACAAGATGACCGACTACTGCGACACCCTGCTGTCGCAGCGCAACGACATGCTGCCCGCCCCCGCCGGACAACGGAAGATCTGGACCGGCCGCATCGACCCGGTATGGCCCAACACGCCCGATACATATCCGATACAGACCGGCGGCGAACAAGGCGATCCTGTGGGCCATCTGGCCAGCTGCGCCCGCGCGATCCTCAAGACCCCGGCGCTGTACAAGCAAAACGTAGCGGGCGGCGACCGCTACCGCTTCGGCGCCACCTATCTGCAACGCGCCAAGACCTACCTCGCCGAAGCCGACAAGACCGTGGACCAGCACATCCTGAAATCGCTGCTGACGCTGAAGGACGGCCGCATGTATTTCGCCGACAACTCACCGTACCAAGGCGGCAAGCCGGTGCCTTGGAATCAGCAGATGATGTTCGACTACGGCTTCATGAACCTGGCCCAGGCCCATGAACTGCTGAAAGACGACCCGGCCCGCGTCCAACGCTACGACGCCATCGTCAAAACCAATCTCGACTGGTTTTTCCAGTCTGGCCTCACCCGCTATACAGACAAGGCCGGCAAAGCGGCCTACAACTGGGCCTATGCCATGCCGGCCACCGGCGGCGAGGACTGCAATCACGGCAGCATGGACGTGTACGGCTTCTACCGCCTGTTCCTGAGCGGCCGTTACGGCCTCGCCGCCAAGCAGATGGAGCCGTTCGGCGACACGGTCGCCGACGTGATGCGTCTGGGCGACCGCCACTACGCCGGCCGGGTGGATGGCAGCAGCGACAACACCAGCAAGCACGGCGGCGAAACCAACTACCTGCGCACCGGCTTCATGCTCGCCGCCCTGTCCCGCCCGGATGCCTACTACACGATGATGAGCGACGCCGGCATCCAGGACGGCGGCTCCTCTGGCGCGCCGGGCGTCTACGCCAATTTCCTGACGATCAAATCCCTGCGCGCCGGCAGTGCCGCCAGCAAGGGCAAGAAGCATTGATCTGAACCAGGCGGCGAGTCATCCGCGCGCCTCGGCAGCGCGGATGATTCACTTACTTCGCCCACAAATAGATGCTTGGCGGCAAAGGTCAACATCCCCCGCCCCTTCAACTCATGCAAATAAAACCACGCGCAGCCCACTTCCCGGCCCACCAGAAATTCAAATAGAATATTTGCTCGAGAAAAGCATTGCAAAATGCTCCTCGCCTTGTCTACTCCCGGATAAAAGAGTCAATCGTGAAACAGAAAACCCCGCTGAGCCTTGCCTTGATATTGACCTTGCCCCTTGCCTGCGCGAACGCGCAGGCGGCCGCCATGACCGTGGACAGCCTGGACGGCCCGGTCACCCGCAATGAAATCCAGTCCTTCGTCGATTTTGCTCAGGGCTTGCAACCCGGCGCGTCCAATGTCGACAACGAATGGGCGCAAGGCCGCAGCGGCGAAAACCTGAAAGCCATGGCCCTGGTTTACGACATCGCCCCGAGCCAGCCCCTGCTGGACAAGATGGTGTCCTTCTGCGACGCGCTGCTGTCGGAACGCAACGATATCCTGCCGGCCCCTACTGGCCAGCGAGTGATCTGGACCGGCCGCATCGACCCGGTATGGCCGAACAAGCCGGACCTCAGCCCGATTCAGACCGGCGGCGAGCAAGGCGACCCGGTAGGCCACTTGGCCAGCTGTGCCCGCCAAATCCTGAAAACCACTGCGGTATACAACCAGAAAGTGGCCGGCGGCGACCCCTTCCATTTCGGCGCCACCTATCTGCTGCGCGCCAAGACCTATCTGAGCCAAGCCGACAAGACGGTTGACCAGCACATCCTGAAATCGCTGATCAAGTTGACCGACGGCAACCGCATGTACTTCGCCGCCAACGCGCCATACAAGGCCGGTCTGCCCGTGCCGTGGAACCAGCAGATGATGTTCGGCTACGGTTTTCTCAACCTGGCCCAGGCGCATGAACTGCTGAAAGACGACCCGGCCCGCGTCAAACGCTACGACCAGATCCTGCAAGCCAATCTGGACTGGTTCCTCCAGTCCGGCCTCACCCGCTACACCGACAAGGCCGGCCGCCCCGCCTACGATTGGGGCTACACCATGCCCGACACCTCCGGCGAAGACAACAGCCATGGCAGCCTGGATACCGCCGGCCTGTACCGACTGTATCTAAGCGGACGCTACGGCCTGCAAGCCGCGCAGCTGGCGCCCATCGCCAACACCGTTCTCGACGTGATGCGCCTGGGCGACCGCCACTACGCCGGTCGCCTCAACGGCACCACCGGCGCCGGCAACAGCAAGGACACCAACTACCTGCGCAGCGGCTACCTGTTCACCGCGCTGTTCCAACCCGGCGCCTACTACGCCATGATGAGCGACGCCGGCATCCAGGATGGCAGCAACGCCTCCCGCATCGACGCCTTCTCGCGCTTCCTGGCGGTGAAAGCCGCGCGCGCGGCCGGCAACGCCAAACAGAAACAATAGCGCCGCCCCCCAGCGTCTTGCCAAAAACAAACCGCACAGCTCGCTGTGCGGTTTTATCTTGCGTGCCTCACTACAGCGGGTACCTACTCCCGCGGCTCAAGTAACTGCTTAAACTCGCTAGCAAAACCCCTGACCCTGCGGTACGCCTCCTTCAAATAAGCTTTGTATAAAGCAAATCGTTTTGTAAAAGCTAAGGCATTATTAAAGTATGCCGAATTCAAATTAAATCAAACACTTAAAAGCACGCACAAAAGTCAAAACCGCTCCCCCTTAGATTAAAACAGCCACCAATCGTGCAGTGGACTGCTCAGAACGCTCACCGTTGCCGGCAGATCACAGATTGGTATACGTGATGGCATTCCGGCTATCTCGACAAAATACGCGTTATGCTTTACGCAAGCTGGCTTACCCGCAACCTGTCGATAGATTTTATAGAAAGCCTTATCGCCATCAAACACAGCCCATGCACCAATAATTAAAATTAAACCATTTAATATCAGAATTAAATTCATGCCAATATAACTATGGCCAATTAAGCAAGTTTTATATTTCCGTGTTGGCAATGAGTTCTCATGACAATCAAAGTATCGAAAGAATAAATAATTCATGGTTTATTGTCTTTAATATGCTAATGTAATTATGTTCTTGCAAAGATGATAATCAACCTGATTTCCGCCTGAGAAAATCGAATCAAAGCAGGAACGTGCAAGCGAATGCATGAATGTTGATACCTATTGCATTAATCATGAATGTTTTGCTTAAGGAGATATTAAATGGTTGCGAAATATGCTCGTTTTTTTCTGCTGATTTGTGCGCTGCTTATCGCAGGATCCGCAGGAGCCGATACCAAACATGGGTTGAAACGCCTAGATAGCTCCAGCATCCTATCGTTTATCAAAACCGAGAATACCCCGAGCGCGCACGTTGAAGTTCATCTGGCCTCAGGCGCTTCCAATTACCAGACCCGCATTCTGGAAACTGCCACCACCTTCTACAACGAAATCGATGGCACCTGGCAACTGCTGGCGAATGGCGATCTGGGCTTCATCAAAACCGCCAACACCCCGAACAACCGTGTGGAAGTGCATATCGCCTCGCTTGCCTCCGGCTACCAGACCCGCATTTTGGAAACTGCCACCACCTTCTACAACGAAACCGATGGCACCTGGCAACTGCTGGCGAACGGCGATCTGGGCTTCATCAAAACCGCCAACACCCCGAGCGGCCGCGTAGAAGTGCACATCGCCTCGCGCGCCTCAAACTATCAAACCCGCACGCTGGAAATCGCCACCACCTTCGCCAATGAAAACGACGGCACCTGGCAGCTGTTGGCGAATGGAGACCTGGCGTTCATCAAAACCGCCAATACGCCGAGCGGCAACGTAGAAGTGCACATCGCCTCGCGCGCCTCCAACTATCAGACCCGCACGCTGGAAACCGCCACCACCTTCGCCAATGAAAACGACGGCACTTGGCAGCTGCTGACCAACAATGACTTGGCCTTCATCAAGACCGCCAACACCCCGAGCGGCCGCGTAGAAGTGCATATCGCTTCAAGCGCGTCCAACTACCAGACTCGCACTCTGGAAACTGCCACCACTTTCATCAATGAAACCGATGGTGTTTGGCAGTTGCTGGGCCAGTGAGATCGTGCTGCGGCGGCAGGCCGCAATCGTAAATTGGGAAACATGCCAATCAACAAATACCATGCTTCGGCTTGAAAAGGTTTTGATTCAAACTCTCGATTCTAGATAAACCCTCAAGGCCATTACAGTTTAGAGATGGGAAAAGAAGCCTTACCTGCCGCTCTGGAAAAAATTTAATTACATCGAATGCTAGCCGAAAATCAATAAAAGCCCCGCTGATGCGGGGCTTTCTCTATCTACGCCACATTCCCCACATTGAAACACCAAAGTAATATATCCTTTTCCCATGGCATCCCAGCTTCACCGTTACCGGCTCCAACGCTGACATTGCTTGGCCAGGTTGACTGGCAATGATGCATTTACGGCCTCAACAGCGGGATTGTGTTCGCGCAGCTCGTCAAATTCAGGACGACAATCAGCAGACAAAGAGACTTGCTCGACAGCACGGCCATCCTCGGAAGCAAGACAGACCCGTTGAGATCAGGCAGCCCAATACCTCAAAGAAATTACGGATCGCAGTAGCTGGAAAATTGGCGGCACGTCTCAGCAGGATAGCAAAACACAAGGCCGAAAAAGGATGGCGACTCAGGGGCGGGGGAAGCGCAGCGAAAAGTAGTCCTGATATTGCAGAGGCGATCAAGGGCCCCCAATTCCGCAAGCTACGAGTCCAAACCGGCACAGATAAGACAGACGATTCTGGCAATGCCAAACAGGCATAGCGGCACTTACGGCACAGTTCCGTCACAATGACCAAGACGTATATTCGGAATAAAAAGGAGACAAGGCCAAAACGACCAAGCAATTGCGGAGCACGCCGGTTTTTGCGGAGCAAATGATAAGGGCCTTGTATCGCTACAAGGCCCTTGGAATATGGTGCCGGCGGCAGGAATCGAACTCGCGACCCCCTGATTACAAGTCAGGTGCTCTACCAACTGAGCTACACCGGCGAAGAGAGACGCATTATGCCCGGCTGTTTATTTCTTGGCAAGAGGCTTAGCGCTTTTTCTTGTGCTTATGGTGCGGTTTGGCAACTGCCTTCTTGTTTTTATGGGCCTTATGCTTATGCGCTTTGGCGGGCTTGTGGGCTTTCTTTTGAGCGTGATGCTTGGCGGGCCCTTTTTTCAGATGCTTGCCGCCTGCGTGGGCGCGCTTGTTCTTGGCGGCATGCTTGGATTTTGCGTGGTTCGGTTTGACCGCATGTTTTTTAACATGAGTCTTGCCGGATTTGGCATGCGGCGCCTTGGCTTTGCGCTGCGCATGAGCGGCAGGCTTGGACGTGTGGGCTGGCGCGGCTTTGGCGCGGGGCTGATGCAGCGGTTTGGCTGCGGGAGCGGGCTGGAAGTCGCCAGGCAGCGGCTGGTCTTCCGGCTCTGCGTGGCTCAATGGGCTGGCGATGGCCAGGCCGATGGCGATGAACGGGCTTATCAGCTTGATCAGGTTCATTTTGTTATCGGATTCGTTGGAGGGAAACCGTTGATCGGAATCATGGCGGTATTTGCCTATATTAGCATGAGTGCGGAAGGCGGCCAGAAACCGGGCGCTGTCGAACCCGCGTAACGAAAGGATGTGCTGGATCAGGAGTGATTGCCATGAAGCTTTCCACCCGCCTGGGCATTCTGGTGTTGAACGCTGGCTTAGGCCTCATTGTCTTAGCCGGCGTTGCCCTACACAGCCTGCATGAGTCCCTGCTTGATGATCGCCGCTCGCAAATACATACCCTGCTGACCTTGGCCGCCGAGCAGGTCTCACATTTCCAGAAACTGGAGCAATCCGGCAAGCTGTCCCGGCCGGAAGCGCAGCGGCGGGCGATTGAGGCGATGAGCAGCCTGCGCGACAAGGGCACTTATGTTTTCGCCCGCGACGGCAACAGTCTGGTGCTGGTTCACCCGGACAAGCGCAAACTGGGCAAGGCCGATCCCGGGGAAAAGCTGCCTGATGGGCGCACCCTGGTCCAGGCTTATCAGGACGCGCTGCGCGACGCTGATTTCGGCTTCGTGCAGATACGCACCCGCCGCCCCAATGGAGATGTGCCGCTGCCCAAACTCAACGCGGTGATGCGTATCCACGACTGGAACTGGACCATAGGCACCGGGGTGTTTCTGGATGATGTCGACGAGGTGTTCAGCCGGCTGGCGATGCGGCTGCTGTTGATCGGCGCGGCGGTGCTGGCGACGGTGATCGCGATGGCCTGGCTGGCGGCCCGTTCGATCTACGCCGTGATAGGCGGGGAGCCCTACGACGCTTCGCGCACGGCGCTGGACATCGCGGCGGGCGATTTGACCTTGAGCGTGAAGAGCGAAGGCCGGGGCAGCCTGATGGAGGCCATTTCCACCATGCAGGCCAGCCTGCGCGGCATGATACAGAGCCTGCAGCGCGGCGCGACGGACCTGGAGCGCGCGGTGGGCGGCCTGAGCGGCCAGGTGGAGCGCATCAACGACGCGGCGCACCGATCGCTGCTGGCCACGCAAGGCACCTCCCGCGAGATCGAATCCATGGCGGCCTGCAGCAACCAAGTGAGTGCCTGCGCGGGAGAAACGGAGAGCGATTCGCTGCGTTCCTGCCGGCTGGCCGGCGAAGGCGAGAAGCTGGCGATGCTGGCTGCGGACGAAATCCAGCTGGTATCGGGGCAGATCGCCAGCGCGTCTTCGCTGATCGGCGGCCTGACCGACCGCTCCCGCGAGATAGACGGCATCGCCGGCGAGATCAAGGAGATCGCCGACCAGACCAATCTGCTGGCCTTGAACGCGGCGATAGAGGCGGCAAGAGCCGGAGAGACTGGGCGCGGTTTCGCCGTAGTGGCGGACGAAGTGCGCAAACTGGCCGAGCGCAGTGCTCAGGCCACGGAAAGAATCACCGGCATGGTGAAGCGGATCCAGGAGGATACCGGCTCCGTGGCGGACAGCATGAGCGAGGTGAGACCGCTGGTGGCCCGCGGCGTGGAGCGCGCGAAAGAGGCTGCCCAAGCGCTGCGCGAGATCAACCAGGGCGCCGAGCACACGCTGGACCAGATCCGCACAATGGCAAAGGTGGCCACGGAGCAGGCTGAGGCCGGGCATAGCGTCGCCACCAACGTGGCGTCCATCTCCCAGATGGTGGACGCGTCCCAAGCCTCGGTATCCGAAGTGAACGGCAATGTCGAGGCGCTGTCCGCGCTGGCCCACCAGCTCAAGGACTCGGTGGCCAAATTCCGTCTGTGATCAGAACTCCTGCTCCATCCGCAAGACAGACAGCCCGCAGCGAAATGAAAAAGGGCGGCTTTCGCCGCCCTTCTTTCCGCCATGACGCTTAGCGCGTCCTTCCCGCCCGCCACAGCACGTCAGGCACGCCCTGTTCCCGATTCAGGTAGCGCGCAAGCACGAACAGAAAATCCGACAAGCGGTTCAGATAACGGCGCAAGGCCTGGGACAGTTCTTCCTCGCGGGCCAGCGCCACCACGGCGCGCTCGGCCCTGCGGCAAACGGAACGCGCCTGGTGCGCCAGCGCGGCGCTGCGCAAGCCGCCGGGAAGAATGAACTCCTTCAGCGGCCCCAGTTCCTCGTTCATGAAAGACACCAACGCCTCCAGCGCCTGCACATGGCCGTCGGATATGGCGCTATAACCGGGAACGGCGAGTTCCGAACCGAGATCGAATAGATCATGCTGGATTTCCGCCAGCCACTCCGCCATCGGCTGCGGAGGAGACTCCGCCAGCAACACGCCGATCACTGAGTTGAGCTCGTCGACATCCCCAAGCGCCTGGATGCGGGCGCTGTCCTTAGCTACGCGGCTGCCGTCGCCCAGGCCGGTGGAGCCGTCGTCGCCGGTGCGGGTGACGATGGAGGACAAACGGTCACTCATGCCCGTCCTCCCCTATTCTGCGCACGCCGTCGCCATCGCTCAGCGCCTGCCGCAAACTTTCTTTCAGCGCATCGCCGAACAGCATTTCATAATCCTCTTTCAATTGATGCATCATCCCGGACAACATTTGCTTGGCCTGCACCTCGATCGCGTCCTGCAACCATAGCGACAGCTCCACTTTCATCCGCGGCAGCATGCGTTCGTACAGGGAGTTGAACAAGGCCTGCTCGTCCAGCACCGTCGCCGGCGGCCCTTGCCGCCCTGCCCCGGCGGCGGACGACATCGCGGCCACCTTGACCACCGAAACGGGCGCATCCAGCGCCATCTCCTGCGGCGGCGCAGGTGCATCCTCCGGCGCAGGCGCGGCCAGGCTCCGGCCCAACAGGCCGGACAAGGCCGGCATGTCCTCGTCTTCCAACGGCGCGGGCTGCGGCACCGCCTCGTACAAGGTGGATACCGCGTCGCCATGCTCCTCTGCCGCGGGCTCCGCCTGGACATTTTCTGCGTGTGCATCCACAGCCTGCGGCGTCGGGACGGGCTCTGGCAAGACCGCTTCCAGCGGAATGGCCTCCAGCGCCGCAAGATCCGCGTCCAGGGCCGGCTCGGCCTGGGAGTGAGCCGCCTCGGCAGGCTCCGCGAAACCATCCATCGCCTCGGCATGTGCCGGATCAGCGTCCGAAGCCAGCTCCGCGAGCTCTGCCGGCTCGGTCATTGCTGCCGGCTCCGATGCGGCCGTTTCATCCGACTGCGCGCCATCCGAAGAGGAAGGCTGCGGAACGGACTCATCAGACGCCTCCATCTCTGCGTGCGGAAGCATCGCATCAGTGGAAGCCTCTTCAGCAAATCCCGGCTCGACAACCGCCGCCGGCTCCAGAACCGTCGACTCGGCCAATGCCGCCGGCTCCGACGGGATCACGACATCCGGCTGCGCGCCATCCTGGGACGACGCCAGATCGGTCTCGCCAAACGGCTCCGCCTCTGCCGGCGAAAATTCGGCATCAGTCGGCTCGCCCTCGACGAACGCCTGTTCGACCTCCGGCGATGGCTCCAGGCTCTCGGCCTGCGCAACGTCGCCCTCTACCAGCTCAAACGCGCCTGCCTCCGGCGGCTCGGCCTCAATGAACGGCGTAGGCTCCCGCTCAACCTCCTGCTCGACAAGCACGGGCAAAGCCTCAAGCTCAGCCTCCTCTGCAAGCGCATCGGCAACAAGCCCAATCGGCTCGGACGCAGGCTCCAGCCCAGAATCGACCGACGGCTCCGCACCGGCGACAGGCTGTGGCTCTTCCACCAACTGCGGGACAACCGCGTCAAATGCCTCCACCGGCATATCCGGATCAAGCGCCGGCTCGGCCTCCGCAGCTTCCGACGACTCATCCGGCACAGTGAGCGCTTGCGTCTCCGGCATTGCCTGCGCCACATCCTCCTCAGCGGCGGCAACCGGCTCCGTCACGCTCTGCGCAAGCGCCTGGTGCTGCTCCATCGGCATCGCGGCCAACGGCTCAACCGGCGCGTCCACAAATGATTCCGGCGCGTCGCTCTCCAAGCCAGGTTCTGCCTCGTAAGCGACGGCATCCGCCTCTGCGGTTTCCTGTGCCTGCTCGATGTCAGCCGTGGGCTGGACCATCTCAGCCTCAAGGCCTGCTCCGGGCAAAGCGTCGTCCGCCTCCGCCGCATGCGGGGCTTCCGGCGCAACCGCCAAGGCCTCGATGGGCTGCGCCGCGGCGGTGGATGGCTCCTCCCGCTGCGGCAAGCCGAACGCTTCGGCCACTTCTCGATTGGCGGCCTGTTGTTTGGCCCGCTCCTCCGCCAGCACGCGCTCCGCCTCGGCGATCATGTCCTTGATCGTCGGCTTGGGCGGCTCGGCCTGCTGCTGGGACGGCAGCTCTGACAGCCACTCCAGCCCGCTGGACGGCGGCGGCTCGCGGCCTGCGCCGCCACCCAGCACGCCGCTGGGCAGGCTGTCGATGGAAATGGAAGTGAATGGCGGCGGCTCATCCGCCGCCTGGGCCGTCTCCATCGCGCTGGCTGGAGAGGCCTCCTGCGCGGACAGCGCTTCGTGGCTGTCCGCCGCATTCGGAACCGACAGTTCGGGAAGGAGTTCCGCCGCGACAGGCGGCGCCTCAATCGCGCCCTCAGGCTCCAGCTCTGGCATCGCCGGCGCGCTCTCGGCTGCGGCCTGGCGCGCGTCGGCGGGAAGCTCGCCGGCCGCGGCCACCACATCGCCCCAACCCATCTCGCCCGCAACGACCGCCTCCGCGGCATCTTCTGCCGGCGCCGCCGAATGCGGTTCGGATGGTTCCTCGCCGGACGGCTGCGGATCAGCCCTGGCCATCAACTCGGCCAGTCCATCCGCCTCCGGGGCGTGCGCCTCGGCCTTGGGCTCCAGCACGAAGCCCAGCTCCTCGCCATCAGCCGCGATGTCGGCGTCCGCCAGCTCCAGCGACGGCAAACCGCTGAAATCCAGGCCGCCGGCCGACTCGGCTTCCGGCTTGGGCGCCTCCAACAATTCGTCCAGCGTCAGTTCGGGAATTTCCAGCTGAGGTTCGCCCTCGTCCAACTCGGCCGCCAGCAAATCTAGCTCGGAAGAGAAATCGAACTCGGGCACGTCCGCCTGCGCCTCCGCGGACGCCTCCTCGGCCAGTGTCGGCACCGTCTGTTCATCCACCACTTCAGTCAGGACCGGCAGGTTGAGGCCGCTCCAGTCGGGCTCGTCGGCTTTCGGCGACTCGGTCATGGCGTTTGACTCATGTCGTGATGTTCGATCGCGCAACCATGCTCACGGTAGACACGGAAACGCTCGCGGGCAGTGGCCAGCGACTCCGGGTCGCGCCCCACTATTTCAAGAATGCGCTCAAACCTGCCGAATTCATAGGGCAATTGCGGCCCCAGATTCAACAATACCGGGTGGGTCAAGTCATCCGGCAGGCTGGCCGCGAGCCAGACCGGCGTCTCCGCCGCGCCCGGCTCGCCCAGCCGGCAATGCGGCACGAAGCGGGTATCGCCGAAACTCCACAAGCGGTTGCTGAACACTTCGACGCTGCGTTCGCTGTCCAGCCAGATCAGCAACCGTTCCTTCTTGCGCTGCACGGTATCCGCCAATCTGCAGGCGAAAGCCTGCGGATCGGCGACATTGGTGTAGAAATCAATCTTGCTCATCGTCTGCCACTTCGGGCGCCTCGCGGCGCGGGCGGCCGCGGCGCACCACGTTGCCCAGCGCGATGTCGGCGCGGTCTTGCAGGAACTGCACCAGCAGCGGCACCGGACGCGCGGTGGCGCCCTTGTCCTTGCCGCCCTTCCAGGCGGTGCCGGCGATGTCCAGATGCGCCCAGTCGTAAGCCTTGGCGAAACGGGACAGGAAGCAGGCCGCGGTGATGCTGCCGCCCGGACGGCCGCCGATATTGGCCATGTCGGCGAACGGGCTCTTCAGCTGCTCCTGGTATTCGTCCCACAGCGGCATGTGCCAGGCGCGGTCGGCCACTTCTTCGCCGGCGGCGAGCAGCTCGCGCGCCAGGCTATCCTGGTTGCTGTACAAGGCGGTGGCGATATGGCCCAGCGCGATCACGCAAGCGCCGGTCAACGTGGCGACGTCCACCACCGTGGCCGGATTGAATCGTTCGGCATAGGTCAGCGCATCGCACAGGATCAACCGGCCTTCGGCATCGGTGTTCAGCACTTCGATGGTCTGGCCGGACATCGAGGTGACGATGTCGCCCGGCTTGACCGCATTGCCTGCCGGCATGTTCTCGCAGGTGGGCACGATGGCGACGATGTTCAACGGCAGGTTCATCTCCACCGCGGCGCGGAACGCGCCCAGCACGGTGGCTGCGCCGCACATGTCGTACTTCATCTCGTCCATGCCCTCGCCCGGCTTCAGCGAAATGCCGCCGGAATCGAAGGTGATGCCCTTGCCCACCAGCACGATGGGCTTGTCGCTCTTGTCCTTGGCGCCTTGGTGCTTCAGCACGATCAGGCGCGCTTCTTCGCTGCTGCCCTTGGCCACGGACAGGAAGGAATGCATGCCCAGCTCGGCGATTTCCTTCGGCCCCAGAATCTCGGCCTCGCCGCCGAAAGCATCGGCGACTTTGCGTCCCTCGTCGGCCAGGTAGCTCGGCGTGCAGACATTGCCCGGCAGATTGCCCAGGTCTTTGGCCAGCCTCATGCCGTTGCCGATGGCCAGGCCGCGTTGCAGGCCCTTTTCGCCGTCGGCCAGGTCGCTGCGGCGCGGCACAGCCAGCGTCAGCTTGCGCGGTTCGCGCGCGGATTCATCCTGCTTGCTCTTGAAGCGGTCGAAGCGGTACAGCGCGTCCAGGGTCACCACGGTGGCCTGTTCGATCATCCACTCCACGTCATGCTTCTTGACGGTCAATTCAGACAGGTAGCTGACGGCCTCGCTGGCTGAGGTCTGGGTCAGCGCCTTGACCGAGGCGCGGACGGCCTCGCGATACTCCTTGGCGCGGAACTCCCGCTCCTTGCCCAGGCCGACCAGCATCACCCGGTCGCACAGCGTGTGCGGCACCGAATGCAGCACCAGCGTGCTGCCAAGTTTCCCCTCCATATCGCCGTGGCGGATCACGTCGCTGATGAAGCCGTTGGAGATGCGATCGAGCAGATCAGCGGCAAAGGTGAGCTTGCGCGATTCATAAACGCCGACCATCACGCAGGCGACGCGCTGCTTCTCCGGGCTGCCGCTTTTTATGTTAAATTCCATAGGTACTCCGCTGTAGAACGAGTGTCGTTGCGCCACCTCATGACGGCCGTCTAAGCTCGGGAAGACGGACGGCTCGGCCGCCGGTGAACGCAGGATTGTTGTATTAGTCCAAATTTGCCGGAATTGGCGATTCAGAATTGTCTCATCGAATTATCACAATGCTTTTCACAAAAAGTCAAAAAGGCACTGAATAAATGGTTTTTCAAAAAAGCCTGACACGGGAATTGACTTTAACCGCGCTGGGCGTATTCGTCGTGCTCCTCGCCATCATCGTTTCCACCCAAGCGATCAATCTGCTGGGGCGGGCGGCGGAGGGACAGATCGCGAACGAGGCGGTCACCGCGCTGATCGGTTTCTGGACATTGGGATTTTTCCCGGTTCTGATGATCCTGACCGTGTTCGTCAGCGTGCTGGTCGTGCTTACCCGCACCTGGCGCGACCACGAAATGGTGGTCTGGCTGTCTTCCGGCCTGTCGCTGCGCGACTGGGTCTGGCCCATCATGCGCTTCACCATTCCGTTGGCGGTGCTGATCGCCGGCGTGACGCTGTTCGTCGGCCCCTGGGCGGACCAGCGCAGCCAGGATTACGCGGAAATCATCAAACGCCGCGAAGAAATCTCCGCAATATCGCCGGGCGTGTTCAAAGAATCCGCCTCGTCCAGCAAAGTGTATTTCATTGAAAACTATTCCGGCTTGCACAGCGCCGCCACCAATATCTTCATGCAGGATATGACCGACGGCAAAGTGAGCTCCATTTTCGCCAAGCGCGGCTATATCTCGATCAAACCGGACGGCGAGCGCGTGCTGGTGCTGGAGGACGGCAAACGCTACGTGGGCGAGCCTGGCCAGGCCGATTACCAGATAGGCGATTTCAAGCGTTACACGGCCAGCCTGGGCGACAGCCAGGCCTCGACTGGACCGGCCAGCAACCGCCAGTCCATCCCCACCAGCGTCCTGCTCGCGGGCAGCGGCAACCCCGAATACCGCGCGGAGCTGGCCTGGCGCCTTTCCATGCCGATCAGCTGCGTCCTACTGGCGCTGCTGGCGCTTCCCTTGTCCTATTACAATCCGCGCAGCGGCCATACCTACAATCTGCTGTTCGCGCTGCTGGCCTTCTTCGTCTACCAGAACGGCCTGACCCTGACCCGAAACTGGGTGGGCCAGGACAAGGTGGGCGTATGGGCGGTGGCGCTGGTGCACGCGCTGCTGCTGCTGGCAGCGCTGCTGCTGCTAAAACACCGCGACCGTCCGCAGGCGCCGTTCTCGCATTCTTTGCGCCTGATGTTCAGCAAGAAAAGCTAAGCCACCACGTCGATGAAACTCATACACCGCTACATCATCAGCACCCTGACCCAGTCCACGCTGTTCACCTTGCTGGCGCTGCTGGGCCTGTACGGCTTTTTCGATCTGCTGGGCGAAGTGCCCGCCCTAGGCACCGGCACCTATACCGCCAGCGTGATGGCCACCTATGTGGCGCTGCTGGTCCCCGGCCACGCTTACGAACTGATGCCGCTGGCCGTGCTGATCGGCGGCATGGTGGCGATGACCCAGCTGGCTAGCTCCAGCGAATACACGGTGATCCGCACCTCCGGCGTCACGCTGGGCCAGATCGCCGCCACGCTGCTGAAATTCGGCCTGGGCTTCGCTGTGCTCACCATCTTGCTGGGCGAATTCGTTTCGCCGTGGGCGATGCAGGAGGCCGAGCGCACCAAGCTGACCGCCACCCACTCCATCGTCGCCAAAGAGTTCCGCTCCGGCACCTGGGTGAAAGACAACCAGAATTTCATCAACGTGCATGAAATGCTGCCGGACAACACCCTGCTGGGCATCCGCATCTACACCTACGATCAGGACTTCAAGCTGGAGCGCACCCGGATCGCCGAGCGCGGCACCTTCTCCAAGCAGGACCGCAGCTGGCAGCTGGAAAACGTCAAGGAAACCGTGCTGGCCGCCGATCACACCATCAGCAACGCCTACCCGGCGCTGAAATGGAAATCCATCATCGAGCCGGAAATCCTGTCGGTGCTGCTGGTGGTGCCGGAACAAATGTCGGCGCACAACCTGCTCACCTATATCGAGCACCTGAAGAAGAACAAGCAGCAGACCCAGCGCTACGAGATCGCGCTGTGGAGCAAACTGTTCTACCCGCTGGCCTGCATTTCGATGGCGCTGGTGGCGCTGGCCTTCACGCCGCAACAGCGCCGCCACGGCCAGTTGGGCATCAAGCTGTTCGCTGGCATCTGCCTGGGCGTGACCTTCCACTTCGTGAACCGCCTGTTCGGCCACTTGGGCTTGCTGTACGACTGGAACTCCATCCTGTCCGCCACCTTGCCCACGCTGATCTTCTTCCTGGGCGGCATCGGCATCATCGCGAAACAGGAAAGGCGCTGACATGACGCTTGCGGCCACTCCCCTGCAGCGCTGGCGGCAGACGCTGGCCGACAAGCGACAACAACTGGCGGACGCCTACCGCGCCGACCGCGACGCGCCGGCCTTCCTGCGCCATTACAGCCAGGCGGTGGACCAGGCGCTGGCCGAGCTATGGCGCGAGCAGGGCCTGGACGGACTGGCCACCCTGGCCGCGGTGGGCGGCTACGGCCGCGGCCAGCTGTTCCCCGGCTCCGACGTCGACATCCTGATCCTGCTTCCCGACCAGCCATCCGCCGAAACCAACGACAAGGTCAGCCATTTCATCGGCCTGATGTGGGATATCGGCCTGGAAATCGGCCACAGCGTACGCACGACGGACGAATGCCTGCGCGAAGCCGCCGGCGACATCACCATCGAGACCAATCTGCTGGAAAACCGGCTGGTGGCCGGTCCGGCCGAGCCTTGGCGCAAGCTGATGACGCGGCTGGAAGCGCAGCGCGACCCGCTGGCCTTCTTCGAAGGCAAGACGCTGGAGCAGCAGCAGCGCCACACCCGCCATTTCGGCGTCAGCAACAATCTGGAGCCCAATCTGAAGGAAAGCCCGGGCGGCCTGCGCGATCTGCACACCATCTTGTGGATCAGCAAGGCGGCGGGACTGGGCGACAACTGGGATTCGCTGGTCCGGCGCGGCATCCTGACCCTGGCCGAGGCGCGGCTGATCAAGCACAGCGAGGAGCAGCTGCAGAAACTGCGCATCGACCTGCACCTGCTGGCCCGCCGCCGCGAAGACCGGCTGATCTTCGACCTGCAGCAACAGGTGGCGCAAGCGTGGGGCCTATCCGACACCCCGGCCAAGCGCGCCAGCGAGCAACTGATGCAGCTTTACTTCCGCGCCGCCAAGACAGTGAACCAGCTCAACGGCATCCTGCTGCCCAATCTGCGCGGCCGCATCTACAGCCAGGTGCCCCGCGTCACTCAGCACATCAGCGAATACTTCCACGCCGTCAACGGCATGCTGGGCATCCGCGAGGTCAATGTCTTCGACAAACACCCGCATGCGATACTCGAAGCCTTCCTGACGCTGCAGCGCCACCCCGAGCTGTCCGGCTTCGCCCCGCGCATGCTGCGCGCGCTGTGGCACGGCCGCAGCCAGATCAACGACCGCTTCCGCCAGGATCCGCGCAACCGCGCCACCTTCATGCAGATCTTCCGCGAGCCGGCCGGCCTCACCCGCACGTTGCGACGGATGAACCTGTACGGCACCCTCGGCCAGTACCTGCCCAATTTCGGCCAGATCGTCGGCCAGATGCAGCACGACCTATTCCACGTCTACACCGTGGACGAGCACATCCTGATGGTGGTGCGCAATCTGCGCCGCTTCGCCATCAGCGCCTACAACCACGAATACCCGTTCCTGTCGCGGCTGATCAACGATTTCGAGCGGCCAGAGGTCCTGTATCTGGCAGGCCTGTTCCACGACATCGCCAAGGGCCGGGGCGGCGACCACTCCCAGCTGGGCATCGCCGACGCCGAGGCCTTCTGCCGCGACCACGGCCTGCCGCCGGAAGACTGCGAACTGGTCGCCTGGCTGGTGGGCCAGCACCTGACCATGTCCAGCATCGCGCAGAAGCAGGACATCTACGACCCGGAAACGGTGCAGCGCTTCGCCGACCTGGCGCGCACGCCGCGCCGCCTGGCCGCGCTCTACCTGCTGACCGTGGCCGACATCCGCGGCACCAGCCCCAAGGTGTGGAACACCTGGAAGGCCAAGCTGCTGGAAGACCTATACCACGCGACGCTGCGCGTGCTGTCGCGCGGTGGCGAAATCGATCTTGCCTCGGAGCTGGAAGCGCGCAAAAACCAGGCCCGCGCCCAGCTGCGGCTGCACGCGATACCGGACGGCGCCGAGGCCGGCCTGTGGGCGCAGCTCGACACCGTCTACTTCCTGCGCCACGAGGCCAAGGAAATCGCCTGGCACGCCCGCGTGCTCAACCGCCAGCTGTCGCCCGACCTGCCGCAGGTGCGCGCGCGGCTGGCCGACGACCACGAAGGCCTGCAGGTGCTGATCTACTCGCCCGACAAGCCCGAGCTGTTCGCCCGCGCCTGCGCCTTCTTCGGCCGCACCAACTACAGCATCGCCGACGCCAAGGTCTACACCACCCGCCACGGCTACGCGCTGGACACCTTCCACGTCTTCGTCCCCGAACACCACGACGGCGACTACCGCGACATGATCAACTTCATCGAATTCGAACTGGCGGCGGCGCTGGCAACGGACCAGCCCTTGCAGTTGCCGCCGCAAGGCCGGATCAGCCGCCATTTGAAGCATTTCCCGATCACGCCGCAGGTATCGATCCGCCCGGACGACCGGGACAACGACTTCATCCTGTCCATCGTCGCCGGCGACCGCCCCGGCCTGCTCGCCCGCATCGCCAAGGTGCTGGCCGATTACCGGCTCAATGTGCGGTCCGCCAAAATCATGACGCTGGGCGGCCGCGCCGAAGACTCATTCCAGATCTCCGGCGCCGCGCTGAAGGACGACAAGACCTCGCTGGCGCTGGAAGCGGCGCTGATCGCCGCGCTGCGGGTCTGACCGCCCCGGCCGCCACGGCGCGGCCATCAAAATTCGGGAATCATCATGCAATGCCTCACACTCGCGCGGCCGGCCGCCGTGCTGCGCTACCACGATCTGCCCGGCAACGGAACGCCATTGGTCATGCTGCATGGCCTGGGCTGCGCGTCTTCGTTCGACTATCCCCGCCTGCTGGCCGAACCCGCCCTCGCCGGCCGGCGCGCGCTGCTGGTCGACCTGCCGGGTTTCGGTTTCAGCGACAAGCCCGCCGACTTCTCATACGACACCCATGCCCAGGCTCAAGCGCTATGCGAGTGGATAACGCGGCTGGACCTGGCTGGATTCGATCTATTTGGCCACAGCATGGGCGGCAGCGTCGCGATTGAGCTGGCCACGCTGCTGCCAAACCGCGTGCGGCGACTGGTCGTCGCCGAGCCCAATCTGGACAGCGGCGGCGGCAGCTTCAGCCGCGCGCTGGCCGCCTGGGATGAGCGGGATTATGTCGAACGCGGGCACGCCGACATCATCGCCGCCTGCCGCGGCGACAATCCCGCCTGGGCCGGCAGCATGGCTGTCGCCTCGCCGCTGGCCGCGCACCGGGCGGCGACGGAGCTGGTCAAAGGCCGACCCGTCAGCTGGCGCGACCAGTTGCTGGCGCTCCCTATGCCGCGCTGCGCGATCTTCGGCGCGCGCTCGCTTCCCGATCCGGATACGGAATGGCTGCCGCGGCGCCGCATCGCGGTCCGCGTCGTCGCGGACGCCGGCCACTCGATGGCATGGGACAACCCGGCGGGGCTGGCGGCGGCGATTGCCGCCGCGCTGGATTGAGAATGATGCTTTGACCAATTTCGACGCCGACGCTATGCTGCAAGTCTGATATTACGTTAACGTAAGTTGAATCATGCTCTACTTCGAAGACCTTCAGACCGGCCAGCGCTTTCTCAGCGACAGCCATACGCTGAGCGAAGAAGAAATCATCTCCTTCGCGCGCCAGTTCGATCCGCAGCCCTTCCATACCGATCCGGAAGCCGCCCGCCAGACCTTTTTCAATGGCCTGGCCGCCAGCGGCTGGCACACCAGCAGCTTGTCGATGCGGCTGGTGGCGGAGTCCGAACTGGGCCGCGCCGCCAATGGCCTGATCGGCATGCAGATCGACAAGATGCGCTGGCCGCAGCCGAGCCGCCCCGGCGACACGCTGCAAGTGGAAGTGGAAGTGCTGGACAAGCGCCGCTCCAGCAGCCAGCCCGGCTTCGGCGTGGTCAAAGTGAGCTGGACCACCCGCAACCAGCGCGGCGAGACCGCGATGCAGCTGGAGTGCGCGATCTGGCTGCAATGCCGCAGCAAGGCCGAGGCGGCCGCGCCGGAGCTTGCCGGCGCCAAATAGGCGCGGACATGAAAACGGCCGCGAAGCGCAAGCCCGCGGCCGTTTATCGTTTCAGGCCATGTCCGCTCAGCGGTAAACCTGGATCATCTCCACATCGCGCAGCGCCGACAGCGTCGCGCCGCCGGCGTAGCTGACCGAAGACTGCAGGTCTTCCTGCAGTTCGCGCAGCAGCTTGCCCATGCTGCCCTTGTACTCGACCAGGATCTTCTTGCCCTCGACGTTGACGTAGGCGCCCTTGTTGAACTGCGAGGCGCTGCCGAAGTATTCCTTGTAGTGCTTGCCGGCGATCTCGACGATGTCGCCGGCCGATTCGTCGTAGCCGGCGAACAGCGAGCCGGCCATCACCATCGCCGCGCCGCAAACCAGCGCCTTGGCGATGTCGCCATGCTCGACGATGCCGCCGTCGGCGATCACCGGGATCTTCACAGCGGCCACGCAATCGCGCACGGTGGAGATCATCGGACGATGGAAGCCGGTCTTGTTCTTGGTGATGCAGACGCGGCCGCCGGCGATGCCGGCCTTGATCGCGTCGCAGCCCCAGGCTTCGAGGTCGCGCGCCGCCTCGGCGGTGGCGACGTTGCCGCCGATCAGGAAGGTATTCGGGAAGTGCTGCTTGATGTGCTTGATCATGCGCTCCGCCTTCACGCACCAGGCGTTGGCGACGTCCAGCGTCATGTATTCCGGCTCGAGGCCGGCCGCCTTCAGCGCGTCCAGTTGCTCGTAGGTGTCGTCGTTGACGCCGACGCTGATCGATGCGAACAGACCCTGCTCCTGCATGTAGCGGGTAAAGGCCACCGCGTCGACGTTGAAGCGGTGCAGCGTGTAGAACCAGCCTTCGCGGGCGAACAGCTCGCAAGTCTCGGCCGAAACCACCGACTTCATATTGGACGGATAGACCGGCATCGCGAAACGGCGCGGGCCGAACTGCACGGAGGTGTCGCACTCCTTGCGGCTGTCCACCACGGTTTTCTTCGGCACCAGGTATACGTCGCCGTAGTTGAGTTCGGTCTTGATCATGCGTGTGCTCCCACAAAAACAGGTTTGGATGAAAAAAACAGGGGCCCCAAACAAAGACGGGAGCCGTATAGGCTCCCATTTGCAGCTACCCCTGCGACGCCTGTCTTCGGCTCGCACGCAGTTACGAAACAAAGCTACGCGCATTGAATCTCGACGTCAAGAGTCTACACATAAAAATTTTCGTTATTTGTCGCACCAGGCTGCCGGATCATCCCCCAGCCAACGCAGTATCGGCAGCCAGGCTTCTCGGTCCCTCTCAGTCCGAGAGGCCGGCAAATCGAACAAGGACATCCCCGCCGAAGCCGCCTGCACGTAAAGCTGGGTGTCGCGCAGCCAGCTGAGCACCGGCACGTCGTGCCGCGCCAGGAATTGCTCCAGCTCGCGCGCGGAACGGGTGCGCGGATCCACCCGCATGCCCACCACCGCCATATAGGCCTTGTTCTTGCGAATGGATTTTTCCTCCAGCATCTGCTCAAAAAAGGCTTCGCTGGCCCACGCGTCGAATGGCGACGGCTGGATCGGCACGATCACGTGCCCCACCTGTGAAAGCAGCGAGCTCAGCTTCTTGCCGTGCAAGCTGGCCGGACTATCCAGCACCACCACCTCGGTGCCGCGCGGCGGGCGCTTGGGTTCGTTGGCGGCCACTTCCCAGCCGGAGATGCCGGGCAGCGCATGATCGCGCCGGGCCAGCCAGTGCAAGGAGGTCTGCTGGCGGTCGACATCCCCCAACATCACCTTCTTGCCACTGGCTGCGTAATAGGCCGCCAGATTGGTGGCCAGCGTCGACTTGCCGCTGCCGCCCTTGGGATTCGCTATCAGTACCGACCTCACCCTCTCCTCCTTCGCCTTGCGCTTGACGGAGACCACTATACCAGAGTCATCGCCCTTGCCGGCAGCCGGGGAAACCGATAGTTTCGGGTAGAAAGGAGAGGGAATGAACCGTAGTTTCGACGCCCTGCTGTTCGACATGGACGGCCTGATGCTGGATACCGAGACGCTGTCCTGCGCGGCCACCCGCCGCGCGGGCGCCGAGTTGGGCATACAGATAGACGACGCGATGCTGATGGGGATGGTGGGCTTGTCCGAAGCCCGCTGCACCCGCTACATCGCGGAATACCTGGCAAGCGAGGAGTTGGCCGCGCAGTTGCAGCAGACCAGCCGCGCCGGCTACCGCCGCATGCTGGAGCACGAAGCGATTCCGCTCAAACCCGGCATCGTGGAGCTGCTGGACTGGGCGGAAAGCCAAGGCATTCCGCGCGCGGTGGCCACCTCCACCCGCCGCGCGGTCGCCGACGTCAAGCTGGCGCGCAGCGGACTGGCCCGCTACTTCCGGCACACCATCGCCGGAGACGAGGTAGCGCGCACCAAGCCGGAGCCGGACATCTATCTGGCCGCCGCCGCGCTGCTGGGCGCAGCGCCTGAGCGCTGCATCGTGCTGGAGGATTCGCCGTACGGCATGCAGGCCGGCGTCACCGCCGGCTCCAGGGTGATCCTGGTGCCAGACCTGATCGCGCCGTCGGAAACGCAGCGCGCGCAGGCACTGGCCGTCTGCGGCGACCTGCATCAGGCGCTGACGCTGCTGCGCGCCTTGTAATCGCGGCCGGCGGCCTTTCGCCAGCCGCTCGTCGTCCTAACCGTGGCCGCGGATGCGGGCGATCAATTCGTCCAGCACGTCCTCGGACTGATCGTGCCCCACCTGGCAGGTGCCGGCGGCCTCATGGCCGCCGCCGCCATACTGCAGCATCAGCGCGCCGATATTGGTGCGCGAAGTGCGATTGACGATGGACTTGCCTACCGCGAACACGGTGTTCTGCTTGTTCAGCCCCCACATTTGGTGGATGGAGATGTTGCAGTCGGGGAATAGCGCGTAAATCATGAAGCGATTGGTCGGGTAGATGGTTTCCTCGTGCAGCAGGTTCAGCACCACCACATTGCCATGCACGCGCGAACAGCGGCGGATCTGCTCCTTGGCCAGCGTCTCGTACTGGCGGTACAGCGCCACCCGTTCCTGCACGTCGGACAGCTGCAGGATTTCATCGATGCCGTGATTGCGGCAGTAGCCGATCAGATCCATCATCAGCTGGAAATTGCTGACCTTGAACTCGCGGAAGCGGCCAAGGCCGGTGCGGGCGTCCATCAGGTAGTTGAGCAGCACCCAATCCTTGGGGTCGAGTATTTCGTCGATGGTGAACTGGGCGGAATCCGCCTTGTCCACCGCCGCCATCATCTCGTCGCTGATGCCGGGAAACGCCTTCTTGCCGCCGTAATGGTTGTACACCACCCGCGCCGCCGACGGCGCGCGCGGATCGATCACGTAGTTGTCGACGTCGGTGGCGTTGCGCAGCGTCTCCGACAGATGGTGGTCGAACACCAGATGCGCCTTGGCGACGTATGGCAGGTTGGTGGTGATGTCGTCGCCGGTGATCTCCACCTTGCCGTCCTGCATGTCCTTGGGGTGGGCGAACATCACCTCGCGGATCAGCTTGAGTTCGTTGAGCAATACCGCGCACACCAGTCCGTCGAAATCGCTGCGCGTCACCAGGCGGTACTGTTTTTGCTGCGTCATCTGCGCCTCCCGTTCGTTGCATTCTCAGCCGTCCGGCGCCGCCACCTCCAGCGCGCCGGCCATGCGGTCGGCCAACTCGGCCAGCCGCGCGTCCACCTCCGCCTCGGGCAGCTCCACCGTGAGCCAGACCCTGTCGGCGTAGTGCTGATCCACCACCGCCAGCCCCGCCTCCTGGCATGCGTGCCGCAGACGGGCCTCGCCGGAGAAGTCCACTCCCAGCCGCCGCAGGCAGGTTCGGCTCAGCGGCGTCAAGACGGCCTCGGCCAGCGCGGCATTGACAGCTTGAGTGTAGGCTCTGACCAGGCCGCCCGCACCCAGTTTGATGCCGCCGAAGTAACGCACCACCACCGCCAACACATTGGCGATGTCCTTATGCCGCAATACGTTATACATCGGCTTGGCCGCGGTGCCCGACGGCTCGCCGTCGTCGTCCAGCATCGAATCGCCGGAGCAAAGCAGCACCGCGCAGTAATGGCGGGCGTCCGGCCAGCGCGCGCGAATGACCGCCAGCTCGCGCATCGCCTCGTCGCGGCTGGCCACCGGCAGCACGATGCCGATGAAGCGGCTCTTGCGGATTTCCACCTCGGCCTGGGCCTTTTCTTGCAACTGGAACATTCAACGCATCCTGCTGTCTGAAACGGGCGGGCATTGTAAACCCGGAGGTCGCAATCCGGCACCGCCGGCAACGCATTCGCGGTCTAAACTGAAAGCGGGAACCCATCCGGAGGGAACGGCCATGACCGCCCTGCTCCTGCTTGTACCGCTGATCGTCGCCGGCCTGTGGCTTTATGTCAGGAAATGCTGGCTGGACAGCGAGGACGCCATCCATCTGTCCCATTTTCTGCCGGACCGCGACCACGTCTGAGCCTTGTCCGCGCCGCCGGCCTCGCTGGCGACCCCGTTGTCATTCGCAAGAAATGGCCGGACAATAACCGTGATGATCGCCCCCTGAGGATTTCATGTCGCAACTCACCTTCTGGTTCGGCTGCGCGCTGGTCGCGCTGATCGCCGAATTCGTGTCGGGCACCTTCTACCTGCTGATGGTGGCGCTGGCCCTGGCCTGCGGCGGCCTTGCCGCCTGGCTGGGCGCGCCGGAGCCGTGGCAATGGCTGATCGCCAGCGTCAGCGGCGCCGTCGGCCTGCTGCTGATCTATCGCCGCAGACGCAGCCTGATGCCCCCTCCCCCGCCGCAGGACGATCCCGACTGGGGCCAGCAGGTGGAAATCCGCGCGCTGACCACCCCGGGCCATGCCCGCATCCACTACCGCGGCGCCGAATGGGACGCCGTATTGCTGGACAGCAGGCTTAGCGCCGGCGGCACCGGTTACATCTCCGGCCGCGAAGGCAATCAGTTCAAGATCTCGTCACAACAACCGCAATAAAGAGAAAATCCATGGAAATCGTCCTGATCCTGTTCGTGGCCGTTGTCATCTTCATTTTCAAATCGCTGGCGGTGGTGCCACAGCAGCACGCCTACATCGTCGAGCGCCTGGGGCGCTACCACGCCACCCTGACTCCGGGCCTGAACATCATCACGCCCTTCATCGACCGCATCGCCTACAAGCACAGCCTGAAGGAGATCCCGCTGGATGTGCCCAGCCAGATCTGCATCACCCGCGACAACACCCAGCTGAAGGTGGACGGCATCCTCTACTTCCAGGTGACCGACGCCAAGCTGGCCTCTTACGGCACCAGCAACTTCATTGTCGCCATCACCCAGCTGTCGCAGACCACGCTGCGCTCGGTGATCGGCAAGCTGGAGCTGGACAAAACTTTCGAAGAGCGCGACGACATCAACCGCACCGTGGTGGCCTCGCTGGACGAAGCCGCGATCAACTGGGGCGTCAAGGTGCTGCGCTACGAGATCAAGGACCTGGTGCCGCCGCAAGACATCCTGCACGCGATGCAGGCGCAAATCACCGCCGAGCGGGAAAAACGCGCCCGCATCGCCCAGTCCGAAGGCGTGAAGGTGGAGCAGATCAACCTGGCCACCGGCGCGCGCGAAGCGGCGATCCAGAAATCCCAGGGCGAGATGCAGGCCACCATCAACAACTCCGAGGGCAACAAGCAGGCGGCGATCAACCAGGCGATGGGCGAGGCCGAAGCCATCCGGCTGGTGGCCGACGCAACAGCCGACGCGATCAACCGCATCGCCGGCGCGGTCCGCACCGAGGGCGGCATCGAGGCCGTCAACCTGAAAGTGGCCGAGCAATACATCGACGCCTTCAGCAAATTGGCCAAGGAAAACAATACCATCATCATGCCGAGCAACGTCGCCGACGTCGGCGGACTGGTGGCGAGCGCGCTCAGCGTCGTCAAACAAACTAACCGTTAATCCCTCTGAGAGGCCCGGCGCGGCTTGAATCTGGCCGCGCCAGCCCCCATAATCACCCGCATGAAATTTTTTACCGATCTCCTTCCCGTCCTGCTGTTCTTCGGTGCCTACTGGCTGACGCGCGACATGTTCCTCGCCACCGGCGTGGCCATCGCCGCCACGGTGGTGATGGTGGCATGGACCTGGTTCAAGCACCGCAAGGTGGACACCATGCAATGGATCAGCCTCGGGCTGATCGTGGTCCTGGGCGGCGCCACGCTTCTGCTGCACGACAAGCACTTCATCATGTGGAAGCCCACCGTGCTGTACTGGGTGATGGGCGCCGGCCTGCTGATCAGCGAATTCGCCGGCAAGAACGGCCTGCGCCTGATGATGGGCAAGCAGATCGAGATGCCCGATCCCGTGTGGCGCAAGCTCACCTGGGCCTGGGGCGGCTTCTTCGCCTTCATGGGCGCGCTGAACCTGTTCGTCGCCTATCACTTCAGCGAAGACGTCTGGGTCAACTTCAAGCTGTTCGGCGGCATGGGGTTGATGCTGCTGTTCGTGATCGCCCAAAGCCTGTTCCTGGCCAAGTACATCGAGGAAAAGAAATGATGCTGTACGCCATCATCGCGCGCGACCTCCCTGGCACCCTCGAGCGCCGCATCGCGCTGCGCGCAGAACACCGCGCGCGGTTGGCCGCGCTGCAGGACCAGGGCCGGATGAAACTGTCCGGCCCGCTGCCCGCCATCGACAGCGCCGATCCGGGCCCGGCCGGCTACTGCGGCAGCCTGGTGGTCGCCGAGTTCGCGTCGCTGGAAGAAGCGCGCGCCTGGGCCGCGGCCGACCCTTACCAGGGCGGCGGCGTCTACGCCAGCGTGGACGTTCAGCCCTTCGTGCAGGTATTCCCGGCATGAGCGGCACCGTGGAACTGCTGGAAACCGCGTTGCGGGCTCTGGAGCCCGAGCATCTGGACATCCAGGACGACAGCGCGCTGCATGCCGGCCACGCCGGCGCCAAGGGTGGCGGCGGCCACTACACGCTGACCATCGTCAGCGCGCGCTTCGCCGGCCTCAACCGCGTAGCGCGGCACCGGCTGATCTACCAGACCCTGGGCGAACTGATGGCCGGCCGCGTTCACGCGCTGGCCATTCGCGCCCTGACACCAGAAGAACTCTGAATTTCTACCAAAGGGACAATATGAAACTCTCCCGTATCGCCGCCCTGACGCTGGCAGCCTCGATCAGCCTGCCGGTCGCCGCGGAGTCGATCGCCGTGGTCAACGGTGTTTCCATCGACAAGTCCGAACTGGACGCCGCGGTCGCCAATGTCGTGCAAAGCAATGGCGGCAAGGTGCAGGACAGCCCCGAACTGCGCGAGCAGTTGAAGAATTCGCTGGTCAGCCGCCAGCTGATCCTCCAGGAAGCCACCCGCCGCGGCCTGGACAAGCAGCCGGCCTTCGTCAAACGCATGGACGAGGCGCGCGCCGAATTGCTGCGCGATTCGCTATTCGCCGACATCGCCGAGAAAGCCAACGTCGGGGATGCCCAGATCAAGGCCCGCTACGACGAGATGGCGGCCCAGGTCGCCGGCAGCAAGGAAGTCCACGCTTACCAGATCACGCTCGGCAGCGAAGCCGACGCGCAGAAGGCGATCGCCCAGCTGAAGAAGGGCGCCAAATTCGAAGAGCTGGTCAAAACCCGCTCCATCGACCCCAACGCCAAGCAAAGCGGCGGCGACATGAACTGGGGCAATCTGTCCCGCATGGAACCCAAGCTGGCCGAAGCGTTGAAGGCCATTCCCAAGGGCCAGGTCAGCGGCGCGCCTTACCAGTCGCAACTGGGCTGGCACGTGTTCAAGGTAACGGACGTCCGCAACGCCCAGATTCCGCCGCTGGACGCCGTCAAGCCGCAGATCGCCCGCCAGTTGCAGGAAGAAGCCATTGCCAAGGCCGTGGAAGATCTGCGCGCCAAGAGCAAAATCCAGTAAACCCACCTCATCCGGGAAATAGAACAAAATGCGTAAAATCTTGCTGCAAACCGCTCTGGTCGCCGCCTTCGCCGGCAGCGCCATCGCCGTGGCCGGCCCGACCGTCAACGGCCAGCAAATCTCCGACGCCCGCGTCGACGCCGTGGCCAAAATGATGGAAGCCCAGGGCCAGAGCGTGAACCCGCAGGCCCGCGACCAGATCAAGGACCAGCTGGTGACCGCCGAAGTGCTGCGCCAGGAAGCCGTGAAGAAGGGTTTGGACAAGTCTCCGGAATTCACCGCCGAACTGCAGAACATGCAGTCGATGGCGCTGGCCAATCGTCTGATCAAGGACTACGAGAAAGCCAATCCGGTCAGCGACGCCGACCTGAAGGCCGAATACGACAAACTGGTGGCCTCGGTTCCGGAAACCAAGCAATTCCACGCTCGCCACATTCTGGTAAAGAGCGAGGCTGAAGCCAAGTCCGTCATCGACGCGCTGAAGAAGGGCAAGTCTTTCGACAAGCTGGCCAAGGAAAAGTCGCAGGACCCGGGCAGCAAGGCCAATGGCGGCGATCTGGGCTGGCAGGAAGCCGGCACCTTCGTCGCGCCGTTCTCCGACGCGATGAGCAAGCTCGCCAAGGGCGAAGTGACCGCCAAGCCGGTGAAGACCGAATACGGCTGGCACGTGATCAAGCTGGACGACGTGCGCACCCAGCGCAACGTGCCGCAGCTTGAAGAAATCCGTCCGCAGCTGACCCAGCGCGTGATGGGCAGCCGCATCGAGAAGTACGTCGCCGATCTGAAGGCCAAGGCCCAGATCCAGCAGTAAGCCCGCGCAGCGCGCGTTACGGGGACGGCATGCCGTCCCCGTTTTGCTTGACAGCGCCCCCCGCCGCGCTTACCTTCGCGCTCAACCGAAGCAGGCCCGCCCTGCCCTTGTCACCGCTGCCGCCGGCAGCCCCATCGGAAACGCCATGACATGGCCGCTCCCTCACAGGAAAATCACATGACCATCATCGTCAATGGCGTCGAAATCAGCGAAGACATGATCGCCTCGCAACTGGAACACTACGCGGATACCCCCAGCCCGCGCGACACCGCGATCCAGCAGCTGGTCCTGCACACCCTGTTGGTGCAACAAGCCAAGAGCGAAGGCCTGGACGTCTCCGACGAGCAGCAAGCCATCCAGGCCCTGCTGGACCAGAAGCTGGAAGTGCAGCCGATCGACGAAGCCAGCTGCCGCGAATTCTACGAGCGCTATCCGGAGCGCTTCTCCGCCGGCGAAAGCGCCGTCGCCAGCCACATCCTGCTGCCCAAGGGCGAAGGCCTGGAAGCCAGCCTGATCAAAGCCAAGGCCGAAGGCATCCTGGCGGAAGTGCAAGCCAGCCCGTCGAGCTTCGCCGCGCTGGCGCAGGAGCACTCCACCTGCCCGTCCGGCAAGCAAGGCGGCAGCCTCGGCCAATTCGGCCGCGGCCAGATGGTGCCGGAATTCGAACAAGCCGTATTCAGCACCGAAGCCGGCCAGATCACTCCGCACCTGGTGGAAACCCAGTTCGGCTACCACATCATTCAGGTGAACGAGCGCGCCGACGGCGGCAAGATCGGCTTCGACGAAGTCAAGGAACGCCTGCAGCACTACCTGACCGACATGGCCTTCAACCAGGCGATGCACGAGTATCTGAACATGCTGGTATCCGGCGCCCAGATCAGCGGCTACCAGATGACCGCCGCCTAAGCGACGGCCACCCGGCTCAAGCTCACCAGGCCGTCCGCGTCGCGCGGACGGCTTTTTTCTTGCTCGCCGCCGCGACAGGCAACTGGCGCAAGCTGGCCGCCACCGGCTTGGAGAAGTTGTAGCCGTCATGGCGGTCCCAGTTGATCGACCAGGTCATCGCGCCGCGGAAGGTTGGATAAGCCTGCGCCGGCAGCACGCCGCCGCAGCCTTGCAGCGCGGTCAGGCAGCTCAATGCCTTGGCCACGGTGTCCGGCGTAACGAAACCGGAATTGGCCGAGCTGCGTCCGGACGGCACGCCGAAGGCCACCTGGTCCGGCCGCAACCCCTTGAAGCTGCCGGACGCGCCGTTGCCGAGCGGGAAACCCTCGATCAGCATTTTGCTGCCGCCGACCAGCATGTCCACCGAGCCCTCCGGCAGCGCGCCGGTGGAGTACGGCGTGTACAGCCCGCCGTTGTTGTAATACTGGACATGGATCACCGAGAGATCGTCGCGCAGTCCGTCGATGATGGGCAGGTAGGCTCCCCAGTTGCCGCCGTAGGCGACATAGCCGCCCTGCACGTACGGATGCTCGGGCGCCATCGACAGATAGAAACTTGGTCCGATCTTGGCCTTCAGCTGCTTCACCGCGCTGACCAGATTGCTGATGATCGGCGCGCCCACCGACACGCCGCTTTCCAGATCCAGGTCGATGCCGTCGAAGCCGTACTGGCCGATGATGGCGGCCAGACTGTTGACGAAATTCTGCGCCTGCGCGGCATTGTTCAGCGTCACCGAGCCGTTCTGGCCGCCTAGCGACAACACCACCTTCTTGCCCTTGGCCTGCTTGGCGCGGACGTCCTGGATGAATTGGGCCGCGCTGCCCGCGGCCGGGTCCAGCGTGAAGCTGACATTGCCGTTGCCAGCGTCGTCGGCGAAAGCCACCACGATCACGTCCCAATCGTCCGAAACCTGCGCCAAGGGGAAAGCCGCGCCGCTGGGATTGGCGAAATTGTGCCAATACCCGACCAACGCGTGCTTGGCGAACGGCGCCGGCGTGCCCGGCGGCGGACTCGGCGGCGTCGGAGGATTGGGCGGGGTCGGCGGGGTCGGGTCGCCGCCGGAGCAGCTGCCACCCGCCTTCCACAACGTCGGCGTCGCGGCGGGATTCCAGTTGGCGCCGGGATAGGCGGTATGCGCGGTCAGCGCGGTATAATTGGCGTTTTGGTAGGCGACCACGTCGCCAGCCTGATAGACCGTTCCCTCAGCCCAGGACGGGCAAGCCGCCAGTGCCACTTGCCCGTACGCCATCAACAGCGCCATCCCCAACGCCCACCTCGTCCCTGCGATCGTTTCGCGCATCTGTCCTCTCCTTTTGATTGCCAACTGGTATCTAATTGGTATTTTATGGTATGTCGTCAGCAATAACTTTCAAGCTTGAAATGTCGAATAAATATCAATGCCGCAAAGGTACTCCATTTACCCGGGCTATCCGCCGTTTGCGGCCGACCCGGCGAAGCCATTTGCTATCCTGAACCAATCCCCCGGCAAGGAGCGGTCCATGGCACTCACCCAGCGGCAAATCAACCTGGTGCAGGAAAGCTTCGCCCAAGTGGAGCCGATCGCCGACGAAGCCGCCAGGCTGTTTTACGACAAGCTGTTCGAATACGCGCCCGATCTGCGCCCACTGTTCAAGAAAGACATGGCGGCGCAGCGGCAAATGCTGATGTCCGCGCTCAAACTGGCGGTCAAGGGACTGGACGACCTGGAACAATTGGCGCCGGTGCTGGGCAAACTGGCCGAGCGCCATGTCGATTACGGCGTGCGGCCCGGCGACTACACTCCGGTTGGCAACGCGCTGCTGTGGACGCTGAAACGGGGATTGGGCGACGAAAGGTGGTCGCAAGAGCTGCGCGCCGCCTGGGTGGACGCTTTCCGCCTAATGGCCGCGGCGATGAAACAAGCGGCTTATCCCGAATGCCGGGCATCATCCGACGCCGGCGAATAGGCTACGGGGGACGAAAAAAACCGCCGCTCCCAAGGGAACGGCGGTTTGACCTGCAGCGGAAAATCAGCGACAGCTGTCCGGCGTGCAGAACAGCGCGTCGTCGCCGGCGACTGCCGGCTTGGGCAGCTTCTCCGCCAGCGCGGCGGCCAGCTCGGCCGGCTTGCCCAGCCAGCCGGACAGCTCCAGCCGCTCCAGCTTGCCGTCCTGCTCCAGCACCACCGACGGGAACCCTCGCAAGCCCAAACGGCCCATCTGGCGGCGAGTGTCGTCGATGTGCGTTTCGGCCTCGTCTCGAGCGGACTGCCAGGCCGCCTGGAAGGATGCCGCATCCGCGCCCAGTTCGACCGCCAATTCGCTCAGCACCGAGAACTCGGCGATGCGCCGGCCTTCCTGGTAATGGGCTCGCTGGATGCGGGCCAGCATCGCCAGCGGCGCGATGCCCAGCCCAGGAGCGGCCAGCACCGCGGCGATCGGCGGATTCGACGCCAGCGGCGCGCCGATATCGTTCAGCAGGCCATCGTAGTAAGCGTCGCCGAAAGGCTGGCCGCTCATCTGGGCGATGCGCTTGTCGTGCGGCATCACGTAAGCGCGCCAGTCAGGGGTGATCGCGCGGCCCTCTTCCTCGTCTATCATGCCGCCGGCGTGCATTTCCACGCTGACGCCGGGCAGCGCGGCCGCTGCCTGCAGCAGCGGGGAGGCGCCGTAGCACCAGCCGCACAGCGGGTCGTAGAAGTAATGCAGTTTCATGCTGGTCACCACTTCATCTCGCCCTTGCGCACCTTGGCGCCCAGCTCCAGCGTGGAGACTTCGGCCGCGTTCGGGTAGGCCTGCTTCATCGCCTCGATCAGCTCGCCGCTGTTGCGGGTTTCCGCATTCTTGGCTTCGAAGGCCTTCAGGTAATCGCGGGTGTAGCGGATGGCGGACACGTCCATCTTGTCGCCGGCGATCATGTGGCCCGGCACCACCACTTCCGGCTTCAGCGCTTCCATGTCGTCCAACTGCTTGTACCAGCCCTTGCGTTCGGCGTCGTTCTGAGTGTCGGCGGTCCATACATGCATGCCGGAGTAGATGCCCACGTTGCCGACGATGGCGCGGATGGACGGAATCCACATATAGCCGCGGTGCGCCATCACGCCCTTGGTGTCTCGCAGCTCCAGCGCCTTGCCTTCCAGCATGATCTTGTCAGTCTTCAGCGCGGTCGGCAGCAGCGGCTTGGCTTGCGGCGCGTTGGCGCCCATCTTCGGGCCCCAGAACGCTACCTTGCCCTTCACGTTGCCCTTGATGTGGGCCAGCACTTCCGGCGCGGCCACCAGCTCGGCCTTGGGGAAGATCTGCTTCAGCACGGAAGCGCCGAAATAGTAGTCCGGATCGGCCTGGCTCACGTAGATGGTCTTCAGGTTCTTGCCGCTGTCCAGCACCTTGGCGGCGATGCGGTAGGCGTCGGCGCGGGTGAAGCCGGTGTCGATCAACACGGCGTCCTTGTCGCCGGTGACCAGCACGGAAGAAACATTGAAGCTGTTGCCGTCGGCGTTGTACACCGACAGTTTCAGGTCGCCCGCATGGGCGAAACCGGCGGCGGCGAGAGCGGCGGCGATCAGGGTTTGGCGGATCATAAGGTGACTCCTTGGTCTAATGCCGGCGCCCGCCGGCGGGTTGCACTGCGTTTCAGTGATGATGCGCACACTATAAGCGCAAGAATCGATCCAATAAATCGGCTAAACTGCACATTATTGTTTCTTAAATCGTGCAAATAAATGGACCGACTCACCGCCATGCAAGTCTTCGCCGAAGTCGCCCAGCTGGGCAGCTTCACCGCCGCCGGCGACAAGCTGGACATGTCCCGTCCGATGGTCACCCGCTATGTCGAAGAGCTGGAGCAATGGCTGGGCGTCCGCCTGCTGCAGCGCTCCACCCGCAAAGTCACCCTCACCGACGCCGGCCTCGCCTGCCTCGCCCGCTGCCGGCAAATGCTGGAGCTGGCCGACGAAGTGCGGGCGGATGCCGGCCAGCGCGACGGCCAGGTGCGCGGCCTGCTCCGGGTGGCGGCCAGCACCTCGTTCGGACTGGCGGTGCTGGGCGGCGCGGTGGCGGAGTTCGGCGAGCGCCATCCCCAGCTGCGGGTGGACCTGCAGCTGGGCGATCGCGCCGTCAACCTGATTGAAGAAAGAATAGACCTCGCCATCCGCATTACCAACGAGCCGGATCCCGGCCTGGTGGGAAGGCGGCTGTGCGACTGCCGCTCCTTGCTGGTGGCCGCGCCGTCCTACCTGGCCCGGCACGGCGCGCCGCAGAGTCCGGAAGACCTGGAGCGGCATCGCTGCCTCAGCTACAGCAACTTCGGCCGCAGCGAATGGAAACTGAACCGCGGCGGCGAAGAACGAAAAGTGCGGGTGTCCGGCAATATCAGCGGCAACGAGGCCAGCGCGCTATTGAGCGCGGCGGTGGCCGGCGCCGGCGTCGCGATGCAGCCCAGCTACCTGGCCGCGCATCACGTCAGCCGCGGCGAGCTGGTGGCGTTGCTGCCGGAATGGCAGCCGACCATCCTCGGCATACACGCGCTCTATCCGTCGCGGCGGCTGCTGCCGCTGGCGCTGCGCAGCCTGCTGGACTTCCTGGTGGACCGTCTGGGCGGGCCGCTGCCGCCATGGGACATTCCATCGGCGCTGGCCGGGCGCACCGCTTGAAAGGCGATACGCGGCCAGGCATTGCACGCCATGCCCTGCGTTCCTGACGCAGAATTCCGCAGCTATCCTCGACTTCCACGCTTATATCGATCAGTCATGCCTGCATAACTTTTGCTATCGGCTGTCGCAGGGCGATTGCCTGCGGCCGCAAGATCGCCTAAGCTCAGCTACAAGACCATCCCGGCAGCCAGGCCGGAGCCGCGCAAACCGTTTCAAGAAGTGGAATCAAGCCGATGTGCCAGCTGCTGGGCATGAATTGCAATACCCCGACCGATATCCTGTTTTCCTTCGAAGGCTTTCACCGCCGCGGAGGCCTCACCGACCACCATGCCGACGGCTGGGGCATCGCCTTCTTCGAAAACAAGGGCTGCCGCGTCTTCCTCGACGACAAACCGTCGGTGGAATCGCCGGTGGCCGATCTGGTGCGCCGCTACCCGATCAAGTCCGAAAACGTCATCGCCCACATCCGCAAAGCCACCCAGGGCGAGATCAATCTGGCCAACACCCATCCCTTCATGCGCGAGATGTGGGGCCAGTACTGGATCTTCGCCCATAACGGCAACCTGGAAAGCTTCAACCCCGGCCCCGGCGAGCACTACCGTCCGGTGGGCACCACCGATTCCGAGCGCGCGTTCTGCCATCTGATGGAAAAGCTGCGCGTCAAATGGTCGGAGCCTCCGGAGGAAGACGCGCTATTCGAAGAAGTGGCGAGGCTGGCCGCGGAGATCAGCGCCAGCGGCGTGTTCAATTTCATGCTGAGCAACGGCCAGTCGCTGTTCGTCCACTGCTCCACCAACCTGCACTACATCATCCGCCGCGCGCCGTTCAACACCGCCCACCTGGTGGACGACGACGTCAGCGTGGATTTCGCCTCCGTCACCACTCCGCGCGACCAGGTGGCGATGATCGCCACCCAACCGCTGACCGACAACGAGCGCTGGACCCCGCTGTCCCCGGGCGAGCTGATCCTGTTCCGCGACGGCGAGCCGCGCCTGATCCACAAACCGGCCGGCTGACACCGAGGCGGCGATAGGCGTTATGCTGAAGGGAACAGCCCGCAGCATGGACACGCCATGAGCCGCTTCGATCTCAGCCAGCCGCCGTTCGACACCCTCGCGCCCGCCGAGCGCGACGCGCTGGAAGCCCGCGCCGACATCGTCTACTTTCCCGACGACGCCCAAATCGTCGGCCCGGATCAACCGATGGACGCGCTGTACATGGTGATCAAGGGTGTAGCGGCCGAGCTTGCCGGCGACGAAACGCTGGGCCGCTATCGCATCCACGACGTCTTCGACGCCCGCTCGCTGGTGGCCGGCCGCGCCGCCAACCGCTTCGTCGCCGAGGAAGAAACGCTGCTGCTGGCCCTGCCCCGCGACGCGGTGCTGGCGCTGACCGACAGCAACCCGCGCTTCGGCGCCTATTTCTACGCCAGCGTCGCGGAAAAAATGGGCCTGCTCGCCCAGCGCGCCGGCAGCCGCGAACTGCAAACCCTGCTGTCCGCCACCGTGCGCGACGCCGGTTGCCGCCAGCCGGTTTTCGTCGATGCCGCCGCCAGCATCCGCGACGCCGCGCGCGCGATGAAGGAACAGCGCAGCAAATCGGTGCTGGTCCGCGACGGCGAAAGGCTGGGCATCTTCACCACCACCGACTGCCGCGACATCATTCTGGAAGGCGTGGACGGCGGCGAGCCGGTGGGCCGCCACAGCAGTTACCAGCTGTTGTGCATCGACAGGGACGACTTCCTGTTCAACGCCCTGCTGCTGATGACGCAACGCAATCTGCGCCGGCTGGTGGTGACCGAAAACGGCCAGGCGGTCGGCATCCTGGCCCAGGTGGACGTGCTGTCCTATTTCTCCAATCATTCCCACCTGATCGCCCAGCGGCTGGACCGCGCCGCCGATCTGGATGAATTGGCCGACATCGCCGGCCAGATCGACCGGCTGATCCGCATCCTGTCCGGCCATGGCGTGCGCCCTCCCCAATTGGGCCGGCTGGTGCAGGCGCTGAACGCCCGGCTGTTCGCCCGCGCCTGGCGCATGATCGCGCCGGCGAGGCTGGCGGAAAGCAGCTGTTTGCTGGTGATGGGGTCGGAAGGCCGCGGCGAGCAGATACTGAAGACCGATCAGGACAACGCGCTGCTGCTGCCGAATGCGGAAGACTTCCCGGAAGCCGCCGCCTGCTGCGAGGCGTTCTCGGCCGCGCTCGCCCGCTTCGGCTACCCGCCCTGTCCCGGCGGCGTGATGGTCAGCAATCCGCATTGGCGCCTGTCCCTCAGCGACATGCGCGACCGCATCCACCATTGGCTGACCCGTCCCGACGGCGAAAGCATGCTGCAATTGGCCATTTTCTGCGACGCCGAATCCGTATGCGGCGACGAGGCTTTGCTGGCGGATTGCCGCGGCTACCTGCGCGCGCGGCTGCAGGACGACGCCGGCTTCTTTTCCCGCTTCGCCCGCGCCATCGACCAATTCGACACTCCGCTCGGCCCTTTCTCGCGGCTGCGCACGCGGGAAAGCGGCGGCCGCGAGCTGCTGGACCTGAAAAAGGGCGGCATCTTTCCCCTGGTCCACGGCCTGCGCGCGCTGGCGCTGGAAAACGGCATCGACGCCGCCTCCAGCGCGGAGCGCGCCAGATTCCTGGCGGCAGCGGGCAAGCTGGAAGCCGGGCTCGCCGACGACATCCTGGAGGCGCTGGCCTTCCTGTCCCAGCTGCGGCTTGAACGCGGCCTGCGGCGGCTGGACGCCGGCGAGGCCCCCGACAATCTGATCGAGCCGGAGGCACTGTCCACGCTGGAGCGCGATCTGCTCAAGGACGCGCTGGCGGTGGCGAAGCGCTTCAAGGCCCAGTTGCGCCACCATTACCGGCTGGGGAGCTTCTGATGCTGGAGCGGCTGCGGCGGCGCTGGCTGCGCGCGCGGCTGCGCGATCCGGCCTGGAGCGGGCTTTTCGACGAGCCTGCGGACGAGATGGTCAGCCTGGACTGCGAGACCACCAGCTTGAACTCGGCCGAGGCCGAGCTGCTGTCGATCGGCGCGGTCAAGCTGCGCGGCAACCGCATTCTGCACAGCGAGGCGCTATACCTGCTGGTCAGGCCGGAGGGCATACCCAGCGCCGGCAATATCGCCGTGCACGGCCTGCGCCGCCGCGACCTGGCCGACGCCCTACCCCCGCGCGAGGCGATTCTCAGGCTGCTGGCTTTCATCGGCGGACGGCCGCTGCTGGGTTACTACCTGGAATACGACGTCGCCCTGCTCAACAAATACGTGAAGCCCTTGCTGGGCATCGGCCTGCCGCAACGGCAGATCGAACTCTCCGCCCGCTATTACGACTACCGCTTCCGCCTGCATCCGGACGCCCACATCGACCTCAGCCTGGACGCGCTGCACCGGGAACTCGGCGTGCCCGCCTTGCCGCGCCACGACGCGCTCAACGACGCGCTGAGCGCCGCGATGCTGTACCAGGCCCTGCGCAAGCGCGGCTTCGGTTAAAAGCCCCCGGCCAAGCCAAAGAAACCGCACTGGGCCCGCGAGGCTCGCATCCGCGCGAGTTTTCCCGGCCGCGCCTGCGCCGCAACATTTGTAAACATTTCCCTCGCTCGGCGCCGGCAACCTGGCACGCCTATTGCTGAACCACCCTCCGCCAAGTCGTTGTTTTCGATTGGAAAATCAGCAAAATAGCGATTTCCTCGGCGACAACGGCAAACATTGAACGGCAAGGCGGCAATAATTGCCGGCCGGACGGGAAGTCACTCCGACCGGCTGCCGCCAAGGACAGCAGCGGATCCGTGAAGCGCTGCCCGGCAACATCGTTTTCAAGGAGAAGCACCATGTCCGTCAGCAGCACCAATACTTCGAACGCCTATTGGCAGCAGATGCAGACGCAGCGCCAGCAGCGCCGCCAGGATTTCAACAGTCTGACCCAGTCCGTCCAACAAGGCGACATCGCCGGCGCGCAGCAGGCTCTGGCGGCGCTGCAGCAGTTGAATGGCTCGAACAGCAGCAGCAGTAGCAGCGGCGGCGACTTCAGCTCCGCGCTGAACAGCGCTCTCAGCGCGACGTCCTCCACGTCGGCCAGTTCCAGCTCCAGTTCCACTGATCCGTTCGCCGCGGTGAACGGCAGCCAAACCAGCAGCAGCGCAAGCAGCGCCGGGAGCTCCATCTCCTCCTTGCTGAACACGCTGGGCCAGGATCTGCAGTCCGGCAACATCAGCCAGGCTCAGCAAGACTTCCAGCAATTGCAGCAAGGCCTGCAGGCCGACGGCACCCAGCAAGCCAGCGGACAGCACCATCACCACCACCATCACGGCGGCGGCGGCGAGCAACAAAACGACAGCGGCCTGCAAAGCCTGCTGAATGCCGCCAATGGCAGCCAATCCCAATCCTCCGGGACCACCGGCTCCACCAACTCGACCAGCGCCCAGCAACTGCAGGCCGCATTGAGCCTGTATCAGGCGAATGCCGGCACCAACGATATCAGCAGCCTGTTGATGTCGATGTCGGTCTGAAATGGACGCGCGGCGCGGGACCTGCCCGCGACCGCCGCGTGCTAATGATAGGGAGCCAGCAGGCGGCGCATCTCCTGCTGGCCTTCCGCCGACTCGCAAGCCTGCCGCAACCTGCCCATCGCGTCCGCATCGCGCGCCAGCGCGCTGAATTTCGAGACATAAATCCTCAGCGGCTGCGCGTCCAGCGGCCATTCTCCCAGCGCCTTCCCCGCCAGGCCCGCCTCATCCAGCACATTGCCGCAGCCGGGCCTTACGCAGACGGTGGCGTCCAGCCTGCCCGCCGCCAGCATCTTCGCGCCTTGATCCATATCGCCCAGAAGCACTCTGACATGCGGCACCGCGCGGTCAAAGGCATCCAGCGTGTGGCTGCCTCTCAGCTCTCCGACGGCGAGTCCGGCGAAGCTGCGCGCCGATGGATGCGCGCGCCCCGGCTCCAGCCGGTAAACCAGCGAGACCCTGAGCTTCGCCACTTCGCAGATGGAGATGCCGTAACGCTCCCTCTCTTCGGTGGGGATGCCCAGATTGATCGCGTTGGCTCCGCTGCGCATGCCGTCTATCACCCGCAGATAGGGTCTGACCTCGGCCTTGATCGGCACGCCGGTCTGCGCCGCCAGGAAACGGACGAAATCCGGACCGACGCCTCGATCGCTGTCGGCCACGCCCCACGGCTCCACTGCGAGCGTGTAGGAATGGAACAACACAGGCTCCGCGGCCGCAGTTGCGGCAGCGGCGGCCAGAACCAGCCAAACAAGCCGCAGTTTCATCGTCTCTCCCGACCTGAGCGGCGGCGGTCCGGCAACGCATCCGCGCGCTCCGGGCCTCCGCTCGGACCACTTTCGTCAGTGTAGCCCAGCCGCTATCCTCCACCGCGCCGCCTCCCTGACCAATTAATGCCAAAAGCATTATTTCCATTTGAATATTCATTTCCGAAAGAAAAATATTCATCAAAAGATGTTGCCTGCATATAAAAGCGGCGTAAAATGCAACGGCGTTCACTCTCAAACAAAAAGGCATTCGATCATGAAACCCGGTAATGCCGACGCGGACGGCCCCAGTCCCCGCAATCTGCTGCAATACTGGCTGCGCAAGCTCAACGGTTCCCGCCTGAGCGCACATGACAAACTGCATTTCGAACCGCTGCAAGAGGACCTCCTGCTCAATCTGATGGTGGCGGCCTGCATCCTGATGCTGGCGCTGTACGCCTACTTCGCCCGTTAAGACCCGCTAACAAAACCCCTGATCCCGCGTTGCGCCTCCTTGTCGCACGATGAGTACTGCCTGCGTCGGCGCGCCTTGGCTCAGGTTCTCTGCGAGGTTTTGTTAGCGGCTCTAAGCGGTCCTGGCTGTTCCCGCGCGACAAGCTCTCCGCTTCGAACTATCCTGTCTGCGTCATGTCACCGTACTGAAGCCAAAACAGAGGAAACGATAATGAGACTGTCCGCACTGACACTATGCTGCGTCCTGGGATTCAGCCTGCCGGCCTTGGCCGACAGCGCCGACAATCTGTTCACCGTGCCGCTGGACGCCTTCCAGCCCGGCAAGATGGTGCCCGGCCAGCGCGTGTACCAGAAACCCGGCGTGGATCTGAAGGCTTATCATTCGGTGTTGCTGGAACCCTTGCTCTTTCTGCGCCAGGCGGATGACGGCAGCTGGGAATTGCTGCAGGCGGGAGACGAAAACGCGATCGTCGGCTACTTCCATGATCGGATGCAGGCGGAACTGAAAGCCGCCGGCGTAGAGGAAGCGCTGCAGCCGGCGACGGGCGTCGCCCGGTTGCGGGTAGCCGTCACCGGCGTGAGCCAGGACAGGCCCGGTGTCAACGCCATCGATCTGCTGCCGGTCAAGGCTGTGTTCAATCTGGCCCGCCTGGCCACCGGCAAGGAGCCCTACCTGCTGAAGATCGCGAGCATGGCGCAACTGGAGGATGCCCAGGACGGCGGCCTGCTGGCCGGCACCGTCAACCTGCGCCAGAACGAAAAGAACAAGATCAAGGAACAGCCGATGACGCTGGACCTGATCAAGCCGCTGATAGACGAATGGTGCCGCCAGAGCGCGCGCCAGCTGGCCGCCCATCTGGGCAAGGCCCCTTGACTCACAGCGGCTTGCGCATGAACACGCTGTGCGGGTCTTCGCGGTAATCGCCGAAAGGCGGGCAGAAATCGTAGCCGGCGCGCTGGTACAAAGCGATCGCCTCATGCTGATGGATGCCCGTCTCCAGCATCACCACCGCGCAGCCCCTGGCGCGCGCCTGCTCCTCCAGGAATGACAGCACGGCCCGCGCCGCGCCCTTGCCGCGGCATTCCGGTTTGACGAATACCCGCTTGAGCTCGCCGAATTCCGGCCCGCACCATACTGCGCCGCATCCCAGCGCCGCGTCGTCCCTCCCTCGAATCACGGCGAAAGCCACTTCCGGCTTCAACAGCGCCGACACATCCACCCCGTAATGGCACTCCGGCGGATACAAGGGTTTCTGGTAGGCGTCCAGCTCGTCGATCAAGGCCAGCACTTCGGGCTGATCCGGGCGCTCCAGCCTGATCGACACCCTGTTCGCCGCCCCATCGATGTCTGGTCTTGTTCTTTCTTGCAAGCGCATCCTGTTTCCTTGGCTATTGTTATCAATCAATCCGGTTTCATCCCGCCATCCGGCCGCGATACTTGACGAATCCCCGCTTGGCGTCGCCGTGGAAGCCAGCGCGCAGAAAGAAACGATGCGCGTCCTCCCTGCCAATCGAGCTGAGCAGCATGATCTTGGAGCAATCTCGCGCCAGACTGCGCCGCTCGGCCTCGCGCAGCAGCATCGCGCCCAAGCCGCGGCCGCGCCAGCGCGCGTCCACCACCAGGTTCTCCAGCACGGCGAACGGCTGCTCGCCGTACATGATGTCCTCGCAAAAACCGAGCCAGGCGGTACCGGCCAGCTCGCCGCCGCACTCGCACACCAGCACCTGCGCCCGTTCGCCGCCCGCCAAGGCATCCAGCCGCTCCGGCAACACCCGCGTGCGCGCGTCACCGGTCAACTGACGATACAGGGCCGCCAGCGCGTCGGCATCCGCGCCGGCGGCGAGCCTTATTTCAACCGGATGCCCCGCCCTGGCGCATTCATGCATGCCAGAATTCTCCAATGACAAGGCCCGCCTCGCGGCGGGCCCAGTGTGTCTGAAAACGGCAATCTAGCAGAAAATGGCGGCAGCGGCAGCCAAACAAATGACAACAGGGAATCGCATCAGGAAGCCTGGTCCGCCAACTGTTGCCAGGTCTCGTCCTGCTGCCACCGGCGACACCACTCCATCACCTTGTCGGCCTCCATCGGCCGGGCGATGCCGTAACCCTGGGCATAGCGGCAGCCAATCCGGCGCAGCAGGGCGGCATGCTCCATCGTTTCCACGCCTTCGGCGATCGCCTTGCGGGCGAAAATGGAAGCCAGCTCGATCACGCCCTCGACGATGCGCCTGTCGTCCGGGCTATCTATCATGTCGTGGACAAAACTGTTGTCTATCTTCAGCGTATCCACCGGCAACCGGCGCAGATGAGTCAGCGACGCATGGCCGGTGCCGAAGTCATCCAGCGCGAAATGCACGCCCAGTTCGCGGCAGCGCTGCAGCACCCGTATGGTTTGCTCGACATCGCCGGACGCGCTCTCCACGATCTCCAGCTCCAGATGCCAGGGCGGCACGTTGGGATAGCGTCCCAGCACGGCGGACAGTTGCTGGCCGAAATCGGCTCGCAGCAGGTAGTTGGTGCTGACATTGGTACTGATATTGACGTGGAAGCCGGCCTCCGCCCATCGCGACACCTGGCTGAGCGCGGCATCCAGCACCCACAGGCCGAAAGCGGCCTCCAGTTCGTTGCCGGACAGGTGAGGCAGGAACTCCGCCGGCGCCAGCAGCCCGCGCCTGGGGTGGCGCCAGCGTATCAACGACTCCACGCTGATGATCTCGCCGCTCTGCAGATCCACCACCGGTTGGTAGAACAGCGTGAACTCGTCGCGGACCAGCGCCTGGCGCAACAGCTCCAGGAACTGGCGGTGCTCCTGCGCCTTGCGGTCGTTTTCCGGGTCGAACAGCTGGTAGCGGTTCTTGCCCGCGTCCTTGGCCAAATACATCGCCTGATCGGCGTGGCGCAGCAGCGTGTCCGGATCGACATTGTCCTGCGGGTACAGGCTGACGCCTATGCTGGCCGTGACGCTGACCGCCGCGTCGCCCACCGGCATCGGCCGCGATGCGGTGGCCAGCACCCGGTCCAGCACCAGCATGCACTCCTCCGGCCCTCCCACCTCCGACAGCAGCACCACGAACTCGTCGCCCCCCAGCCGCGCCAGCGTATCGTCGCCGCGCAGAATGGCCTTGAGATTGTTGCTGACCGCCACCAGCAGCTGGTCTCCCACCGCATGGCCGTATTTGTCGTTGACGGCCTTGAAGCCGTCCAGATCCAGGAAGCACACCGCGCAGGACTTGCCGCTGCGGTTGGCGCGCACGATGGCCTGCCGCAGCCGGTCGGACAGCAGGCGGCGGTTGGGCACCCCGGTCAGCGGATCGTAATGCGCGACGCGGTCCAGCTCGGCCTCGTGCTGCTTGAGCTGGGTGATGTCGGAAAAAATGCCGATATAGTGCTGCACCTCCCCTTGTTCGTCGCGCACCACGGAAATCGACAGCAGCTCGGCGTAGAGTTCGCCGTTCTTGCGGCGGTTCCACAGCTCGCCGCGCCAGAAATCGTGGCCTTTGACCGAGTTCCACAGCTCCTCGTAGAAGCTGATCGGCTGCTTGCCGGAAGACAGCAGGCTGGGCTTCTGTCCTATCGCCTCTTCGGCGCTGTAGCCGGTGATGCGGGAGAAGGCGTTGTTGACCTTGGTGATCACGCCGTCCGGGCTCACCATCAGGATGCCTTCATAGCTGCTGTCGAACACCGCGGCGGCTTCCTTCTGCGTCTGCTCGAACACCTTGCGCTCGGTGATGTCGGTATGGGTGCCGGACATCATCAGCGGCTCGCCCTGCTCGCTCCGCTCCACCACCCGGCCGCGCGACAGGATCCAGCGCCAGTCGCCGCCGCGGGTCCGGCAGCGCACTTCCACCTCATGGCTGTTCAGTTCGCCGCGCAGATTGCGCTGGATGGAGTCCCGGACCAGAGCCACGTCCTCCGGATGCAGATGCTCGTACCAGTTGTCCGCCGTGATATGCATCTCGCCGGGACCGTAACCCAGCATGCTTTCCCAGCGCGGGCTGATCTGAAAGCGGTTGGTTTTCAGGTTCCAGTCCCAGAAACCCTGGTCGGAGCCGGCGATCACCCGCGCCAGCTGGCGCTCGCGGTCGCGCAGCTCCTGCTCGGCGCGGTGCTGTTCGGTGAGGTCGCGGCCGAAGGCGATATAGCGGCCGTCCTTCATCTTGCCTGAGGTCAGGTCCACGCTGACCGAGCCGCCCTTCTTCAGCCGCAGCTTCCACTCGAAACGCAGGAAGGAGCCGTTGTTGATCTTGGCCAGATGTTCGGCCAGCATGCCCAGGCACTCTGGCGCCACCAGATCGTGGATGTGCATGTCGCGCAATTCATCCAGGCTGTGTCCGGTCAGACGGCAGCCGGCGGGATTGGCGAAGATGAAATAGCCGTCGACGTCGGTGACCCAGATCGCGTCGCCGGCTTCGTTCAACACCAGCCTCAAGTCCTCGTCGGCGCGCTTGCGCTCGGTGATGTCGGACAAATTGCCGACCAGCCGCACCGCGGCGCCGCGCTCGTCCCACTCCACCGCGCGGCCCCTCACCTGAAGCCAGCGCACGCCCTCGTCCTGCTTGGCCAGCCGGAAATCGATTTCTATCTTCGGGCTCTTGCCGCGGCGATGCGCCTCTATCGCCTGCAATACATAAGGCAGGTCGGCAGGATGCACCATCTGGCGGAAGAAGCGGAAATCGCCGCTGTCCTCCTCCGGCTGGGTGCCGGTCACTTCGTAGTAGCGGGAAGAGCGGTATACCTTGCCGCTGCGCAGATCCCAATCCCAGAAGCCGTCGCTGGTGGCCTCGGCCACCAGTTGCAGACGGTTTTCGCTGGCCTTGACCTGCATCGACATCTGCTTGCGCTCGGTGATGTCCTGCATGGTGCCGTACAGCCCGACGATGGCGTTCTCCTCGCCGCGCCGCGCCTCGCCCCGCATCGTCAGCCAACGGCTTTCTCCGTCCGCGCGCAGCAACTCCACGTCGCACTCGTAGCCCATGCCCATCAGCCTGCAGCGGCCTATCGCCTCCGACAGCTGTTCCCAGCCTTCGTCGCTGAAAAACCGCCGCATCGCCGGATAGCCGGGCGGCCCGAAGCGTTCAACCAGGCCGAACAGGCGATAAGCCTCCGGCGACCAGTAATGGCGGTCCTCAACCAGATCCCAGCTCCAGCTGCCGATGCCGGCCAGCTGCTGCGCCTGCTGCAGCATCGTCTCGTTTTCGCGCAGCAGGTTCTCGGCCTGCTTTTGCCGGCTGATGTCGCGCGAAATGCCGAACAGCCCGCCCAATTGCCCTTCCTGGTTGTAAACCGGCCCCTTGGTCACCAGAAACACCATCCGCTCTCCGCTGGGCAGCGTCAGATTCTCTTCCAGGGTCTGCACCCGGCCGTTCTGCATGATCAGCCGGTCCTGAATGATCAGCTCTTTGGCGGTTTCCTCGTCGAACAGCTCGCGGTCGTCCTTGCCTATCACGTCGCGGCCGGTTTTGCCGACAAAGGCCAGCGCGGCATGGTTGGCCAGCAGATAGCGGCCTTGCACATCCTTGATGAACACCGCGTCGGACGTGCTTGTCACCACGGCGTCAAGCAGCGCCCGGTGCATGACGACCCGCTCCAGCGCCTGGCGCAGCTTGGCGCAAAGCAAGCTCGCCGCCAGGCCATTCACCGCCAGAAACAATAATTGCAGCTTGCTGTGCCACGGCGCCTGAGCCACGTGCAGATGGGGTTCCGCCAGCCAATCCGCAGCCAGCACCGCCAGCGCGGTGGCGAGCAGGCCGGGGCCGAGGCCGCCCATGCCGGCGCCCAGGATGATGGGCAATATCAGCAGGATCAGCATCGGGTGCGCGTCCAGCTCAGGCCCCATCAGGAATGGCCGCAGCGCCAGCGCGCCGCCCAGCAGCGCCAGCACCGCCGGATAAGCGAGCCAGCCGCTTCGGCGGCCCGGCTGCATGCCCTTGGCCAGATTGCCCAGCCAGGCCAGCTGCGCGATGCCGTCGCCGGACGGCACCGCCCTCAGCGCCAGCGACAGCAGGATGGAAGTCAGCAGAACGAAGAAGACGCCCTTGGCGATGGAAAGGGGAAGCGCGCGGGAAGCATCCATTCCGGCCAGCAGCTGATCGGAGAAAAAAATCCAGGCCAGCGCGAACAGCGCATAGCTGGGCACCGCCAGCAGAATGAATCTGGTTCGCGCGTTGCTTGCCATTGAGAGCCCCCTGAGCCCGGCGCCGGCCGGGTCTGTCGTCCTCCGCGCCGCGCTGCCGGCGGAGCCTTGTCCAACGTCCACCGAAGCGGACTGCATGCCGTCCGTTTCGTTCGGATTCGTTCCATACAGGTATAGCATTCGCCTCGCCCGCTGCCGCGGCGGGAAGACAAACAGGCATTCAAATCATCCTAGCCTGAACTATGCTGAGCGAAGAATCGTTGTCGCGAGAGGTAACCGGGGATGGAGTTTCTGTTCGATCTGGATGATCCCCTGCAGTGTCTGGAGCATATCTACCAGTTTCTCAGCCCGATGGTAGTGGCCTTTCATCCGAAAAAAAGCGCAGGCCGGACCGGCCCCTGTTTCGGCAGCGGCCTGCTGCTGAGCTACCGTGGCGAAAAGTTCATCGTCACATCCGAAGCCGTGCTGTCCGCCGCCTGCGTCAATCACGGCCAGAACGTGGTGGCCAGCAACGGCTCGCAGCAATGGCCGTTGCTGCAGCTGCGTTGCGCCAGCCCCCAGCATCTGGACCTGGCGGCGATACATCTGCCGGCCGACTGGCTGGTCCGCCATCCGGTGGAAAACTGTTTCGAGCTGGACCACGGCGCCCTGCCCGATCCGATGGCCAGCGCCTTCACCCTGCTACTGGGCTATCCGGTCAGCAACGGCCGGCCCGCCGGCCAGCTGAATTCAGCGATCGGCGTGGTGTCGCGGCCATACAGCAGCAACACCCGCCGCAACCAGGTGGCGCAGCCCTTGTTCGTCGAGTTCGACAGCCGCGACATCCTCAGCCGCTGCCGGCTGGACAAATCTACGCTGCAGGCCTTCTACCAGCTGAGCGGCGCGCCGGCGATCAGCCTGTACCACTCGTTCCAGCAGGACAGCAACCGCCTGACCGCCTATCTGCAAGGCGTGGTGGTGGAGTGGGACCATGCCCGCATCGGCGCCACCGTGACCTCGTCCGCGTTGCTGTCCGGTTTTCTGGACGGCTTCCTGCTGCGGCTGCGGCAGGACGGCGAGGCCGCGCCGCCGGAGCTGGCCGAACTGCTCGCCCGCTTCCGCCACTAGCGCCGCTGGCGCACGCTCAAGGCGCCGGCCCGCGCGCGATCAAGGTTTTTGCCGGCGGGCCATCTCGCCGGCCAGCGCCCTGGCTCGCGCATCCCCGCCGCCTTCCAGGCCTGCCCGCACGCTCTGGCGGGTCGCTTCGTCCTGGTTCTGGCTGAGCTTGTACTTGCCGTCCAGCCGGCTCACCGTCAACTCTATGCCGACGATGGCGCGCAGCATCTTGTCCAGATAGTCGGCCGGCGCGTCGGCTACTTGCCAGGGCAAAGGGAAACCCGCCTCGCGCCGGACCGTCAACTCTTCCAGCAGTTGTCGCAGCCACTGTGGATCGTCCACCGCCCGCAGCCGCCCCCTGGCGTGCGCCACCATATAGTTCCAGGTGGGCACCACCTTGCCGTGCTCGGCCTTGGCCGGATACCAGGACGGGCTGATGTAGGCGTCGTCGCCCTGGAACACCGCCAGCGCTTGCGGCTCCGCCTCCAGCAGCCGCCACAGGGGATTGGCGCGCGCCACATGGCCCCTCAGCCTCAGCGCGCCGTCCTCTTCCACCGCCAGCAACGGCAGGTGGTTGGCCAGCGGGCCGTCCTCGCCGTTGATCGCCACGGTGGCCAGCGGCCGGGCGCGAATCAGGCTCAGCAAAACGGCAGGATCCGCCTCGACGAAATGGCTAGGCTGGTACATGATGGGCTCCCGGGAAAAATCACGACATTACAAGCAGGCGTCATCGCCCGGCAAGCGCTTCCGCCGCGATATAATGACAACAGTATTGCCAATCCATTTCGAGAAATCCATGTCCAGAAAACCGCGCGTCCGCTCCGGCAGCGGCGTCACCATGCACGACGTGGCCAAGGCGGCCGGCGTCAGCGCCATCACCGTATCCCGGGTGCTGAATCAACCGCAGCAGGTTTCCGAAGCGCTGCGCGAAAAAGTGATGCAGGCGGTCGACGCGCTGGCCTATGTGCCCAGCCGCTCCGCCAGCACGCTGGCCTCGGCGAGATCGCGGACGGTGCTGGTGCTGATTCCCTCGCTGGCCAACACCGTGTTCCTGGAGACGCTGGCCGGCATCGAAACGGTGCTGGACGCCGCCGGCTACCAGATGCTGATCGGCAACAGCCATTACGACGCAGGCCAGGAGCTGCAGCTGCTGCGCGCCTATCTGCAGCACCGGCCCGACGGCGTGCTGATCACCGGCCTCAGCCACGCCGAGCCGTTCGAGCGCATCCTGAGCCAGCACGCGCTGCCGGCGGTCTACATGATGGATCTGGCCGACGACGGCCGCTGCTGCGTGGGCTTCTCGCAGGAGGAGGCCGGGGCCGCCATCACCCGCCACCTGCTGTCGCGCGGCAAGCGCCGCATCGGCTTTCTCGGCGCCCAGCTGGACGAACGGGTGATGAAGCGCCTGGAAGGCTACCGCGCGGCGCTGGACGCGGCCGGCTGCCGCGACGCCGGGCTGGAATGGCTGGACCCTCAGCCCTCCAGCATGCAGATGGGCGCCGACATGCTGGACGCGGCGCTGGCGCAGCGCCCGGACTGCGACGCGCTGTTCTGCTGCAACGACGACCTGGCGATCGGTGCGCTGTCGCGCAGCCAGCAGCTGGGGCTGGATGTGCCGGGGCGGCTGGCCATCGCAGGCTTCAACGACCTGCAGCCGTCGGCCTGGTGCACGCCCACGCTGACCACGGTGGCCACGCCGCGCCGCGACATCGGCGTCCATGCCGCCCGCGCCCTGCTGCGGCTGATAGATGGCGAGGAGCCGGAATCGCGCCGCGCCGACCTGGGCTTCCAGCTGATGCTGCGCCGCAGCAGCTGAAAGCCCGCGCCCGCGCGGCTTTCCGCCTCAGGCCGCGATGTTGCTATCCCACTACAGCGCCGCGCGGACAAAACGCAAAACTTGATCCAACTGCTTGTTGTGAACTTTTTGTTAGCGCTAACATCAATGCCATCCAGCCGGGCTTGTTCCGGCTATCCTTCAACACAAAATGTTAGCGCTAACATGAAAAACGGCAATATCGTGGTGATGGGCGTGGCCGGCTGCGGCAAAAGCAGCGTGGGCCGCCTGCTGGCCGAGGCCATCGGCGCCAGCTTCATCGAAGGCGACAGCTTCCACCCCCCCGAGAACATCGCGCGGATGCGAGAAGGCATTCCGCTGAACGACGGCGACCGCGCCGGCTGGCTGGCCAATCTGGCAGACAAGCTGCGCCAGGGCCGCGAGAGCGGCGAACCCATGGTGCTGGCCTGCTCGGCGCTCAAGCGCCGCTACCGCGACGTGCTGCGCGGCGGCGATCCCGGCCTGCGCTTCGTCCATTTGTTCGGCGACAAGACGCTGATCGCCGAGCGCATGCGCGAGCGCAGCGGCCACTTCATGCCGGAAAGCTTGCTGGACAGCCAGTTCCGCGACCTGGAAGCCCCGGGCGCCGACGAAGCCGCGATTCCCTGCGACGTCGCCCTGCCGCCAGACGCGCTGCTGCGGCGCATCCTGGCGGAGCTGGACTGAACCCAACCGTTTCAACGCAAAGGCAGTATCAAAGAGGAGAACAACAATGAACGCCCCGTCCCCACAACAATTCAAGGTTCCCGCCCGCCGCTGGCGCATAGGCGGGCTCTTGGGCATAGGCATCCTGGTCAATTACTTCGACCGCATCAGCCTGTCGGTGGCCGCGCCGCAGTTGCAGCAGGAGTTCGGCCTCAGCAACGGCCAACTCGGCCTGTTGTTCAGCGCCTTCTTCTGGAGCTACGCGCTGCTGCAGATTCCCACCGGCGTGATTCTGGACCGCTTCGGCACCACCCGCATCGGCCGCCTGGGCGCGCTGCTATGGGGCGTGGCCGCCACTCTCACCGCCTGCGCCGGCGGCTTCGCCGGCATCTTCGCCGCCCGCATGCTGCTGGGCGTCGCCGAAGCGCCGGGCTTCCCGGTCAGCTCCAAGGCCACCGGCTACTGGTTTCCCCGCCGCGAACGGGCGATGGCCACCGCCATCTTCGACGCCGCCGCCAAGTTCTCCAATGTGATCGGCGTGCCGATGGTCGCCTTGGCGGTGGTGCACCTGGGCTGGCGCTGGGGCTTCGGCGTGTCCGCCATCCTGAGCGTGCTGTACTTCATCGCCTTCTATCTGATCTACCGCGACCCCAGCGCCGACAAAAACCTGAGCGAAGCCGAGCGCCAATACATCATCCAGGGCGGCGCGGCCGAGGAAGGCGTCAGCCAGCAAAGCTCGATGGCGATGCTGGGCTACCTGCTGCGCCAGCGCAAGGTGTGGGGGCTGTCCATCGGCTTCGCCGCCTACGGTTACGTGTTCTACCTGTTTTTGACCTGGCTGCCCGGCTACCTGGTGCAGGCGATGCATATGGACATCCTGAAGTCCGCGTGGTTTTCCGCCATCCCGTGGATGTTCGCCACCCTGTCCGACCTGTTCGTCGGCGGCTGGCTGATCGACAAGCTGATCGCCCGCGGCCACGATGAAACCCGCGTGCGCAAGACGGTGCTGCTGTGCGGGATGGCCATGGGCATGGCGGTGTTCGGCGCGACGACCACCACCGATCCCTACATCGCCATCATCTGGATCACCATCGCGCTCAGCGGCCTGGCCGCCGCCGCGCCGGTGGGCTGGTCGCTGCCGTCCCTGATCGCGCCGCGCGGCGGCACCGGCACCGTCGGCGGCATCATGAACTTCGCCAACAATATGATGGGCGCGGTCGCCCCCATCGTCACCGGCTTCATCGTCGGCGCCACCCACTCCTTCGCCAACGCCTTCATGGTGGCAGGCTTCATGCTGGTGATCGGCATCCTGGCCTTCGTCTTCCTGCTGGGCCGCATCGAACAACTGCCCGAGCCCGGCGCAGTTTCAGACTAGGGCACGTTTAACAGGCTCTGCGCTTGCCGTCTCCGCACTTGCCGCACAAATCGCGCGGTTTGGGAGTCGGCGGCGCAGGCTTGGGATGCGATTTAGTCGATGCGCCGCCGCAAAATTGGTTCACTTGCACCATAAACTGGCCAGCGACTCCCTTCACAAGGAGCTCGTCCTTCTTATCATCCAGAAACTTGTCGATCAGCTTTTTCGCCGCTTCGACCATGATCTCCTTCCCCCCTTCCACCGCATTCTTCAACAACTCCGACTTCAATGCCGAGGCATCCTTCACCATGATCGCGCCTGCCGCGGCGAATTTATCGATCAAGGAAACCAAACCGGAAAGCGGAATCGCACCCTTCTTCGCAGCCCCGCTGCCCTCCGGATAAGACTCCACTGCCAGACGCAGCAAGATCAAACCGTCCTTTCCCGCAATCTGCGGCCCCATGCTTCCCACCACGCCAGCAGTCTGCGCGTCCCGAGCGTTGTTGGCGGCCTGCTCCGACGCAGCTCTCAACTCCGCTTTCGCCTCGCGCTCAATTCGCAACTGGAAAAACGCCAATCCATAATGAGCAGCGGCGCATAGCAAAACAATCAGCAGTAGAGCCCTCCACATCGACCGAATCAAATCCAGCACGATGTCCAAGCGCATCGTTCTCGCGTTTTCCGATTCAGCAGCGCGCTCCCGCCCTTCCTTAAACTGCGCCTCGAGAACTGCCAGTCTCTCGGAAAGCTCCAATTCGCGCTTTGAACTTCTTTCCTCTTCGCGTTCCTGCATTGCCAGCCTCCATCATTTGGATCATTCCAGAATATGCATTTAATTTTAAAATCATTCTTTCATGCCAAAAGCATCAAGAAAAGTCATATTCACGCGGCAGAAAAAAGAAAACCCGCCGAAGCGGGCGGGTGGAGATGGACGGACAGGGGCAATCGGCTCAACTCTCCAGCCCCAGCCTCTTCGGCAGCATGCGCAGCGCCTCGGCGTTGGATGGCGAGAACGCCAGCTCGGCAGCCTCATCCCACGGCAGCCAGCGATAACCCAGATGCTCGCGCGGTGCCAGCGCCACCTCGCAGGGCTCGGGCAGCAGCAGGCCGAACACGTGCTCGTCGTTGTGGGTGACGCCGTCCGGGTAGCGGTGGCGCCAGTGCGGGTAGATTTCGTAGCGATTGACCAGATGCCAGTCGCTCAGCTCGAAACGGGATGCGTCCAGGCCGGTTTCCTCCGCCACTTCGCGGCGGGCGGTGTCGATCAGGTCTTCGCCGCCTTCGCGGCTGCCGGTCACCGACTGCCAGTAGCCGGGCTTGTCCGCCCGCTCCATCAGCAAGGCCCGGCCATCGCGGCTGTGTATCACCACCAGCACCGACACCGGCTGCTTGCTGCCCATTTAAAGCTTGCCTCCCTGGGCGCCGGGCGCGGCCAGCATGCCGGCCAGCTCCACCGCCGACTTGACGCCCATCTTCTCGAACACCCGCGAACGGTGGACCTCCACCGTCTTCATGCTGATGCTGAGCTCCTCGGCGATCTGCTTGTTCAGCTTGCCGGCAAGGATCAGCTGCATCACCTCGCGCTCGCGCTCGGTCAGCAGCGCCAGCGCCGCCGACACTTTGCGCTGCAGGCCGTGGCGCTGGCGGTTCTGCTCGTCCAGCTCCACCGCCGCCGCCGCGCGCTCCAGCAGGCGCACGTCGTCGAACGGCTTCTCGATGAAGTCGAGCGCGCCCAGCTTCAGCGCCGCCACCGCGTGCGGCACGTCGCCGTGCGCGGTCAGCATGATCACCGGCGGGCAGTACGGCCAGTGCGCCAGTTTCTCCAGCAGCACGATGCCGCTGATGCCGGACAGCCGCAGATCCAGGACGATGCCGTTGTAGTCCTGGCCGTGGCCATCGGCCAGAAAGGCCTCGCCGCTGTCGAAGCCGTCGGCGCGGTAGCCCTGGCCATCCAGCAGCCACAGCAGCGACTGCCGCACCGCCTCGTCGTCGTCGATGATGGCCAGCCGTTTCGCGCTCATGATGCCTCCTCAGCCCTGCCCCGCCGGCTTGTCGCCGACGATGCGCACTTCCCGCTGCGGGAAGGGGATTTCGATATTGTGCTGCTTGAACAGCCGCCAGATGGCCAGGTTGATGTCCGATTTCAGGCCCATGAAGCCGTTCTCCGGATCGGCCACCCAAAAACCCAGCTCCAGATTGATGCCGCTGTCGGCGAACAGGGTGACAAAGGCGTTGGCGCCCGGATTCTTCAGCACGCGCGGATGGTCCGACGCCTGCTTGAGCAGGCTGAGCGCCAGGTCCAGATCGGTGCCGTAAGCCACCTGCACCGGCAGGCTGGTCCACATATTCTTGTCAGAGTAGGACTGATTGATCACCGTATTGGACATCAGCGCGTCGTTGGGGATCAGCGCCTCGGTGCCGTCGGAGCCCTTCAACACCACATAGCGCGAGGTCATCTTGGTCACATAGCCGACGCGGTTGTCCACCATCAGCCGGTCGCCGATGCGGATCGAGTGGTCGAGCAGGATGATGAAGCCGGACACGAAGTTGCTGGCGATCTTCTGCAAGCCCAGGCCCAGGCCGATACCCACCGCGCCGCCGAATACCGACAGCACGGTCAGGTCTATCCCCATCACCGGCAGCGCCACCAGCACCGAGGCCACCACCAGACCGGTGCGGGTAAGTTTGGCGAACACGATGCGCAGATTGGAATCGAGGTGCTTGAGCTTCATGATGCGGGCTTCGATCAGGCGGCTCGCCCACAGCGCCACCACCACGATCACCGTCACCCACAGCAGGCCGTTGAGAATGGTCAGCAGGTCCAGCCGGGTCTTGCCCACGTAGAAGGAGATCGACTCCAGCCAATCCATCACCGCCACGTCGAAGCCTATGGTCCAGCTGACGAAGCCCAGCCACAAGGCCGAGGCCAGGAAGTGCTCGGAATGCCGCTCGAAGCGGCTATGCGGAAAGGCCTGGCGCACCACCGCCGTGCACAGGCGGATCACCGCCAGCCAGAACAGCAGCGCGCTCAGGATGTGCAGCACCAGCATCGGCGCGTGCTCCAGCCTGCCCCAGGTGAAGCTGGCCAGCACCACCAGCACCTGAGCCGACAGCGGCAACACCAGCCGGAAGCCGGTATAGGGCAGAAACTGGTCGTAGCGCTCAGGGTTATGAGCAAACCAGTAGCGATACAGCCGGCGGGCCAGCGCATAGGCGGCGATCACGCACAACAGGCCTAGCGCCAGCTCGATCAGGCCGTTCTTGGTCTGCAGCGCGTCAAGCAGCGCGAAAAAATTCATTTCCTTGCGGATGAACAGCAATGTCCGACTCCTTGGTCAAAACGCGGCGGGCAAGCCGCCGTCAGGCAGAAACGGTATCCGACGCCGCCAACCGGCCTTCGTTCAAGCGCAGCACCCGCTGGGTGCGGCCGGCCAGTTCCAGGTCGTGGGTGACAATGATCAGGCTGGTGCCCAGCGTGCGGTTCAGCTCCAGCATCAGCTCGAACACCTGGCCGGCGGTATGGACGTCCAGATTGCCGGTGGGCTCGTCGGCCAGCAGGCAGGCCGGCTGCGTCACCAGCGCGCGGGCGATGGCGGCGCGCTGGCGCTCGCCGCCGGACAACTCGCCCGGCTTGTGCTCCAGGCGCTTGCCCAACCCGACCTTCTCCAGCATTTCGCCGGCGCGGCGGGCCGCCTCGCCCTTGTCCATCCGGCGGATCAACAACGGCATCATCACGTTTTCCAGCGCGGTGAATTCCGGCAGCAGGTGATGGAACTGGTAGACGAAGCCCATCGACTCGTTGCGCAGCCTGCCGCGCTCGGTTTCCGACAGCGTGGACAGGTCGCGGCCCAGCACTTCAACCGCGCCGGAGGTCGGCGTGTCCAGCCCCCCCAGCAGATGCAGCAGCGTGCTTTTGCCGGAGCCTGACGCGCCGACGATGGCCAGGTGCTCGCCCTTGCCCACTTCCAGATTCACGTCGGCCAGCACGTCCAGCGCCAGCTTGCCCTCCTGGTAGCGTTTGCCGAGCGATCGGCAGCTCAATACCTTATTCATAGCGCAGGGCCTCCGCCGGTTGGGTGCGCGAGGCGCGCCAGCTGGGATACAGGGTGGCGAACAAGGCCAGCAGCAGTGAAATGATGGTGATGGTGGACACGTCGCCCCACTGCACGTCGGAAGGCAGGTAGTCGATCATGTAGACGTCGCTGGACAGGATCTTGGTGCCGATGATGCGTTCGATCACCGGCACGATCACGTCCAGGTTCAGCGCGATCACCACTCCGCTGGCCACCCCGGCCAGCGTGCCCAGCACGCCGGCCACCGCGCCCTGGATCACGAAGATCTTCATGATGCTGCCGGGCGACGCGCCCAGCGTGCGCAGAATGGCGATGTCGGCCTGCTTGTCGGTCACCACCATCACCAGCGTGGACACCAGGTTGAACGCCGCCACCGCGACGATCAGCGTCAGGATGATGGTCATCATCCGCTTCTCGATCTGCACCGCGCGGAAGTAATTGGCGTTGGTGTCGGTCCAGTCGGTGACCAGCAGTTGCGGCAGTTGCGGCCGCAGCTCGGCCTTCAGCTGCGGCGCCAGCATCGGATCGTCCAGCCGCAGCCGCACGCCGCTGACGGAATCGCCCATCCGCTCCAGCACCTGGGCGTCGCGCAGATTGACCATCGCCAGCGAGGCGTCGAATTCGAACATGTCCACCTTGAAGATGCCCACCACGGTGAACTGCTTGGAGCGCGGCACCATCCCGGCCGGCGTGATGTTGCCCTGCGGCGTCATCAGCGTCACCTTGTCGCCGACGCCCACGCCCAGCTGGCGCGCCAGCTCCACGCCCAGCGTCATGCCGAAACTGCCAGGCTTCAGGTCTTCCAGCTTGCCGGACACCATGTGATGGCCCACGTCCACCACCTTGTTTTCCAGCGCGGGCTCGATGCCGCGCACCAGGCCGCCGCGCACATTGCCGTAGGCGACGAACAGGCCCTGGCTGCTGACGAAGGGCGCAGCCGCCTGCACGTGCGGCTGCTTGACCAGCATCGCCTGCGCGTCGCGCCAGCCGGCGAGGCGGCCGTCGTAACCGCTGACTTCTAGGTGGGAGGCCACGCTGAGGATGCGGCCGCGGATTTCCTTCTGGAACCCGTTCATCACCGACAGCACGATGATCAGCGCCGCCACGCCGAGGGCGATGCCGACGATGGAAATCAGGGAAATGAAGGAGATGAATCCGTTGCGGCGCTTGGCGCGCAGGTAGCGCAGCCCGATAAAGGCTTCAAATGGCATCTCGGGTTTTCTCACTCGGAACGGTAGGGATTGTCCAGGCTCTGCATCATCGCCACCAGGAAGTCGCGCACCTGCTGCTCCTCGCAGCCCATCAGCACCGCGTCCTCGAACGCGTCCTGGGCCATCTGGGCGATTTCCTCCAGGTTTTCGCGCATCACCTTCAGCTTCTCGACGCAGGCGACGATGTTGCCCTCCGGGTCGCGCCATACCGGTATTTCGATTTTCAATGCCATATTCCTGTTCCTGAAAACACGATGCCCGCGAAAAGCGGGCATCGTCGCTCGGCCGGACCGCTCAGTGCCGGCCCTTTTTCTTCTTGCCGACGGATTTCGCCGCCTTTTGCGCCTTGGCGCCTTTCTTGCCCTTGGGCTCGGCGGCCGCCTTGCATTTCCTGCCTTTGCGGCATTTCGCCGCTTCCGGCGCCGGAGACGGCTTCGCCGCGCTTTTCACGCTGACGTCATCGGAAGTATCGGCGGCCTGCAAGGCGGTGCTACGATTGACCCTGCGCGCGCCATTGTAACGCGCGGTCCAGTAGCTCTGCGACAGGTTCGACACCTCGATGTTCTTGCCGGTTCGCGGCGCGTGGATGAATTTGTTGTTGCCCATGTAGATGCCGACATGGGAATAATTGCGACCAAGCGTGTTGAAGAACACCAGGTCGCCCGGCATCAGTTCGCCGCGGCCGACCGACTTGCCCACCCGGGCCATTTCGGCCGCGGTGCGCGGCAGGTTCACCCGCAGCGATTTCTGGAACACGTAACGAATGAAGCCGCTGCAGTCCAGGCCGTCGTCCGGCGTGTTGCCGCCGAAGCGATAAGCGACGCCCAAGAGGCTCATCGCTTGCAAAAGCAAGTCGCCCACCGCATCCTCTTGCGGAGCGGCGTACTTGGAGATGGGATCGTCCGATTTGTCCGTCGCCGAACTGTCGGCGGCGGCTTTCCCCTCGGTCGGGGCCTTGTCTGGCGCGGCCTGGGCAAAAACCATGAAGCCCGCCAGCGCCAGCGCTGATAAGCGGAGTTGCAATTTCATAGGCCGCACTCTATCGGACGGGACCGGTAGTGTAAAGCCAAGCGGGACGGCGAAAAGCACATGATTCGGGAAACCTTGATTGCAATGCGGGACTTACCGCGGTTAAGAGAAATCAGCGGAATTTTGATCCGTCATGGACTGGGAGAGTTCGCTCAGCGGCTGAAGTTGCCGCGCGCGATGGAAAAGGCCGGCGAATGGCTGAACCTGTCGCTGCCGGACCGCGAATCCGGCCAGCCGACGGCGGTAAGGGTGAGGCTGGCTTTCGAAGAGCTGGGGCCCACCTTCATCAAGCTGGGCCAGATCCTGTCCACCCGCGTGGACGTGTTCCCCCCTGACTGGATAGACGAATTCGAGAAGCTGCAGAACCGGGTGCCGCCGCTGCCGCCGGCCATGGTGCGCAAGCTGATAGTCGACGCGCTGGGCGCCGAGGCCGACCAGCTGTTCGCCGAGTTCGACATGCAGCCGATAGGCTCCGCGTCCATCGCCCAGGTCCACCGGGCGCGCCTGAAGGACGGCAGCGAGGTGGCGGTGAAACTGCGCCGGCCCGGCATCGCCGACAAGGTGGAGGCCGACCTGCGCATCGTCGCCCATCTGGCCCACTTGCTGGAGCTGGAGTTTCCCGAGCTGCGCCGCTATCAGCCGTCCGGCATCGTCGCCCAGTTCTCGCGTTCGCTGCGCCGCGAGCTGGACCTGGCGATCGAGGCGCGCAATATGGAGCGCTTCGCCCGGGACTTCATCGACGACCCCTTCGTCGAAGTGCCGAGGGTGCATTGGGAATACACCAATGCCGCGGTCAACGTGCAGAGCTACGTCGACGGCGTGCCGGCCAGCGATCTCGCCCGACTGCGCGACAGCGGCCTGGACCCGGTGCTGCTGGCACAGCGCGGCGCCGATGCGGTGCTGAAGATGATCCTGGTCAACGGCTTCTTCCACGCCGACCCCCACCCCGGCAACGTGTTCTTCCTGGCCGAGCATCGCATCGCCTTCATCGATTTCGGCATGGTCGGCCGCATCAGCCACGTGCGGCGCGACGAAATCGTCGACCTGCTGTCGGCGGTGGCCGAGCGCAACGAGCACGGCATCATCGACGTGCTGGTCGAATGGACCGGCAACACGCCGGTGGACATGCCGAAATTCGCCGACGAGGTCGGCGAGTTCATGTTCCAGTACGAGCATGTGCCGCTGAAGGGGCTGAACATCAGCCAGTTGATCGGCGACATCATGGCGCTGATCCGCAATCACGGCATCGTGCTGCCGCCGGACATGGCGATGCTGTTCAAGGCGCTGGTGACGCTGGAAGGCCTGGGCAGGCAGTTGAACCCGGAATTCCAGCTGGTCGCGCACATCACGCCCTTCGTCAAGGAGCTGATCGTCGCCCGCTACCATCCGGCGGCGCTGCTCAAGCGCGGCCGGCAGTCGCTGTCCGAAGGGCTGGAGATGATAGCCGGCCTGCCGCGCGACCTGGTCCGCATCGGCCGCGACATGCGCCACGGCAAGTTCCGCGTCAATCTGGACCTGCAGCGGCTGGACAGCTTCGGCAAGCAGCTGGACCGCAGCAGCAACCGGCTGACCATGGGCATCGTCACCGGCTGCCTGATCATAGGCTCGTCGATCGTGATGACCGTCAACGCCGGCCCCAAGCTGTTCGGCCTGCCCTTCTTCGGCTTCTTCGGCTTCATGCTGGCGCTGTTCAACAGCGTGTGGCTGGTCTGGTCGATCTGGCGCTCGGGCAAGGACTTATAACCGCCGGAACAAGCATCGGAACCATTGGCAATACGGGAAACTGCGGCATCAAGTCGGGCGGAGGCGGGTCGATAGCGAGGGGGTACACCTTAAGGGACGCCGCCATGAAAATCGCCTCCGCCTCCGTCAGCCTTGGCAGCAGCTTCAGCCAGAGCCAATCCCTCAGCGTCACCCAAACCCTCTCCGTGACCTCCCCGCAACCCACCGCCGCCGACAACGTGCAGCTGAGCAGCCAGGCGACGCAGACCAGCCTGCTGGACCAGCTGAGCTCGGACAAGGACGCGGTCTACAGCCTGATCGAGGCGATACTGGAAAAGGCTTTCGGCGTCCATTTCAAGCTGCTGCGCCTGTTCCCGCTCCAACCCGAGAATTCTCAACTCTCCGTCATCCCCGATCCCACGGTCAGCGCGCAGCAGGACATCGACTACCAGCAACAGCAGCAGCTGAGCTTCACCGCCAACGGCCAGATCACTACCCAGGACGGCAAGCAGCTGCAATTCTCGCTGAACATGCAGATGCAGAGCAGCTACCAATACCACAGCAGCCAGAGCTACCAATCCGGCGGCAAGAAAAGCTGCGATCCGCTGATGGTCAACCTTGGCGGCGCCGCCGGCAGCCTGAGCGGCGCCAGCGTCAGCTTCGATTTGCAGAACAACGGCCAGATGGTGAATCTGCCCTTCTCCAGCCAGGGCGGCTGGCTGGCGCTGGACAAGAACGGCGACGGCAAGATCAATGACGGCAGCGAGCTGTTCGGGCCGCAGTCCGGCAACGGCTTCGCCGACCTGGCCAAGCTGGACAGCAACCACGACGGCGTGATCGACGAGAACGACCCCGCCTTCGCCCAACTCAAGATCTGGACCGGCCGCGGCAGCGACGGCAAGGATCAGCTGATTTCGCTGAAGGACGCCGGCATCGGCGCCATCCTGCTGCCCAGCGTGGATGCCCCGCTGACGATGCGCGCCAATCCAAGCGACGCCGATCCGCAGGCGCAAATGCGGCGCGCCGGCGTATTCGTCAAGGAGGATGGACAGGCCGGCATGATCAGCCAGCTGGACATTTATGGCTGAGCGCAGCCGGGGGCCCGCGCGAAAGCATCGCTCTCGGGCCGGCCGCCTACTGCGGCCGGCTGACGATATCCGCCTTGAACCACTTGCGCGACAGCGTCTGCAAGGTGCCGTCGCGCTGCAGATGGCCTATCGCCCGGTTCACCGCCGCCAACAGTTGCGGACTGCCTTTGCGCAACACCACGCAGGCGTCTTCGCGCGCCAGCATGCGGCCGGCAGGCGCCAGCTCGCCCTGCGTCTTCTGCGCCAGGTTGAAGGCCGCCAGCCGGTTGATCACGATGGCGTCCACCTCGCCGCGGCGCAGGCCGTCGTACTTCGTCGGATCGTCAGGGTAAAGATGGATATGGGCCTGCGGCGCGTTGTCGCGCAGCCATTGCTCGTAATTGGTGCCCGCGCTGACCCCGACATGGGCGCCGGCCAGGTCCCCTGCGCCATGGAAGCGCGGCAAATCCGGCTTGCGCACTACCAGCTGCAGCCCGGAATAAGTGTAGGGAATGGAAAATTCGAAGCGCTTCCTGCGCTCCGGTGTCGCCACCACCTGATTGATCACCACATCCATCCGGCCGGCGGCCAGATTGTCCAGCATATGATCCCACACCATGGTCTGAAAGCGCGCCGCCACGCCCATCTGCGCGGCCAGCGCCCGGCCGAAGTCCACCTCGAAGCCCTGCAGCTGGCCGCTCGCCAATTGGCTATAGGGCGGAAACGTGCCTTCCAGACCGATCTGCATCGCGCCGTCGCGCCGGATGCGCGCCCACTCCTCGCCGCCGGCTTGCGCCGCAAACTGCGGCAATAGCAACAACGCGCAAAGCGCCCATCCCTTCCAACCGGCCAAACTCATATCGCCTCCCGCTCCGCCGCCACACTGGCACTAAGGGCAAAAACCATTCCTTACACCATAGGCGATAGCCATCCGGCGGCCAGGGCAAATCCGGAAAAATCCTTTACACGCAATGCTTTGCGCCATAACTCACGCTCCGGGCATGGCCAGAAGAAATCGGATCATCCGATGGCGGAAGAAAAAAGACCTTGAAAAACGGGATTGACTCTGCGAATGATAATTATTATCATTTTCAAAAACTCACACAGGAGAAGTTCGATGAATGCCATGCTGGTTGGAGCCGACACCTTAGGCAACATCCCCGACGTGCTGCAGAACTACGGCATCACCATCCACCGCCATCTGAGCGGCCGCAACAGCTCGCATCAACGCAAGGTGGACCGCCTGCCCGCCGGCACCGACCTCCTGATCCTGTTCACCGACTTCCTCGGCCACAATGTCATGCGCCACTTCCGCGAATTGGCGGCCGAACAGCAGATCCGCTTCATCGCCTGTCGGCGTTCGGTCTGCGCGCTCAAGCAATCGCTGACCGGTGCCGGCATGTGCGAGCAGCCTTGCGCCGCTTGCCCGCAACGCGGCGGCGGCGACAAGCCGATCAAACGCAAGCGTTGAAGCATCTGTTTCAGCAAGATTTTTCTCTAAGCTCTTACCTTTGTAGATTCACGAGCCGGCCGCAGCCGGCTCTCTTTTTGCCCGCCGCGCGCAATCGTCGAACCAAGGCCGCAGATCGGCGCTGAACAATGCCGCCAGCGCCTGCGCCGCAGCATAAGCCTCCTCCGCTTCCGCTTCTCGGCCCGATCCCCGCAGCGCCCTCGCCCGCTCCAGCAGCAGGAAGGCGCGATCCACGTCCTCTTCTCCGTTCGCGGCGATCAAGGCCAGGCCGGCGTCGGCGGCCTGCAAACCGTCCCGCCAACGCTCGAAACGGTTCGCCGTCAACGCCAGCAGGTACTCCGCCCGCTCATGGTTCACCCAGCTGCCCACCCGCCCCCACAGCAGCCTGGCGATCCGCGCGCCGCTGGACAAGGTTTCCGCACAGGACGAATCGCGGATGTCCAGCTCGCCGCGCTCCAGCAGCGCCGAGACGATGTTCGTCAACAAGGATGCCAACGCGGCGTCCAGCTCACCTGCCTCGCATAGCTCCAGCGCGGCCAGCAAGGCGGAAAACTCCGACAACAGCTCCGGCAGCGGCGTCGAGCCCTGCGCCCCTTGCAGCACGCCCAGCCTGAGCGCCAAACGCACGCACTCCGCGTTCGCGCCGCCCGCCAGCCATTGCCGCTCCAGCTTCCAGGAGCCCAGCGCGTCGCCCGCCAGCGTGGCGGCTACTGCGCAATGGCGCAGCAATATCGGGCCGGCCTCGGCCAGGGGCAGCCTCTTCAGCAAAGCCCAGGCGCCGCGCCAATCCCCTTTCTTCTCGCCCAAAAGATGGTTGGCCAGCCACGCCGCCCTAGGCAGAGAGGCTGCAGGAAGATCCGGAGATGCGAGCAAGCCGGGCAATTGCGCGATCGCCTCGTCCGGGTAGTCGTCATGGGTTCGCATCAAGGCATCGAGAACGGCAAGGGCGGACATGAAAAAGGCCTTTCCAAACAAGAAAGGCCCAGTGTCGCCAGCGATGATGAAAATGTCAAAAGCATCAATCGCCGGACGCTTCGTCTCCCCGCCCCGCCTGGCGCGCGGCATCGCGCAGCATGCCCAACTGCTGCGAAAACTGCCTGCAGTTGCCGCACAACATCAAATGCATTTTCAGCTTGAGCAGCTCACCCATGCTCAACGGGCGGTCCAGTCCGGCGGATATCAACCGGCTGGCCGCGCGGCAATTCAACTTCATCGCTCGTCCTCCCGGCTCCAGCGTATCGAAAAACACTCGCGCAGGCTCATGCGCGCGCGGTACAACAGCACTGAACAGTTAGTCGCGGTGATCTCCAGATTGTTACAGATGTCGGCGATCTCCATGCCCATCACCTCGCGCATCGCGAACACCATCGCGGTGCGGCGCGGCATCACCTTGGAACACTCCTCGAACACCTGCCAGAACTGCTTCGACACCAGCTGCGACTCGGGCCCGCTCCAGGCGCGCATCGGCTCGCGCCAATGGCCGTCCTGGGTGAACAAGCCGTCGAAGTCGCTGTCGTCGCACTCGTCATCCAAGGATTCGAACAGTTTTTCCTTGCCCTTGCGGCGCAGGGCGTCGATCAGCTTGAAACGCAGAATGGAGGTCAGCCAGGTGCGCAGGGTAGACTTGCCGGAGAAGTTATCCCGCGACTCCAGCGCCGCCAGCAGCGTCTCCTGCACCGCCTCCTCGGCCGCGTCGCGCTCGCGCAGCTGGGCCAGCGCGTAACGCAGCAGATAAGGACGTTCCTGTTCTATCGCTTGCGGATCCACCATGCGCTTACTCCCTGCAGAATTCCACCGCCTGGTCCAGGCGGTCCACGGCCAATACCTTAAGGCCCTCGATTTCCTGACGCGGCTTGTTGGCGCTGGGCACGATGGCGCGGGTGAAGCCCAGCTTGGCGGCTTCCTTCAACCGTTCCTGGCCGCGCGTCACCGGCCGCACCTCGCCGGCCAGGCCCACTTCGCCGAACACCACCAGCTTCTCCGGCAGCGCCTTGTTGCGCAAGGACGAAACCATGGCCAGGATGATGGCGAGGTCGGCCGCCGGCTCATTGATCTTGACGCCGCCCACCGCGTTGAGGAACACATCCTGGTCGAAGCAGGCCACGCCGCCGTGGCGGTGCAGCACCGCCAGCAGCATCGCCAGCCGGTTCTGCTCCAGGCCCACGGTCAGCCGCTTGGGCTGGAAGCCGTGGCAGTCGTCGACCAGCGCCTGGATTTCCACCAGCAGCGGCCGGGTGCCCTCCTGCGTCACCAGCACGCAGGAGCCGGCGACATCGTCGCGGTAGGATGAGAGGAAGATGGCCGACGGATTGGACACGCCCTTCAGGCCGCGATCGGTCATCGCGAACACGCCCAACTCGTTGACCGCGCCGAAGCGGTTCTTGATCGCGCGTATCATCCGGTAGCTGGAATGGGAGTCGCCCTCGAAATACAGCACGGTATCCACCATGTGCTCCAGCACGCGCGGACCAGCCAGCGAGCCCTCTTTGGTGACGTGGCCGACCAGCAGCACGGTGATGCCGCTCTGCTTGGCCATCCGCGTCAGCTGCGCCGCGCACTCGCGCACCTGCGACACCGAGCCCGGCGCCGAAGTCACCTGCTCGGTGTACAGCGTCTGGATGGAGTCGATCACCACCACCTCGGGTTGCTCGCGCTTCAGCGTCTCCAGAATATTTTCGATGCAGATCTCGGCCAGCAGGTCGACACTGCTGGTATCCAACGCCAGCCGCGAGGCGCGCAGCGCGATCTGCTGCGCCGACTCCTCGCCGGACACGTACAACACCTTGCGGTTCTGGCCGATCTGCGACAGCGCCTGCAACAGCAGCGTGGACTTGCCGATGCCGGGGTCGCCGCCGATCAGCACCACCGCGCCGCGGACGATGCCGCCGCCCAGCACGCGGTCCAGCTCGTCGATGCCGGACGGATCGCGCGGGGTTTCCGCGGTCTGCACCTCGGACAGCTTCTGCACCTTGGTGACATTGGCCGCCCAGGACTGGAAGCGCGGTCCGGCCGCGGCCGGAGCGGCCACCGCCTCGGTCAGCGTGTTCCAGGCATTGCAGTGCGGGCACTGGCCCTGCCACTTGGGCGATTGTCCGCCGCACTCGGTGCAGCTGAATACGGTTTTGTTCTTGGCCATCAGGGAAGGATTCAGGGTGAATCAAAGGCGGAAGGATAGCAGGACGGCGCGAAGCCGGCAGTCAAAAAACTTCAACCCGGGCTGCGCCCCGAGTCGGATTTGTTCAATTCCTGAATGATGTTGAGCAGACGCTTCTGGTCTTCGGGCGGCGCCGACGATGAGTGTTTGGCCGCCTGGCCGTCCGGCTGGCCATTGCGTATCGCGCGCATCACCGCCGCCACCTGGGGATCGTTCTTGGCCGCGCGATCGGCCTCTTCGCTGCTCATCAGATCGGGCAGGCCGGTCTGCCCGGCCGACGAGGTGGAGCCGCTCGCCGACCGCTTGCCGGCCATCGCCGGCGTCGGGCCGGAAGCCGGCTGCGCCGCTACCTCGGGCAGCGGCTCCATCGTTTCCAGCTTGTTCTTGGCCATGTACTCGTTCATCTCGCGCCAGCCGGCGTAGATGAAGGCCTTGTCCGCACTCGGATTGCGCTGGTAGCACTCCTCCAGCGAACGGCCGGTCTGGCGGCAGGCCGCGCCTATCGCCTTGTCCGAATCCTTGCTCAGCCCGGTCACGCTGTTCACGTAGTTGCAGCCGCCCAGCAGCAGCGCGCAGGCCAACAACAGCAGTCTCTTCATGCCCTCTCCCCGTTTCAGCCGCGCGGCTTGCGCAGATCCAGCTCCACGACTTCCCCGCTGCGGCCGCGGCTGTCGCCGCCCAGCCAGTACAAGAAATGCGGCATCAAATCCGCCAGATCGGCGCGCTCGCTCTTGTCCTCGCCCGGATGAGTGCGGTTGCGCTGCGGCGAATTGACCGGCCCCGGCAGCAACAGATTGACGCGCAGATTGGGCAACATCTCCCATTCGTCGGCCGCCACCTTGGTCAGGTACGGCAAGCCGGCGTTGGACGCGCCGAAGCCGCCCCAGTAAGCCGCCGGATGCAGCGCATGATGCTCGCCGACGAACAGCACCGACGCATCCGGCGCGTCCTTCAGCAGCGGCAGGCAGGCGCGGGTCAGCGCGAACGGCGCCACGGTGTTGATCCGGTACTGGTTCATCCATTCTTCTATGGTCTGGTTGGTCAGCGGCGACAATGCGTAGAAATGCGAGGCGCAATGCACGATGCCGTCCAGACGATCGAATTCGCGCTTGATGGTCAGCGCCAGCTGGTTGAATTCGTTCTCGCCCGCGTTCAGCAGATCCAGCGGCACCGCCGCCGGTTCCGGCCCGCCGGCCGCCACGATTTCATCGTAGACCTTCTCCAGCCCCTTGACGCTGCGAGACAGCAGCACCACGGTGGCGCCATGGCGGGCGAAGGCCAGCGCGGCCTCGCGCCCCACGCCCTGAGAGGCGCCGGTGATCAGGATCACGCGCCCTGCCAGCGCGTCTTGGGCAAACTCGGTCTTCATCGTCATGGTTCTATTCCTAAGTCCTGCAATGCGGCCGCCGCCGCGGCCACGCCGCTGCGCGCCGCCCCCTCGAGCGTCGCCGGATAATCGGGATGCGCCCAATCCCCGGCCAGATAGATTCCCTTTTGCGCTGTCCGCGCCGCCGGCCGCTCCAGGCCGACTTCGCTGGCGAACGTCGCCCGCTTCTCCACGATCACCCGGCTATAGACCGGTTCGGCCAGATGCGGCGCCAGCCGGCGCGCGTCGGCCAGCGCCCGGGCGACCAATTCATCGGCGTCCGGCAGCGCCGCCGGCGCGCTGAGCACCGCCGCCACCAGGCCGGCCTCGCCGGCCAGCGCCTCCCGGTCGAACAGCCAGTCCATGCCGCCGCCGCTGACGCCCATCATCGGCGCCGGCAGCCGCGGCGAAACATCGAAACGCAGGTAGACGGTGGCGATCGGCCAGTAGCGGTAAGCCTCCAGCGCCACGCGCAACTTCGGATCATCCAGCAGTTCCGCCGCATGGTAGGGCGCGACGGCGCTTATCACCGCATCATACCTTTCATCGTCCACTTGCGGACCATCCGGAAGCGGGGCGATGCGCCGCGCCCGGCGGCCGGCGCGCAGATCCGCTCCCCTCTCCGCCAGCCAGCGCCAGGCCGGGGCGGGAAACAGCGCCGACAACCCCGCCGCCGGCAACAACAGGTCGCTGTCCGCGCGCCGCGCGCCCAGGCTGTCGCGCAGCGTGGCGGCCAGCACCCGCATCGACGCCCGCTCCGGCGGCGTGTTCAGCGCCGACAACACCATCGGCCGCCAGAAATCGTCGCGCAGCCTGCGGCTCTGGCCTTGCTCCGCCAGCCATTCGGCCACACTGCAATCGCGCGCTAGCCGGTAGCCTCCGCGCCGCAAGCCGTCCAGCGCGCGCGCCAGCAGCCATTTGTCGCGCCAGCCCAGGCCGCGCGCCGCCAGCAATCCCGCGGCCAGATGCAGCGGCGCGGGCAGGCGCGGGCAGTCCAGGCTCAGCCCCCCTTCCCGCCGCCACTGCAGCGGCTTGCGCAGCAGCAAGCGGTCGGGATCGGCGCCGACTGTCCGCATCAGGCGCAGGCATTCTGCATAAGCGCCGAGCAAAATGTGCTGACCATTGTCAAACCTGTCTTCCGCGCGCCCGATGCAGCGCGCGCGGCCGCCAGGTTCGCGCCCGGCCTCATAGACGGTGACATCGGCATGGCCGGCCAGTTCCACCGCCGCGGCGAGCCCGGCCCAGCCGGCGCCCACCACCGCCACCCTGGGTTTCACGGCTTGTAGCCGAAGGTCCAGGTTTTCCAGGCCAGCCACAGTTTGCGGCCAGTCCCCAGCGACAGCCGCTGGTTCAGCACTTTCGCCGGACCATCCTGCTGGATTTCCCGCAGCGTGGCGCGATAGATGGCCGCCATCAGCAGCCCCGGGCGCTGCGATTTGCGGTCCGCCGCCGGCAGCAGCTCCCAGGCCTTGCGGTAATGCTCGTGCGCGCGTTCGATCTGGAATGCCATCAGCGACTTGAAGGCGTCGCTTTCCTCGTAATGCAGAATATCCATCGCCGGGCAGTTGAAGCGCTGCAGCTCCTCCATCGGCAGATAGATGCGGTCGCGCCGCGCGTCCTCGCCGACGTCGCGGATGATGTTGGTCAGCTGGAAGGCGACCCCCAGCTCGTGCGCGTACTCCAGCGTGCGCTCGTCGCTATAGCCGAAGATGCGCGCCGCGAGCTTGCCCACCACGCCTGCCACCCGGTGGCAGTACAGCAGCAGGTCCTGGAAACGCTGATAGCGGACCATGCTCAGGTCCATCTCCATGCCGTCGACGATTTCTTCCAGTTCGGACTGCGGCAGCTGGAACGCTTCGAGATGCGGCAACAGCGCGCGCATCACCGGGTGATCCACCTCGCCTCGGTAGGCGCGCTGCACCTGGCCGCGCCACCAAGCCAATTTAGCCTGAGCCACGCTCAGGTCATGGCATTCGTCCACCGCGTCGTCCACCTCGCGGCAAAACGCGTACAGCGCGGTTATCGCCCGCCGCCGCTCTTCGGGCAGAAAGCGGAAGCTGTAGTAGAAACTGGAGCCGCTGGCCGCGGCCTTGTCTTCGCAATACTGATCGGGCGTCACGCGCCTCTCCCCAACTGTCGCCGGCCCGTCTCCGAGCCAGACTCATTCCGTTTCCGGCGCCGCGCCGGCTCACTTGGCCCGGCACGCCCGCCACATCATATATATCCAATCGCCAGCGCCCAGCTTGGGCCGCTGTCCGAACACATCGCCGCCGGACGCGTGCAGCTTGTGCAAAATGCGGTCGCCGCCCATCACGATCAGCCTCAACTCCAGCCCCAGCCTGCCGCGCAACGTTCTGCCCAGCGGCGCGCCGGCCTGCAGCATCTTGCGCGCCCGCTCGGTCTGGAACAGCATCAGCGCGCGCCATTTGGCGTCGAAACGGCCAGCGGCGATCTGCGCTTCGTCCACGCCGAAACGCGCCAGATCCTCCTGCGGCAGGTAAACCCTGCCCTTGCCCCAGTCCACCGCCGCATCCTGCCAGAAGTTGATCAGCTGCAAGGCGGTGCAGATGCCGTCGGACTGCGCCAGGCTGCGCGCGTCGGTCTCGCCGTACAGCGCCAGCATCAGCCGGCCGACTGGATTGGCGGAGCGGCGGCAGTAGTCGACCAGTTCGGCGAAGCTCTGGTAACGGGTCTTCACCACATCCTGGCGGAAGGCCGACAGCAGATCCCGAAATGGCTGCAGCGGCAAAGCGTGCTCGGCAATGGCCGCCGCCAGCGGCACCATCAGTTCGATCCGGGGAGGCTCGCCCGCCCCGATGCGGTCCAGATCGGCCTCCAGGCGGTCCAGCTCCGCCAAACGCTCGGAAGGACTCGCGTCGCCCTCGTCGGCCACGTCGTCCGCATAGCGGGCGAAATGGTAGATGGCGTGGACCGCGCGCCGCATCTTGCGCGGCAGCAACAGCGAACCCACCGGGAAATTCTCGTAGTGGCCGACCGACATCGCGCCCTCCTGCGTATCCGGGCCGCCGATTATACCCGACGCCCCCTTGCAGCGTCCTGCCCGCTGACAATGCCATGCCCGCATGTCCTGAGCCATGCCGACAGCGCCATCGCGGCAATTTTCACTTTTTGCACGGCAAGGTATTTACAAGCCCAAAAGACACGCATAGAATGCTCAGCACTGTGAACGCAGCGATGGACCAACGGGGGTATAGCTCAGCTGGGAGAGCGCTTGCATGGCATGCAAGAGGTCAGCGGTTCGATCCCGCTTATCTCCACCAATAACTGCTTCACAATGAAACAAGCCCGCCCATGCGGGCTTTTTTCATTTTCCCTCTTCGCTGCAAATTCTCCCGACGCAACTATCATAAATTAACCCGGCCCAGCCTGCCGGCATCATTCCCATCGTTGCGGCGACTCCACCATGACGAGAAAGCGCTACACCTCCTCCGCCATCAGCTGGGCGGCGGCCACCTTGCTGCTGGGGCTGTCGCTGACCGCCCTCGCCTGCCAGTACATTGAGTGGCGCAACGCCGATACGCTGCAGCAGGCGGCCAATCAGCAAGCTCAACTCACACTCGACGACATCGTCGAGCGCCTGCAGCGCTACGAATACGGACTGCGCGGCGCCCGCGGCGCATTCATCGCCTCCGGCGACGGTGGACTGAACCGCGAAACGTTCCACCGCTATGCTCTAAGCCGCGAACCCGGACGGGAATTTCCCGGCGCCCGCGGCTTCGGCATCATCCGCCGCGTGGCGGACGCCGAGCTGCCCCGCTTCATCGCAGCCATGCGCGCAAGCGGAAGCCCAGATTTCAAACTGCACCAATTCCACCCCTACCGCGGCGAGCACGAAATCATCCAGTTCATCGAACCGATATCGGGCAACGGCCCAGCCATCGGCCTGGACATCGCCTCGGACCCCGCACGCCGCGCCGCGACACAAGAAGCGACCGATACCGGGGAGGCCAGGTTATCGGAACCCATCACGCTGCTGCAGGCGACGCCGCTGCGCGGCCAAGGTTTCTTGTTGCTGCTGCCGATCTACCGCGGCATCGTCGTGCCGGCCGATCGCGACGAGCGCCGCCGCCAGATCACCGGCTGGAGCTATGCGCCGCTGGCCATGCCCGAAGTGCTCGCCGGCCTGGAGCAAACGCCGCGGGATGGCTGGATAGAGTTGAGCGACGCCAGCAACCCGGCGCGGCCCACGCGCTTTTTCCGCAACGCGGACAATGCGGCCGGCGCCACCGTGGCGACCGCCACCCAAAGCGCCCCGCTGTTCGGCCGGGTATGGCGGCTGGACTTCCACGCCAGCCCCGCCTTCGCTGAAGCGCTGCGCCTCCTCAATCCCAGACTGATCGCGCTGGCCGGCCTGCTGGCCAGCCTGGCCGGCGCGGCGCTGGCCTATGCCTGGCGCAGCAACGCGCTATCGCGCCGCAAACTGCAGGACACCCGCGAAGACTTGGCCGCCATCGTTGAAAGCTCGATCGACGCGATCATAGGCAAGAGGCTGGACGGCGTCGTCATCAGCTGGAACAAGGGCGCCCAGCAGATGTTCGGCTACGCCGCCGACGAGGCCGTGGGCCAATCGCTGTTGCGGCTGATCGTGCCTGAGGACAGGCAGACCGAGGAGCAGGACATACTCTCCCGCATCGCCCGCGGCGAGCGCATCGCCCATTTCCAGACCACCCGCCGCCGCAAGGACGGCAGCCAGCTCGAGGTGGCGGTTTCCGTAGCCCCCATTTATGGCGACGACGGCAAAGTGACGGGCGCAGCCAAAACCGTGCGCGATATCACCCGGCAAAAGGAAATGGAAGCGGAGCTGCACGCGCTGAATACCAGCCTGGAAGCGCAGGTGGCCGAACGCACCCGGCAACTGGAAACCGCGCGCCGCGACCTGCGCACCGTGCTCGACGGCGTGCCCTCGATGATAGGCTACTGGGACAAGGACCTGATCAACCGGGTGGCCAACCACGCCTACCACGCTTGGTTCCACCGGGCGCCGGATACCTTGCCCGGCACCTGGTTGCCGGAACTGCTGGGCGAGGAATCGTTCGCGATCAGCCGGCCCTATGTGGAGGCCGCGCTGGCAGGCCATTCCCAGAGCTTCGAACGCACGCTGGAAGGTCCTGACGGCGAGCTGCGCCATACGCTGGTCCACTATTTGCCGGACAGGGAAAACGGCGAGATCCGCGGCTTCTACTCGGTAGTCCACGATGTCACCGAGCTGGTCGACGGGCGAACCCGGCTCGCCGCGGCGCTGCGCGAAAACGAGGCGCTGCTCGGCATCATCAATGAACAGATGCAGTACTCGGAAATCGACGCCGCCGGCCGCTTCCTGGAAGTGAACGAGCGCTTCTGCGAAGTGAACGGCTACGCGCGCGGCGAGCTGATCGGCCGCAACCACCACATACTGACCGGCGACCTTCAGGACCGGTCCTTCTGGCGCGAGCTGAAACAGACGCTGCGGCGCGGCGACGCCTGGCACGGAGAGATATGCAACCGGGCGCGCGATGGCGGACTGCGCTGGTCCGATACCGTGATCGCGCCGCTGCTTGACGGCGATGGCGCGATAGAGAGGGTGATCGCCCTGCGGATCGACACCACCCGCCGCCGGCTGGTGGACGCCGAGATCAATCGCCTGAGCCTGCTGCTGAGCAATGTGCTGAGCGCGGCGTCCGAGGTCTCCATCATCGCCACCGACCACGACGGCCTGATCACCGTTTTCAACGCCGGCGCGGAGCGGATGCTGGGCTATGCGCAGCAGGAAATGGTGGGCAGCTGCACGCCGGCCCGTTTCCACCTGGAAAGCGAAGTCGTGGACAGAGGCCGCGAGCTCAGCGCGCTGTTCGGCGAGGAAATCGCCGGCTTCAGGGCTTTCGTCCACATGCCGGAAATATTCGGCGCGGAAACCCGCGAATGGACTTATGTGCGCAAGGACGGCAGCCATGTGTCCGTCTCGCTGGCGGTGACGGCGATGCGCGCCGCCGGCGGCGACATCATCGGCTATGTCGGCATCGCCACCGACATCACCGAGCGGCGCCGCTCGGAAGCGCAGTTGCTGCAAGCCAAACAGCTGGCCGAGCAAGCCAGCCAGGCCAAGAGCCGCTTCCTGGCCAATATGAGCCACGAGATCCGCACCCCGCTGAACGCGGTGCTGGGCCTGCTGCAGCTGATGCAACACACCGCGCTCGACTTGCGGCAGCGAGACTACGTGTCCAAAACCCAAACCGCGGCCAAATCGCTGCTTGGCTTGCTCAACGACATTCTGGACTTCTCCAAGATAGAGGCCGGAAAGCTGCAGCTGGACAGCCACCCCTTCCAACTGGACGGACTGCTGCGCGACCTGGGCGTCATTCTGTCCGGCAACCGCGGCGACAAGGATGTGGAAACGGTATTCGAGATTGATCCGTCATTGCCCGCCGCCGTCTCCGGCGACCGGCTGCGGCTGCAGCAAATCCTGATCAATCTGGCCGGCAACGCGATGAAGTTCACCGAACGCGGCCAAGTGATCGTCAGCGTCGCCCTGATCCGCGAGCAAGAACGGCAAGCCGCGCTGCGCTTCTCCGTCAGCGACACCGGCATCGGCATAGAAGCGGAGCAGCTGGGCCGCATCTTCGACGGCTTCACCCAGGCGGAAGCTTCCACCGCGCGCCGATTCGGCGGCACCGGACTGGGCCTGGCCATCAGCCAGCGGCTGGTCAGGATGATGGGCGGCCAACTAACGGCGCAGAGCGAGCCGGGCCGCGGCAGCCGCTTCAGTTTCGAGATCGAGCTGGAAACCGCGGATGCCGCGCCGCTGGTCGCCGCAGACGCCGCCTTGCCTCAGAGCCTGCGCGCGCTGATCGTGGACGACAATCCGCTGATGGGGGAAGTGCTTGGCCGCACGCTGGAGACGGCCGGCTGGCGCGCCGATTACGCCGCCAGCGGCGCCGAGGCCGTGCGCATGGCAGAAGCCGGCCCGCGCTACGACGTGGTGATCATGGACTGGAAGATGCCCGGCATGGACGGCGTGGAGGCCGCGTCGCGCATCCGGGCCGCAGCCTCCACACCGCCGGTGGTGATCATGCTCACCGCTTTCGGCCGCGAGGTGCTGTCCGAGATCGCCGACAGCGGCGACCCGCCGTTCGCCGACTTTCTCACCAAGCCGGTGACGCCGCAGCAGTTGCTGGACGCGGTGCGCCGCAATCTGCTGGGAGAACGCGCCCCGCCGCCTTCGCCGGCCATCCGCCAGCGCCTGGGCGGCATGCGGCTGCTGCTGGTGGAAGACAATGCCCTGAATCGGCAGGTCGCCTCCGAACTGCTCAGCGCCGAAGGCGCCAGAGTGGAACTGGCCGAAGGCGGACTGGCCGGCGTTGAACTGGCCACCGCCGACGACGCCGACTACGACGTGGTGATCATGGACATGCAGATGCCTGACATAGACGGCCTGGAAGCCACCCGCCGCATCCGCGCCGGCGGATGCGGCATGCCCATCCTGGCCATGACCGCCAACGCCACGCTCGCCGACCGCGCCGACTGCCTGGCCGCCGGCATGGACGACCATATCGGCAAGCCGATCGACATCGACCAGCTCGCGTCGCGGCTGCTGGCGCTGTCGGGCCGCGCGCCCGACGCCTCGCCGGCCGCGCCCGAAACCTGCCCGCCTTGCGACATCGAGCCGGAAGAACGGGTATTGCAACGCTTCGGCCATCAGGCGGGCGCCATGCGCTCGGCGCTGCGACAGTTCCGCGCGGAAGCGCATCGACTCGCCGCCAGCCTGCTCCAACAACTGGAAAACGGCGAAACCGCCCAAAGCGCCGCGACGCTTCACGCGCTGAAAGGCATCTCCGCCACCGTCGGCGCGTCGGCCCTGGCCCGGCACGCCGGCGAGCTAGAACAACGCGCCAAGCAGTCCGATGGCCGCGCGCTGGACGCCGAGGCCTGGCGCGGCGCCGCCGAGACGCTGCAGCGGCTGGTGGCCGAAAGCGTGGCCAAGCTGGACAGCCGCCTGCCGGCGGCGCCAGCAGCCGCGTCCGGCGAAACGCCGCCGTTGACGCCTCAAGAGTGGAAAGAACGCCTGCTCGAGATACTGCCCCTGCTGGAAAGCGGCAACCTCGCCGCCATCGACCTAGCGATGGCGCTGCCGCCGCTGGCCGGCCGACACATTCGGCAGCAGGTGGAAAACCTGGCGGAACAAGTGGGACGCTTGCAATTCGCCCCCGCCGCCCAGATCGTCAAAACCCTGATCGGGAGCGAACCCTGACATGGACCTGCCGCTGAACGAACGACCCAGTCCCGCCCGGCCGCGCATCCTGGTGGTGGATGACCAGACCACCAATATCCTGCTGATACGGGAGCTGTTCAAAGATGAATGCGAAGTCTTCATGGCGCTGGACGGCGAGCAGGCGATTGCCCAGTGCCTGTCGCTGAAGCCCGACCTGATCCTACTGGACCTGGTGATGCCGGGCATCGACGGCTTCGAGGTGTGCCGCAGGCTGAAAACCGATCCGCACACCCGTTCAGTGCCGATCATATTCGTCTCGGCGCAGCGCGAGGAGGCGGATGAAGTGCGCGGCTTCGAACTGGGCGGCGTCGACTACATCGTCAAGCCGGTCAACCGCACCATATTGCGCGCCCGGGTCCAGACCCATCTGGCGCTGAAATTCCAGACCGACCTGCTCAGCTCGATCGCGCTGCAGGACGGCCTGACCGGGGTGGCCAACCGCCGCAAGTTCGACGAAACGCTGCAATCCGACTGGCTGCAATGCGCCCGGCAGCAGCAGCCCGTCTCCCTGCTGATGCTGGATGTCGACCATTTCAAGCGCTTCAACGACCGTTACGGCCACCAGGCCGGAGACGACTGCCTGCGCCGGGTGGCCCAGGCGATACGCTTGTCGCTGCGCAGGCCCAGGGACCTGGCGGCGCGCTACGGCGGCGAAGAGTTCGCCTGTCTGCTGCCAGAGACCGAGCTCGACGGCGCCGCCCGCCTGGCCGAAGAGATTCTGCAGGCCATCCGCGCGCTCGACATCACGCACGAGACATCCGACGCCGGGCCTGCGGTTACGGCCAGCATAGGCGTCGCGGCCATCGTCCCGGACGGCTCGGCCCCTCCGCAAACACTGATCGAAGCCGCCGACCGACAGCTGTACCAGGCCAAACGCGCCGGCCGCGCGCGCGTCAGCGCCGGCTGAATCGCCATCCGGCGGATCAGATCTGCACCAGATCCCTGGCGCCGGCCGTCAGCGTGGACACATACTCCGCCGTGCGGGCCTCGCGCGGCGCGCCGAAGATCTGCGCGGCGGAGCCCGCCTCGACCACGCGGCCGTTTTCCAGAAACACCACGTCCCGGGCGACGCTGGAGGCCAGGCGCAGATCATGCGTGGCCATCAGCATGGTGACGCCGTCGGCGGCCAGCTGGCGCAGCACCGCCACCACTTCCGCGGCCAACTCCGGGTCCAGCGCCGACGTCGGCTCGTCGCACAGCAAGAGCTGCGGCGACGGTGCCAGCGCGCGGGCGATCGCCACCCGCTGCTGCTGGCCGCCGGACAGCGTAGACGGCCAGGCGTCGGCTTTGTGCGCCATGCCCACCTTGTCCAGCAGCTCGCGCGCCCGCGCCTCCGCCCTGTCGCGCGGCCAGCGCTGCACGGTCAGCAGTCCTTCCATCACGTTCTGCAGCACGGTCTGATGCGGAAACAGCTGGAAGCTCTGGAACACCATGCCGGTGACGCGGCGCACGCGCAGGATGGCGTCGCGGGACAGCTTCCTGCCGGGCTCGAAACGCAGCGTTTCGCCGGCCAGCTGCAGCTCGCCGGCATCCGGCGTCTCCAGCAGATTGGCGCAGCGCAGCAGCGTGCTCTTGCCGCTGCCGGACGGGCCGATCAGCGCGGTGACGCCGCCCTCGGCCAGCTCCAGGCCGACATCATGCAGCACGGTCTGCCCGCCGAAGGATTTAACGATGCGGCTCAGCTTGATCATGACACGGCCCCTACCGGCGCCACGTGCCGGTCAAAACGTTTTTCCAACCGTTCCTGCAGCCAGGTCAATACGGTGCTCAACAACAGATAGATCAGCGCGGTCTCCAGATACAGCAGCAGCGGCTCGTAAGTGGTGGCCGCGATGCGCTGCGCCGCCTGGAACATTTCCGGCACCGTCAGCACCGCCGCCAGCGAAGTGTCCTTCACCAGCGAGATGAAGGAGTTGGCCAGCGGCGGCACCGCCACCCTGCCCGCCTGCGGCAGGATGGTGCGGCGCATCGCCTGCGACCAGCTCATGCCCAGCGAATACGCCGCCTCCCATTGAGCCTTCGGCACCGACGAAATCGCGGCGCGTATCACTTCCGAGGTGTAGGCGCCTACGCTGAGAACGAAGCCGAGCAGCGCCGCCGGGAACGGGTCGAACACGATGCCGACCCGCGGCAAGCCGTAAAAGATCACGAACAGCTGCACCAGCAGCGGCGTGCCGCGCACCAGCCAGGAATAGCCGCGCACCAGCAAAACCAGCGGGCGCGGCCCGAACAGCCGGATCAAGGCCACCGCCAGGCCCAGCGCCAGGCCGCCGGCGAAGGACAACAGCGTCAGCGGCACGGTGAATACCAGGCCTGCATACAAAAGGGACGGCAGCGAATCCGCCATCAACTGCAACCACGGGGGCATTGCCGCTCCTCAACTCAGCGCGACACGTCGGCGCCGAAATACTTGTGCGAAATCTTCTGATAGGTGCCGTCGGCCTTGATCGAGGCCAGCGCCTTGTCGATGGCGGCCTTCAACTCCGGGTTGCCCTTGCGCAGCAGCACGCCGGACGCGTCGCCGTTCGCCTCGGTGGCGGCCACCTTCAGGCGTGACTTGGGCTGCTTCTTCTTGAAGTCCAAGAAGGACAAGCTGTCGTTGATGGTGGTCTCCACCCGGCCGGATTCCAGCAACGCCACCGATTCGTTGAAGCCCTGGGTCGGCACGATCTCGGCGCCGTAGCGCTGCGCCAGCTTGCCAAAGTTGCTGGTCAGGGTGTTGGCCGACTTGCGGCCCTTCAGGTCTTCGAAACGCTTGATGTCGCGGTTGTCGTCGCGAACGATCAGCACCGCCTTGGAGACGATGTAGGGAACGGAGAAGTCGTATTTGACCTTGCGCGCGTCGGTGATCGCCACCTCGTTGATCACCACGTCGTAGCGCTTGACGTCCAGGCCGGCGATCAGGCCATCCCACTTGCCTTCGACGAATTGCGGCTTGACGCCCAGCTTGGCGGCGATCGCCTGGCCGATCTCCACATCGAAACCGGTCAGGCCGCCCGCGGCGTCATGATAGGTGAAGGGCGCGTAAGTGCCCTCGGTGCCGATCTTCAGCACGCCGGCCTTGCGGATGTCGGCCAGATCGTCAGCGTGGGCGGCGCCTGCCGCGGCAAGGATCAGGGCGAAAGCTGCGTTCAGTTTCTTCATTGTCCATTCTCCAGAATATTGTTCCTCCAGCCTGGATTCGGCCGGGCATGGCGACACCATAACAGTCGAAAATTAGAACGCTAAGTAATATTATTTTACTTTGTTATTCTAAAAATACATATAAATGCATTATCAGCTCCGCCTTGGCGTACCCAGCAACGGCCATGCTAATCAAAATAGATAAATTATGCGTTTTTTAGAAATATTTTCACAAAGCGCTTGCATGGGGAATTTGCTGCAGGTATAGTTCGCCTCCTGTCGAGACCGAACGGTCCCGCGAAAGCGAAATCGGCGGATATGTGGGGGTATAGCTCAGTTGGGAGAGCGCTTGCATGGCATGCAAGAGGTCAGCGGTTCGATCCCGCTTACCTCCACCAAAAATTTAGTCCCTATCGTCTAGAGGCCTAGGACACTGCCCTTTCACGGCGGCGACCGGGGTTCGAATCCCCGTGGGGACGCCAAAGCATTACTGGGGGTATAGCTCAGCTGGGAGAGCGCTTGCATGGCATGCAAGAGGTCAGCGGTTCGATCCCGCTTATCTCCACCAAATTACAATTAGGTATTACGTCCCTATCGTCTAGAGGCCTAGGACACTGCCCTTTCACGGCGGCGACCGGGGTTCGAATCCCCGTGGGGACGCCAGCATACTGGGGGTATAGCTCAGCTGGGAGAGCGCTTGCATGGCATGCAAGAGGTCAGCGGTTCGATCCCGCTTATCTCCACCAATCAAAAAGCCGAAATCTTATGATTTCGGCTTTTTTCTTTTTATTTTTCAAAAAAACCGCATAAATGAAAATTGGCGCCATTGGCGCCAATCTCTCCCCCACCCCTGGACTCAACGGATGCTCTTGCGGAACTGCCCCGCCAAACCCGCCAGCTTGCCGGCATAATCGGGATCGGTCGCATAGCCGCCGCGCGCCAAGGCCGCGGCGAAGGCCTTCGCGTCGCCGCCGACGCCCAGCGCCGCGCGGTAACGCGGATTCGACGCCAAGAAATCGGCGTAATCGTCGAACGCCGCGCGATAATCGGGATAGGCGCGGAACGGCTCCACCCTGTTCTGCTTCTGGCCGTGAATGAACTCCGTGGTCAGCGCCGTCGCCACCTCCCCGCCCCAACGCGCATCGGCCTTGATGCCGAACAGGTTATGGCTGTTGCCGCCGTCGCTGCGCGTCAGCGGCTTGCGCCCCCAGCCCGACTCCAGCGCCGCGTGAGCGAGCACCAGATCCGGCGTCACGCCCAGACGCGCCGCAGCCGCCTGCGCGTGCGGCAGCATCTCTTCGACAAAACCCTGCCGATCCCGCGGCACCGCGGAAAAATCGGCCGCGCCGGCGCGCAGTTGCTGCTGAACGCGCCACGCTTCCGGCGACAACTGCTGAGCCGAGCCCGGCTCGCCGGCGGCGATGAAACGCTCCACTTCGGCGCGCACGCCGGCGAACTGCTCGGAAAAACCCGCGCCTTCCGACGGCAGGCTCAGCGGCAGAGCCACCGCGTCCGGCGAAACAGCCGCGCCGGCGGCCTGCCAGGACTCACTGCGCTGCGTAAACATCGCTCTCGCCCTCCAGCACGCGCTGCAACAGCTGCCTGCGCTCCTGCAGCAGCTGGCCATTGCGCAGATTGCGTTCGCGGCAATCCGCGATCAACGCGCGCAAACGCTGCCAATGCGCGTCGCCCTGCTCGCGCAGCGCTTGCGGCAAAACCTTCAGCGCTTCCGCCATCGACCACTCCGCTTCCGCTGGCAACAGCGACTCCACCAAGCTCAAACGCTCGCGGCGGCTACGCTCCAGCTTGTCGCACTTCGCGGCGATTTCGCCGGCGCACCGCTCCAGCTCCGCCGCGTCATGCTCCAGCGCGGCGCGGAACTGCCGCTCCAGCAAAACGTTCAGCTGCGGATAGTCGACGAGATCCTCGCCTACGGTGGCGAATAATCGGCGATAGAGCTGCTTTCTATCCATCAGCGGCCGCCGTGATACTGCTCGACCAACCCCGCCAGCCGCAGAGGATCGAAACGGACTTCGCCCCTGGCCAGCGCGGCGCGGACTGCATCCACCTTGGCTTGGTCGATTTCGGGCATGGCTTGCAAGGCGGCCGCCAGCGGCGCCCCGGCGCTTGCAACCGACGAAATCGCGCGAGGAGCCGCGTCGGCCGCCGACGCGGTTTCGGACTTGCCCGCCGCGGCTTTTTCGCCGCGCCAGGTGGAAAGAGAAGAAATCTGCATCTGTCTGCCTAGCAACTGTATGGGTGTGATACCGATACAGGGCGACCCGCGGCCGCCAAACTTAAACCTTGAAAACAAAAAACCGCGCGACTCGATGTCGCGCGGCCTCTCCGCCGGCTCAGAAATTCTCCGGCAACATCTTCAGCACCACGATGCGCCTGTTCTCCAGGCGAATGTAATGGCCGTAAACCAACTCCTTCAGGATACGCGCCACCATCTCGCGGGAGGAGCCGATCTGGTCGGCTATTTCCTGCTGGGTCAACTGCTTGCGCAATATCAGCACGCCGTCCTGTTCGATCAGCATCTGGTTGATCAGGATGCGCACTCGGCCATAGACGTCCAGCAAGGCCAGGTTGCGCGCCAGCGTGGTCATGTGGCGCACCAGCGAGACCAGATAGCGCATGATGCTGCAGCGGACCCTGTCGCAATCGGGCAAGCCATCTTCGCTATCGAACACCTGCCTGAGCGTTTCCCGCGTAAACCGCAGCAACACGCTGTCCTCGTCCGCCACCACGTTGTTGCCGCGCTCGCCGCAGTCGACAAACGACTCCATGCCCAGCAACTGCCCCGGCATGACCATCTGCAGCACATACTTCTTGCCGCTCGATTCGGATACGTAAACCTGCATGCATCCATCCAGCAGCAGCCCTACGGAATCGGATTCATCTCCCTCCTCGTACAGGGATTCGCCCTTCGCCAGACGCACTGTCTCGGAACATTCCACGACATGGTCCAACGCCTCGTCTTCCAAATGACCAAACAGCGGCGTCTGCCGCAACATCTGCCTAACTTGTTCTTGATTCATCTCGGTAACACGTCCCCGACTACCAGGCAAACTCGCAAACCAAACGAAAATGCAGGAGTCATTATTTATTGTTTACTGTATGAGATATGACTCATACAGGTGACATTGTTATCAACGGTGGGGAAATTGTAAATAATTTGATTAAAATTTATGTGAAAAAAGCACAGAAAAAACTTCTTGAAACAAGATTTTTTCTGTGCTTAACAAATTTTAACAGCAAATTACTGCATACCGATGGTATTTGACCTTAATTTTTTTAATTCATCAGCATTTGGTAGCGCTAACGCAACACCTGGCGGCGCGCCTTTCGCCTCCGCCGCCGCGCCGAACATCGACACCACCGCCTGAGCCTGCCCCGAGGTCAGCACCAGGAGTTCGATCCGGCGATTCAACGCCGCCAGCGGATGCTGCTTGTCCAGCGGCGCCCGTTCCGCCATGCCCACCACCTGCAACACAGAATCGCCGGCCAGGCCGCCCTGCATCATGTGCAGGCGCGCGGCCATCGCGCGGTTGCTGGACAACGACCAGTTGGACATCGCGCCGAAGGCGCCGGCCCGGTGGTATTGCGCGGCATCGGTGTGGCCGACCACCAGCAGGCGGTTGTCGATTTCGCCCAACATGGCGCCGATCTGCTGCAGCAGGCCGCGGAAACGAGGGTCGACGATGGCGCTGCCGCGCTCGAACATGCCTTGCTGATCCGTGTCGTGCAGCGTCACGCGCAGGCCGTAGGGCGTGATCACCGTCTGCAGATTGCTGGACAGTCCGGCCTTCTGGCTCATTTCGGACAGCTGGGCGGCCAGCTTGCGCAGGTCGGCCTCGCTGTCATAGCTGCGGCGCGGCAGCTCGGGCTGCTCGCTGGCGCGCTTGTCGCTGTCCCGCACCGCGGACTTGCTGGCCACTTGGCTGCCAGTCTGGCCCGGGATGGGATCGCGCGGGATCAGCGTGCCGGGCGGATTGCCCATGTGGTCTATCTGCCGGCCGTTGCCCTGCAGCAGCGGACTGCCGCCGGAAGTGGTCAGCAATTGCTGCAGGTTTTCCTGATCTCGCGCGGCCAGCACCCACAGCACCAGGAACAGACACATCAGCGCCAGCACGAAGTCGGCGAACGCCACTTTCCAGGCGCCGCCGTGCCCCTCTTCCGCGTTGCGGCGGGACACTTTCTTGATCACCGCGCCTTCGTGATCGCCCTTGTTCTTCTGGCCGGCCATCGCTTAACCCAGCCCTTCCATCGCGTTGATCCACGACTCCAGCTGCGAGAAGCTAGGCTTGGTGTTCAGCTGCACCAGGCGGCGGCCGGCGTCGATCGCCAGTAGCGGCGGCTTGCCGGACACGTGAGTGGTCAGCACCACCTTCACCGATTCGAAGTTGGACAGCTCCTCCTTGACCAACTGATGCATCACGTTGGACAGCGGGTCCAGCACGCCGTAGCAGAAGAAAATGCCGATGAAGGTGCCGACCATGGCCGCGGCGACGCTGGCGGCGATCTCGCCGGCGCTGGCCCCCTGGGCCACGGTGTTCATCGCCATCACGATGCCCAGCACCGCCGCCAGGATGCCGAAACCCGGCATCGCCTCGGCGATCTTGTGCAGCGATTTGGACGGCTGGATCAGTTGTTCATGGATAGCGTCCAGCTCCTGGTCCAGCACGCCCTCCAGCTCATGGGCGTTGATCTTGCCCATCGCCATCAGGCGGAAGTTGTCGACGATGAAGGCCAGCAGCTTGCGGTTTTCCAGCACCATGGGGTAGCGGTTGAACAGCGGGCTCTGGCGCGGCGCTTCCACGTGCTGGTCCAGCGCCTTCAGGCCGCGGCTGGCGGTGATCAGCAATTCGTACATCAGCAACAGCTGCTGGCGCTGGAATTCCGCGCCCTGCTTCTTGCGCACCACCACGCGCTTGATCTGGCCGCCCATCTCCTTCAGCACGTGCGGCGGGTTGCCCAGCACCACCGCGCCCAGCGCCGCGCCGCAGATGATCAACAGCTCGGTCGGCTGCCAGATGATGGACAGCACGCCGCCGTGCAGCATGAAGCCGCCGAATACGCAAACCAGCACGATCAGAATGCCAAACAATTGCTGCATGGGGTGTTTCCTTGCTTCAGGCCGCCATCAGGCAGGCCTGCATCTTTTTCAGGGCGCTCTTGTTGATCTGGCAGATGCGGGCCTCGGTCAGCTCCAGCACCGCCGCGATCTCCTTGAGACTCAGTTCGAACTCGTAGTACAGCTGGATCACCTGCTGCTCGCGCTCGTTGAGCGCGGTCAGCGCGCGCGCCAGCTCGCTTTGCCGCTCCAACCTGGCTTCCGGCGAACCTTCCGCCGCCAGCTCCATTCCGCCGGCCACCAGTTCGTCGAAGCTCGCCATCGCCTCGGCGTTTTCGGCCAGCAGCGCGTCGCGGTAGGCGTCGGCGTCCAGCCCCAGCAAGGTCATCGCCTCCGCCTCGGTGGGCTCGCGCCGAAGCTTGCGCCTCAACTCGCGCAGCCCGTCCCGAACCCGGTGCGCTTCCTGCCTCACCGCGCGCGGCCGCCAGTCCAGCCGCCGCAATTCATCCAGGATGGCGCCGCGGATGCGCAGCATGGCGAAGCCGGCGAAGCGCTCGTCCGGCTCGCCGCCATAGCGGCGCAGGCAGTCCAGCAGCGCCATCAGGCCGATCTGCTCCATGTCCTCGCGGTCGAACACGCCGCCGGCCTGGCTAGAGAGCTGGCGCGCGGCGCGCTTGACCAGCGGCGCGTAGGTCGCCAGGTGCCGGGCCTCGTCGACGGCTTGGGACGGCTGCTCGTAGCTCTCGGCGTACATCGCGCTTACTCGATGATCAGCTTGCTGACCATCACCTCGGTGAACGGCTGTCCGCGCGCCTCCCGCGCGAAGGTGGCGCGGTAGGAACGGTCCAGCAGCTTCTGGAAGTCGTCGATGTTCAAGGCGTTGGCGCGCTCGCGCGTCAGTTGCGACAGCGCGCGCACCGCCACGCTCTTGAGCAGCGGCAGCTGCTCCTTCACCTTGGCCTCGTTTTCCGCGGTGCTGCGGAACACCAGGTCCACCGCCATGTAGCGCGCGTCGCCGCCCGACTCGCTCTTCAGCATCACGATGATCTTGTCCAAGGTGACGAAGCGGTAATCCACCGGCTGCGGCTTGGCGGGTTCGGCATGCGCCGCCTGCTGGTACCACCACCACCCGCCGCCGCCGATGCCGGCCACGCCTGCGGCCACCAAGGCGGCCACGATCAGGGTCCTGCTATTCATCTATCGATATCCTTCGCTGTCTCAGCCCTGATCCAATTGAAACGAGCCGGCCGTCTGCCAGCCCTGCTCGCTCAGCGCCCGGCCCGGCTGCTGCTGGGCCTGCTGCTCCCGGCCCTGGCGGCCGCCCTGGCCCTGCCCGGACGGCATGCCTTCGCGCACCTCCACCGCCACCTGCGTGTACTGGCGGCTGCCCAGATCCTGGCGCAGCGCGTCGCCTATGCCTTGCAGCTGGCGCACTACTTCGCCGTGCGAAGCGGTCAGCTCCACCACCAGCGCGCCGGCCTGGTGGCGCAGCGAGATCTCCAGCGTGCCCAGCGACGGCGGATCCAGCCGCAGCGTCGCGCGATCCATGTTCTGGCTGGGCATGAGCTGCACACGCTCGCCCAGCGCCGCCTGCAGCTTGCCGCTCCAGCTCTCCGGCTGCGCCGGCGGCAAAGCCAGGCTGAAACTTTCCGCCGGTTTGGCGGCATCGGCCGGATGAGCCGGCGGCAAAGCCGCGGCGATATTGTCCAGACGCGGCGCAGCGTCCCTCGGCATGGCCAGATCCGCTGTTTGAATCTGCATCGCCTTGTCGGCCGGTTTTGGAGACGCCGGCGCGGCATCCAGAACGGGCGCGGCAACCTTGCCCGCGTCCGCTGGCGATTCGGCATCCGCCGTAGGCGCCGCCTGGCGCGGCATCAGCGCCTGCCAGGCTTGCGGCTGCAACGCCGGACTCAGCGCGGCCAGGTCCACCGGCTTGCGCGCCTTCTCATCCTCGCCGTCGCCAACCGCGGCATTCTGATCGACAGCCGCCGGCATGGCCGGCAAGCCTTGGCGAACAGCATCCGCCAGCGAAGCCGGCTCTTGCGCCGATTCCTCCATGGCCGGCGACTGCCGCGCGCCGGCGTCGGACATCGCGTCGGCGAAGCCTGCCGCCGGATCGGCATCCATCCACGACAGGTCGTCCATCGCCTGACTGACTACTCCGTCGCCACTCCCCGTCTGGACCGGGGAAACGGGCGCGGATTGCGGCGGCGCCACTCTGCTCATGCTTGTTCCCATTCACTGAATTGCGCGTAGGCCAGACGGCCTTCGCGCTGTTGTCCCGCCTCTGCCATCTTCTCGCTCAATGCGTCCAGCTCGGCTCCGCTCACGGCCAGCGCGGCGCGGTAGGCGGCCGACAAGGCCGCCCTGTCATCCGCGTCCAGGCTCAGTCCGGACTCGGCCAACAGCCGGCGCAGCCGCGCGTCCATGGCCGTCAACGCGTCCCAGTCCCGCCGCTCCGCCGCGTCGGCGATGGCCTGGCACCAGCGTTCGACCTCAGGCCGCGGCATGCTGGTCCCGCACGCCTATCCAGCCGCCCTTGAGCGTGACCAGCAGCTTTTCCGCCTCGTCCAGCGCCACGGCGTCAAGCTCGACGCTGGCCTGGTACAGGCGATGGGCGCAGTAGTCGTACAGCCGCGCCAGATTGGTCACCACCTCGCCGCCGGTTTCGAAATCCAGCGCGCTGGACAAGCCGTTGAGGATGTTGATGCACTTGCTGATGCTCTCGCCCTTCTGCTCGAAGCGCTGCTGCTGCAAATGGCCGCGGGCGCGGGCGATTTCCTCAAGAAGGCCGTCGAACAGCACCAGCACCAGTTCCACCTGGCTGGCGGCCCCGGTCTGGGCTTCCAGATTGACCGCGTGGTAGCTGCGATAGGCGTCGTAATCCACGATTTCGATCCTGCTTTCTTTAGATTCAGAAGTTGGAGTTGAACATGCCCATGGTCTGGGTCATCTGATCCTGCATGCTCTGCAATTTGGTGAATTGCGCCAGATAGCGGTTGTAGGTCTGCTCGAAAGTCTTCTGCAGCGCGTCCTGCCGCCGGGTCAGATCCTTCTGGCCGCGGTCTTCGCTGTCGCGGCGCTGCTTGATCAGGCCGTTGCTGCCGTTCAGCCACTTGTCCAGATAGTCGGCGCTCTGCTTCAGCGCGCCGTTCTGGCCGGCGCCGCTGAAGAAGCGGTCCAACGCGTCCGGCGTCGCCTTCAGCGTTTCGCCCAGTTTCTTGCTGTCCAGCTCCAGCGAACCGTCGCGCGCGGCCTTGATGCCCATCTGGCCCAGCGTGACGCCGTCAAAGGGCTGGCGCAGGATGGCGTTGAGCTGGCTTTTCAATGCGCGGATGCTGGAATCGTCGGCGAAGGCCGCGCCCGGCTTGCCGTCTTTGCCCGGCTGCGACAGGTCGGAAATCGCCTTGTAGATCTTGTTGTACGAATCGACGAAGGACTGGACATTGGCCGTGGTATCGCTGTCGCCGCGGCTGATGGAAATCTGCAGCGGGGGATCGGTGTCCTTGCTCATCTTATTGACGGTGAAGCTGACGCCCTCGATGTTGTCGAAGGTGTTGGAGCCTTGCTGCAGCTTGACGCCGCCGGCCTTGCCGCCCAGCCAGACGACGGCGTCCTGCGCCTTGCTCAGCTCCTTGGGCGCGGACAGGCCGTTTTTCAGGGCGCTGTCGCTCACGCCGCCCAGATCCAGGGAGATGGTGTTCTTTTCGCCGCTCTTGCCGGCAGACAGCACCAGCTGGCTGGCGCCGTTGTTGTTCAGCACCATGGCGTTGACCTTGCCGGCATTGCCGCTGGCGCGGTTGATCGCCAGCGCCAGTTCGCTGGGCGACAACTTGCCGTCCTTGTCGCGGTCGGCGCCGTCCAGCGCTACCTCGAAGCTTTCGCCGCCCGCCAGCTTGACGGTGAACTTGTCGCCGGCCTTGGCGGTGGCGCCGGCCAGATCGCCCATCAGCAATTGCTGGGAGCTGGCCAATTGCTCGACAAACACGCTGTAGTTGCCGGCTTGGGCATTGCCCTTGGCGGTGACGGTTGCCATGCCGTCCGGCGTGGCGGAGGCGTTCATCGCCACCAGGCTCTTCTTGCCGGTCAGCGTGGTCAGGCTGGTCTTGTAATCCTGAAGGGCCTTCTGCAACTGGCCCAGCGCGTCGGTGCGCGCCTTGGCGTCCTTGGTCTGGGTGTCCAGCTGGGCTTGCTGCTTGCCCAGTTGCTTGCGCGCCAGGTTTTCCGCCCAAGTGGAGGGCGGCACCGCGTTGAAATCGATCGCCATCAGTATTCCTTTCGTCCGCTAACGGTATGTACCAACACAGGGCGACCATCGCCCGCGCGGACTGAAACGACGTGAATATTCACCACTAGCCGCGCCCTCTCAGCCAGGCCTGGCCGGCGGTCTCGTCGGTGCGCTTCTGCTCCGCCCGCCCTTGCTCGGTCCGCCATTCCAGCAGCTTTTCCTCGCGCAGCAGCTTGACCTGCTCTTCGCGCCTGCGCGCGTCCTGCAGGCGCGAGCGGCTGACTTCGGCGTCGGCCTGGGCCAGCTGCAAGTCCTGCTGCTGCGACTGGCGCAGGCCCAGAAGATGGCTCTTGTAGCCGGCGCAGTTGAGCGCCAGCGCCGGGTGGCCGGCCGCCGCGCTAGCGCCGCTGGCCGCGCTGAGCTGGTCCAGGCGCTCGATATTGCGCCGGTAGCGCTCCTGCAGCCGCCGCTTGGCGGCCAGCTCGGTCTCCAGCCGCTCACCGTCGCGTTCGCGCAGCCTGAGCAGCAGGTCCAGTTGTCGTATCGGCTGGTTCATGCGCCGGCGAGCTCCTGCAATTGCCTGAGGGTGTCGTCATAGGGCGCGGCCTCGCCGGCGCCCTGGCACAGCAGCGCCTCGATGCGCGGCTGCAGCCGCAACGCGCGGTCGGTGGCCGGATCGGCGCCCGGCACGTAAGCGCCCAGCGGCAGCAGGCCGCGCACCTCCTGGTAACGGCTCCAGGCGCCGCGGACGTCGCGCGCGGCGGCGGCGTGCCCGCCGTCGATCAGCTGGCTCATGCAGCGGCTGACCGAGCGGGAAATGTCTATCGCCGGGTAGTGGCCGCGCTCGGCCAGCTCCCGGCTCAATACGATGTGGCCGTCCAGAATGGCGCGGGCGGTGTCCACCACTGGGTCTTGCTGGTCGTCGCCCTCGGCCAGCACCGTGTAGATGGCGCTCATGCTGCCCTCGCCGCCCTCGCCGTTGCCGGCGCTTTCCGCCAGGCTGGGCAGCAGGCCAAACACCGACGGCGGATAGCCGCGCGTGGCCGGCGGCTCGCCCAGCGCCAGCGCCACTTCGCGCTGCGCCATCGCGTAGCGGGTCAGGGAATCCACCAGCAGCAGCACGTTGCGGCCGCGGTCGCGGTAATGGGCGGCGATGGTGTGGCACAGCTCGGTGGCCTTCAGCCGCATCAGCGGCGACTCGTCGGCCGGCGCCACCACCAGCACCGCCTTGGCCAGGCCTTCCGGCCCCAGCGCATGTTCGACGAACTCGCGCACTTCGCGGCCGCGCTCGCCGATCAGGCCGACGACGACGACCTCGGCCTCGGTGTGGCGGGTGATCATGCCCAGCAGCACGCTCTTGCCGACGCCGGAACCGGCGAACAGCCCGACGCGCTGGCCCCGGCCCATGGTCAGCAGGCCGTTGATCGCGCGCACCCCGACATCCAGCGGCCGATCGACCGGTTTTTTCCTCAAGGGATTGACCTGCGGCGGATGCGCGGCCAGCGGCGCGTCGCCGCCCAGGCGGCCCTTGTCGTCCAGCGGCTCGCCCAGGCCGTTGACGATGCGGCCGAGCCAGCCGTCGCCTATCATCAGCCCGCCGTTGTCCGGTGCGGGCAGCACCCGCGCGCCGGTGGCGAGGCCGACCGGCTTTTTGAACGGCATCAGGAAGGACACCTCGCGGCGAAAACCCACCACCTGCGCCTGCAGCCAGCCGCCGCCGGCGGTTTCCACCAGGCAGCGCTGGCCGGTCTGCAGCGGGCAGCCCACGCTTTCCAGCAGCAGGCCGTTGACGCCAACCAGCTTGCCGCTGACTGTGGCGACCGGCGCGTCCGGCACGGAAAGCTGGCTGAGAGCCTGGCGCAGCATCGCTTAGCCCTCTTCCGCTTGCAGTTGTTCGCGCAGGCTGTCCACGCAATGCTCCAGCCGCTGCTGGCAGCCGGCGTCGGCCTCGAACTCTGCGCCGCGCACCCGGCATTCCCCCGGCGCCAGCGACGGATCGGCGCTCAGCTTCCATTGCGCGGCGCGCTCCGGCGCCAGTTCGCGGATGCGCTGGCACTCTTCCGGATTGAGCAGCACTTCCACTTCGCCCTGCGCGTGAGCGCCCTGCGGCAGCGCCGCCAGCGTCTCTTCCACCAGATCGAGAATCTGCACCGGCTTCAGCGCCAGCTCGCAGCGGATTACCTGGCGAGCCACCTTGGCCACCAGGTCCACCACTTCGTCGCGCTGCGCAGCCTGGTAGTCGCGGCACAGCTTGCTCAGTTGTTCGATGGCCGCCGCCAGCGGCGCGCCCAGGGTTTCCAGCCCGGCCAGCGTCTCGGCGCGCGCGGCGGCGACGCCCTCTGCGCGGCCCTGCTCCAAGCCGGCCTGGTAGCCGGCATCGCGGCCTGCGGCCTCGCCGCTGTCGAAGCCTTCGCGGTAGCCGGCGTCCATGCCCTGGCGGAAACCGTCCGCGGCCGAGGCCTGCACTTCGGCCGCGGCGTCGGGCGCCAGCGGCGCGCCGTCTATCAGCGGCGGAAATCGGAAAGGTCGCCAGTGCTTCACTCGACCACTTCCTCAGGGAACAGCTGCAGGTCGATCTCGCCGGCGTCCGCCAGCTGCTTGACCTGGGCCATGATGTCGCGGCGCGCCTCCTCGACGCGGCTCTTGGGCACCGGCCCGGAGCGGCGCATGGTGGCCTCGAAGTTCTGCGCCTGGCGGCGCGGCATGGTCTGGATGATGGCGTCGCGCACCGCGGGCTCGGCGCCCTTCAGCGCGATCGCCCACTGCTCCAGCGGAATGTCCTCGCAGATGCGCATCAGCACTTCCTCGGTCTGGCGCGACAGGATGAAGAAGTCGTACATCCTCACCTCGATCTCGTCGACGATCTCCGGATCGTGCGCGCGCAGCAGCTCCATCATCCGGCTGCGGTCGCCCGGCAGGCGGTTGATGATGTCGGCGGTCTGCTGCATGCCCTCCACCGCGGTGCTCTGGGTGTGCAGGCTCTCCAGGCAGCGGTTGACCAGTTCGTCCAATTCGTTCAGCAGTTCGCGGTCCACGTCCGTCAGACGGGCGACATTGACCAGCACGCCGTCGCGGCTGGCCTCCGGCAGCGCCTCCACCACCAGGCCAGCCAGCGCCGGCGGCAGGAAGGCGAGGAAGACCGCTTGCATGCGCACGTGCTCGGCGGCGATGCGGTCGGCCAGCCACTGCGGCGACACCCATTGCAACCGCGCCATCTTGGGGCGGATCGCGTCGCCGTAGATGGTGTCCAGCACGCTGCCGGCGATGTCGCCGCCCAGCGCCAGCTCCAGCGAGCGCTTGAGGAAGCTGCGGCTGGCGCCATGCACGCCGCTCTGCTCGCGGTATTCGTCGAAGAAGCGCTGCATCGTCGTCCTCACCGCGTCCACCTTGATGCCGCTCATGCCGGACATCGCCTGCGTCACTTGCAGCAGTTCTTCGCGGCTCAGGCAGCGCAGCACCGCGGCGGCGGGCTCCTCGCCCATGCACAAGAGCAGCACCGCGGCCTGTTCGATCGCGCACATCTGGCCGTTGCCGGCGGGAGGAGAAGGCGGAATGTAGGCCGGGGATTCCGGCGCCGGATTATTGTTTGCGTCCATTGTTCTGCACCCATTGCTTGACCACTTCGGCGACGCGCTCCGGCTCCTTGGCAGCCAGGCCCTTCAGGTGTTCCACCATCACGTCCACCGGCGAGCCGGCGGGCGGCAGGTCATAATTTTCCAGCAGCGGCACCACCGGACTGTCGCCGGGCGCGGCCGACAGCGCCGCCTGGCGCTGGGTCGCGGTTTCCCGCAGCGAGCGGTTGTCCAGCAGCGGATCGTCCGGCGTCACGTCCAGCTCGTCCGGCGTGTAATCGCTCAGCTTGCGCTCGGCCAGCTGGCGGGCCAGCTTGAGCAGCGGCCGCGCCAGCAACAGGTAGGCCAGCAGCAGCGCCACGCCGTAAACCGCCCAGCGCGCGCCCTCGAACCAGGTTTCCGGCTGCTCCCAGAAAGGCTCCGCCGGTACCGGCCGCACGAAACGCAGCGTGGACACCGCCAGCACGTCGCCGCGGTCTGTGCTGATGCCCAGACCGTTGCGCAGCAGCTTGTCGATATTGGCCAGCTCGGCCGGCTGCCAGCCCTTGCCGCCCGGAGCGGCGGCCTGGTTCAGCGCCACTGCCACGCTGAGGCGGCGCAGCGTGCCGCGCGCGCGCTTGATGTTGGTGATGTTGCGGTCGTAGGCGTACTGGCGGGTGACGGCGTTCTTGCTGTTGCCGGCCTTGTCGGCGGCCGGGGACGAGGAGTCGGTATTGACCGGGCGGTTGCTCAACGAGCCCGGCACGCCCAGCGCCATCCGCTCGGTGCTGGTCTCCTCGCGGGAAGCCTCGTTGGTGACCTTGGGCGACTCGCCGTATTTCTCGCGGGTTTCCTCGACGCGGTCATTGTCGACGTCGGCGGTGACGCTGACCTTGTAGTTGTCGGCGCCCAGCGCCGGCGTCAGCAGGTCGCGCACGTTCTGCAGCGCCTCCTCGCGGAAGCGGCGCGACGCCTCGCTGTTGTTGCCGGCGATGCCGCCGTCGCTCAGGTCCACGTGGGCGGACAGCAAATTGCCGGCCTGGTCGACCAGCGTGACCTGGGACGGGTCGAGCGAGGCCACGCTGCCGGCCACCAGCTTGACCACGGCGGCGATCTGCTCGCTGGACAGCTGCTGGCCCGGCTTCAGCGTCACCACCACCGAGGCGGAGCCCTTCTCGCCGCCGGCGGTGACGAAGGATGTGCTGCGCGGCAGCGACAGGTGCACCCGCGCCGAACGCACCGGATCGAGCGCCTGGATGCTCTGCACCAGCTCGCCCTCCAGGCCGCGGCGGAAGCGCACGTCCTGCACGAACTGGCTGACGCCCAGCGGATCGTTCTTGTCCAGCAGCTCCAGGCCAGCCGGCAGCTGGGCGACCACGCCCTTGGCCGCCAGCTGCATGCGGGCGCGGGCCAGATCGCCGTCCGGCACCAGCACCTGGCCGGTTTGCGGATGGACGCGGTAAGGAATCTTTTCGGCGTCCAGCACCGCCATCATGTCGGCGCCGCTCACCTTTTCCTGGGCGCCGAACACCGGGCGGTAGCTGGAATCGTCGCGCCACAGCCACAGCGTGGCCACCACGCTCAGGCCGATGGCCAACAGCACGATGGGCAGCAGGTAGCGCCAGGCGTTGGCGGGCACCAGCTGGCGCCCCGCCATTCTTTGTTGAACCGCAGCCAGGCCGCTGCGCAATTGTTTGACCACAGTCGGCTCCCGCTTACAGCTGCATCTTGATCAGATCGTCGACCGCGCCGACCACCTTGTTACGCACCTGCATCAGCATCGAGAACGACAGGCTGGCTTCCTGGCTCATCAGCATCGCGCCGACCAGGTCGTCGCTCTGGCCGCTGTCCACCTCGGTCATCTTCTCCGCGGCGAGGCGGTTTTGCTGGTCGACGTCGCGCACGGCCGACACCATAGACTGGCTGAAGCTGTGGCCGGCGGCGGGGGCCTCTTCCTGCGCGGCGATAGGCGCGGGGGCGGATTGCCCCAGTTTCGCCATCTCCCCCAGCAACTGGCTGCGGTCGGCGTGGATCATCAAGCCCAGATTGGTGGCCATCGTTCATCCTTAGAAAAGCGGTCTCGAAACTACTCGGTCAACCTGCAACGCTTGTTAAATGCAGGCTGGCGGATTTTAAACTCACCGCTTTAGCATACCGATGGTACTTTTCACATTCCCAGCCGTGAATTTTCCCCCTTTACCGCTGGCGGACAGCCAGTAAGATGCACACTCCCAGCAATAGCCGGGGGCTGCCGCGCAGCCGCCGACCACGATAACGAAGCTCCGATGCCCAAAGCCAAAATCGTCGCACCGCAGGAAGGCGTCCGCCTGCAGGCCTTGGACCTGCGCACGCTGGGCCGCCCGATACACCTGCTGCCGCTGTTTGCCCGCGCCTTGCGGCAGGAACTGGATGACTTTCTCGAACGCGAGCTGAACCGCCGCTACCACGCCGGCTTCCGCATCGATGCGCTGCGCCAGCAGCTGCCCGCCGCCGACGAGCTGCGCTGGCAGTGGCACGCGCTGGACGACTGGCAGCTGGGCAGCCATTTCGACCGCGGCCTGCTGCTGGGCATACTCGATTACCGCTTCGGCGCCCGCGCCGCCGCGCCGGACGGCGAACTGCCGGCCGAAACCGAAACCGAGCGCCGCCTGGCCCGCACGCTGGCCGAGCGGCTGCTGCCGCGCCTGGCCCGCGCCATCCATCAACTGGGCCACGCCCCGCAGCCGGACGCGCCCAAGCCGCAAGCGCTCGGCTATCCGGCCCAATCCGCCTGGCAGCTGGAAGTGAACCTCAGCGACGGCGACGCCAAGCTGGGCACCCTGCGCCTGCGGCTGAACGCCTCTGCCTTCGACGCGCTGCTGCAAAACCTGTCCGGCCAGCGGCCGCGGCTGGGCGGCAACGCCGACTGCGCCAATTTCAGCGACCGGCTGCGCATCCGCCTGGACGCCCGCCTGCTGGAACAGGAGCTGCCGCTGGGCGCGGTGCTGGACCTGCGCCCCGGCAGCGTGCTGTCCGTCGCCATGCAGCCCCACGCCGAGGTCTGCGCCCAGGGCTCGCCGCTGTTCCGCGCCCAGGTGGTGGAACGCCAGGGCAAGCTGTGCCTGTCCGGCTTCGCCGACATCGAATAAACCAAGGAACCCGCAATGGAACTGAACCAAGACTTCGACCTGGACGGCATCCTGGACGGCCTGGACGCTGAAGCGCCGGCCGCCGCCGAGCCCGCGCCGGCCCCGCGCGACATGACGCCCTTCCTGCGCAAGATTCCGGTCAAACTGACGCTGGAAGTCGGCAGCGCCGACATCAGCCTGGCCGACCTGTGCCAGATCGGCGCCGGATCGGTGGTGGAGCTGGACAAGATCGCCGGCGAGCCGCTGGACATCAAGGTGAACGGCACCGTGATCGGCCGCGCCGAGGTGGTGGTGTCCGGCGACAATTACGGCCTGCGCGTAGTGGAGCTGAACGACCTGCAGCTGGACAGCCTGGCCTGATGAAACGCGCCCTCCCCCTGCTGCCGCTCGCCGCCGCGGGCCTGCTCGCGGCCGCGCCGGCCTGGGCCGAGCCGCTGAAGCTGCTGTCCGCCAACGCCGGCGGCGCGTCGGTCGACTTCACGATCAAGACCCAGATCCTGATCCTGATGACGGCGCTGGGCCTGCTGCCGGTGCTGGCGCTGATGATGACCAGCTTCACCCGCTTCGTCATCGTGCTGTCGCTGCTGCGCCAGGCGCTCGGCCTGCAGCAGGGCCTGCCCAACCGCCTGATTACCGGCGTGGCGTTGATCCTGACGCTGCTGGTGATGCGCCCGGTGGGCCTGCAGGTGTGGAACGAGGCGATGGTGCCGTTCGACCAGGACAAGATCACCATGCAGCAGGCGCTGGAAATCGCTTCCAAACCGATCAGCCGCTTCATGCTGGCCCAGACCGGCAAGACCGCGTTGGCCCAGGTGGCGCGGCTGTCGGGCGAGGAGAACGTCGCCAAGCCGGAAGACCACGCCTTCACCGTCAAGCTGGCCGCCTTCGTGCTGTCCGAGCTGAAAACCGCGTTCCAGATCGGCTGCATGCTGTTCATCCCCTTCCTGGTGATAGACCTGGTGGTGTCCAGCGTGCTGATGGCGATGGGCATGATGATGCTGTCGCCGCTGGTGATCTCGCTGCCGCTGAAGCTGCTCTTGTTCGTGCTGGTGGACGGCTGGTCGCTGACCGTCAACACCCTGGTCACGTCGATACAGGCTTACTAGGAGAGACGGAGCCATGCTGACGCCCGATATCGCGGTCGACATCGTCAACGACAGCCTGCGCGTGGTGGTGACGCTGGTAGTGCTGCTGGTGCTGCCCAGCCTGATCGTCGGCGTGGTGGTCAGCCTGATCCAGGCCGCCACCCAGATCAACGAGCAGACGCTGTCCTTCCTGCCCCGGCTCTTGATCGTGCTGTTGACCATCGCGCTGGCCGGCCACTGGATCACCGGCTACCTGATGGATTTCTGCGTCGCCATGTTCCAGCGCGCCGCGAGCCAGGTGGGATAGCGATGCAGGGCCTGTACGCCCAGTTGCTGGACCTGATCCCCGCCGTCTGGTGGCCATTCTGCCGGCTGATGGCGGCGTTCGCCATCGCGCCCTTCATCGGCGACGCGGCGGTGCCGATCCGCGCCCGCGTCGGCCTGGCGCTGGCCCTGGCCGTCGCCTGCATCCCCGGCATGCCTGCCCATTCCCCCATCGACCCGTTTTCGTTGCACGGCGTCGCCGCCAGCGTCGAGCAAGTGGTCATCGGCCTGTTGTTCGGCCTCGCATTTCAATTGACGCTGTCCGTGCTGTCGCTGCTCGGCTTCCTACTGTCGTCGCAGATGGGCCTGTCGATGGCCATCATGAACGACCCCGGCAACGGCAACAGCTCGGACGTGGTGTCCAGCCTGCTCTACCTGTTGGCCGCGCTGCTGTTCTTCGCGCTGGACGGCCACCTGGTGTTGGTGCAGGTGGTGTACGCCAGCTTCCGCGCCTGGCCGCTGGGCGGCGGCATTCCGCAAGCCTCGCTGCCGGTGCTGGCCGCCAGCGTCGGCTGGGTGATGTCGGCGGCGATGATCCTGGCCCTGCCGGTGGTGTTCGCCACCTTCGTGGTGCAGGCCGGCTTCGGCATGATCAACCGCGTGGCGCCGGCGCTGAACCTGTTTTCGCTGGGCTTCCCGGTGGTGACCCTGTTCGGCCTGTCCACACTGACCCTGCTGATGCAAGTGCTGCCGCCGCAATATCTGAGCCTGAGCGAGCAGACGCTGCGCCTGCTGGACCGCCTGCTGGAGATGGGCCATGGCTGAGGCGCAACAGGGCGACAAGACAGAAAAGGCGACGCCCCAGCGGCTGCGCAAGGCGCGCGAGCAGGGGCAAGTGCCCCGCTCCAAGGACCTGGCCGCCGCGCTGGGCCTGCTGCTGGCGCTGAAGATGATGTTCTGGCTGGCGCCGGGCTGGCTGGACGATTTCCGCCAGCTGTTCGCGCTGGCCTTCGCCTCCCTGTCCGGCCAGGGCGCGCTGGAAAACAGCTGGTCCAAGCTGTTCGGCGGCACCCTGCTGCTGCTGATCAAGATGCTGGCGCCGCTGGCCGTCATCCCGCTGACCATGCTGCTGCTCAGCCTGTTTCCCGGCGGCTGGGTGTTCGTGCTGAACCAGATCAGCCCCAAGTTCGAGCGGATGAACCCGCTGGCCCACCTGTCGCGGCTGGCCTCGCCCAAGCACGCCAGCGAGATCGGCAAATCCATCGCCAAGGCGCTGGTGCTGGGCTGGCTGCTGTACCGCGTGGCCAGCGACGCGCTGCATGAATTTTTCGCGCTGCACAGCATGCCGCTGCTGCCGACGCTGGCCGGCGCGGCCGACCTGCTGTTGTCCTGCCTGCTCAAGCTGGCGGCGGTGTTTTTGCTGTTCGCGCTGGCCGACCTGCCGCTGCAGGTATTCCTGTTCATGAAGCAACAGCGGATGAGCAAGCAGGAAATCAAGGAAGAGCACAAGAACACCGAAGGCCGCCCCGAAGTGCGCCAGCGCATCCGCCAGCTGCAGCAGCAAATGGCGCAGCGCGGCGTGCGCAAGGCGCTGCCCGGCGCCGACGTGATCATCGTCAACCCCAGCCACTACGCGGTGGCGCTGAAGTACGACGAGAACCGCGCCGAGGCGCCGTTCATCGTCGCCAAGGGCGTGGACGAGATGGCGCTTTACATCCGCCAGCTGGCGGACGAACTGAAACTGACGGTGCTGCCGCTGCCGCCTTTGGCGCGCGCGGTGTACCACACCACCCAGGTCAACCAGCAGATCCCCGCGCCGCTGTACCGCGCGGTGGCGCAGGTGCTGACCTATGTCTTGCAACTGAAGGCGTTCCAGGCGGGTAGCCGCCGCAGCCGGCCCACCCTGCCGGACCTGCCCATCCCCCGCGAACTGTCCGACCCCGAGCCCGCATCATGAACTCGCTGACCAAACTGCTTGCCGACATCGGCCGCCACAAGCTCGCCGCCCCGCTGTTCCTGCTCGCCATTCTGGCGATGGTGATGCTGCCCCTGCCGCCATTGGCGCTGGACATGCTGTTTACCTTCAACATCGTGCTGGCCATCATCGTGATCCTGGTCAGCGTGTCGGCGCGGCGGCCGCTGGACTTCTCGGTGTTCCCCACCATCATCCTGGCCACCACGCTGCTCAGGCTGTCGCTGAACGTGGCCTCCACCCGGGTGGTGCTGCTGCACGGCCACGAAGGGACGCATGCCGCCGGCCGGGTGATCGAGGCCTTCGGCAACGTGGTGATAGGCGGCAACTTCGTGGTCGGCATGGTGGTGTTTGTCATCCTGATGATCATCAACTTCATGGTGGTGACCAAGGGCGCGGAACGGATTTCGGAAGTATCGGCCCGCTTCACGCTGGACGCGCTGCCGGGCAAGCAGATGGCGATCGACGCCGACCTCAACGCCGGCCTGATCAACCAGGAGCAGGCGCAGCAGCGCCGCCGCGACATCGCCACCGAGGCCGACTTCTACGGCGCGATGGACGGCGCGTCCAAGTTCGTCCGCGGCGACGCCATCGCCGGCATCCTGATCCTGATCATCAACCTGTTCGGCGGCGTGGCCATCGGCGCGCTGATGCACAATCTGTCGATGGGCGACGCCTTCCGCCAGTACGCGCTGATGACCATCGGCGACGGCCTGGTGGCGCAGATTCCGGCGCTGCTCTTGTCGTCCGCCGCCGCCATCATCGTCACCCGCATCAGCGACGACGGCGACATGCAGCAACAGGTGGGCAACCAGATGCTGGCCTCGCCCACCGTGCTGATGAGCGCCGCCGGCATGATGCTGATTCTGGCCATCATTCCAGGCATGCCGTGGCCGACCTTCCTCGGCTTCGCCGCGCTCTTGGGCTATGTGGCCTGGCGCATGCATGTCCGCCGTCCGGTCGCGGCCAACACCCTGAACCAGACCGCGGTGAAGTCCGCGTTGCAGGGCGAAGCGGAAATCGAGCTGGAATGGAACACCTTGCCCTACGCCGACACGCTGGGCATCGCGCTCGGCTACCGGCTGGTGACGCTGCTGGACGCCGGCCAGGGCGCGCCGCTGACCAAGCGGGTCAAGGGCGTGCGCCAGAGCCTGTCCGAACAGATGGGCCTGCTGCTGCCGACGGTGAACCTGCGCGACGACCTCAGGCTCAAGCCCTCGCAATACGCGGTGCAGATTTCCGGCAACACAGTGGCCGAGGCCGAGGTCTACGCCGACCGGCTGATGGCCATTCCCTCGCCCGACGTCTACGGCGAGATCGACGGCATTCCCGGCATCGATCCGGCCTTCGGCATGCCGGTCACCTGGATCGCGCTGGCCGACAAGAGCAAGGCGCTGGGACTGGGCTACCAGGTAGTGGACTGCTCCAGCGTGATGGCCACCCACTTGAACAAGGTGATGCGCGAAAACCTGGCCGAACTGTTCCGCCACGACGACGTGGCCGCGCTGGGCGAGCGGCTGTCGGCGCTGGCGCCCAAGCTGGCGACGGCGCTGGGCCAGGCGCTGACGCCAGTGCAGCAACTGCGCGTGTTCCGCCAGCTGCTGCAGGACAATGTGTCGCTGAAGGACATCGTGCCCATCGCCTCCGCCCTGCTGGAAGCCAGCGACACGACCAAGGACCCGATCATGCTGTCGGCCGAGGTGCGCTGCGCGCTGAAGCGCCAGATCGTCCAGACCATCGTCGGCCCGCGCGATGAAATCCGCGCCTTCAACCTGTCCGCCGATCTGGAAAACCTGCTGCTGGGGGCGCTGTCCCAGGCTCAGCAGACCGGCAAGCCGCAACTGGACAGTTTCCCGATCGACCCCAACGTGCTGCAGCAGCTGCAAGCCAATATGCCGGTGATCCGCGACCAGATGAAGCAGCAGGGCCAGGCCCCGGTGCTGCTGGTGATGCCGCAGATCCGGCCGCTGCTGGCCCGCTACGGCCGGCTGTTCGCGCCCGGCCTGCACGTGCTGTCGTACAACGAGGTGCCGGAAAACCGCCAGGTCAGCCTGACCGGCACCCTGGGCTGACGCTCGCATTTCTTGCGCCGGATGCCTGCCATCCGGCGCAAATCTTCTCTCCCTCTGGCTGGACAGCTCCATGCCGGCCTGTCAATTCCTACATGTTATTCACGCATTTAGCGCCATTCGCCTCCTGGCTTCCGGGCTATGGAATAGGATCGTCCCGGCAAAAAATCATCTGTACTTTTTCGCATGTTGTGAAAATGCAAACGCATGATTCGCAAAATTAGGAAAAATTGCCAGTTTGAGCATTTTTTGCGTACATGTCGGCCGCATGGATGCTAGGATCTCAATTATGAAAATCATGTGACGGGACATCGACATGACCACCCCCAAGACCGCCAACGAAATCATCTGCGACAACATCCGCAAGCAGTTGGAGCAGTTCCGCTGGCCGGAAGCCCAGCAAGCCAGCCTGATCGAACAGATCCTGGGGCTAAGCACTTCCCAGGCCTACCGCAAACTGAACGGCAGCAGCCCCTGGCAACTGACCCAGGTGGAGCGTCTGGCCCAGTACTTCAATATCCCGCCCTCCAGCCTGCTGGTCGATCACAGCCAGCAGATCGGCCAGAATCCGATGGACAACGAACTGCTGCCCGCCATCCTGCATCTGAACAACCAGAGCGGCGAAGCCCACTGTTGGATTCAACTGGGCGAACAGCTGGCCGACGATTCCTGCGCGCCGCTGTTCCTGGCCAAGCGCCTTCACGACTGTTGGCACGTGTTTCCCGGCACCCTGTTCGACGGCGAGGACGGCTATGAGGTCGGCTACCTGACCATACGCCCGCCCAAGCGCGCCAACACCAAGCGGCTGCTGGTGGCGGTGCTGGACGACAAGGACGCCGACCTGTTGTCGGCGATCCTGGTGCAGCAAGGCCTGTTCGCGCTGCCCTACCACCAGCCGCAGGCGCTGCTGCAGGCCATGCAGCATGAAGCGTTCGACGCCTTCGTCCTGGACTGGGTGCTGGGCGAGCCCACCAGCTGCATGGAGGTGATCGAGACCATACGCCGCCACTCGACCACGGTGCCCATCGTGGTGCTGACCGGCTACGCGCTGGAGCACGAAAGCGAATTGTCCCGCGCGCTGGAAACCCATGGCGTCTATTACATCGGCAAGCCGGCGCCCGGCTCCATCCTGGCGCTGCAGATCAAGAACATGGTCACCAACGCGCTGGAGCACGCCTGAGCGCGCGTGGCACCTGCGCATGAAAACAGGCTCCCGCGGGAGCCTGTTTTTTTGTCTCGTCTGCGCCGCCGCTACAGGGGCAGGCTAGCCAGCGCGGCGCGCAGCTGGCCGCTGTCGAAAGGTTTGCTCAGACGCGCCGCGAACCAGCCGGAACGGGCATCGGCGAACTCGTCCGGATCCGCGCTCATCGCCAGCATCAGCGGCCGCTGCGGCTGCTTGCGGGCCAATTCGGCCAACTGGTAGCCGCTGTCCCCTCCCAGCTGCATGTCCAGCAGCAGCACATCGAAACGCCGCTGCACCAGGCAATCGGCCGCCTGGCTCAAGGTGGCGGCGCAGGATACCTGATAGCCGTCCTTTCCCAACAGCTCCGCCACCGAGCCGCGAATCTCGTCGTCGTCGTCGACGATCAGCACGCTGCGGCTCTGCTCGCTGCCGCCCACTTCGCGCAGCGGCAGCCTGACGGTGAACACGGAGCCGGCGCCGACCGCGCTTTCCATCTCGATGCTGCCGCCGAACAGCCGCACCAGCTCCTTGACGATGGACAGGCCCAGGCCGCTGCTGCCGGGGCGGCGGTTGCGTCCCTGGCTGAACGGCTGGAAGATGCGTTGCCGGTCCTCGTCGGCGATGCCGATGCCGGTGTCGCTGACCTCCAGCCGCAATTCGGAATGATCGGCATCGTTGACGCCGCGGGCCCTCAGCGTCACGCCGCCCTGGTCGGTGTAGCGTATCGCGTTGGACACCAGATTGCCGACGATCTGGCGCAACCGGATCTCGTCCAGCAACACCCACTCCGGCAGCGACGCCTCCTCGTAGCGCAGCGTCAGCCCTTTGGCGTCCGCCAATGGCTGCATGACGTCCATCACCGCGCGCAGCGCGGCCGATGGCTTCACCCGGCCCGGATTCAGCCGCAATTGCATGTTCTTGATCGCCGAGATGTCCATGATGTCGTGAATCTGGCTGGTCAGCTGCGCCATGCCGGCCTTCATCCGCTTGAGCGCCAGTTGGGCGGCCGGCTGCGGCGTCACCGCCGGCTCCACCAGCTCCATGCACATCTGCATCGATTGCAGCGGCGAGCGGATTTCATGGCCCAGCGTGCCGAGGAAGGTAGTGCGGTCCAGCTCCAGCGCCACCGTCGCCTGGTGGGCGGCGCGCTCTTGCTCCAGCAGCGACTGCCGCACCTCCGCCAATTCCTTCACCTCCCGGAAGCGCATCAGCACCAGCAACACGCCGCAGATGCCGCCGCACAACACCAGCTGCAGCATCAGCATCTGCGAACGCTGGCTGGCCAGCGCCTTGGTGCGCGCCACCCGCGCCGAAACCTCGGCCTCGCGGCTTTGCACCGCGAAATTGGCCAGCACGGGGCGCAGCGCGTCGATGCGCACCACCATGCGGCGCGCCCAATCGGGCGTCATCCGCAGCCAGCTCTTGTCGTGGATCAGCGGCCCCAGCGCGCCGACCAGAGCGTCGAAACCGGCCACGCGTCGCAATTGGCGGTGCACCAGCACGCTGTCCGGGGCCTCGAACACTTGGTAGCGGCTTTGCAGCAGCTGGAACTGCGCGCCCGGATCGAACGACGACGGCTCCGCCGCATAGCCGATCAGCTCGGCGCGGGTCTTCTCCAGCTCGATATGCAGCTGCGCCACATTCCAGTACAGCTGCTCGCTCTTGCCGCCGTCTATCAGCGCCTGGCTGGCGCGGTCGATGCGGTAGAAATTCCATGCCGCGGCCAGCAGCAGCACCAGCAGCGACACGATCAGCCACCATGGCGCCTGCACATAGCGCTTGATGCCGCCCAGCCTCACATGACCTCCATCGCCTCGACCTGCCACACCAGCTTGGCATCCAGCGGCGGCCCTTTGTCGGCATCGGGTATGCTTTGCAGCGGATACATCAGCCACAGCGGGCCATAGTGGGCGACATCGAACGGCTTGTTGTCGATGCGGCGCGCCAGCACCACGCTCTGTTTGCCCAGCTCGTCCACCGAGATGTCGTAGCGGTAGTAGTTGATCGCCAGCACCCTCACCATGGTGCCCTTGGCCTCCACCTTGGCCAGGATGTCGCGCACCAGCGGCCCGCTGAAGCGCACCGAGGGCGTCCAGCTGGTGGAGGTGGAGAAGCTGACCTGCCTGAGCTTGCCCAGATCGCTGTCGCGAAACTGGTAGATGCCGCGCTTGGCATCGGTGAAGCGCCCGATCTTGCCCGACACCGTCAACACCACCGGATCGCCGCCCGCCAGCGCGGGAGCGCACAGGCAGAGGCCTATCAGCCAGCACAAGGCCTTACGCATAGCCATCCTCGAATCGCAGATAAAAAACGGCCAATTATATTCACCCCCGGCCTTCCGCAGCCAGTGCCGAGCGAAGAAAACCCGCCCGATGCTCCATTTTGCGACCATTTTTCGACCACATCGACAAACCAGGAGGAGAAAAACGCAAAAAGCCAGTGGCGAACCACTGGCTTGCATCGACGCGGCGCGTGGCCGCGCTTCGATGATTACTGCAGCAGGGACATGGCCAGGCTGCTCATGCTGCCGCTTTGCTTCAGCATGGAGGTGCTGGCTTGCATCAGCATCTGCTTGGCGGTCATGGTGGAGCTTTCGTTGGCGTAGTCGGTGTCCATGATGCGACCCTTGGCTGCCAGCGTGTTGTTGTTCACGTTGGACAGGTTGTTGATCACATGGTCCAGACGGTTGGCGTTGGCGCCCAGCGCGGAGCGCACGGTGCCGACGGAATCCAGCGCCTTGGAGATGGTGTCGATGGTGGCCTTGTCGCCCACTTCGGTGCCGGCGTCGCCAACGGCATCGACAGCCTTTTTCACATCCGCGTTGCCGGATGCTTTCGTCACATAGGCGTTGTAGTAAGCAGTGTAGGCATCTGCTTTGGTTTTCTTCGTGGCTTCGTCAGTCTCGGCCATCGCGTCGATATCGGTCAGCTTTTTCGTTTTCTCGGCTTCAGCTACCGCGTCAGCATCCACCGTGCCGCCGGCAGTGCCCGCTGCAGTTTTAGCTGCATTGTACTTTTTCAGCGCCTCAGCCTTGGCGTCGTTGGCCTTTTCCAGATCGGTCTTCGGGGTAGCGGAAGCCACTTCGTACTTCGAGGAAACCGACTTCAGCGCGGAATCCAGGCCGGTCATGTTGTCCTTCAGGTTCAGCGACATGGACTCGGTGGAGGCCGCGCCGATCTGGAAGTTCAGTTCCTGGGTCAGCTTGCCGCCTTGCAGCAGCTTCTCGCCGCCGAAGGAGGTGTTCTTCATGATGTTGGTCAGTTCTTTGCCCAGGGCATCGTACTCGGCCTGCATCGCCTTCTTGTCGTCGGCGGTGGCGGTGGCGGTGGCGCCTTCGGTGCCCAGGTCCTTCATCCGTTGCAGGATGTTGGTCACTTCGTTCAGCGCGCCTTCGGCGGTCTGCAGCATGGAGATGCCGTTTTGGGCGTTCTTCATGGCGACGTTCATGCCGCGGCTTTGCGCGTCCAGACGGGTGGCGATCTGCAGGCCGGCGGCGTCGTCCATCGCGGAGTTGATGCGCAGACCGGTGCCCAGGCGGGTCATGGAAGTGGACAGCGCGCCTTGGGTGCTGTTCATGTTGGACTTGGTGTTCAGTGCCGCGATATTGGTGTGCAGGCTCAGCATGGGAATGCTCCGTCGGTTTGGTTTGGTAAGCGGCATCGCTGCCGTTACCCCAGCAAGGCGGCGCTTATCGCCGGGAACTTAAATCTCAACAGAATGTGAAAAATCACAACGACTTTTAGCAAGCGCAAGCACAGTCCGGCACAATGTCTATAACATATTCATCGCAGTCCGAACGCTTGCCCTCGCCGCCGAGCGGAAAGAACCCGTCGATGAACGTGCAATCGAATCCCTTCCTGTTCGAAAGCGCCGCCCTCAGCCATCTGCCTGGTTTCGGCGCAATCCGGACCACCCAGCTCGCCGGTTATCTGTCTGTCGGCGACTCTGCAGGCGGCTGGCTGTACTTCTGGTTCAGCGAGGCGGGAGACCACCCGGAGGCAGCGCCATTGCTGGTCTGGATCAACGGCGACCCGGAATGGACCGCGCTGCACGCGATGCTGGATGAGCACGGCCCTTATTTGCTGGACCCATCCGGCCGCGTCTACTCCAATCCCTTCGGCTGGCATCACCATGCCAATCTCCTGGTCATCGACCAACCGCTGGGCCAGGGCCTGTCCTTCACCACCCATCCGCGCTACCTGCCGGAGAGCCATGACGAAGCCAGCCAGCAGCTGTACCACGCGCTGCAGGAATTCCTGCTGCGCTGGCCGCGCTACCGGGAACGGGATTGCTATCTGTTCGGCAACGCCGCCGCCGCCCATTCGATCGCGCGGCTGGCCCACCGCGTGCAGGACGGCAACAACGGCGGCCAGCCCCCGATACCGCTCAAGGGCCTGGGCCTGGGCAATCCGCAACTGGCGCCGGAAATCCAGCTGCCCAGCCATATCGAATACGCGTACCAGCATCGGCTGATCAACCTGGATGAAAAAAACCGCGCGCAATCCATGCTGGACGAGTTCATCCGCGCCTATGCCTCGCCCCTCGCGCTGCAACGCCAATCGGCCAGCCGGATTGCCATCGAAATCAACCGTTTCATGCAACACTGCTGCGGCCGCGATTTGCGCGATATCCGCCACCCGCCGCAAACGCCCTCCAAAACCCTGGGCGAATACCTGAAAAAACCTTCGGTGCAGCAAGCGTTGCGCATCGACCGCCGCTCAAACAACGAGCTGCAGCCGCAATCCGGCCTGGTGGCCGAAGCCGCCTGGCTGGAAAACTCGTCCCACTTGCTGCCCGCGCTGCTGGATCAAATGAAGGTGTTGTTCTTCCACGGCGAATGCTGCATGGCCGGCAACTATCTCGGACTCGACGCCTGGCTCAACACCCAGACCGGCCCCCAGGCCGACGCCTTCCGGCAACAAAAGCGCCAGGCCTGGCGGCCTTACGGCTTGGCCGCGGGCCTGATCCGCAGCTATGGCAATCTCAGCCAGATCATCGTCCAGAACGCCGGACTGCGCGTCGCCCGCGACCAGCCCGCCGCCGCGCAGGCGATGCTGCGCGACTTTCTGAACAGTGGCGACGCCCAGAATGACGATGGTATTGACCGATAAAAAGCGCCGGGTTGTAATAGCGCATTCTTTATCGAGAACATTCCATGTCCGAGCTTGCCCTTCACGCAGCGCACCAGCTCTGGCTGGATTGCGGCTTCGATGCTTCGTCCTTGCGCCACCTTGAACTGCCAGGCTCCGAAACGGCGCTGCCCTCCTCCTTCGCCATCGCGGCGGCGGCGCAAGCATCCATCGGCGCCTGCGGACTGGCGGCCGCCGAGTTCTTTTCCTTGCGCGGCGGCGAGCCGCAAACCGTCAGCGTCGAAGCCCGCCACGCCGCCGCGGAATTTCGCAGCGAACTCAATCTTCGCGTCAATGGAAACACGCTGGCGGATCCATGGGACAAGATCGCCGGCATCTACCCTTGCGGCGACGGCCGCTGGGTGCGCGTCCACACCAATTTCCCGCACCACCGCCAGGGCGTGCTGGACCTGCTGGGCTGCGAATACGACAAGGCCGCGGCAACCGAGGCGCTGGCGAAATGGACCGCGTTCGATTTCGAAGACGCCGCCGCCGAGCGGGGCCTGGTCGTCGCCGCCTTGCGCAGCTTCGAAGAGTGGGACGCCCATCCCCAAGGCATCGCGGTGGCAACCCAGCCAGTCATCTCCATCACCCGCATCGACGACGCGCCTCCCCGCGCGCTTGGCGGCGCCGAACGCCCATTGCAAGGCATCCGAACGCTGGACCTGACGCGCATCATCGCAGGGCCGGTGACTGGGCGGGCGCTGGCCGCCCATGGCGCGGATGTGCTGCACATCACCTCCCCGCATCTGCCCACCATCCCGACGCTGGACATCGACATGGGCCGCGGCAAACGCAATGCCCAGCTGGATCTGACCCAGGAAACAGGCCGCTCGGCATTGCGCGGCCTGTTGGCGGACAGCCATGTCTTCATTCAAGGCTACCGCCCTGGCGGCTTGGCCGGGCTGGGCTTTTCTCCCGAGGACGCCGCCCGCCTGCGGCCGGGCATCGTCTACGTCAGCCTCTGCGCTTACGGCCACACCGGGCCATGGGCCGGCCGACGCGGCTTCGACTCGCTGACCCAAACCGCCAGCGGCTTCAACCTGGCCGAGGCCCAGGCCGCCGGCTCGGACACGCCGCGCGCTTTCCCCGGCCAAGCGCTGGACCACGGCGCCGCGTATCTGGCCGCGCTGGGCGCGATCGCCGCCTTGCATCGCCAGCAGCGGGAAGGCGGCAGCTGGCACGTGCAGGTATCGCTGGCGAAAACCGGCCACTGGCTGCGCGGCCTGGGCCGCGTCGATGGCGCGATGGGCTTGCCATTGCCGACGCTGGACGATGTCCGTCCCTGGCTGGAGGAAAGCGAATCCGGCTTCGGCCGCTTGCTGGCGGTGCGCCATGCCGCCCAAATGGAGAGGACGCCGGCGCGCTGGGAACATCCCGCCATGCCGCTGGACAGCCACGCCCCGGCCTGGACTGGCTGAAGAGACAGGTTTCACCGCAGGCGGCCTCGCTAAAACTGGCGGTTTTCCCTATCCGGCGAGGCCTGGATGAAAACCAATAAATACCTGATCGAAGCGCTGCTGTTTGCCAGCTATGTGCTGTTCGGCATGAGCTGGGCCGGCGGCAGCGCCTTCATCCCGCAGATCATGCGCGAGCTGGACATCCATGACCTGGCCGCCGGCTCGCACATCAGCAACGCCGTGGCCGCCGCCAAGCTGCTGGGCGCCTTCGTCGCCGCTGCCATCCTGTCGCGGCTGCTGGCCAAGAAAGCCGTCGCCGTGGCGATGGCGCTGATGGCGCTGGGAGTGTTGACGCCCTTCGTCCACAGCTATCCCTGGCTGCTGCTGACGCGCTTCCTGATGGGATTGGGCGGCGCGCTGGTCATCGTCTATTTCTCGCCCATCGTCATGCAATGGTTCGCTCCGGCGGAACGGCCCTTCGTCAATGGCCTGAACGCGGTGGCATTCAACGTCGGCACCGCCGCCATCCTGTTCGGCCTGCCGTCGATGCTGGGCTGGTTTGGCGACTGGCGAACCACGCTGCTGGCGATCTCGCTGGGCAGCGTGTGTTGCCTGGCGCTATGGCTGGTTTTCGGAGCAGATGGCGCCGCAGAGAAGAAAATGGCCGACGCGGGACCGCGCCACACGCTGCGCCAGGGCCTGGCCGAACGCTTCAACTGGCTGCTGGCCTTCACCTATTGCGGCACGCTGTCCTTCTACGTGATCCTGTTCAGCTTCTACCAGAACGCCGGCATCCGGCAGGCGAAATACGTGGTGCTGGCGGGGCTCGCCGGCACCATGGCCGGCATCTGGCTGGCCAGGAAAATCACGCGCAGGCTGCCCATGCTGCGTCTGTCGGGCTTGATGCAATTGCTGGCGGTGATCGGCCTGCATGCCCAGGTCTGGGGCTGGAGCGGCGATGACGGACTGGTGGCCGCGGCCGCGCTGGCCGCCGGCTTCTTCATCTTCCTGCCCCTGCCCAGCCTGGTGACGCTGGCGCAGGAACAGCCCGGCATGACGCCGGACAAGGCGGCGGTCACCTTCAGCCTGTTCTGGTTCCTCAGCTATCTCGTCGCCACGGCCGCGCCCTATGCATTCGGCTTGCTGGTCGATCTGCGCCATGGCGACTACGCGCTGGCGATGGCGTTCTCGACGCTGCTGTCGTCCACCTTCCTGCTGGGTTCGCTGATGATGCGCGAAGCGCGCGAGCCCGCCGGGCGGCAGGCGGCGCAATCGGCCTAGATGGCCAAACGACGCAGGTTTAGGCTGGCCGGCACCCGCAGGTCCCGCTCGGCCAGCGTCTCGCCTTGCAGCAGGGCCAGCACCTGGGCCAGGCTGGCCTCGGCCAACGCCGCGCTGTTCTGGCGGATGGCGTCTATCGGCAAGGGCAGGCAATCCAGCAAGGGATGATCGTCGAAAGTCAGCAAATATTGCGGCGCCTCGCGCAGCCGGTGGCGCTCGCGGATGAAGGACAATACGCCCTCCAGCAGCGTGATGGACGCGGTGAACAGCGCGCGCGGATAGCGGCCATGCCGCGCGTGCCAGTCGGCCATCATCCGGTAGCCGGATTCGCGCTGGAAATCGCGCTCGGCCACCCAGTCCATCCCCTCCTCCAGCCCTGCGGCTTTCAGCGCCTGCCGGTAGCCGGCCAGACGCTCGCGGCTGGCCGACAATTCCGGCTGGCCGCCGAAATACGCCAGCTCATCCACGCCATCCGCCAGCAGCGGGGACAGCAGCCTGGCGACGCTGTCGCCGGCGTCGGTGACCGTCGACGCGATGCCGCTGCCCGGAATGTGGCGGTCGGCGAACACGAACGGCAGCCTGCCGGTCCAGGGCTGATAGCGCGCGGCGTCGCCGCTGCACGGCACCACGATCATGCCGTCCACCTGGCGCGCCGCCAGTTGGCCGATCCCCGAGCTTTCCCGTTCCGGATCTTCGTCGCTGGTCACCATCAGCAGCTGGTAGCCGCGCTCGCGGCAGCCGTTCTCCAACGCCTGCGCCAAGGCGGCATGGGTGGAGTTGGTCAGATCCGGCACCACCAGGCCTATGCTGCTGCTGCGCCGGCTGCGCAGGCTGCGCGCCTGCTGGGAAGGCTTGAAATGGTGCTCGCGCGCAGCCTGCTCCACTTTTTCCACGGTGGCCGGCGAGATGCGGTAGCGCTCGGCATGGCCGTTCAGCACCATGCTGGCGGTGGTGCGCGACACGCCGGCCAGGGCGGCGATGTCGTCTATGGTCAGGCGTTTGAAGCTGCTCATGGAGTATGGCTGGGCTATGAAACGGAAATGATAATCGCAATATGGCAAAACGGGGCCTGACGCGCAGGCGCCGGCCCCGTTGCTTGATTGCGGCTTATTGATGGACCAGGTTCAGCGGCACCGGGATGAACTTGTCCACCTTCTGGCCGTCGGCCAGCTTCTTGGCGGCCTGCACGCCGTACTGGCCGATCAGGGCCGGCTGCTGCTGCACGGTGGCGGACAGCGTGCCGGCCTTGACCGCGGCCACCGCGTCCGGAGTGGCATCAAAGCCGACCACCGCCACGTTTTTCAGGCCGGCGGCCTGGATCGCCTTCACCGCGCCCAGCGCCATTTCATCGTTGTGCGCGAACACGCCCTGGATGTCCTTGTTGCCCTGGATGATGTTTTCCATCACCGACAGACCCTTGGCGCGATCGAAGTCGGCCGGCTGTTTGGCCAGTAGCTTGACGCCCTCCTTCTTGTCCACCACCTGGTGGAAACCCTCGCCGCGCTCGCGGGCGGCGGAAGAACCGGCGATGCCTTCCAGCTCGACGATGCGGCCCTTGCCGCCCAGCTTGTCCAGCAGGTACTGGCCGGCCATCACGCCGCCGGCGATGTTGTCGGACGCGATGTGGGCGCTGACTTCGGCGCCGTTCACGCTGCGATCCAGCGACACCACCTTGATGCCCTTGGACGTCGCTTCCTTCACCACATTGGCCACGGCGGACGAATCGGTAGGATTGATCAGGATCACGCTGACCTTCTTCTGGATCAGGTCTTCCACGCTGGCCTGCTGCTTGGCCGGATCGTCCTGCGCGTCGACGGTGATCAGGCTGACGCCCTGCTTCTTGGCCTCGGCCGCCGCGCCGTCGCGCAACTCGACGAAGAACGGGTTGTTGAGCGTGGACACCGCCAGGCCGACGGTGATCTTGCCGTCGGCCGCCGCGGCGCTGGCGTCGCCGGCCGGCGCGCTGCCCGGACCCTGCTTGGAGCAGGCGGCGATGCCGAAGGCCAGAATGCCGGCCACGAGCGGGGTAAGAATGCGTTTCATGCTGATGCTCCCTGGAAAATGGAATGATGCACTGCATTGGGCGGCGCGCGCCGCCATCGTCACTTCTTGTTGCTGCGATCCAGCAATACCGCCAACAGAATCACCGCGCCCTTGATCACCTGCTGGTAGAACGAGGACACGCCCAGCAGATTCAAGCCGTTGTTGAGCACGCCGATCAGCAGCGCGCCGATCAAGGTGCCGAAAATCCAGCCGCGGCCGCCGCTGAGGCTGGTGCCGCCCAGCACCACCGCGGCGATCGCGTCCAACTCATAGCCGGCGCCGGCGGTCGGCTGCGCCGAATTGAGCCGCGAGGTCAGCACCACGCCGGCCATCGCCGCCATCGAACCGGAAGCGGTGTACACCCACAGCTTGACCCGGTCCACCTTGACGCCGGACAGCCGCGCCGCTTCCTCGTTGCCGCCGGTGGCGTACAGATGGCGGCCGAACACGGTCTTTTTGAGCAGAAACCAGAAGCCGATGAACAGGATCAGCATCCACACCACCGGCACCGGCACCAGGCCGGCGACATAGCCGCCGCCCAGCATCGAGAACAGCTCGCTGTCGAAGCCGGTGATCGGGCTGCCGTTGGAAAACACCAGCGCCAGGCCGCGCAGGATGGTCATCGTCGCCAGCGTGGCGATGAACGGCGCCACCTTGCCCTTGCTGATCACCAGGCCGTTGAACAGGCCCATCGCCGCGCCGGACAGAATGCCCAGCAGCGTGGCCAACATCGGATCGACGCCCGCCTGAAGCAGCGTGGCGGTCAGCACCGAGGACAGCGCCAGGATGGAGCCCACCGACAGGTCGATGCCGCCCAGCAGGATCACCAGCGTCATGCCGAAGGCGATCAGCGCGTTGATCGACACCTGCCGCATCACGTTCAGCAGGTTGTTGACGGTGAGAAAGTCCGGGCTCATCACGGACAGGCCGACGGCCACCAGCACCAGGGCGATGAAGGGGCCTAGGCGTTGCAGATTGGCTTTCTGTTGCGGGGTCATGCTTGTTTCCTGGTTTCGGTGGATGCGGCTCCGCCGGCGGCGGCGGCCATCAGGGTTTCCTGGCTGCAGCCGGCGGCGTCGAAGATGCCGGCCTGGCGGCCCTCGTGCAGCACCAGGATGCGGTTGCTCAGCGCCAGCACTTCCGGCAGCTCGGACGACACCATCACGATGGCGGCGCCGGCGGCGGCCAGCTGGTTGACGATGTGGTAGATCTCGGCCTTGCCGCCGACGTCGACGCCGCGCGTCGGCTCGTCCAGCAGCAGCACCTTGGGCGGGCGCGCCAGCCATTTGGCGAACACCACTTTCTGCTGGTTGCCGCCGGACAGCGACTTGACGTCCAGCTCGGCGTCGCGGGCGCGGATGCGCAGTTGCTCTATCAAGCCGTCCACCGCCCGCTTCTCGTCGCCGGCGCTCACCACGCCTAGGCGGGCGTAACGATCCAGGTGCACCAGCGTCGCGTTCTCGCGCAACGACATGCCCAGCACCAGCCCCTTGCTCTTGCGGTCTTCCGGCACGAAGCCCAGGCCGGCGGCGATGGCGTCGCCCGGCGCGGCCACTTTCAACTCCTCGCCGTCCAGCTCGACGCGGCCGGCGGTGCGGCGCTTGGCGCCGAACAACGTCTTCAGGATGTCGCTGCGGCCCGAGCCCATCAGCCCGGCGATGCCCAGCACCTCGCCAGCGCGCACCTCGAAGCTGATGCCGGCGATCATGTTCTCGTCGGCCAGGTTTTCCACCTTCAGCCGCACCGCGCCCGGAACAGCTTCGCGCTTGGGATAGCGGTCGCCGATCTCGCGGCCCACCATCATCCGCACCACCTCGTCGAAATCGGTGCCGGCGATTTCGCGCTCGCCGACGAAGCAGCCGTCGCGCAGCACGCTGATCCGGTCGCAGACGCGGAAGATCTCTTCCATCCGGTGCGAAACGTAGACGATGGCCACGCCGCTTTCCTTCAACTGGGCCATCAGGCCGAACAGCGTGTCGATCTCGCGCTCGGTCAGCGCCGCCGTCGGCTCGTCCATGATCAGCACGCGGGCGTTCAGCGCCAGCGCCTTGGCGATTTCCACCATCTGCTGCTGGCCGATGGACAGGCCGCCGGCCTCGGCGTCGGGATCGATGCCGCCGACGCCCAGCGCAGCCAGCTGCGCCTTCGCCTCGCGGCGCATGCGGCCGTAGTCGATCAGGCCGAAGCGCGACGGCTCGCGGCCGAGGAACAGGTTTTCCATCACCGACAGCTGCGGGATCAGGTTCAATTCCTGGTGGATGATGGCGATGCCGGCCGCTTCCGCCGCCGCGGTGTCGCGCAGCTCGGTCTTGCGGCCGTCCAGCAGAATTTCGCCGGCGTCGGCGCGGTGCACCCCGCTGAGTATCTTCATCAACGTGGACTTGCCGGCGCCGTTCTCGCCCATCAGCGCGTGGATCTCGCCGCCGCGCAGCGTGAACTCGACATTTTCCAGCACCTTGACCGGCCCGAAAGCCTTGCTGATGCCGCGCATGGTCACTTGCATGGTCCGGCTCCTCAGAAGATCACGCCGGAGTGCAGGATCACGTTGGCGTACGGCGTGCATTCGCCGGTGCGGATCACCGCCCTCGCCGCCTGGCAGCGCTGCTTGAATTCCTCGTGGCTGACGAAATCCAGTACCGCGCCGTCCTTCGCCATCCGTTCGGCCCGGTCCTGCACCGACGGGTTGTGCTGGCGGCACTCGATGGCGAACACCGCGCGCTCGCACTGGAAATCGGCCAGGACGCTGTCCAGCGTTTCGATGAAGCCGGGCTGCCCCAGCTTCAGCGACAGGTCCACGCACTCGACGCCGGGCGGGATCGGCAGGCCGCAGTCGGCGATCACCAAACTGTCGGTATGGCCCATCGACGCCAGGATGCGGGCGATGTCGCGGTTCAGATGGCCGTGCTTCTTCATGCTTTGCTCTCCAGGAAGGCTTCCAGCTCCGCCAGCGTGGGCATGCCGCCCTGCGCGCCGGGGCGGGTGACCGACAGCGCGCCGGCCGCGTTGGCGCGGCGCACCGCCTCTTCCAGGCCCAGCGGCAGGAAGGCTGCCAGCGCGCCGTTGAAGGTGTCGCCGGCGCCGGTGCTGTCCACCGCCTTGACTTCGAAGCCCGGCTGATGGCGCAGCTGGCCGCGCGCCAGCGCGAAATAGGCGCCGTGCTTGCCATGGGTCATCACCAGCTTGCCGGGGCGCTCGGCTAGCAGTGAGCGCCAATCGGCGTCGGGCTGGGCCAGCATGGTCAGGAATTCGTGCTCGTTGGGCGTCAGCAACGCCACTCGCTGCAGCAGCTCTTCCGGCAGCGGCACCGCCGGCGCGGGATTCAGCAGCAACGGCTTCTTGTGGCGGGCGGCCAATTCAGCGGCGCGGCGCACTGTCGCCAGCGGAATTTCCAGCTGGGTCAGCACCACGTCGGCGTCGATGAAGGCCTGCTCCGCGGCGTCCAGATGGGCCGGCGTCAGCTTGTGGTTGGCGCCCGGCACCACCAGGATGGCGTTGTCGCCGCCGCTGACGGTGATGACGGCGATGCCGGTGGGCCCGTCCACGGCCCCCACCCGGCCGCAATCCACGCCCTCGCGCTCCAGATGGGCGCGCAGGTCGCGGCCGAAGGCGTCGTCGCCGACACAGCCCAGCAGCGACACTTGCGCGCCCAGACGGGCGGCGGCCACGGCCTGGTTGGCGCCCTTGCCGCCCGGGTAGGTTGCAAAGCCATCGCCCAGCAGCGTTTCGCCCAGTTTCGGCATCCGTTTGGCGGATGCCACCAGGTCCATATTGATACTGCCGACTACCAGCACCCGAGTCATGCCGTCTCCTTGTGTACCTTTGCTACATTGCAACGCACAAATTGCGATTTTCTTGCTAAAACGTAATCAGCATCGATTTATAGCAGAGATGGACAGCTTCACGAAAGAGGGAAGCGCAAAAATGTAGTCATCTCACTACATATTTTCACGTAAAGATATCAATGTTCCCCAGCACCCGCGCGCCGACAAATGCCCGCCGGATTGAGAAAGCGCCGCGCGGTATGCCATGATGCCCGCTTAAGCAAACCGACACCGCATGCGCGCCCGACGGCGCCGGAGGAAGAAAATGGATTTGAGCTGGCAGCAATTGGCCGACCTGTACTGGAACGCTGGCAAATGGCAGGTCAACCTGCTGGTCGTCGCCCACCTGTTCGGCGGCCTGGTCCTGGGCAGCCTGCTGGGCTATGAGCGCTGGTACAACGGCCGCGCGGCAGGCATGCGCACCTACGGCCTGGTGTGCATGGCATCGTCGGCGGCGATCAGCATCATCGGCTACTCCGGCTACTGGTACGGCGGACAGTCGGCCGACATCATGCACGGCGACATGACCCGCGTGGCGCAAGGCGTGCTGACCGGCATCGGCTTCCTGGGCGCCGGCATGATCATGAAGGAAGGGCTGAGCATCAGCGGCCTGACCTCGGCCGCCTCGGTGTGGATGTCGTCGGTGATCGGCATCCTGATCGGCGTCGGTTTCTACGGCGCAGCCATCGCGCTGACCATCTTGTGCATGGTCTTCGTCACCGTGGTGAACCGCATCGAGAACATCCTGCCGCGGCGGGTCAGCCTGTTCGTCAGCGTCAAGCTGAGCGCCGACCACGACTGGACGGTGGAGCGGCTGGCGGAACGGCTGGCGCCGTCGGGCCTGAAGCTGCACGAGGAAAGCATCAGCATCCGCGCCGATCAGAACGGCGCCAGCTGGAGCTTCCTGGTGTCCGCGCACGACCGGCGCAGCTTCATCAGCGTGGTGGACCTGGCCCGCGACATCATGGTCGCCGACCACATCCTGGAGCTGGACCTGCAACCGGCGCGCAACTGAGCGCGGCCGGCCCGCTTACAGCGCCACGCCCGGCGGCGGCTGGTCGTGGCTCTGCGCCATCGACTGGTGCGGCAGCTCCAGATAGCTCTTGGACTGCATCTCGGTCAGCCGGCTGGCGGTGCGGAAGAACTCGCCGGACTGCAGGCCCTCGGTGTAGATCTCTTCCGGCGGCGCGTCGGCCGAGGCGATCAGCTTGACGCGGTTGTCGTAGAACACGTCCACCAGCCAGGTGAAGCGGCGGGCGACCGAGGCCTGCTTGGCGCTGAGCCTGGGAATGCCGGACACGAACACCGTGTGGTATTCGCTGGCGATTTCCAGGTAGTCGGTCTGCGCGCGCGGGCCGTCGCACAAGGCGGTGAAATCGAACCAGATCACGCCGGGCGACATCCGCTTCACCGCGATCTCCCGTTCCAGCACGATGATGGATTTCTGCGGCAGCTCCGCGCCAGTGCCCACTTTGTGGAACAGTTGCTCCATCTTCCGTTCGCTGCCCTCGTCGGCCGGCACCATGAACAGCGGCTCCCGCGTCAGCTCGCGCAGCCGGTAGTCATGCCCGCCGTCCACGTTGAGCACGTCCATCTCGCGCTTGATCAGCTCTATCGTCGGCAGGAAGTTCTGCCGCTGCAGGCCGCCCGGGTAGAGATCGTCCGGCGCGTAATTGGAGGTGGTCACCACCACCACGCCGCGCTCGATCAGCGCCGACAGCAGGCGGCCCAGAATCATCGCGTCGGCGATGTCCGACACGTGGAATTCGTCGAAGCACAGCAGCCGCGTCGACTTGGCGATCTCGTCGGCGTAGGCCAGCAGCGGGTCCTTGCCGCCGGCGAACTTGCGCAGTTCGCGGTGGGTTTCCGCCATGAAGTTGTGGAAGTGGATGCGGCGTTTGCGGCGGTACGGCACGCAAGCGTAGAAGGCGTCCATCAGGAAGCTCTTGCCGCGCCCCACTCCGCCCCAGAAATACAAGCCGCGCGGCACGTCCGGGCTTCTCAGGCTGCGGCCCAGGAAGCGGTTGCGCTTGGTCTTGAAATCCATCAGCTCGTGCCACAGGCGGTCCAGTTGCTCGATGGCGGCGGCCTGGGCCTCGTCATGAATGAAACCGGGCTTCTCGCTGGCCAGCTGGTACCAGCCCTTGGGGCTGCAGTGGACGTTCTCGTCCGGAGAGAATGCGTGTTGCGACATGGTTATGCTTGTTCTGCGCTGCGTTTGGCGCCGCCGGCGGCGGCGAGGGAATCCCTGAATGATAACCGCTTTGGCCGGCCCTTGCCCGCGCTCAGCGGCAAGTAGCCAGCCGGATGCCGGACGGCGCGGCCAGCCTGGCCAGGCTGCCATCGCGGCACATGCCGTCCAGAGCGATATTGAATGTTTCCAGCATGCCAGGCTTTACCCGGCTGCGGGTGAAGCCGTACAGATACGTCAGCTGCTTGACCTCGGCCAGCTTGCGCAGATTGCCCAGGCCGTCGCGCTTAATCCAGTAACGCGCGACGTCGTCATTGGAAAACGCCACCGCATTATTGCCGTAACGGCCCGCCGCCAGCTTGCGCAGCACCGTCTCCGGGTCCAGCTCCACGCTAAGGTTCACGCCGGCCACGCCCTGGACCAGCCGCTCGCTATTGGTCTGCGACAGCGACGGGCCGTACACGGCCACGGTCTTGCCGGCGAGATCGCCAGGCTGGCGGTAGCGCAATGGACTGTTCGTTTTCACGTAGAGGCCGTAGCTGCTGGCCAGCACCGGTTTGGACAACTCCATCACCGCCCGCCGCTCCGGCGCGTCCTGCGCCAGCACCAGCCCGTCGGCGCCGCCCTGGCTCACCGTCAGCAATGCCCGCTTCCACACCATGGCCTGGACGGTGCAATTCCATGACGAACGCCGGCAGGCCTCGCGCAGAATCGCCACCAGCGCGCCATCCAGCCTGCCGTCGGCATCCTGGGTGATGAAGGGAGGAAACAGCTGGGTGACGAAATACAGATCGCGCGACGCCGCATGCGCCTGCGCGCCGGAGCAGGCCAGCAGCAGGCCGGCCCACAGCCTGGAACCCGTCTTCGCGATACCCATCGTCCCCGTCCCCCGCTCTTCTTTACCCGCAGTATAGAGCGGACGGGGCCGGCTCAGCGAGCCTGCCGGGCACGCCAAGCCGCGAGCGATGGCCGCAGCCACTGCCGCTCGGCGTAAGCGGACAGCCGCGGCGGCATCTCCTCCGCCGCCAGCCGCTTCAGCAGCAGTGCCAGCTCCGCGTCCGCCACGCACCAGTCGCCGAACAGGTTGCCGCCATCCGCCGGCACCACCGCCTCGGCCACCGCGATCAGCTTGTCCGCCGCCTTGCGCGCCGCCTCGCCCAGCGGCAAAGCCGGCTTGCGGCCGAACACCGTCTCGGTGCTGCGCTCGTCGCGCAGCGGCAGCAGGTCGCTTCGCAGCCAGGCCTGCAGCTGGCGCGCGCGGGCGCGGGCTTTCAGATCGACGGGCAGCACGCGGGGGGTGTCGGGGTAGGCGTCTTCCAGGTATTCGATGATGGCCGACGATTCGCTGAGCGCGAAATCGCCGTCCACCAAGGTCGGCACGCGGGAGGTCAGCGATTGCGCACAGTAGGCGGGCTCGAACTGCTGGCCTGCGGCGAGGTCGCGGGTGAGCGCCTCGAAAGGCAGGCCCTTCTCGGTCAGCGCGGCGAAGGCGGCCATCGCGTAGGGGCTGAAGAAATCCTGATCGACGTAGAGTTTCAGCATATCGGCATCTTTCGAACAAAATGCCATGCTAATCGCCGCCGGCCCGGCTGCCAAGCCGGCAACCGGCGACACAGCGTCAAACGCGATCGAACAATCCGGTGGACAAGTAGCGGTCGCCGCGGTCGCACACCACCGACACGATTACCGCGTTCTTCAATTGCGCGTCCAGCCGCAAGGCCACCGCCAGCGCGCCGCCGGAAGACGGGCCGGCCAGGATGCCCTCGCGCCGCGCCAGCAGCCGGGCGGTGTCTTCCGCTTCTTGCTGGCCGACATGCAGGATCTCGTCGATGCGGGAAAAGTCGCAGATCTTCGGCACGTACGGGTCTTCCCATTTGCGGATGCCGGCGATCTGGCTGCCCGGCTCCGGGTGGACGCCGACGATGCGGATGGCCGGATTCTTTTCCTTCAGGAAGCGGCCGGTGCCCATGATGGTGCCGGTGGTGCCCATGCTGGACACGAAATGGGTGATCTTGCCTTCGGTCTCTTCCCAGATTTCCGGACCGGTGCCCTCGTAATGCGCCAGCGGGTTGTCCGGATTGGAGAACTGGTCGAGGATGCGGCCCTCGCCGGCCGCCTCCATGCTGCGCGCCAGGTCGATCGCCGCCGGCATCGAACCGGCGGCCGGCGTCAGGATCACCTCGGCGCCGTAAGCGCGCATCGCCTGCACCCGCTCGGCGCTGGAGTTCTCCGGCATGATCAGCACCATGCGGTAGCCCATCATCGCCGCCGCCATCGCCAGCGCGATGCCGGTGTTGCCGCTGGTGGGCTCGATCAGCGTGTCGCCCGGCTTGATGTCGCCGCGCCGCTCGGCGCGGCGGATCATCGACAGCGCCGGCCGGTCTTTCACCGACCCCGCCGGATTATTGCCTTCCAGCTTCAGCAGCACCACGTTGCCGTTATCGCCCGGCAGGCGCTTGAGCCGCACCAGCGGCGTGCCGCCGACGAAATCTTCCAGATGTTTGTACACAGAGCCTCTCCCAGAACTGGCCCCATTATATCGATTGGCTATCAGCAGATGCGAAATCGTTATTTCTAATCTAATAACCATCCGTAACCGGACAATCCGCTCCGCGGCGGCGCTTGCCGCCGCGGAGAACCCGCGTCAGCCCATATACGCCATCAGCCAAGTCAACAGGCCGACGAAACTGCAGAAGATCAGACTGTGTTTCAGCGTGAAGCGGAACAGATCCGCTTCCCTGCCTATCAGCCCCACCGCCGCGCAGGCCACGGCGATGGACTGCGGCGAGATCATCTTGCCGGTGACGCCGCCGGTGGTGTTGGCCGCCACCAATAGCACGTCCGAGACGCCCAACTGGTGCGCGGTGGCCGCCTGCAAGGCGGAAAACAGCGCGTTGGACGAGGTATCGGAACCGGTCAGGAACACGCCCAGCCAGCCCAGGAACGGCGAGAAGAACGGAAATGCCTTGCCGGTGCCGGCCAGGCACAGCGCCAGCGTGCTCGACATGCCGGAATAGTTGGCGACAAAGGCGAAAGCCAGCACCATGCCTATCGACAATATCGGCCGCCGCAGCTCGACCAATGTCTCGCCCAGCGTACGCAAGCCGTCGGCCGGGCGGAATTTCAGTAGCGCCATGGACAGCAACGCAGACAGGAAGATGGCGCTGCCGACTGCGGAAACGATGTCGAACTTGTACAGCGCCTCGTACGGCGCGTCATGCGCGACGATGGGCGCGGTCTTCAGCACCAGCTTGTCCAGACCCGGCACGTGCAGCTTCCAGATCCAGCCCTCCAGCGCGCCGCCCTTGATGAACAAGGCCTTGAACGGCTTGACGCTCCACACCGTCACCAGCGCGGTCAGAATCAGGAAAGGGCTCCAGGCGCGGGCGATCTGTCCCAGGCTGAAGCCGCTCGCCTGCCGGGCGGACGGCGCGCGGCGGCCGTTGAAAGTGAAGATCTCGCTGGGCTGCCACGTTTTCAGAAACAGCGTCAGGCAGATCAGGCTGACCAGCGCCGAGGTGATGTCCGGCAGCTCCGGCCCGATGTAGTTGGAGGTGAAAAACTGGGTGACGGCGAACGAGACGCCGGCCACCAGGATGGCGGGCCAGGTCTGGCGCACACCCTTGAGGCCGTCCATCATCATCACCAGCCAGAACGGCACGATCACCGACAGGATGGGCAGCTGATGGCCGGCCTTGGCGCCGATCAGGAACGGATCCAACCCGGTCACCTGCCCGGCGACGATGATCGGTATCCCCATCGCGCCGAACGCCACCGGCGCGGTGTTGGCGATCAAGCACAGCCCGGCCGCATACAGCGGATTGAAGCCCAAGCCCACCAACAGCGCGGCGGTGATGGCCACCGGCGCGCCGAATCCGGCCGCGCCCTCCAAGAAGGCGCCGAAGGAAAAACCCACCAGCAGCATCTGCAGCCGCTGGTCCTCGGTCACCGACAGCACCGAGGCGCGGATGATGTCGAACTGCCCGGTCTTGACCGTGATCTTGTACAGGAACACCGCGGCGACGATGATCCAGGCGATCGGCCACAGCCCGTAGCCGAAACCGAAGGCGGCGGCGGCCAGCGCCATCTGCGCCGGCATGCCGTAAAACAGCATGGCCACCGCCAGCGCGATCAGCACCGTCAGCGTGCCGGCGACATGGCCCTTCAATCGCAGCACCGCCAGCGCGACGAAGAAAAAAGCGATGGGCAGCGCGGCCATCAATGCCGACAGCGCGGGGCCGCCGGCGGGAAAGTACTGTTGGGTCCAGATACCTTGCATGTGAAGCTTCTCCTCATTCCTGGTTTCGCAGGCGCAGCCGCTCCCCTGCCGAGGAACGGGATCGTTTCGGCATGGCAGGACTGGCTTGCGTTTCTTGGGTTTACATCAGCGTTGAAAAGGCGGCCTTCATGGCGGACCGCTTGGGTTGGTGCAGAAATCCAGCAACGCCTCGATGCTGGCGTAGGGAATCCCACCATGCTCGGTCAGGCCGATCTGGCAGGTGCGGCTCATCGACACGCCGTGGCGGCAGGCATCCGACAAGGCCGGCCTCAACCGCCGCAGGCTATGGGCGTTCAATTCCGGCACGGTGAAGCCCTTGTCGCCGGCGAAGCCGCAGCAGGCGATGTCCGGCACAGTCAGCTCGTCGCAGCAACTGGCGGCCAGTTGTTTCAAGCTTCCAGCCGCGCCCATCGCCGTCGCGCTGCATGGAATATGCAGCGCCAGTTGCGGCAGCCGCCGGGCGATGCTCAGCCGCGGCAGAACTTTTTCCGCCAGGAAGCCGGCGGCGTCGAACAGCTGCAAGCGCGGGTCCAGCAAGCCCTCGGCCTGCGCCTGCTTGACGCGGGCCGCGCACGGGCTGTTGTCGAGATAAACCGGGCGGCGGCCATCGCCGCTCGCTTGCAGCAAAGCCTCGTTCAGCGACGCCTGGCTGAAGGCCAAAGCGCCGGCCGCGTTGGCCGAGGCGAAAGGCTGGCCGCAGCACAGGCCTTCATGGCCGGGCGGATAGACCGGCGCGAAACCGGCGCGGCGCAACAGGTTGACGGTGTGAGTGGCGACGGACTCGCCGCCCTCGCCCTCCGCCAGCGCGCGGTTGACGCAGCTGACGAACAGCACCACCGGCTCGCCGTCGCCGGACAAGCGGGGCAGCGGCGCGGCGGCGCGCGGCAGGCAGGCCGGGATCAGCGGAATCACCTTGCGCTCACCCGGCTGGCGGCGCGTCCACTCGTTCAAGCGCCGCGCGCCGGCCAGATGCGCCAGCCGCAAGCCGGTCCCCGCCGCCGCCGTCATCCAGCCCATATGCCGCGCGGCGAAGCCGGCCAGTACGGGACGCCGGCTCGGGCCCTGCAATTTTTTCATCAGCAGGCCGGTGTTGATGCCCACCGGACAACGGGTCGCGCACATGCCGGTGGCGGCGCAGGTATCGACGGCGCGGTAGCGGTAGCCGGACTTCAGCGCCGCCAGCTCCATCGCGCCCTCGCCGTCGCGCTCCAGCTGGCGGATGCGCCGCCAGGCGACGATGCGCTGGCGCGGGCTCAGCGTCAGCCCGTGCGAGGGGCAGGCCGGCTCGCAGAAGCCGCACTCGGTGCAGCGGTCCACCAGATCATCCGCCGCCGGCATCGGCTTCAGGTTTTCCAGGTGCAGCCTGTCGTTGTCGGTGATGATCACGCCGGGATTGAGCAGGCCTTCCGGATCGAACAGCGCCTTGATGCGGCGCATGATGTTCCAGGCGGCGTCGCCCCACTCCTGCCGCACGAAGGGCGCCACATTGCGGCCGGTGCCATGCTCGGCCTTCAGCGAGCCGTCGTACTCGCCGGCCACCAGATCGCTGACGTCCTGCATGAAGGCCTCGTAGCGGTCCACCTCAGCCGGGCTTTCGAAACCGGGCGCGAACACGAAGTGCAGATTGCCGTCCAGCGCGTGGCCGAACAGCAGCGCCTCGTCGTAGCCGTGCTTGTCGAACAGCGCGGTCAGCCTGGCCACGCCGTCGGCCAACTGAGGGATGGGAAAAGCCACGTCCTCGATCACCACCGTGGTGCCCACCGGCCGCGCCGCGCCCACTGCCGGAAACAGGCCCTTGCGCAAGGCCCAGTAGGTTTCGCATTCGCGCGCGTCGCGGCTGAAGCCGCTGGACACCTGCGGCTGGTAATCGGCCAGCAGCCGCTCGATAGCGGCGGAATCCTCCCCCAGCCGCGCCTCGTCGCCGGCGCGCAGCTCGATCAACAGACAGGTGCTGCCCGGCCCCACCGGCTGATAGAGAAAATCCGGCAATCCCGGCTTGCCCTGCACCGCGCGGATGCTGCGACTGTCTATCAGCTCCACCGCCGACACGCCGCAGGCGTCGCGCGCCGCGCTCAAGGCCGATACCGCGCGGCAGCAGCGCTCCAGATCGTCGAACAGCACCAGCGCCGACGCCTTGTGCGGATGCTCGGCCACGGTGTGGAAAGTGATCTCGGAAATGAAGCCCAGCGTGCCTTCGGAGCCGATCATCAAATGGCTGAGCATTTCCAGCGGATCGGCGAAATCCAGCAAGGCGTTGATGCCGTAGCCGGTGGTGTTCTTCAGCCGGTATTTGCGGCGCACCCGCTCCGCCAGCTGCGGATCGCCGGCCAGTTGTCGCGACAACTGGGCCAGGCCATCGAGCAGGCCGGTGTGCGATTCGCGGAAGGCCGCCGCGCTGGCCGGATCGGCGGTATCCAGCGCCGCGCCGTCGAGCAGCAGCAGCCGGATCGCCTGCATGGTGTGGTAGCTGTTGTCGCGGGTGCCGCAGCACATGCCGCTGGAGTTGTTGGCGGCGATGCCGCCTATCTTGGCGGTGTTGATCGACGCCGGATCGGGACCGATCTTGCGGCCGAACGGCGCCAGCATCGCGTTGGCGTGCGCGCCTATCATGCCGGGCTTGAGACGGATGCGCGCGCCGCCGTCCAGCACTTCGCCATGGTTGAAGCCGTCACCCAGCAGAACCAGCACCGAATCGCTGACCGCCTGGCCGGACAGGCTGGTGCCGGCGGCGCGGAAGGTGACGGCCACGCGGTGCAATCTGGCCAGCCGCAGCAGCGCCGCCACCTCGCCCTCGTTCTCCACCCTGGCGACGATTTGCGGCCGCAAGCGGTAGAAGCTGGCGTCGGTGCCGTAGGCCAGCGTGGACAATGGGTCGGTGAAAATGCGCGCCGCCGGCATCGTTTGGCGCAGATCCTGCAGAAAATCGGCGTGGGCGGGCGTCATGTGGATTTCCCCTTGCTCGCCTCGCGCTCGCGCACCAGCTCATGCAGCGTTTTGGGCGCCGGCGTCAGCGGCAGGTGGTTTTGCGTCCAGCCCAGCTGATTCTTGGGAGCATGCCTGCGCAGCCGCGTCGCCGCCCAGCCGAACATCCGGTACAGATTGGGCGAAGCGTTGACCAGCCGCCATCCGGCCCAGGCCATGCGCTCCGCGCCGCTGGCCGCCGCGCCCTGGCCGCGCAGCGGATGCGCCACCCGCTCGCCGGCCGGGCGTTGGCTCTCCTCGCGCAGCCGCATCAGCATCTCTGGAATCGGAATCCGCACCGGGCACACCTCGCCGCAGGCGCCGCACAGGCTGGACGCGGTAGGCAGGTCGCGGGTGTTTTCCAGTCCCATCAGATGCGGCGAGATGATCTCGCCTATCGGCCCCGGATAGGTGGTGCCGTAGGCGTGGCCGCCGATGCGGGTGTAGACCGGACAGTGGTTCATGCAGGCGCCGCAGCGTATGCATTGCAGCGTTTTGCGTAATTGCTCGTCGGCGTAAGCCTGGCTGCGGCCATTGTCCAGCAGCACCAGGTGCACCTCGCGCGGGCCGTCCTTCTCGCCCGGCTTGCGCGGGCCGCTGATCATGTTGAAGTAAGTGGTGATGGGCTGGCCGATGGCGGAACGGGTCAACAAGCTGTACAGCGGCACCACGTCTTCCAGCTTTTCCACCACCTTTTCGATGCCGGTGATGGCGACGTGCACGTCCGGCACCGTGGTGCACATGCGGCCGTTGCCCTCGTTTTCCACCAGGCACAGCGTGCCGGTTTCGGCCACGGCGAAATTGACGCCGGACAGGCCGACGCCGGCGTCCAGAAACTTGCGGCGCAGCACGCGGCGGCCGATCTGGATCAGCGCGTCCACGTCCTCGGTGTAAGGCGTGTCCGGCAGTTGCTCATGGAACAGCCGGGCGATGTCCTGCTTGGTCTTGTGGATGGCCGGCATGATGATGTGGGTGGGTTTCTCGCCCGCCAGCTGGACGATGTACTCGCCCATATCGCTCTCCACCGCCTCCACGCCCTGCTCGGCCAGGTAATGGTTGAGCTCGATCTCCTCGCTGACCATCGATTTGCCCTTGACCATCAGCTTGCCTTGCCTGGCTTCGACGATGCCGTGGATGATGCGGTTGGCCTCCTCGGCCGTTTCCGCCCAATGCACTTGCACGCCGTTGGCGGTGAGCTTGTCTTCCAGTTGTTCCAGCAAATCGGGCAACCGCGACAGGCAGCGCTGGCGTATGCCCTCGCCCAGCGTGCGCAAGGCGGACAGCTCCGCCTCGTCCGGAAACGACGCCAGCCGCTTGGCCATCAAAAAGTCCATCGATCCGCGCAGGCTTTGCCGCAGCTTGTCGTCGGTCAGCGCCAGCCTGGCGTTGTCCTTGAAGGCGCGCGACGGGTAAACGGTGATCTTGCTCTCGCTCATCTCGTCTCCCCTTCCACGTCATGGATGGCGATGTGCGGCGGCAGCACGGCCAGCACCAGCAAATCGCGCGGGCCGTGCGCGCCGTAGGCCAATGTCTGCTGGATGTCGGCGGTCTTGGACGGGCCGGAGATCAGCAAGGCGTTGGTGGGCATGCCGGCGGACCAGTTCTCGCCCTTCATCGCCGAATAGAAATCCGGGTACAAGGCCGCGGCGTCGAACAAAGCGATGTGCAAGGGAGGCACCAGGCTCATGGTGCGCGGCTCGGCCTCGTCCGGCCATAGCGCCAGCGTGCCGGTGGCGGCGATGCCGCAGCGGGCGGCGGTGAAACCGGCGGCGATGTCGAACAGCTCCGCCTTCCAGCCATCCACCTCGCGCTCGAACCAGACGATGCGCGGCGCATCCTCCCTGCCCTCAAGGCATTGCGCCAGCCGTCGGCCATGCGGCGTGACGGACAACAGGATGGAATCTTGCGGATGCGCGGCCAGCCAACCGGCCAGCGCTGAGTCCCACTCCGCCTCGCGCGTCCACAGAATGTCGGTTTTCACCGAACGCATCATCGCCGCCCAATGGCGCAGGCGGGCAATCTCATCGTCCTTGGCCGCGAAATGCTGGAAATGGCCGGCCAGGTCCGGCCGCGCGCGCTCCTGCCTGGGCGCGGCGCGCAGCTTTTGCAAGATGGAGGCGCGGGCGCTCATCGCTTGCCCCCGGTGCGCGCCAGCAGAAAGCTGGCCAGATGGCGGCCCCTGAAACCGCTGCCGCACTGGCCGAGCTTGCCGTTGATATTGAGCAGGCAGCCGCCGTCGGCGGTGACGAACTCCATCGCGCCGCTGTCCTGCAAGGACTGCGCCTTGTCCTCCACCATCGCGCCGGCGATGTCCGGATGCTTGATGGAGAAAGTGCCGCCAAATCCGCAGCACTCGGACTCATGGTCATGCGCCACGCGCTGAACATTCTGCAACCGATCCACCAGCGCCCAACTGGTCTTGTGCACGTTCATCTCGCGCCGCGCCGAACAGGAGGTATGCACCGCCACCTTGACCGGCGCACCCAGGTCTTGCGGACGCCAATCCAGGTGATTCAGCAGGAAATCGGAAAACTCCACCACCCGCGCGGCGATGGCGCAGGCAACCCTTTCATCCGCCTCGCCGGCGAACAGGCGCGGCCAATGATGCTGGATCATGCCGCCGCAAGAGCCGGACGGCACCACGATGGGCCAGTCTTCCGGGAAACAGGCCAGTTGCGCGCGCGCCACGGCCAGCGCCTCCTTGGGATGGCCGCTGGTATAGGCCGGCTGGCCACAGCAGCTCTGGGCCTGGGGAAAATGCACCCGCACGCCCAAGCCTTCCAGCAGGGCGATGGCGTCTAGGCCAGCTTCCGGCAGGAACAGGTCGAGCAGACAGGTGCCGAACAGGTAAACGTCGGCAGGCGTCTTCATGGCTTCCTTTGTAAATTGGTAAGACCAATTATTCTTATGAAAACCACTTTAGAGTGAATGCTTGAGTTCGTCAATATGACAAGAGGCCGTCGGGAAGGGAGTACAGGGCGGAGCGGAGTCTTGCGCCCCTGAGCGGAACGCAGGCGGGCAGAAATGGGCGGCGCGTCCCTGCCGGGCGACGCGCCGCATGGGCGCTATTCCAGCAACAGCATCTCCCGGAGCTTGCTGGCCAGCTTCTGCGGCTCATCCTTGGACACATAAGCGTCCACGCCGACAGACTCGCCCAGCTTCTTGTTGGCCATGCCGGACAGCGACGAGTGCATCAGCACCGGAATGCCGGCGAAACGCGCGTCGTCCTTGATCATCTTGGTCAACATGTAGCCGTCCATTTCCGGCATTTCCACATCGGTCAGGATCAGGTGCAGCACCTGACTCAGCTTCTGGCCCGCCGCCTCCGCCTGCTGCGCCATCTTCTGCAGGGTTTCCCAGCCGCGCATGCCGTTCATTTCCGATGAATAGCGGATATGCATCGCGTCCAGCGTGCGTTCGATCTGCTTGCGCGCCACCGCGCTGTCGTCGGCGAAGAAGATGTGCCTGTCCTCCTTCACCGGCTCGATGGAGATATAGTTCTGGGTTTCGTCCGACAGGCAGGTTTCGGCCAGCACCTTCTCCACGTCCATCATCATCACCAGCGTGCCGCTCTCCAACTCCGTGACCGCGGTGACCAGCCCCGCCATCCGGTTGGTGATCATGTCCGGCGGCACCCGCATCGCCGACCAGTCCAGCCGCAATATGGTATCCACCGTCTCCACCAGGAAACCCTGGGTATGGCCGTTGTACTCGGTGATGATCATGATTTCCGGCCGCTTGGACGTCACGATGCCGGTGTATTTCCCCAAGTCGATCACCGGCACCAGCGCGCCGCGCAGGCTGACCATGCCCTCCACCGAGGCCGGCATCTCCGGCGCGGTGGTGATTTCCGGCGTGCGCATCACCTCGCGCACCTTGAACACATTGATGCCGAATACCTCCTTGCGGCCGGTGCGCTGATCGTCGCCCAGCGAAAACAGCAGGATTTCCAGCTTATTGGTGCCGGCCAGCTTGGTTCGAGCGTCGATTTTTTTCAGCAGGTCGGACATCGCGTAACTCCTTGCAAAAGACAGTATGTCTTTATAGCAAATATCTAAAATTAAATGGCCTCGGCCAAAAGATATACCCGGATCATTTCTCTCGCACCCGCGCCAGACGCGCAAGCCAAGGCTTGAGCCTGAACGGGGCATGCTTCTGGCAATATGCCGCGGCAGCGGAGGCCCCAATCATGACAGGCGGCTGTCCGCTCTGCTATGCTGGGCCATCTGGTCAGACCAATATTCCGCTTGCCGCGGATTCATTTCATTATGGCTTACCCCAAAGTAAACCTGCCCAAACTGTCCGACATGATCGTGCAGCAACTGGAAAAACGCATACTCGACGGCGTGCTCAAACCGGGCGACCGCTTGCCGCCGGAAAGACAATTGGCCGAGGAGTTCGGCGTGTCGCGGCCATCGCTGCGCGAGGCGATCCAGCAACTGTCGTCGCGCGGCTTGTTGTCCAGCCGCCAGGGCGGCGGCACCTGGGTGACGGACAGGCTGGAAACGGCGTTTTCCGATCCCTGGGAAAAGTTGCTGAACCAGCACGAAGAGCTGCACGGCGACTTGCTCGAATTCCGCCGCGTGCTGGAAGGCACGGTGGCGCGCTGCGCCGCCAGCCGGGCGACGCCGGCCGACGTGGAGCGGCTGCGGCGCTGCGTGGACCGGCTGCAGCAGGCTTACCGCGGCGGCGATCTGGCGGAGCAGGCGCAGGCTGACGTCGAGTTCCACCAGGCGGTGGCCGAAGCCTCCCACAATGTGCTGTTCGCCCACCTGTCCGGCAGCCTGCTGGCCATGCTGCAGCGGCATGTGAAGGACAATATCGCCAATCTGTTCGCCGTCGGCGAAGTGGCGGAGGCGCTGCGCGAGCAGCATCTGTCGATCTGGCAGGCGATACGCGACCGCCAGCCCGACGACGCGCAACTGGCGGCGGAGCGGCATATCGACTTTGTCGCCGACACGCTGCAAAACCAGATGCTGCTGGCCGAACGCGATGCCCGGGCCCGCATGCGGCTGGAGCAGGAAAACACCGGACGCTGAAACGACAAAAGCCGCGCCATCATAAAGACGACGCGGCTTGATATCACTGCCCAGGCGATCAACCCTGGCGGCTGATCAGCCAATCGACGTAGCGGTCCACGCCCTCGGCCACCGACAGCATGGCCTCGCCGTAACCCGCCTCGCGCAGCCGCGCGATATCGGCCTGGGTGAAACTCTGGTACTTGCCCTTCAGCGCGTCCGGGAAATCGATGTACTCGACGATGCCCTGGACTATCATCTCGGCCAGCGTCAGCGCCGGCTTGCCCTCGTGGCGGCGGCAGGCGTTGACGGTGGCTTCGGCCACATCGTTGAACGGCTGCGAACGGCCGCTGCCCAGGTTGAAAATGCCGCTCTTCTCCGGATGGTCCAGGAAATGCAGGTTGACCTTGACCACGTCCTCCACCGACACGAAGTCGCGGCTCTGCATGCCGTTGTCCCAGCCATCCCAGCCGCCGAACAACTTGACCTTGCCGTGCTCGCGGTACTGGTTGAAATGATGGAAGGCGACGGAAGCCATGCGGCCCTTGTGCTGCTCGCGCGGGCCGTAGACGTTGAAGTAGCGGAAGCCCACCGCCTGCGCGGACAGGCCTTCCTTCATCCGCTGGCGCAGCACCTGGTCGAACAGAAACTTGGAATAACCATAGACATTGAGCGGGCCTTCGTACTGGCGCTCTTCCTTGAACACGGTGCCCTTGCCGTAGGTAGCGGCGCTGGACGCGTACAAGAACTGGATTTCCTCATGCTGGCAATAGTCGAACAACGCCAGCGTGTACTGGTAGTTGTTGTCCATCATGTACTTGCCGTCGTGGTTCATCGTGTCGGAGCACGCGCCCTGGTGCAGGATGGCGGCCAGCTCGCCCTCGTACTCGCCATCCAGCAGCAGGTGCAGGAATTCGTGCTTGTCGAGATAATGCGAAATCTCGCAATCGACCAGATTGTGGAATTTGTCGCCGCTGCTGAGGTTGTCTACGGCGATGATGTCGGTGATGCCGCGCTGGTTCAAACCCTTGACCAGGTTGGAACCGATGAAGCCTGCGGCTCCGGTGACGACGATAGTCATATGTCGATCCTTAGTTCTGCTGCGGACCCTCGGGTCCGGATGAAATTCAGAAGCCCGCGCCCGGCTGCGCCAGGTAGGACTGTTCGGCCTGCGTGCTGGTTCTGCCCAGCGCCGCGTTGCGATGCGGAAAACGGCCGAATTCGGCGACTACCCGCTCATGCCGCTGCGCGAAATCCAGATAATTGGAGCCAGGCAAGGCCGCGTCCAGCGCGGCGAACAACTCGAGCGACCGCCTCTGGTCCGCCATGTCCTCGCTGTGCTCGAACGGCAGGTAGAAGAAAACCCGCGCCACCGGCGGCAGCGTCTGCTCCAGCCCCTGGCCGACGGCCGACCGGGCGCCCTCTCTCGCCTTCTCGTCGCTGGAGAACGCTTTAGCCTCTCCGCGGAACAGATTGCGAGGGAATTGGTCGGCCACGATCAGCCAGGCCAGCGCCGCGCGGGCGTCGCCGGCGTCGATGGCCAGCCCGCCGGCCGCCAGCGCCTGCCACAAAGGCAGGAAACGACGGCCGATTTCGGCGTCGAACGCGTCGTCGCGGCGGAACCAGGCCTCGCGGGGCCGGCTCAAGGCCTCGTCGTCGCTGGCGTCGAACCAGAAGGCCAGCACCTCTTCAACTTGTTGCGCGGTCAGCTTCGTCATCGCGTCTCCTGCCGGCGCGCCGGCTTACAAGGCAAACAGTTCCTGTTGCGAACACACGGCGGTTCCCAGCTTGCCCACCACCACCCCGGCGGCGGCGTTGGCCAGGTTCATCGCCACCGGCAACGGCTGGCCTGCGGCCAGCGCCAAGCCCAGCGTGCCGATCACGGTATCGCCGGCGCCGGACACGTCATAAACCTCGCGCGCGAAGGTCGGCTGATGCAGCGCGCCGTCGGCGCGGAACAGCGTCATGCCCTCTTCGCTGCGCGTCACCAGCAACGCGTCCAGATTCAGTTCGGCGCGCAACGCCTGCGCCTTGGCGGTCAGGCTGGCCTCGTCCTTCCAGCCGCCGGCCACCTGGCGAAACTCGCTGCGATTGGGCGTCAACAGCGTGGCGCCGGCGTATTTGCTGTAATCGTCGCCCTTGGGGTCGATCAGCACCGGCTTGCCGGCGGCGCGGGCCAGTTGAATCATCTCGGCCACATGGGTCAGGCCGCCCTTGCCGTAGTCGGACAGGATCACCACGTCGTGCGCGGCGACGATGTCGGCGAACTCTTCCAGCTTGCCGGCCAGGATTTCATGGCTGGGCGCGTCTTCGAAGTCCAGCCGGATCAGCTGCTGCTGACGCGCCACCACTCTCAGCTTCACCGTGGTGGCGATGTTGGAATCGCGCTTGAACGAAGTGACGATGCCGTCCGCCTTCAACAGCCTCTCCAGCGCGTCCGCCGCCTCGTCGTCGCCGACCACCGACAAAATGGTGGCCTTGCCGCCCAGGCCGGCGATATTGCGCGCCACGTTGGCGGCGCCGCCGGCCCGCTCCTCGCTGCGGCCAATCTTGGCCACCGGCACCGGCGCCTCGGGCGAAATGCGCGACACGTCGCCGAACCAGTAGCGGTCCAGCATCACATCGCCGACCACCAGCACCTTGGCCTTCGCCAGGGAAGAAGCCAGCGCGGCGGGCTTCAGTCCCAGGGTTTGCATCAGACTCATGGCTTACCTCAGCGGCCGATGGCGTGGTAATCGAAGCCCTGCTCGCGCAGCCAGGCCGGGTCGTACATATTGCGGCCATCGAAAATCAGCGGCTGCTTCAGGCTGCTGCGGATCGCCTCGAAGTCCGGCGCGCGGAACATCTTCCACTCGGTCACGATCAGCAGCGCGTCCGCGCCTTGCAGCGCCTGCATCATGTCGTCGGCGAACGCCACGCCGTTGACGCCGGACATCACCCGTTGCGCCTCGTGCGCCGCCACCGGATCAAAGGCGACGATTTCGGCGCCGCGGCGGGTCAGCTCCTCGATTATCACGCGGCTGGGCGCCTCGCGCATGTCATCGGTATTGGGCTTGAACGCCAGGCCCCACAATGCGAGGCGGCGGCCGGACAGATCCTCGCCGAACCGGGACACCACTTTCTCGACCAGGCGCAGCTTCTGCGCGTCGTTGGCCTCTTCCACCGCGGTCAGCACACGCAGCGTGTGGCCGTTTTCCTTGGCGGTCTGCACCAGCGCCTTGACGTCCTTGGGGAAGCAGGAACCGCCATAGCCGACGCCCGGGTACAGGAAGTGGTAGCCGATGCGCGGATCGGAGCCCATGCCCTGGCGCACCTGCTCGATGTCGGCGCCCATGGTCTCGGCCAGATTGGCCAGCTCGTTCATGAACGAAATGCGGGTGGCCAGCATCGCGTTGGCCGCGTACTTGGTCAGCTCGGCCGAGCGCACGTCCATCAGCAGCACGCGCTCGTGGCTGCGCTGGAACGGCTTGTACAGGCGGCGCATGATTTCGGCCGCGCGGTCGTCGTCCGCGCCGATCACCACGCGGTCGGGCCGCATGAAGTCCTCGATCGCCGCGCCTTCCTTCAGGAACTCCGGATTGGACACCACGCTGAACGGCAGGTCGGCGCCGCGCTGCGCCAGCTCGTCGGCGATGGCGGCGCGCACCTTGTCCGCGGTACCCACCGGCACAGTGGACTTGTCCACCACCACGCGGTAACCGGTCATGTGGCGGGCGATATTGCGCGCGGCGGCCAGCACGTACTGCAAGTCGGCCGAGCCATCCTCATCCGGCGGCGTGCCGACAGCGATGAACTGCACTTCGCCGAAAGCGACCGAGGCGGCCACGTCGGTGGTGAAGTGCAGGCGGCCGGCGGCCACATTGCGCTTCACCATGTCTTCCAAACCAGGCTCGAAAATGGGAATGCCGCCGTTTTGCAAAATTTCGATCTTGCGGGGGTCCACGTCCAGGCAGCAGACGTGGTAGCCGGTCTCGGCCAGGCAGGTGCCGGTCACCAGGCCGACATAGCCCGAGCCAATTACCGTGATTTTCATGATTGTTTACCCAGGAATGCGGAAATGTCTTGATTGATGGCGCGCAGCGCGGCCAGCGGGTCGGCGGCGCGGGTGATCGGGCGGCCGATCACCAGATAGTCAGAGCCGGCGGCCAAGGCGGCGGTCGGCGTCATCACGCGGCGCTGGTCGTCGCCGGCGCTGTCGGCCAGGCGGATGCCCGGCGTCACCAGCTTGAAATCACTGCCCAGGGCCTGCTTCAGCATGGATGCCTCCTGCGCCGAGCACACCACGCCGTCCAGGCCGCAATCGCGGGTCAGCGTGGCCAGGCGCAGCACGTGCTGCTGCGGCGGGACATCGATGCCGACCTCGGCCAGATCCGACGCTTCCATGCTGGTGAGCACCGTCACCGCGATCAGCAGCGGACGCTGGCTGTAAACGGCCAGCGCGTCGCGCGCGGCCTCCATCATCCGGCGGCCGCCGGAGGCGTGGACGTTGACCATCCACACGCCGGACTCGGCCGCGGCCTTGCAGGCATGGGCGACAGTATTGGGAATGTCGTGGAATTTCATGTCCAGGAAAACCTGGAAACCGCGCGCGGCCAGCGATTCGACCAGATGGCGGCCGCTGGAGGTGAACAGCTCCTTGCCCACCTTCAGCCGGCACTCCGCCGGATCCAGGCGGCTGGCGAAAGCCAATGCGCTATCCGCGTCGGCGAAGTCCAGCGCCACCACCACCGGGGATGTCGTCCGGCTTTCGCTTTGTGCGATCAGGGGATTCATCGATGCTCCATCATTCTATATTGCCGCGGCGCGCGCCGTTCAAGCGGCCGCGCGCCGAGTGATTCAGTTTTCCGAACGGTTGGCGGTGAAGCTTTCCCACTCGCCGCAGGCAGGACAGTGCCAGAAGAAGGCCCGCGAACGGAAGTTGCAGCACTTGCAGCGATGCACGCTGAGGCGCTGGGAGTGCTTGAGGATCAGCGCGCGCGCCACCTCCGCGTCCATCCGCCCCTCCGGCGACAGCTCGTCCATCTGCGCTTCTATCATCCGGTACACGCCGGCCAGGCTGGGGCGGGCATGCACCGCTTCGCGCACGCCGTCCAGCGCCTTGGCCTCGCCATCATAGGTGGCGATCTTCTGGTACAAGAGATCGGTCAGTTCCAATTGCGGGAAGGTGCGCTGATAACCGCGCAGCAACGCGATGCCCTCCTGCGGACGCCCCAGCTTTTCGTAAGCGTCGAACAGGCGCTCGGCCGCCATCGCCAGATATTCGTAGTTCTGTTTCTCTATGTTCTGCCAGGCGGCGATGGCCGCCTCCAGATTGCCTTCGGCGAACTCGATATCGCCGAGGATCAGGCTGGCGCGCACGCATTTGCGGTTGGCCGCCAGCGCCTCCGCCACGTATTGCCTGGCCTGGCTGTGATCGGACTTGTACAGCTCGCCCTGCGCCAACTCGCAGTAGAACTGCGCGACTTCATGCTGGAACGAGTGCGCGTCGCTGCGCAGCTCGCGCGCGGTCTCGATCGCCTTCTTCCAGTCGCGGTCCTGCTGATAGATGTCCAGCAGCTGGCGCCGAGCCGCCAGCGCCATATTGCCGTTCAGGAGCTTGAGCAGGATCTCCTCGGCCCGATCCACCAGGCCGGCCTTGCGGAAGTCCTGCGCCAGCTCGTTGCGCACCAGGTCGCGCTGCTCGCCCGGCAGGTCGGAAGAATCCAGCATCTGTTGATGCAGGCGGATCGCGCGGTCATTCTCGCCGCGCTTGCGGTACAGCTTGCCGAGGATGTGCTGCAACTCAAGCGCCGAACCCTGCTGGCGCGCCACTTCGGCCAGAGCCTGGGCCGCGACGTCGGTCTTGTCTTCCACCAGCGCGTCCAGGCCGCGGAAATAGGAAATCGGCACCGACTTCGCCTGTTTCAGCACGGTGCGCATGTCCACCCGGGCCGCGAACCAGCCCAGGCCGAAAAAGGCTGGAAACAGCAGCAGCCACCACAAATCGAGTTCCAACAGCAATCCTTTCGGGATGATAGAACGGGGTCAAGGCCATGCCCCGTGAAGACAAGCTCAATCGGCGATGGCGTCGCTGGGATCGTTGACCACCTTGCCGACGGGAGGCCGATTGCGCAGTTCTTTTTTCAACTGCGACAGCTCGCGGCGGGTTTTCAGGTAGAAACTGAAGGTGGCCAGCAGGCCGACGACGGCGCCGACGACGAAGAACAGCAGCAGGAACACGATGAACGGAGCCGACCACGATTGGCCGAAGAACAGTTTGAATTCGACTGAGTGGCTGTTCTGCACGGTGACGGCGACCAGCAGCAGCAACAGGGCCAGTTCGACGATGCGCAACAAATATCGCATGGGATCGCTCAATGAGTTTGCCGGAGTGCAATTCTAAACGATAGCCCGCCGCAACCCAAGCCGCTCAAGCGGCGCGGATACGAAAAAAGCGCCGCATATGCGGCGCTTTTTAGCATGTAGACCGATAAAACTGCGATCAGGCCTGGGTCTGTTCCACAAGGGACAAGTCCACGCGCTCGCGCAGTTCCTTGCCGGCCTTGAAATGAGGCACGTATTTCTCAGGAACCGAGACGCTGGTGCCCGACTTCGGGTTGCGGCCGACCCGCGGCGGACGGTAGTTCAGATCGAAGCTACCGAACCCGCGAATCTCGATGCGGCTTCCCTGCGCCAGGTTGTTGGCCATCGCGTCCAGAATGGTCTTGACGGCCAACTCAGCATCTTTGTAGACCAACTGAGAATTGCGCTCGGCCAGTCGTTCAGACAGCCTCGCGATCAGCTCAGACTTGGTCATGACGCTATTACTCGTTGGAACCGGACAGTTTGGCCTTCAGCAGGGCACCCAGGTTGGTGGTGCCGGCGGAAGCGCTGTCAACGGTCGACAGGTTCTTCATCGCGGCATTCTCTTCCTGAGCGTCCTTAGCCTTGATGGACAGGCTGATGTTGCGGGACTTGCGGTCCACGGCAACGATCACGGCCTCGACGGCATCGCCATCCTTCAGGACGGAGCGAGCGTCTTCCACGCGGTCGCGGGACAGTTCGGAAGCGCGCAGGTAGCCTTCAACGTCGGTGTCCAGAGCGATAACCGCGCCCTTGGCGTCAACGGACTTCACGGTACCCTTGACCAGGGCGCCCTTGTCGTTCATCGCAACGAAGTTGTTGAACGGATCGCCTTCCAGCTGCTTGATGCCCAGGGAGATGCGTTCTTTTTCCACGTCGATGGACAGAACCACGGCATCAACCTCGTCGCCCTTCTTGAACTTGCGCACGGCTTCTTCGCCAGCTTCGTTCCAGGACAGGTCGGACAGGTGAACCAGGCCGTCGATGCCGCCCGGCAGGCCAACGAACACGCCGAAGTCGGTGATGGACTTGATCGCGCCCTTCAGCTTGTCGCCCTTGTGGAAGTTGTCGGCAAACTCGTTCCACGGGTTGGCCAGACACTGCTTCATGCCCAGGGAGATACGACGACGGTCTTCGTCGATTTCCAGGATCATGACTTCCACTTCGTCGCCAACTTGAACCACCTTGGACGGGTGTACGTTCTTGTTGGTCCAGTCCATTTCGGACACGTGCACCAGGCCTTCGATGCCTTGTTCGATTTCCACGAACGCGCCGTAGTCGGTCAGGTTGGTCACCTTGCCGAACAGACGGGTGCCGGACGGGTAGCGGCGGGACAGGCCCACCCACGGATCTTCGCCCAGTTGCTTCAGACCCAGGGATACGCGGTTCTTCTCTTGGTCGAACTTCAGTACCTTGGCTTCCACTTCGTCGCCCACGGCCAGAACTTCGGACGGGTGCTTCACGCGGCGCCATGCCAGGTCGGTGATGTGCAGCAGGCCATCGATGCCGCCCAGGTCAACGAACGCACCGTAGTCGGTGATGTTCTTGACGATACCCTTGATGACTGCGCCCTCTTTCAGGGTTTCCAGCAGAGCCTTGCGCTCTTCGCCCAGGGTCTCTTCCAGCACGGAGCGGCGGGAAACCACGACGTTGTTGCGCTTGCGATCCAGCTTGATAACCTTGAACTCGATCTGCTTGTTTTCGTACGGGGTGGTGTCTTTCACCGGACGCACGTCGACCAGGGAACCCGGCAGGAAGGCGCGGATGCCGTTGACCATGACGGTCAGGCCGCCCTTCACCTTGCCGCTGATCATGCCGGACAGGATGGTGCCGGCTTCCAGAGCTTCTTCCAGCTCAACCCAAGCGGCCATGCGCTTGGCTTTTTCGCGGGACAGCTTGGTTTCGCCGAAGCCGTTTTCCAGCGCGTCGATAGCCACGGTAACGAAGTCGCCGATGGCAACTTCAACGACGCCTTGGTCGTTCTTGAATTCTTCAGCCGGAATCAGGGACTCGGACTTGAGGCCTGCGTTCACGGTTACAAAGTTGGAATCAACTGCCACGACTTCAGCAGTGATCACTTCGCCCACGCGCATATCGTGCAGGGTGAGGCTTTCCTCGAACAGTTGAGCGAAGTTTTCCATGGAGAGGGTAGTCATCAAGCGTACTCTCGGTTGCAGGCCTTGCGGCTTGCGGGGTTAGGGTTGGAACAAGGTCGTTTCCGCAAAGCAGCAAAAACGACCATACAAAAAATCAATGGCCGGAAACCTGTTTTTCCTCAAACCACACGAGGACCTTGTCGACCGCCTGGTCTATGGTCAGCTCCGTGGTATCGAGCAAAAAGGCGTCCGGCTCCTGGCGCAGCGGCGCTACCGGCCGGGCCGCGTCTCGCGCGTCTCGATCGATAATGTCCTGCATAATCTGGGCGAGGTTAGCAGATTCCCCCTTGCCGATCAACTGCTTATGACGGCGACTCGCCCTTTCCTCCGCGCTGGCGGTCAGAAATATCTTCAACATGGCGTCCGGAAACACCACCGAACCCATGTCGCGGCCATCCGTCACCAGGCCCGGCGATTCGCGAAAATCCCGCTGGCGCTGCAATAGCGCGGCGCGCACCGCCGGCAGCGCGCCCACCTTGGAGGCGCCGATGCCGATTTCCTCGGCTCGGATGTCCTGACTGGCGTCGTTGCCTTCCAGCCACACCGCGCCGTCGGAAAACTCCACCGGCAAGCCGGCGGCGGCCTCGGCGAGCGCCGGCTCGTCGTCCCAGGCGATGCCGCGGCGGCGCGCGTGGAGCGCCAGCAGCCGGTACAGCGAACCCGAGTCGAGATAATGGAAGGCGAGGCGCGCGGCGACCTGGGCCGCCACCGTGCCCTTGCCGGAAGCGGACGGGCCGTCGATGGTAATCACCGGAACTGTCATCGGAATCTGATCCTGTTGCATTCTGCCAAGGCCCTGCCGATACCGCCGCGCGTCGCGGCAGCCGCCGGCCGGCCAAACCGCGCATTGTAACCCAAGTGGTGTGGCATGGTGTGGTGCCGCACCATTTGCGCGCAGCCGTGCGCGGCGGGTACAGTGTCCCTTACGCATCAAGCAACGCCATTCCGAAAACACAAGCGCGACACTCAATGGAACAACTGCACCTCTCTCCCTGCGTCCGCCTCGGCGGCTCCATCAAACTGCCCGGCTCCAAGAGCATCTCCAACCGCACGCTGCTGCTGGCCGCGCTGTCAGGCGGCAGCACCATGGTCCGCGACCTGCTGGATTCCGACGACATCCGCCACATGCTGAGCGCGCTGAAGCTGCTGGGCGTGAAGATAGAGCAACAAGGCGACAGCCGCGATTTCCGCGTCCACGGCTGCGGCGGCCCCTTCCCGGTGAAAAACGCCGAGCTGTTCCTCGGCAACGCCGGCACCGCCTTCCGCCCGCTGACCGCGGCGCTGGCGCTGATGGGCGGCAGCTACCAGCTGTCTGGCGTGCCGCGCATGCACGAACGGCCGATCGGCGATCTCGTCGACGCGCTGAACGCCGCCGGCGCCAGCATCGCCTACTTGGGCCAGCCGGGCTTCCCGCCGCTGGCCATCTCGCCGGCCGACGTGCGCTGCGCCCATCCCATCCAGGTGAAGGGCAACGTTTCCAGCCAGTTCCTCACCGCGCTCCTGATGGCGCTGCCGCTGACCGGCGCCCAGGCCGAGATCGAGGTGGTGGGCGAGCTGATCTCCAAGCCCTACATCGAAATCACGCTCAACCTGATGGCGCGCTTCGGCGTGCGCGTCGAGCGCGACGGCTGGCAGCGCTTCATCATCCCGGGCGGCCAGCACTACATCTCGCCGGGAGAGATTTACGTCGAAGGCGACGCCTCCAGCGCATCCTACTTCCTGGCGGCCGGCGCGCTGGCCGGCGGACCGGTGCGAGTGGAGGGCGTGGGCGAGGCCAGTATCCAGGGCGACGTGCGCTTCGCCGAGGCACTGGAATTGATGGGCGCGACGGTGCGCCGCGGCGACAACTGGATCGAGGCCCGCGCCGAGGGCAAGCTCAAGGCTATCGATTTGGACTGCAACCATATCCCGGACGCGGCGATGACGCTGGCCGTGGCCGCGCTGGCCGCCGACGGCACCACCACGCTACGCAACATCGCCAGCTGGCGAGTGAAGGAAACCGATCGCCTGTCGGCGATGGCGACCGAGCTGCGCAAAGTGGGCGCGACGGTGGAGGAAGGCCCGGACTACATCCGCGTCACCCCGCCGGCCGCGCTGACGCCAAACGCCGAGATCGACACCTACGACGACCACCGGATGGCGATGTGTTTCTCGCTGGTTTCGCTGCTGGGCGCGCCGGTCATCATCAACGACCCCAACTGCGTGGCCAAGACCTTCCCCGACTACTTCCAGGCGCTGGCCGCGCTGCAGGCGCAATAATCACAATATATTGATGATTTAATCGATAGACTCCACAATATATGCATCAAAAAGGAGTCTATCGATGAGCGACCTGTTCCGGATGCGCCGCGATTTCATGCGGCGCTTCGACATCCCCTCCCCCTCCCATCCCGAATACCAGCCCGAGCAGCTGGCGATGTGGCAGACCATGCTGGACGAAGAGCTGGACGAGCTCCGGCAGGCGCTGGACGACTACCGCGCGCTGCCCGCGCAATCACCCGAACAACAGCTGCAAAGCCGCGCCGAGCTGACCGCCGAAGCAGTGGACGTGCTCAATGTGGTATGCGGCCTCTTGCTGTCGCAGGGCCTGCCGCTGGAAGCGATGTGCGAAGCGATACACGACGCCAATCTGCGCAAATGCGTGGACGGCCAGGTGCTGCGCCGCGCCGACGGCAAGGTGCTGAAGCCGGAAGGCTGGCAGCCGGCGGACAAGCTGGGCGTGATCCGCGGCGCTTTCGCAGCGGACGCGCAAACACCAGAGCGCGCCATGCCGGCCCATTGCCCCTCTCATTGAAATGGATTAAGACCGGCTTAAGATTGACCGACTAAGCTTGCAACATGTTCGAATCAAAACAACAGGAGCCGACATGTTGCGCAATACTCCCCACAGTTACGGCAAAATCGCCCGCGGCCTGCACTGGCTGTGCGCGCTGGCGGTGATCGCCGCGCTGGTCTTCATCGAGCTGAAAGGCAACTTCCCCAAGGGAGACCCGGTCCGCAACGGCCTGGGCTACGCCCATGTCCAGGCCGGGCTGATCGTCCTGCTGCTGGTGCTGCCCCGGCTGGCCTGGAGGCTGGGCAACCCGCCGCCCAGCATTGAGCCAGCGCCCAGCTCGCTGATGAAGCTGCTGGCCCATGCCGGGCACTGGGCGCTGTACGCGCTGATGCTGGCGCTGCCCATCCTGGGCATCGCCTTCATCCAGGCCAAGGGCGGCGAAGTGGCCCTGTTCGGCCTCGGCCTGCCCTCCTTCATGCCCAACAGCCCGGAACTGGGCAAGAGCCTGAAGGAGCTGCATGAACTGCTGGGCAATGTCTTGCTGTGGCTGAGCATCCTGCACGCCGCCGCCGCCGCGTGGCACCACTTCATCGTCAAGGACGACACCGTCACCCGGCTGACCGGCCCGATGCGCTGAACGCGGCGCGCCTCAGCCGCGGGCCCGGCTGGAACCGCGCTCCACCAGCCGCCCCGCCAGCACCACCTTGCGCAGCGGCCGCTCCGGCCGCTCAAGCCGCTCCAGCAACATTTCCATCGCCGCGCGGCCGATCTCGTCGACCGGCTGCTCGATCACCGTCATGCCGGGATCGGCCAGCTCGGTCCAGCTGTCGTTGTCGAAGCCGGCCAGCGCCAGCCGGCCCGGCACGGCGACGCCGGCTTCCCGCACCGCCTTGACCACGCCCAGCAACAGCAGGCCATTGCTGGCGATCAGCGCCTCCGGCGCGCCCGCCTCCCGCAGCCACTTCGCCGCTTCGGCCTGCGCCGCTTCGGCGCTGGGCGCGACGAAACGCGCCGCCGCAGGCAGTCCCGCCCTTTCCATCGCCTCGGCGAAACCCGCGTGACGCTCGGCTCCGGTGCTGCTGGTATTGCCGAACAAGCCGCCGATGCGGCGATAGCCGCGGCCCAGCAAATGTTCGACCAATTGGGACGCCGCTGTCCGGTTGTCCAGCAGCACCGCGTCGCAGCGGGCGGCCGGGCCCGCGCGGTCTATCATCACCACAGGGAAACCCAGGCCGGCGACATCCAGCGAATCGGCGGTGGCGCGGGTGGCGGCGAAGATCACCCCGCTCACCCGTTCCTCCTGCATCAGCCGGAGGTACATCGCCTCCTTGTCCGGATTCTCGTCGGTGTTGCACAGGATCACCCGCATGCCGGCCTGGTAGGCGACATCCTCCACCGCCCGGCTCACCGAGGTGAAAAAAGGATTGCGGATGTCGGACACGATCAGGCCTATGGTGCGCGAGGTCTGCGAGCGCAGCCGGCGCGCCGACAGGTTGGGCCGGTAGCCGCTCTGGGCGACGGCGGCCTCCACTTTGGCGCGCAGCGCGGCGCTGACCGGGCCGTTGCCCAGCACGCGCGACACGGTGGCCACCGATACGCCGGCCAGCAGCGCGACGTCCTTGATGCTGGTAGTCATGTTATGGAAATCGTTTTCAATTGACGGAAGCGATGTTGCGCCCGCGCATGCCGCGCTGGCAAGCGCGGAATCGCCACATTTTTCTGAATTGAGCCACAAGTTTGATTTTAACCAGTTCTGTCTGATTGACAGCAAAAATGTAATCGTTTTCAATGCCAGTCATATCGAGCCCAAAAACGAGGTATGCCGTGTCCGACGCCCTGCTCACCCCGCAACTGATACGCCTGGGCTGCCAGCCCGCCAGCAAGGAAGCCGCCATCCGCGAGGCCGGCCGCATGCTGGCCGACGCCGGCTGCATCGCGCCCGACTACATAGACAGCCTGCTGCGCCGCGAGGCGGTGGCCAACACCTACCTGGGCAACGGCATCGCCATCCCCCACGGCATGGTGGAAGACCGGGCGATGGTGCTGCGCACCGGCGTCGCCATCCTGCAGATTCCAGCCGGGCTGGAATGGAACCCCGGCCAGCGCACCCACCTGCTGTGCGCGATCGCCGCGCGTTCCGACGACCATCTGGTGATGCTGCGCCAGCTGACCCGGCTGCTGCAGGACGAAGCCCGGCTGCTGCCGCTATTCTCCACCGAGAACAGCGCCGACCTGATCGCCGCGCTGGAGCAAGCGCCGGAAAACCCGCCGCCGGACGCCGAGGCGCGGGACCTGGACACCGGCGAGGAATGGCGGCTCGATTATCCCAACGGCCTGCACGCCCGCCCCGCCGCGCTGTGGGTGGAAGCCGCCCGGCGCAGTCCAGCGCAACTGCAGGTGCGCCATGGCGGCCGCGTCGCCGACGCCAAGAACCTGATCTCTTTGCTGCAGCTGGGCTTGCGCCAGGGCGACCTGATCGCCGTCTCCGCCCGCGGTCCGCAAGCCGAAGACGGCGTGCGCCAGCTGCTGAAGGCGATGCGCGAGGCCAGCCTGGCTGAGCAGACCGCCGCCGCCATCGCCGCCCAGCGCGCCGCTGGCGCGCGCAAAACCGCCGGCTGGCAGCCCACCGGCTCCTTGATCTCCCTGCCCGGCATCGCCGCCAGCCCCGGCGTCGCCATCGGCACCGCGCGCATTCTCGCTAGCCACCAGCTGCACGTGCCGGACCGGCCAGTCAGCCTGGCCGAAGGCGGCGACCGGCTACACGAGGCGCTGGCCGCCACCCGCCAGCAGCTGGCGCAGCTGGCCGACGCCACCCAGACGACGCTGGGCGCCGGCGAAGCCGGCATCTTCCGCGCCCAAGCCGAACTCTTGAACGACACCGACCTGATCACGCTCAGCTGCCAGCTGATGGTGGCCGGCCACGGCGTCGAATGGTCGTGGCACCAGGCGGTGGAGCGGCTGGCGGAGAAAATCTCCGCGCTGGGCAATCCGCTGTTGGCCGCCCGCGCCGCCGACCTGCGCGACGTGGGCCGCCGGGTGCTGTTCCAGCTGGACCCCGCGCTGCAAGGCCATGCGCCGGCCGAGTTCGGCCCCGACACCCTGCTGCTGGCGGCCGATCTCGCGCCGTCGGACACCGCCAGCCTGGACCTCACCCGCGTCAAGGGCCTGGCCACCGCGCATGGCGGCCCCACCGCCCACACCGCCATCCTGGCGCGCACGCTGGGCCTGCCGGCGCTGGTGGCCGCCGGCCCCGCGCTGCTGGATGTGGCCGACGGCAGCCCCGCCATCCTGGACGGCGACGCCGGCCGGCTGTACCTGAACCCCAGCGACGCGGATCTGGCATCCGCCCGCGCCTGGCAGCAGCGCCAGCGGGAAGACCAGCAGAAGCAGCAGACTGAGCGGCAGCAACCGGGCCAGACCGCCGACGGCAAACGCATCGAGATCGCCGCCAACATCAATCGCCCGGACCAGGCCGCCGCCGCGCTGGACGCCGGCGCCGAGGGCGTGGGCCTGATGCGCACCGAATTCCTGTTCCTGGAGCGCGACGCCGCGCCGGACGAGGAAGAGCAGCTGAAAACCTATCTGGCGATGCAGCAGGCGCTGCAAGGCCGGCCGCTGATCGTCCGCGCGCTGGACATCGGCGGCGACAAGCAGGTGCCCTACCTGAACCTGCCGCATGAGGACAATCCCTTCCTCGGCATGCGCGGCGCGCGGCTGTTGCTGTCCCGCCGCGAGCTGCTGGAGCCGCAGCTGCGCGCGCTCTATCGCGCCGCCAAGGCCGGCAAGCCCTTGTCCATCATGTTCCCGATGATCAGCTCGCTGAAGGAGATCACCCGCCTCAAGGGCCTGTGCGAAGGCGTGCGCAAGGAACTGGACGCGCCGCCGGTGCCGATCGGCATCATGGTGGAAGTGCCGGCCGCCGCGCTGCTCGCCGACCAGTTCGCGCCCTATGTCGATTTCTTCTCCATCGGCACCAACGACTTGACCCAATACGCGCTGGCGATGGACCGCCAGCACCCCGAGCTGGCGGCCGAGGCCGACAGCCTGCATCCCGCCGTGCTGCGGCTGATCCGCCAGACCGTGCAGGGCGCGGCTGCCCACAAACGCTGGGTGGGCGTGTGCGGCGGCATCGCCGGCGACCCGCAGGGCGCGGCCGTGCTGGCCGGCCTGGGCGTGGACGAGTTGTCGATGAGCCCGCACGATATCGCCGCGGTGAAGGCGATGCTGCGCCGCCACAACCTCGCCAGGCTGCGCGACCTGGCCGAGCAGGCGCTGGCCTGCGACAGCGCCGAGGAAGTGCGGCAGCTGCTGGAGGCCCTGGCATGAGCGGCGCCATCCACACCGTCACGCCCAACCCGGCGCTGGACCAGACCGTGACGTTGGACGCGCTGCGGACGGGTTCGGTCAATCTGGCCCGCGCCGCCCACGTCAATGCCGGCGGCAAGGGCGTCAACGTCGCCTCCTGCCTGGCAGACTGGGGCTTGCCGGTCCACGTCCACGGCCTGCTCGGCCGCGACAACAGCGGCCCGTTCGAGCAACTGTTCGCCGCCAAGCGCATCGATGACCGCATGCAGCGGGTGGCCGGCGCCTGCCGCGTCAACATCAAGCTGGCCGATCTGGAAACCGGCGACACCACCGACATCAACCTCCCCGGCCCGGAAACCGGCGAAGCCGAGCTGGAAGCGCTGGCCTCCGGCCTCGCCCATGTCGGCGCCGGCGATCAGGCCGTGCTGGCCGGCAGCCTGCCGCCCGGCCTGCCGCGCGACGCGCTGGCGCGGCTGTGCGCGCGGCTGAAGCGGCAAGGCGCCTGGGTGCTGGTGGACAGCAGCGGCTCGCCGCTGGCCGCCGCGCTGGCCAACCCGCCGGAAGCGCTGCCCGACTGCGTGAAGCCCAACCGCGAGGAACTGGCGCAATGGGCCGGCCACCCGCTGCCAGCCCTGGACGACGTGGTCCGCTGCGCGCGTGGCCTGCAGCGGATGGGCGTCGGCCGGGTGGTGGTGTCGCTGGGCGAACAAGGCGCGCTGCTGGTGGACGCCGACGCGGCGCTGCTGGCCAGTCTGCCGCCGCAGCGGCCGCTGAGCACCGTGGGCGCCGGCGACGCGCTGGTGGCCGGCCTGGCCGCCGCCCGGCGCCAGGGCCTGGACGCGGCCGACAGCCTGAGGCTGGCGGTGGCTTTCGCCGCCGCCAAGCTGCAGCGCGTCGGTCCCCACCTGCCGCCGGAACAACAGATACGAGAGCTGGCCGCCGCTGTCAGCCTGCAAACCCTGGACGCGGCCTGAGCCGCGCCCGCTTAGCAACAGGGGAAACACATGAGCATCGTCGCCATCATCCGCGCAGGAGAGCGCAGCACCCAGGCCAGGCTGGCCGCCGAAGCGCTGCGCCAGGCCGCCCAGCGGCAGAGCAAGCGGATAGACATCGAGATCGACGGCCAGCCGGCGCTGGACGCGGATCGCCTGCAGGCCGCCAGCCAGATCCTGCTGGTGGACTGTCCCGACGACAGCCGCGCCGGACAGCGGCCCGCGCGCCGCGCCACGCTGGACGCGGTATTGGCCGATCCGGCCGCGCAGCTGGAAGGCGCGGCGGCGGACGAACGCGCGCTGCGCATCGTCGCCATCACCGGCTGCCCCACCGGCATCGCCCACACCTTCATGGCGGCCGAGGGCCTGGTCCAGGGCGCCAAGGCGCTGGGCCACGCGATCCGGGTGGAAACCCAGGGCTCGGTCGGCGCGCAGGACGCGCTGACCGACGCCGAAGTCGCCGCCGCCGATCTGGTGGTGATCGCCGCCGACACCCAGGTGCAACTGGACCGTTTCGCCGGTAAGCGGCTGTTCAAGAGCGGCACCAAGGCCGCCATCGGCGACGGCAAGGCGTTGATCCGCCGCGCCATCGAAGAAGCGCGGCCATGGGAAGGCGCAGGCTCGGCCAAGGCCTCAAGCCAGGAAAAAGCCAAGGACGGCCCCTATCGCCACCTGATGACCGGCGTGTCCTTCATGCTGCCCTTCGTCACCGCCGGCGGCATCCTGATCGCGCTGGCCTTCGCGCTGGGCGGCATCTACGCCTTCGACGACGCGCACAAGGGCACGCTAGCGTGGTCGCTGTTCCAGATCGGCGCCAAGTCCGCCTTCGCGCTGATGGTGCCGATACTGGCCGGCTACATCGCCTATTCCGTCGCCGACCGCCCCGGCATCGCCCCCGGCATGGTGGGCGGCATGCTGGCCGCCAGCTTGGGATCGGGCTTTCTCGGCGGCATCGTCGCCGGTTTCATCGCCGGCTACGGCACGCGGGAGCTGAACCGCCGGATCAAGCTGGGCCAGCATCTGGACGGCCTTAAGCCGGTGCTGATCCTGCCGGTGCTGGGCTCGCTGCTGACCGGCCTCTTGATGATCTACGTGGTGGGCCAGCCGGTGGCCGCCGTGCTGTCGGCGCTGACCGAGGCGCTGAAGGGCATGCAGGGCAGCAGCGCGCTGGCCCTGGGCGCGCTCTTGGGCGCGATGATGGCCTTCGACATGGGCGGCCCGGTCAACAAGGCGGCCTACGCCTTCGCCACCGGCCTGATCGCCAGCCAGGTGTACACGCCGATGGCCGCGGTGATGGCGGCCGGCATGACGCCGCCGCTAGGGCTGGCGCTGGCCACCCGATTGTTCCGCGACCGCTTCACCGCCGACGAGCACGAAGCCGGCAAGGCCGCCGCGGTGCTGGGCCTGGCCTTCATCAGCGAAGGCGCCATCCCCTTCGCCGCGCGCGACCCCTTCCGGGTGATCCCGGCCTTGATGGCAGGCTCGGCGCTGGCCGGCGCCATCTCCATGACCATGGGCGTGCAGCTGAAGGTGCCGCACGGCGGCGTGTTCGTGCTGCCCATCCCCAACGCGGTGGAACACCTGCTCAGCTACCTGGCGGCGCTGGCCGCCGGCACCCTGGTCACGGCATTGGCGCTGGGCCTGTTGAAGAAGAGAATCGTCCAGGCCTGACCCCGCCGCCGCGCGGCCCCATCCCATCCTCCCAGGCCCGGTTCAACCGGGCCTGTTCGTTTCCCTGCCTCGATTCGTCATTCCTGCAGCATAAAAATTAACTATATTTACAATTTGTTATAATGGAACGCCAGACAGCACGCAGAGGCTGCTGGTTTATTCCAACAACAACACAGGAAAAGCCATGTCCATTACCCGACGAGACTTCCTCAACGGTTTTGCGCTGACGGTGGCTGCCGGGCTCACTCCGCTGGAAATCCTCCGTGCCGCACCCCGACAGATCAGCGCCAGCTACTACCCGCCTTCGCTCACCGGGCTGCGCGGCAACCATGACGGCTCCTTCGAAAACGCCCACAAGCTGGGCCGCGCCCACCACGCGTTCAACCTGGGCGGCGCCAAGGTGGAAGAACATTACGACCTGGTGGTGGTCGGCGGCGGCATCAGCGGCCTCGCGGCCGCGCATTACTACCGCAAGAAGCATCCGCAAGCCAAAGTGCTGATCCTGGACAACCACGACGACTTCGGCGGCCACGCCAAGCGCAACGAGTTCAAGGTCGGCGATCGCCTGATGCTGGGCTACGGCGGCACCGAATCGCTGCAGTCGCCCAAGCACGTGTTCAGCAAGGAAGCGCTGGCGCTGATGAAGGAACTGACCATCGACATCGATGGCCTGGCCAGCCACTTCCACCGCAATTTCTATCCCGACCTCAAGCTGTCGCGCGGCGTGTTCTTCAACAAGGAAGACTTCGGCGTCGACAAGACCGTAGGCGGCGACCCCTATTTGCAGGTGGCGGACGACATCGATCCCAAGCGCCTGAACGCGCGCCCGATCCGCGACTTCATCAACGACTTCCCGATGTCGAAGAAGGACCGCGACGCGCTGATCGCCCTGCACACCAGCACCCGCGACTACCTGGGCGACATGCCCAAGAACAAGCGCGAGGCTTATCTCGCCAAGATCAGCTACAGCACCTACCTGTCCCGCCACGTCGGTTTGAGCGCCACCGCCATCCGCTTCTTCCAGTCGCGCAGCAACGACTTCCAGGCGGTGGGCATCGACGGCTTGCCGGCGCTGGACGCGCGCAACCTGGACCTGCCGGGCTTCCACGGCGTGGCCGGCCTGGGCAAGATCAGCGCCGAGGCGGAAGCCGAGTTGCGCGACCCGTACATCTACCACTTCCCGGACGGCAACGCGTCCATCGCCCGCCTCCTGGTGCGCAAGATGATCCCGCAAGTGGCGCCGGGCAAGGACATGAACGACATCGTGCTGGCCCGCTTCGACTACAGCAAGCTCGACCTGCCGGAAAATCCGGTGCGGCTGCGGCTGAACAGCACCGTGGTGCGCGTGGAAAACGCCAAGGGCCCGGTGGACGTCGGCTATCTGGACAAGGGCGGCAGGCTGCACCGCGTGCAGGGCCGCCACGTGGTGATGGCCTGTTACAACATGATGATCCCGCACATCATGCCGGAGCTGGAAAACGACCAGAAACAGGCGCTGGCGATGAACGTCAAGGCCCCGCTGGTCTACACCAAGGTGGTGCTGAAGAACTGGGACAGCTTCATGAAGCTGGGCGTGCACGAGCTGTACTGCCCGTCGATGCCGTACAGCCGCATCAAGATGGATTATCCGGTGGACATCGGCGGCTACCAGCATCCGCGCAAGCCGTCGGAGCCGATGTGCCTGCACATGGTCTACGTGCCCACCATCGCCGGCTCCAATCTGGACCCGCGCACCCAGTGGAAGATGGGCCGCGCCAAGCTGCTGGCTATGCCGTTCTCCGAGCACGAGAACATGATCCGCAGCCAGCTGCAGCGCATCCTCGGCCCCGTCGGCTTCGACCACAACCGCGACATCGCGGCCATCACCGTCAACCGCTGGTCGCACGGCTATTCCTACTTCCTCAACTCGATGTACGACGACGAAGAAGAGTCCAAGCGCATCATCGCCACCGCCCGCCGCCCGGCCGGCAAGGTGGCGATCGCCAACTCCGACTCCGACTGGAACCCGTACACCCACGCCGCCATCGACCAGGCATGGCGCGCCGTCAACGAGCTGAGCTAACAGGAACACCGTGATGAAACTGATGAAAACCCTGAGTCTCGCGGCCCTGCTGGCCTGTGCGGCAAGCGCCGCGCTGGCGCATGTCGACACCGACGGCGTGCGCCGCGGCGCCTACCTCGCCCGCGTGTCGGACTGCATCGCCTGCCACAGCGCGCCCGGCGGCAAGGAAAACGCCGGCGGGCTGCCGATGGACACCCCGGTGGGCAAGATCTACTCCACCAACATCACGCCGGACAAGGAAACCGGCATCGGCGACTACAGCTACGAGGACTTCGCCCGCGCGCTGCGCCGCGGCGTGGCCAAGGAAGGCCATTCGCTGTATCCGGCCATGCCCTACACCTCGTTCGCCCGCATCAACGACGACGACATGCGCGACCTGTACGCCTACTTCATGCATGGCGTAGCGCCGGTGAAGCAGGCCAACCGCGACAGCGACATTCCCTGGCCGCTGTCGATGCGCTGGCCGCTGACGCTGTGGCGCTGGATGTTCCACGACGACGGCCGCTACCAGCCTGACGCCGGCAAGAACGCCGAGTGGAACCGCGGCGCCTACCTGGTGCAGGGCATGGCCCACTGCGGCACCTGCCACACCCCGCGCGGCGTCGCCTTCCAGGAAGTGGCGCTGAACGAGAAGAAGCCCGGCTACCTGACCGGCGCGCAGCTGGCCGGCTGGTACGCCGGCAACCTGACCGGCAACGCGCGCGAAGGCCTGGGCGGCTGGTCGGCCGACGATCTGGTGCAATACCTGCAAACCGGCCGCAACCGCTACACCGCGGCCTTCGGCCCGATGGCGGAAGTGGTACACTACAGCAGCCAGCACATCAACACCGCCGACCTGTCGGCGATCGCCGTCTACCTGAAGAGCCTGCCGGGCGCGGGCGCGGCAGACGCCGCCCCGGTGCGCACCGGCGCCACGCTGTTCTTCGAGAACTGCGCCACCTGCCACCAGGCCAACGGCCAGGGGCATGACAAGGTGGTGCCGGCGCTGGCCGGCAGCTCGGCGGTGATGGCGCGCGACGCCACCTCGCTGATCCGCGTGGTGCTGGAAGGCGGCGTCAACGCCCGCACCCGCCACCTGGCCTGGGAATACAGCATGCCGGGCTACGCCCAGCAGATGAACGACCAGGAAGTGGCCGACGTGCTCACCTATATGCGCCAGAGCTGGGGCAATGCCGCCAGTCCGGTGGCAGCCGGCGACGTGGCCAAGGTGCGCGGCATCGTGGCCGACGGCGCGCATCAGAAGTAACGCCCCCAAGCGCCAACGACAACGCCGCCGCATTGTGAAATGCGGCGGCGTTTTATTTTGAGCTCGCTACGGGATCAGGGCGCAGTCAGCGTGAACACATCGCCGCACTTCACCGTATTGCCTCGGCCGTAAACGTTGAGGGCGATCTGTCGCCCGGACTGCACCGCGCTGACGATGTCGCCGGTAGTGAAGCAGTAGTACCAGCCGCCGCTGCGGTCGTTGATCACGCCCCAGGAATAGGCGGAGCGGCCGGCAATCTGATCAATGCCCGCCTTGGTCAGATCCACTTCATAGGGGTGTCCCGCCAACGGACCGCTCACCCAGTTGACCGCCAAACCGGTGGAGAAGCCGCCGACGGACGGACGGCAGCTGAGCGCGCTTTGCTGGCGCCCATCCACCAACGCGGAGGTGGTGACCGAGCACAGGGCGCCGCTGCTGCCGACGTAGTTGCCGGCGACGAACTGCAAGCCCTGCGGGCTGGCCGACGGCTTGACGGTCTGCGCCGGCTTGCCGATCGCGCCGTTCTTGTCCACCGGCAGAGTCAGGGTGACGTCCGAATAATGGGTCTTGCCCGCCGCGTCCAGGCTGGGCACCCGGTACAGATTGACGGTATTGCCATTGGCGATCACGCCGGCGCTTTCCAGATTGACCGCCGGCACGACGGCGGCCTGCGCCGCCGCGGCGAAACCGCAGGATGCGGCCAGCAACAAGATTTTTTCCATCACGCGCTCCATCGCTAAATTGCCCGCCAGCCGCGGCAGACACTCCACGGCAACCGGCGGGCAAAATGCGAATACTATCAGCGCAATGAATTTGCCAAAAGCATATTCAAAACAAATATAGTCATTACTGTCATTTTATTTGACGCAGCGCATCAAAAACGAACCGGGTACGCGGCATCGCCAAACGGCGCCGCCCGGAACGCGTGCAGATCCTCCGCCCGCTCGGACAGGGCGGCCAACGCCGGGTAGTCCCCGGCCGGCACGCAGTCCGGAATCATCCGCCTGCAGAAGTGCCAGGCGACGGCGGTGGTCAGCGCAGCCTGGTCGATAGCCTCGCCGCCAAGATCTGGTGGACTGGATGCGAACTCTCGCTCCAGCTCGCCGAAAGCGGACAACAGCTGGCCGCTGATCCGCTCCAGCCAGGGCTGGTAGCGCGCGTCTTCCGGGCGCAGCTTGCGCTCGTAGACGATCTGCACGCTCTTCTCGCACGCCGCCAGCGCCAGTCCGGTCACCCGCAGGCTGCGCAGCAAACGTTGCGGATCGGACGGCAGCAGGCTGCGCCCCGGCGCGATCGACTCCGCGTACTGCAGGATCAAAGTGGAATCCATCAGCGCCGTGCCGTCGTCGCAGATCAGCGTGGGAGCCTTGACCACCGGATTGATCTGCCGGAAATGGTCGAATGCGCTGAACACCGACAAGGGCTGGTGCTCGAATGGAAGGCCCAGCAGTTGCAGGGAAATCGCGACGCGGCGAACATAGGGGGAATCCAGCATGCCGATCAGCTTCATGGCGCTTCTCCATCATGGGAAAAATCAGTTGACGGCGGCCACAACCAGTGCGCCAACGGCTCGCCGTCATCGTCCAGCGCCACCTCGCCGCGGACGAAACCCAGTTTGTCCGCCACCCGCGACGACGCGGCATTATCCGGATTGATCCGCGCCAGCACCCGGCGCGCGCCGCCGCGGATGACAGCCTTCTCCAGCAGCAACCGCACGGCGGCGGCGGCAATGCCGCGCCTGCGCCGCGACGGGGCCACCGAGTAGCCGATCTCCACCAGCCCCAGACAGGGCGCTCCCTTGAAACCGCAAGCGCCGACAATCGCTCCGCGCTCATCGACCATCGCGTAAGGCAGGCTCCAGCGCTCGGCCACGCCTGCCGCCAGCAAGCGCAATGCCCGGCTTGCTACTTCCGGCGGCGGCAAGGCGCCCTCCTCGCAGCGGCGGCCCAGGCTTGCCGGCAGCCTGCCGGCGGCCAGATCGGCCAAGGCCTCGGCCGAAAAGGCCTCCAGCCGGATAAGGGGAAGGCGATCAGACGAAACGGACATCGGGGATCCAGTTGCGGGCGCGCCGCGCCAGCCTCTCCGCTTCGCTCTCGCCATCGAACGACACGTCGGCGGCATCGCCCAGCGGCAGGCCAGGCGTCTCAAAGGCATTGACGCTGACCACGGCGCGCAAGCGGCCGCCGATCTCGCTGGTGACCAGCGGCGCGACGCCGCAATCGGAACAGATGTGGAAGTCGGCGGTGCCAGTGCCGAAACGGTAATGCGATACCCGCTGCGGATCGCGCAGCGTCACCTCCAGCCTGCCGGCGGGAGAGGCGGTCCAGATGCCGCCATGCTTGCGGCAGAAGCCGCAGCCGCAACGGCGAGCGGGGATCGCCGAGCCGTCGGGCCAGTCTAGTTCGAAGGAAATATTGCCGCAATGACAGGCGCCATGGATTTTCATGCTTTCCCCTTATTGGATACGGCAAACGGACATCCCGCCAAGCCTCTTGCGACATTCTCCGCCGATAAAAAAACAGCCCGCGCGCCGCGAGCCGTCTTCTTTCTGGCGCGAGCATCAGCAAGGAATGTGCACGCTGCCCGACCCCGCGTAGATGCTTTTGCAGGATTTGCCCGATCCCGTGCCCTTGACCGTGAAATGCCTGTCATTGGGCTGGTGGCACCCCTTGACCACAGTCAGCTTGCAGGCGCTCTTTTCTATCATCTGCTTCAAGTCGTCACTGTAACCCGACAGGTACGTCTCCGCGCCCTGCCGGGTATAGGCCTGGACATTGCTGTTGGCTGGCGCGTCCCAGCCGTTCTCGAAGACGATGCCAGCCTGCGAAGCTGCGGAGGCCAGCGCCAAAACGCAGCTGAAGATCAGTCGAACTTTCATTTTCACTCTCCTTGGGTTGACGCCGACAAGAACGCTCGCCCTCGGAAATCGTGAAATCGTCTCAGGCTTTCCTCTGCCTCAACACCCGCCGCACGTCGCGCGCGGCCTTCAGCGGCGTGGCGGAAAGATTGGTGGCGGCGAAATGCCCGGCCTGCCGCGACGCTTTGGACAAGGCGGCGCCGGAAGCGCAGCCCACCTCAAGCGCCTGGCGCACCGCCGCGATCGGCGCCGCGCCGTCATCGGGCAGCTGTCGCGCGATGCTGCGTCCCATCTCGGTCCACAGCTTTTCGGCAGCCTGCATCAATCCGCGCTGGATGTCTGCCTGGGCCTGCCATATCGAGGCGCCCGCTAGCAATCCTCCATCGATCCGCCGCTCCATCTCCCCTTCCGACAAGGCGAAGCTCGGCGTGATCGACGACAGCCAACAGCTGCACGCCTCCTGCTGCGCGTCCAGCCAGCGGCGCTGCCCCTGTTCCACCGCGCCGCAATACGTTTCCATCGCTCCGACTATCCCGCTGGCCATGCGGCCTCCTCATTCGACGGCGCTCGCGCGCCCGGACTCACGTTTGCGGACAGGGAAGCTCCCAGACCGCCAGCAACTCGCGCAACAAGGTTTCCAGCACCGGATCGCCGGTCCGGTCCGCCGGATAGACAAACTGCAGCTCGGCGCTCTTGCGCAGATCAGGCACCAGCCGGATACGCCCGGCGGCCTCCCAGGCCAGCGCGTCTTCCTCGCGCACCAGAGCCGCGCCCACGCCTGCGGCCACCAGCTCCAGTATTACAGACAAGTGATCGCTCTCCGCCACCTTTTTAGGCGAGATATTGAGTTCCCGCCACAACTCAGCGGTGATCTTGGACAAGCTGGAAAACTGCGAGATGCCGACCCAGGGCAGCTTGCCAAGCTCCTTCAGCCGCCCTTCCGCCGCCTGCCCCGCCCAGGCCGGCGGCAAGGCGACGCGGAAATTCAGCATCCGCAAAGGCACGGTGCTGACGTTCATATAGGGGTTCTTGCCCAGATAGAAACCGGCGTCCAGCTCCTTCTTGCGCACCAGGTTCAGCACATCCACCGAGACGCCATGGGTGAGCTTCACCTCCAGCAGCGGGTGGGCGTCCGCCAGCGCCGCCACCCATGGCCCCAGCTTCAGGATGTCCGGCATCAGCGTCACGCCGATGCGCGCCTGCCCCGACAGCTGGCCCTTCAGCTGCTTGGCGTGGTTGATGATGTCGCGCGCGGCGGCCAGCACGCCCTGCGCCTGCGGCAGCAACTCCTGGCCGGCCCGGGTCAGGCTGACGCCGCCGGCGCTGCGCTCGAACAACTGCATGCCCACTTCTTCCTCCAGGGCCTTGATCTGCGCGGTCACCGCCGGCTGCGACAGATGCAGCAGCTCGGCAGCCTGCGTCAGGTGGCCTTGCTGCGCCACGGTGACGAAGGTGCGCAACTGGTAGATTTCCATGTTCTCCCCTGCGATGCCGGCCGCAGGCGTCCGCGGCCGAATATGCCAAATGGCGACTAGGCTAACATGACCGACGCCGCCAAAACAAAGCCGCCGGCGGCAAAACTTGCGCGCAGGCGGCTGGCGTCATATCGGCTCGCAAAGCGGCGACGGCTCAGTCGTCGTCGTCCTGCGCCCAGCCTGGCGCGCGTTTGGCCAGGAAGGCGGCCACGCCTTCCAGTTGTTCCGAACCGCCCACCAGGCCCAGCGTCGCCGCGCGCTCGCGCTTCAGATGCTCGTCCAGATTGAGATTGGGACTGTCTTCGATCAGCTTGCGCGCGGCGGCCACCGCGAGCGGGCCCTGCCCCGCCACCTTGTTGGCCAGGCTGACCGCGACGATCTTGGCGAAGCCCTGATCCACCACCTCTTCGATCAGGCCTATCTTCAGCGCCTGCTCGGCCGACACCACCTCGCCGCCCAGAATGATGCGCTTGGCCCAGGACACGCCCACCTTGTCGGCCAGCGTCTTGGTGCCGCCTGCGGCGGGAATCAGGCCGACCTTGGCTTCCGGCAGGCCCAGCTTGGAGCCGCGCTCGGCGATGATGTAGTCGCACACCAGCGCGCACTCCAGGCCGCCGCCCAGCGCGAATCCGTTCACGGCCGCCACCGTGACGCCGCGGTAGGCGCGTATCGCTTGCAGCGCGTTGGCGAAAGCCTGCAGCACCACATCCGCCGCGGCCTTGTCGCCGGCGGCGAACTGCTTCAAATCTGCTCCGGCGGAAAAAAACGCGTCGCCGGCGCCGGTAATCACCACCGAACGCACGTCATCATCCGCATTCAGCGCCTGCAGCGTCGCCGTCAGCTCGTTCAGGCCATCGGTCGTCAGCAGATTGGCAGGCAGGTTGGAAAGCGTGATGATGGCCGATTTGCCCAGCCGTTCAAGTGTCAGATACCTGGCCATATTGTGTTCCTCATGTATCCCCATTCCTTTTCATTGCAGCCCAGGCCGGATCGATCCGCCTTACGCGGCAGTCGCTCCCATATCCCAGCCTGGCTCCGGGCTTGGACCGCGTCCGCCTTATAGACAGCGCCGTCCTTCTTGTCTCGCCCAAACCGCCATTTTCTTTGCAAACTGTACTTTTGGCCAGTAGGCGAAACAATTATCTTCAACCTTTTTTGTAGAATGACTGTTTCAACAATGCCAAAAAGAATCGAACAAACCGCCGCAAACCCCGTCGTCAAGCCAAATCGGCAGGTTCAAGCCGCTCTGTCATGCCCTCTGTTACCATAGAGCTTTCCTGAAGTGCTTGCGGCATGATTGAGACAAATTTCTGGATCTTGTTCCTCGCCGGCCTGCTGGGCGGCGGGCATTGCGTCGGCATGTGCGGCGGAATCGTCGCCGCGCTCACCCTGCATCAGCCGCCCGGCTACGCCCGCTGGCGGGTGCTGGCCGGCTACAATCTGGGACGCGTCGCCAGCTACGCGCTGATCGGCGCCTTGCTGGGCGGACTGGCCGCTGGCGGGCTCAGCCTGGCCTCCACCCATGCCTGGCAGCTGGGTCTGGCGGCGCTGGCCGATCTGATGCTGATCGCGATGGGCCTCTATCTGGCAGGATTCGCCCAAGCCGTGGTAACGCTGGAAAAGCTGGGACAACCAGTCTGGCGGCGGGTTCAGCCGCTGGTGGGCCGACTGCTGCCGGTGCGGTCGGCCGGCGGCGCGGTCGCGGTCGGCGCGGCATGGGGCTGGCTGCCCTGCGGCCTGGTGTACAGCGCGTCGATCTCGGCGCTGGCCAGCGGCTCGGCCTGGAACGGCGCCGGCATGATGCTGGCCTTCGGCCTGGGCACCTTGCCCAATCTATTGCTGATGGGCGTGTTCGCCGACGGCCTGCGCCGCTGGATGCAAAAACGCCCAGTGCGGCTGGCGGCCGGACTGGGCGTGGCGGGAATCGGCGCCTGGAAGCTGGCTCAGCTTGTCAGCGGAATGATTTGACGATGGTGTCGACGTTGTAGCGCATCAGCTGCAGATAGCTGGCCGCCGGGCCGCTCGGGCCGGACAGCGCGTCGGCGTACAGCTTGCCGCCTATCCGCACCTTGGCTTCGGCCGACAGCTGCTTCAGCAGCCTGGCGTCGCTCATATTCTCCATGAAGATCGCCTTCACGCCCTCTTTCCTCACTTGCCGCGTCAGTTGCGCGACGCCCTTGGCCGAGGCCTCGGACTCGGTGCTGACGCCCTGGATCGCCAGCACCTTCAGCTGGTAGCGCTCGCCCAGGTAGCCGAAGGCGTCGTGCGAGGTCAGCATCTTGCGCTTGGCCGCCGGCACCGCGGCGAACTGCTGCTTGGCCCAGTCGTCCACCGCTTTCACCTTGGCGGCGTAATCGGCGGCGCGGCGCTGGTACTCGGCCTTGCCGGCCGGATCGGCCTGGATCAGCCCCGCGCTGATGTTCTTGATATAGGTCTGCACCCGCGCCGGGTCGTGCCAGGCGTGCGGATCGACGTCGCCATGGTCATGGCCGTGGTCCTCGTCGGCATGCTCCTCTTCCGGCGCCTGGCGGGTCTTGATGCCCTTGGAGGCCACCACGATCGCGCCGCGGAAATTGGCCGCTTTGTCGAGGCGGGTCATCCAGCCCTCCAGCCCCAGGCCATTGGTCACCAGCACCTTGGCGGCGGATACCTTCTTGATGTCGGCCGGCGACGGCTGGAACACGTGCGCGTCCTGGTCCGGTCCCACCAGCGACACCACTTCCACTCGGTCGCCGCCGATCTCGCGGGTCATGTCGGCGATAATGCTGAAACTGGCCACTACCGGCACCTTGGCCAAGGCCAGCGCCGGCATGCCCAGCAGCAGCAAGGCGGCTAAAGTCTTCTTCATGCGTGTTTCCTCACTCTTACGATTCAAGGTGGCGCGCGCGGATATAGCGCGGCAAAGCCCCGCCCACCGGCGCGAACAACAGGGACAACAGATAGACCAGGCCGGCCAGCAGGATGATGGCGGGGCCAGACGGCAATTCGAAGTGGTAGGACAGCAGAAGGCCGCCCAGGCCGCTGAAGAAGGCGATGCCCACCGCCAGCGCCAGCATGGCCTCGATGCGCTCGGTCCACAGCCTCGAGGTGATCGCCGGCAGCATCATCAGGCCGACCGCCATCAGCGTGCCCAGCGACTGGAAGCCGGCCACCAGATTCAGCACCACCAGCATCAGGAACAGCAGATGCCACCAGGCGCCGCGCGCGCCCACCGCGCGCAGATAGACCGGGTCCAGGCTCTCCAGCAGCAGCGGCCGGTAGATGACGGCCAAGGTCAGCAGCGTCACCGTGGCCACGCCGGACACTAGGTACAGCGCGGCGTCGTCCACCGCCAGCACCGAGCCGAACAGGATGTGCATCAAATCGACATTGCTGCCGCCCTTGGACACCAACAGCACGCCCAGCGACAGCGACAGCAGGTAGAAGGCCGCGAAGCTGGCGTCCTCCTTGATGCTGGTGAAACGGGTGGCAAGACCCGCCAGCAGGGCCACCAGCACGCCGGCGACAAATCCGCCCAAGCTCATCGCCGGCAGGCTGAGGCCGGCGAACATGAAGCCGATGGCGGCGCCCGGCAGCACCGCATGGCTCATCGCGTCGCCCATCAGGCTCATCCGCCGCATCACCAGGAACAGGCCGATCGGGCCCGAGCCCAGCGCCAAGGCCAGGCAGCCGGCCAGCGCGCGGCGCATGAAGGCGAATTCAACAAAGGGCGACACCAGAAGATCGTACAAATGTTGCATCAGGCGCTTACTCCATCCAGGCCGCAAACCGGCGCCTGGGACTGCCAATGGGCGGCGGTGTCCACCGCGCGCCGCAGATTGTCATCGTTCAATACCGAGGCGGTGTCGCCCCAGGCGATCACCTCGCGCGCCATCAGCAGCGTGTGCGGAAAGTGCTCTCTCACCTGCATCGCGTCGTGCAGCACCGCGATCACGGTGCGCTTCTCGCCGCGCCACTGCGCCACCAGGCCCAGCAGGTCTTCGGTGGTCTTGGCGTCCACCGCGTTGAAGGGCTCGTCCAGCAGGATCAGCCTGGCGTTCTGCACCAGGATGCGGGCGAACAGCACGCGCTGGAACTGGCCGCTGGACAACGCGGCGATCGGCCTCAGCGCGAAGTCGGCCAGCCCTACCTGCTCCAGCGCCTCGATCGCGCGGGCCATGCCGTCGCGCCCCACTCGGCCGAAGGGGCCGCTCTGGTGCCACAGGCCGGTGCCGACCAATTCCAGCACGCTGACCGGCATGCTGCGGTCGATCTCCGCCTGCTGCGGCAGGTAGGCGATGTCGCTGCGGCGGTGGCCGTTCAGATCCACATGGCCGGAATCCGGTGTCAGCGCGCCTATCATCGCCTTCAGCAAGGTGCTTTTCCCGGCGCCGTTGGGCCCGAAAATCGCGGTGGCGTCGCCGTCGGCGAAGCGGCCGCTGATGTGGTGCACCGCCGGATGGCGCTGGTAGGACACCGTCAGATTGTTCAGGATGATGCTCATGCCAGCTCCCTCAGCGCCCACCACACCAGCAGCCACAGGCCAGCCAGCGGCAGCAGCGTCAGCGCGACGCGCTGGCCGGCCGACATGGCCAGCAGGCTCAGCGGCGGTCGCAGATTGGAGGCGGTCACATGCCGGTGCGGCTCGTGCGCGTGGCCGTGCCCATGCTCGTGCGAATGTTGTCCGCTCATTCCAGGCACTCCTTCAGCCAGGCTTCCACCGCGGCGGCGTCGAATTCGGGCGCGATCAGCTCGAAGCGGCTGTCGCGGCGCCAGGACACTTGAGCGGCGCCCCACTGCCCGGCCGCCCAGTTCAGCCACACCCAGCTGTCCAGCACGCGGAACACGCCCTTGGCGCGCACCAGGCCCGGCACTTTGGCGGGCAGGTCGTCGAACAGCCGCGTCAGCCGCTCGCCGTCGAAATTCAGCTCCGGCTCGAAGGTCCAGCCGGCCGATTGCCACGCGCTCGTGTTGTCAGGCAGCACCGCCGGACGGTAGCGCGGCTTGGCCGCCAGCTCGGCGTCCAGCCAGGCGACGTCCAGTTGGCCGTCACGCACCTCGCCGACCAGCGACTTTGGCGGAAACAGCGCCGCCGCCTGCGCGCGGAAGGCTTCCATGGTCGGAATGTCGGCGGTGTCTATCTTGTTGGCCACCAGCACGTCTGCGATCGAAATCTGGTCGCGATACAGCGGCTGGCGGTGGTAATCGGGCTGAATGAACTGGCGCGGGTCCACCAGCGTCAGCACCGCGGCCACTTCCAGCGCTTCGCCCAAGGGCTTGGCGCGCAATTCGTCGATGACGCCGGCGGCGTGGGCCAGGCCGCTGGCTTCGATCAGCAGGCGGTCCGGCTTCTCGCGGCGCAGCAAGGTCGCCACGGTGGCGGTCATCTGCGGGCCGGCGACGCAGCACAGGCAACCGCCGGCGATCTCGGCCACCGCCAGCTCGTCGTTGAGCAAGGCGGCGCCGTCTATGCCGACTTCGCCGAATTCGTTGACGATCACCGCCCACTTCTCGTGCTGCGGGCGGTTGGCGATCAGGTGACGCAGCGCGGTGGTCTTGCCTACGCCCAGAAAGCCGGTAAACAGATTGACTTTGGTCTTGTTCATGATTTCTTCAGATTCAGGCGGCACAGGACTGGCAGCGTCCGGCCAGCACCAGGTTTTGCGGGCTGAGCGCGAAGCCGGCGGCCTGCGCCATCTCGCGCAACCGGGCCAGGCCGCTGGCGGCGTCCACTTCGTTGACGCGGCCGCATTGTTCGCACACCAGGATCAGGCTCTCGTGCTGGCAATCGAAATGCTCGCAGACGATGAAGCCGTTCAGCGCGTCCACCTTGTGCAACAGGCCATGCTCCACCAGGAAGTCCAGCGCGCGGTAGACGGTGGGCGGCGCGGCCGAGCCGCGCTGCTGCTGCAAGTCGGCCAGCACCTGGTAGGCCTTGACCACGCCGCTGCGGTTCAGCACCAGTTCCAGCACCTGGCGGCGCAGATCAGTGAGCTTGCTGCCGCGCGCGGCGCAATGGCGCTCGGCGGCGGCGAGATAGACGGTGGGGTCCATATGTATAGGCATCGGCTAAATAGTGAATGAATGTTACTGTATAACATCACAACCATTCAACCATTTACATAATGCGGGTTTTGACGGTCCGCCCGCTGTGATAGGCTGCGGGCGTCTTTTCATGCCAAAAAAAGGAAGCTTTCGATGAAAAAGATGTTAATGGCGTCGCTGGCGCTGCTGATCGCCGGCCAGGCGTTCGCCGCCGATCCGGCCAGCCAGCGCAAGGAGGCGTTCAAGCAGTACAAGCCGGTGGTCGGCGAGATGGGCAAGATGGTGAAAGGCGAAACTCCTTACAACAAGGACGAATTCGCCAAGCAGGCCGCCAAGCTGGAACAGCTGTCGCAGCAACCCTGGCAATACTTCCCGGCCGGCAGCGGCGCGGGCAAGACCGACGCCAAGCCGGAAATCTGGAGCAAGCCCGCCGATTGGCAGAAAGCCATCGACAACCACAAGGCCGCCACCGCCAAGCTGAAGCAAGTGGCGCTGACCGGCGACCTGGCCGCGATCAAGGCCCAGTTCGGCGCCACCCAGCAGACCTGTAAGGCCTGCCACAAGGATTTCCGCAAGGATTGATCCTTTTGGGCCGCCCACCCGGCCCCATTTCCCGCCGTCATCGATATAATCGGCTTAGAGCCTGTTTACGATCTTTTGTGGCATCGGTCATTTTCTGCAGCCGCGCTGCCAGACTAGGCCTTGGAATCACCAAGGCCTACGCCCTCCGCCTTGCATCTGGCCTGTTGGCTGGGCTGTGATGCTCGCAGAAAGATCGTAAACAGGCTCTTACGGCGCGCCGCGCCGGCATTCGACAAGCATAGCCATCCATTCGAGACGCCATGAACAAGACATTGACCGCGCTGCTGCTGGCAGCGATCGCCATTCCCGCCGCCCACGCCGACACGCCGGCCGAGATCCGCAGCCAGGCCTTCAAGAAGATGCTGCTGCAATCTTTCGAGCCGATGGGCATGGCGGTGCGCGAGCGCGCGCCCTACGACAAGGCGAAGTTCGAGCAGCAGGCGGAGGCGATGAAGACGCTGGCCGCGGAACCGTTCAAGCACTTCCCGGCGAACAGCGTCACCGGCAAGAGCCGCGCCAAACCGGAAATCTGGAGCCAGCCGGCCAAGTTCCAGGCCGACCGCGACGTTTTCCTGAAATCGGTGGACAACCTCGCCACCGTCGCCAAAGCCGGCGACCTGGCCGCCATCAAGAAGGCTTACGGCCAGGTGGCGCAGAACTGCAAGACCTGTCACGACGCCTTTCGCGGCCCGGAAAAATAAGCGCGCCGCGCGACGGGAATCAAAAAGCCGGCTACATGCCGGCTTTGTCGTTTGGATCGTTTTTGAGTCTGTTCAAGGTTTTGGAGCGGGACAACCGCGCGCAACACACCTTGCCCGCGGCCGCTCCGCCAACATCAATCCCACGCCGGCAAAGTCAATATGACGCACAAGCCGCCCGTCTCTTCCGCGCGCAGCGCCAGCCGTCCGCCAAAACGTTCGATGATGGCCGCCACAATCGCCAGCCCCAGGCCGCTGCCGCCATCCGCCGACTGGCGCGCGCGCCAGAACCGCTGCGTGGCCCGGGCCATGCACTCGGCGGATAGGCCCGGGCCTTGATCGGCCACTTCAAAATTCAGGAAAGCACCTTCCCTCCAGACGCTCAGCCGCACCAGCGAGCCTGGCGGCGAATAACGCAAGGCATTGTCCAGCAAATTACGCAGCGCCGTCACCGCCAGCGCCTGCGGCAGCGCCAACTGAGCCTGCGGCAAAGGTCCGATGGCGATGCGTTCAGGTTGGCGCGGCGCGGCGTCGCGCGCCGCCAGATCCACCACCTCGTTCGCCAAGGCCACGCCGCCGTCCTCCCAGTCAAACTCGCCCTCCACCCGCGCCAGGGTAAGCAGCTGGCCGAGCGTGTTCTGCAATCGGTCCGCGCCCTCTTCCGCGCGCTCCAAGGCAGTCTGCGCGTCATGCCCCTGGGTGATGCGCGCCACTTGCAAATGGGTTTTGATCGCCGTCAGCGGCGTGCGCAGTTCATGCGCCGCATCGCTGGTCAAACGCCTTTCACGCGAAAGCGCCAAAGCCATTTTCCCCAGCAAGTCGTTCAGGCTGGCGACCAAGGGCTGCAAATCGCCAGGCAAATTACGGGAGTCGACCGGCTCCAAGGCATCCGGAGCGCGGCGCGACAGCGCTTGGCGCAGGCGCTCCAGCGGCAGCAGCCCATGGCGCACGCCAAACCACAAGGCGATCAAGCTGCCGGCCAGCGCGGCGATGAAGGGCACGGCCGCGGCCCAGCGCACCGCGGCCAACAACGCGTCGCGCTCAGTCAGCCTGTCGGCGGTAGTCACCGACAAGCCATTGGCCTCCACCGTGTAACTGCGCCAATGCACGCCGCCAATCTGCTGATCGGCGTAGCCCAGCGGCAAACGGGACGCCTTCACCTCGGGCGCGCCGGGCGTGCGCAGCAAAACCTCGCCGCGCACCGAAACGATCTGGCAGGCGATGCCGGCGTGGATGCCGGCAAAGCTTGGCAACACCCCCGCGCGCGGCGACGGCAGCTGCGCCATCAAACCGGCCACCATCTGCGCCGACATCGCCAGCCGCTGATCCAGCGTGCGGCGCAGCTGGCGATCCAGATCATGCAAGGTCCAGGCCGCCACCCCGCACCACAACAGGCTGAGCGACACGCCGATCAAAAGCAGCAAACGCAGGCGCAAGCTCATGCTCCGGCCCGCCCGTAGCGATACCCTAAGCCGCGCACCGTCTCCACGATCTCCGGCCCCAGCTTGCGCCGCAAATGGTGGATGTGGACGTTGAGCGCATTGCTTTCGATTTCCTCGCTGTAGTCATACAGCCGGTCTTTGAGCTGCTCCGGGCTCAGGATGCGGTCGCGCGCCTGCATCAGCGCCGCCAGCAGCGCCAGCTCGCGCCGCGCCAACGGTACCGCCTGGCCATCAAGCCAAGCCTCTCCTCGAAGCGGGTCCAGCCGCAAGGGGCCGTCTTCCATCACATCCACGCTGCGGCCGCCGGCGCGGCGCTGCAAGGCGTGCAAGCGCGCCACCAGCTCGTCCAGGTCAAACGGCTTGAGCAGATAATCATCCGCGCCGGCGCGCAGCCCGGCCACCCGGTCCGCCACGCCGTCGCGGGCGCTGAGCACCAAAATGGGCAAGGCGATGCCTTTGGCGCGCAACCGCGCCAGCAAACGCATGCCGTCTTCGTCCGGCAGGCCCAGATCCAAAATCATGGCGTCGGCGTCCAGCGTGGCCAGCGCCGCCTCCGCCTGCGCCGCCGTGCCCACGCCATCCACCACCAGGCCATGGGCGCGCAAACCCGCGGCGATGCCCAGCGCGATCAGTTCATTGTCTTCCACCAGCAATACCCGCATGTCGCCCTCCTTGCCGCCAAGCTTGCACTCGGCGGATTATCCCACGGTTAACGCTGCCTTAATCCCGCGCCAGCAGGCTTCCCGGCATCCCAACCATGAGGAGATGCCGATGTTGCGCTTAATCTGGAGCCTGCTCCTGCTCACGCTGTCGTGGACCACGCCCGCCGGCGCGCAAACCGATTTTCTGCCGCCGGAGCAAGCGTTCCGCCTTAGCGTGGCCGAGCTGGGCGACGGCCAGGTCAAGCTGAGCTGGGACATCAGCGACGGCTACTATCTGTACCGGAAAAACATCAAAGTGGAAGCCGTGCCGACCGGCGACGCGCCTTCGCTGGAGATGCCGACGGGCCAAATTATTTCCGACGAATTCTTCGGCGAATCGGAAGTGTACTTCAAGCGCCTGGAAGTGCTGGCGCAAGCCAAGAAAGCGCGCCAGCTGCGCACAGGCTGGCAAGGCTGCGCCAAGGCCGGCCTGTGCTATCCCCCGCAAAGCCGCGTGATCACGCTGCAAAACGATGCGCCGCCGGCCGGGGGCGAAGCGGATATCGCGCCGAATTTCACCGCCAGCGCGCAAGGCGAAGACCAGGCGTTGGCCGGCCGGCTGGCGCAAGCGGGCATCGCCTGGGCGCTGCTGGCCTTCTTCGGCCTGGGTCTGCTGATGACCTTCACCCCCTGCGTGCTGCCGATGGTGCCAATACTCAGCAGCCTGATCGTCGGCAGCGGCGCCAGCGCCAGGCGCGGCTTCGCGCTGGCGCTGGCCTTCGTGTTGCCAATGGCGCTGACCTACGCCGCGCTGGGCGCGGCCGCCGCCGCCATGGGGGCCAATCTGCAAGCCGCCTTGCAAACCCCATGGGCGCTGAGCCTGTTCGCCGCCCTGTTCGTCCTGTTGGCGCTGGCGATGTTCGGCGCCTACGAATTGCAGTTGCCCGCCTTCCTGCGCGACCGTCTCAATCAAGCCAGCCAGCACCAGCAAGGCGGCACCCTTGGCGGCGCGGCCGGCATGGGCGTGTTGTCGGCCTTGCTGGTGGGCCCGTGCATGACAGCGCCGCTGGCCGGCGCGCTGCTGTACATCAGCGAAAGCGGCGATGTGCTCAAGGGCAGCCTGGCGCTGCTGGCGATGGGCCTGGGCATGGGCGTTCCCCTGCTCGCAGTGGGCGCGCTGGGGCCCAAGCTGCTGCCGCGCCCTGGCTTGTGGATGAATCGGGTCAAGGGTGTTTTCGGCTTTGTATTGCTGGCGATGGCCATCTGGTTCCTGGCGCGGGTGCTGCCAGCCGCCGCCGCGCTGGCCCTGTCCGGCGCGTGGCTGTTCGCCGTGGCGGCGGGACTGTTCCGCATCAGCCATCCTTGGCAAGCCAGCGGCCGGCAATGGCTGCTGCGCGGCAGCGCCATCTTGCTGGGACTGTGGTCTGCCGCCATGCTGCTGGGCGCGGCCGCCGGCCAAGGCAATCCGCTGCAACCCCTGGCCTTCTCTCCGCCCGCCGGGGCAAGCACGTCGGCCCCTGCGATGGAAGCCTTCACCACGTTGCGCGATCCCGCCGCCTTGCAGCGGGAACTGGACGCCGCCCGCGCCCAGGGACAATGGACGCTGGTGGACTACTACGCCGACTGGTGCGTGGCGTGCAAGGAGATCGAGCATGAAGTGTTTGGCGACAGCCGCGTGCGACAAGCCTTGGCCGGCATGCGCCTGCTGCGCCCGGACGTCACCGCCGCCAACGACGACAGCAGCCGGATGATGTCCTCGCGCCAGGTGCTGGGACCGCCCACCCTGCTGCTGATCGGCCCCGACGGCAAGGAGCGCCGCGCGCAGCGCATCATCGGCAAATTGAGCGCCGATGAGTTCCTCGCGCGCCTGAGACGGGCCAAAGAACAAGGATGACCATGCTGAGCTTCCACTTAGGCCCGCTGGCCATCCCCTCTGCCGCCGCGCTGCTGGCCGCCCATTGCGCGGGCTGGCTGGCCGGTCGCCGCCAAGCCATCAGCGTGGCCGGCCACCTCAACGACATGCTGCTGTGGGGCGCGCTGGCCGCGCGGCTGGGCTTTATCGCCATCTGGTTCGAACCCTACCGGGCGCAGCCCTGGAGCATGCTGGACCTGCGCGACGGCGGCTTTGCGCTGTGGGCCGGCGCGCTGGGCGCCTTGGCCGTGGCGCTATGGCGCAGCTGGACGCAGCCCGCCCTGCGCCAGCCGCTCACGGCGGCGTTGCTGGCCGGCGCGCTGGTTTGGGCCTCCGCCCAGGCTTGGCTCGCGCGGGAGGAAGCGCCGCCGCTCTCCGATCAAACCCTGCTCAGCCTGTCCGGCGCGCCCGCGTCGCTGCCGGCCTTGGCTCAGGGCCATCCCGTGGTGGTGAACCTGTGGGCCAGCTGGTGCCCGCCATGCCGCCGCGAAATGCCGCTCCTGCAGGCTGCCCAGAAAAACGAGCCGGGCATCCGCTTTGTCTTCGCCAACCAGGGTGAAGACAAGGCTGCGGTAAGCCAGTACCTGCAAGCGGAAGGGCTGCGGCTGGAGCATGTGCTGCTGGACCCAGCCGGCGCGCTGGGCGCGGAATACGGCTCCGCCGCGCTGCCCACCACCCTGTTTTTCAACGCGCAAGGCCGCCTGGCCGCCACCCACTTGGGCGAACTCTCCGCCGCCACGCTGGCCAGCAAGCTGGCCGCGCTGCGCGACGCCCCCCATTCTGCAAAGGACACCCGATGACCGCCACATTCCGAAACTGGCTGCTGCCGCTATTGGTCTTACCGCTTAGCCTGCCCGCGCCGGCGGCCCCAGCCAAACCCCTCCCCGCGCCGCTGCGGGCGCTGGAGCAGCAAGGCTATGAAATCCTGAACCGCTTCGCCGCTCCCGGCGGCATGACCGGCTACGCCGCGCTCTATCTAGGCCGGCCGCAAACCATCTACCTCACCGCCGACGGCAAACAGGCCATTGTCGGCGCCATGCTGGACGGCAAAGGGCAGGCTTGGGATCAGGCTGGTTTGGACAAACAGTTCAGTCAAGCGCTATGGCAACAGCTGGAAGGCAGTTTCTGGATCGCCGATGGAAACAGCAAAGCGCCGCGCGTGCTCTACGCCTTCACCGACCCCAACTGCCCTTATTGCAACAAGTTCTGGAATGATGCCCGCCCCTGGGTCAACGCCGGAAAAGTGCAAATCCGCCATATCATGGTGGGCATCATCAAACCGGACAGCCCCGGCAAGGCGGCGGCCATTCTAGGCGACAGCGACCCGGCCGCCGCTTTCAACCGCCACGAGCGCCAACACGCCAGCGGCGGCATCAAACCATTGGCCGCTATTCCGCCGGCCATCCAGGCCAAGCTGGATAGCAACCACCGGCTGATGGAGCGCTTCGGCGCGTTCGCCACGCCGATGATTTTCTTCAAGGATGAAAAGGGAAACATGCAGAAGGTGCAGGGCGCGCCGCCTACCAGCAGCCTGCGGCAAATCCTGGGGCCCCGCTGACAAGCTGAAATACAACGGCGGCGCGCCGCACAACCGACGCGCCGCCGCGATGGCAGCCTCATGCCGTTTACCTGACAATCGGCACGCAAGCGAAAGCCGTTTTCAACGACACGCCGCAGACTATGGCGGCTAGAGCTTACCGCAGCAGCGCGAAATACAAGCCGCCGGCCGACAGCAACAGCGCCGCCAAGGCCAGCGCGCCGTGCGCAAAACGCAGGCTAGGCTTCTCACCGGCCATTTTCTTGTAGCCAGTGAGCATCGGCCCCACCAGATTCTGCTTCTTCACCACCCGGTAGACGACGATGGCGGCGATGTGCAGCGCCACCAGGCCCAACAAGCCGTTGAACAGCAGCTTGTGCGCGCCGGTGGCGGATTCCGCCAAGCCGCTGTCGATATGCTTGGCCAGCGGGCCGTCATACAGATAACTGTCCACATCGGCGGCGAACAAGCCGGTCAGCACCTGCGCGCACAGCGCCAGCAACATGGCCACCACCATCCAGCCGCCCAGCGGGTTGTGGCCCGGCGCTTCGCGCTCGGGCAGTTCGCCCTTCAGATAGCGCAGGATGGCTTTCGGACCGCGCACGAAGCTGGAAAAGCGCGCGGTCTGGCTGCCGATCACGCCCCAGATCAGACGGAACACCAGCAGCGACGCCAGCGCCACGCCGCAATAGATATGGTATTGCAGCCATTCGCCGCCCTGCTCGGCGCAGTACCACATGGCGCAGAACAATCCCACCAGCGTCCAGTGGAACAAACGAGTGGGGACATCCCATACCTTGACCTGCTGCGACATCGATTTTTTCCTTTCCTGATTTCCCGCCCGACATTTTGCCGCAATGCGGCATCCAGGCAAACCCGCCCATGCTACGGGTATGGCTATTCTACGCCCAAAGGCGCAATTCGCTCCATTTTCGGTTAAGATGGACGTTTTTCCCGGCGACGCGAAGCGGCGTCGGAACCGCATCCCCTGACGGCCCCGCAACGGGCCGTTGTTTTCTACCGTGTTGGAGACCCAGTCAAATGACGCAAACCGCCCTTCTTCAGGATCTGGAGGCCCGCGGCCTCATCGCGCAAACCACCGACATGGCCGCGCTGCAAGAACTGCTGAACAAGGAATCGGTTACGCTTTATTGCGGCTTCGACCCGACGGCGGACAGCCTGCACCTCGGCCATCTGGTGCCGGTTCTCATGCTCAAGCGCTTCCAGCAGGCCGGCCACCGGCCGGTGGCGCTGGTGGGCGGCGCCACCGGCATGATCGGCGACCCGAGCTTCAAGGCCACCGAACGCAAACTGAACACCCCGGACATCATCGAAGGCTGGGTGGAGAAGATCCGCAAACAGGTGGAACCCTTCCTGTCCTTCGAAGGCGGCAACGCCGCCATCATGGCCAACAACTACGACTGGTTCGGCCAGATGGGCGCGCTGGAGTTCCTGCGCGACATCGGCAAGCATTTCTCGGTCAACGCGATGATCAAGAAGGAAGCCGTGCAACAGCGCATCGCCCGCGAAGATCAGGGCATCTCTTTCACCGAGTTCTCCTACAGCCTGCTGCAGGGCTACGACTTCGCCGAACTATATCGCCGCCACGGCTGCAAGCTGCAGATCGGCGGCTCCGACCAGTGGGGCAACATCACCGCCGGCACCGACCTGACCCGCCGCATCCATCAGACCCAGGTGTACGGCCTGACGCTGCCCTTGATCACCAAGGCTGACGGCACCAAATTCGGCAAGACCGAAGGCAACGCGGTATGGCTGGACGCGAGCAAGACCTCGCCTTACGCCTTCTACCAGTTCTGGCTTTCCACCGCCGACGCCGACGTGTACAAGTTCCTGCGCTACTTCAGCTTCCTGTCGGTGGACGAAATCGCCGCCATCGAAGAGGCCGACAAGACCCGCGAGGGCAAGCCGGAAGGCCAACGCATCCTGGCCGAGCAAGTGACCGCGCTGGTGCACGGCAAAGCCGCGCTGGAAGCGGCGCAGCGCATCACCCACAGCCTGTTCAGCAACGACCTGTCCAGCCTGACCGCCGACGACTTCGCCCAGCTGGCGCAGGACGGCCTGCCGACCATCCGCCTGGACAAGAGCGCCAGCGGCCTGATCGACGCGCTGGCCGCCGGCGGCCTGGCCAAGTCCAAGAGCGAGGCGCGCACGTTCATCCAGAGCGGCGCGGTCAGCGTCAACGGCATCAAGGTGGACAGCCTGGAGCACGCGATCGGCGACGGCGAGCGTCTGTTCGGCCAATACTCGCTGCTCAAGCGCGGCAAGAAGCTGTACGCGCTGGTGGATTGGCAGTAAGCGCCTCGACGCCAACAAAAAAGCCCGCCGTGATGGCGGGCTTTTTTTATCGGATCACAGTCACGGCGCTTGGCGCCTGTTTGCGATCGTAAACGGGTTCTTTTCTTACACGCTGAACGCTTCGCCGGTGGCGAAGAAAGCGCCGCCGGCGATGTAATGCAGGCTGCGCTTGGCGTCATCGGCGAAATGCCAGCGGCCATCGCTATAGACTTCGTTGTCGGCCTGGGCCGCCACGACTTCGCCGATGAACAGATCGTACTGCTGCTGATTATGCGGCTCCTGCACCACCCTGCATTCCAGGTAGGCGATGCAGCCGCCCACCAACGGCGCGCCCACCTTCTGCGCCGGCAGAGGCGACAGCCCGCTGGACGCGAACTTGTCCTGCCCGTGGCCGCTCTCGCTGCCGACCTGCACCACCTGCGCCGCCTGGGCGCGGCACGGGATGTTGAGCACGAATTCGCCGCTGGCCTCGACCAGCTCGCGGGTATAGGTGGACTTGTCCACCACCACCAGCACCTTGGGCGCATCGAAATCCAGCGGCATCGCCCAGGCCGCCGCCATCACATTGCGCCTGCCGCCCGCCGCGCTGCTCACCAGCACCGTCGGCCCGTGGTTCAACAAACGATAGGATTTGGCCAGTTCCACATCCGCCAGCATGATCGTCTCCGTCGCGCAAAGACGACCATTCTAACAGCAAGCGTCAGCCGGCCGAGACGTCCAGATGGCACAGCTGCCGCTGCAGGCCGTGGTCGCGCGCCAGAATGGACTCGACCAGCTTGCTGCGCGCGGCGATGTGATGATCGGCGTGCCAATCCTTCAATAGCGCCATGCCCAGCTCAAAATAGGACTGCTCGATCCCGCACAGCCGCCTCAGGTCGAACGGCTGCCCCAATTGCAAGCCGGCCACCATTTGCAGCAACACCTCCACCTGTTCCGGCTCTTCGCTCTGATCCAGCAACTGGCGTATCTTCTTCGCCGCGTTCACGCTTGTTCCGAAATAAAAATGACATGGAAATGTAGCATGGAACGAATGCCGGCTTAACTGATATTTCGTGCTGCCCATATAACAAAAAAAGGCCCGGAATGTTCCGGGCCTGTTTGCCATTATCCTCAAGCACAAAGACAGAGGAGATGTCATCGTGATGACGATTGCGTTATAGATCAGATATTGTTGCGCCGCAAGATCGGACTAGATCAGAAAATATACATAGGTCCGGATCCCAAGGGATTACTGCCGCCGACAAAGCCGATGAACACGCTGCGCCCATAGAAGAACGGCAAGCCCCAGTCGAATTGGGTGGACAAGGAACCCGTGGCTGGCGCCGCAATCCCGGGTATGGCTGCATAACTATTGCTCGTCAGATACTGCGCGCTGATCACGCTGAAATTCACAGTGCTGCTGCTGGAGCCGCTGGACAGCACCGCGCTCAGATTCTGCTGCGAAGACGGGCAAAACCAAGTCGAACCATATACCGTACAAGTGCTTATGCTGCTATCCGGGAAGAACAGGATATTGGAGCCGCTGTCGATGAAACTGGAATAGCTGACGCCCTTGTAACTGGTGTTGATGGCAAAGCCGGAGTTGGCGGCTGGAAAAGCCTGCGCTCCGCTGGGAATCGCATTGTTCGACTGCGTGCCTATACCGAAAGTCAGCGAGCCCGTCGCGGTTGCCGCGCCGGTTGCAGCCACGCCGGGCAACTGCAGCAGCACGCCATTGTTATCGCCGCTGAACGCCGCCACCGGATTCGCCACCTGCTGCGAAACAGGCACCGCGCCGCCGACACAGCTGGACGCTCCAGAGCATAAGTAATACACGCTGTTGGACGTGCTGTTCGCACAACTGCCGCCGCAGTCCTGCAGAGCCTGGCTGACGCCAAGAATCCCATTCGCCTCAAGACCCGCAAGCGTGCCGTCATTGGTGCCCCGCGACGCGCAGCCGCTAGGAACCGTGGTATAAACCGGGTCCGATATCACCTGCATCGGCAACGAGCTCGCCACCTTGCCCGCCATCTTGACGTCGGCCAGTTTGACCGCGCCCCAGGTGATGCTCGTGACAAACTGCATGCACTCCACGACTTGGCGGCTATTCACCTGCTGGCTACCCAGTCCGGAAAGCAGCGAAGAGTTCAAAGCCGACCCCAGTATCCTCAGACCAGTGGAGCCGGTGTCGACGAGGACGTGATCTATGGTCTGGCAATTGCTGGTGCTGCCCGGCGCGCACACGGTGACCGAGACATAAGGAATGTTGAACGCCCCCTGCACGCCGCTTGGCCCCGAGTCCACCGTCATCGCCACGCTATTGGAGGCGGTGCTGCCGCTATTGTTGCCATTGGATAGATTGTCTCCTCCCCCGCCGCCACCGCCGCAGGCGCTCAACAACAGCATCAGGCATATCGATATCATTCTGCGCATCGTTTAGCCCTCACTTCAGCTGATCAACGGTCACGCCGGCCGGCAACAGCGCGCTGTCGCAAGCAAAGCCGGAAAATGCTCCCAGCCTGCCGCGGGACTGCACCACAAAGCCGCCAGCCTGCCCTTGCAGCGCATTCAGTCCCCGGCGATTGGCCTGCTGGGACTGGCGGAAAGCGGGAAAGTAATCGCCCAGCAACTGCTGCAGATCCGGCAGCGTCGGTCCGCTCCAGGCCACCGCGAAGACGGTGCCGTCGCCGGCGACATACTGGCGTATCACCCTTCCTTCTGCATCCTGATCCTGTACCACGCGATAGGGCGCGCCGATGGCCGCCGCCGTCAGCTGACGGCCAGCGACAGGAGCTGAGGATGATAAATCGATGCGCTGCCCGAGAGCGGCGAAGGCGAGTCCGGGCAGCAATAGCAGCAACCAGGCGGATGAAGATGGCTTGATCATTTAATTCCCCTTGCACGGCAATGAAGGATAGTCCGCGGCGCCATGCCGCGCGGACTACACTCTCAGCATACAAGAACGCGGCCCTGCCAGAGCCGCCGACCGGAGAATAAAAAAAGCGGGAGGCGCAAGCCTCCCGCATCCCCTCGTGCAGCTCTCCCTTATCGCTGGGACAGCCTCACATTCCAGACATTCCAGATCAATAGCTTAGCTCGTCATGACGGGTTTCCACCCAGCGGCCGGCCCCCAGCGACAGCATCAGCAAGGCCACGCGCTCGTGCACGATCACGGTATGGGTGTTGCCGGAAAACTGCATGTAGCGGCGCAGATCCTCCCTGACCTTGCGGGACCCGGTGACGTCGATGATGATGTCGACGCGCTCGCCCTGCTCGGCGATCTCGATGAAATTATCGGTCACCGGCACCCCGCGCTCCTTGGCCAGCAGAATGCCCGGCAACTGCAGATCCAGATCCGCCACGCCGACCAGATCGACGAACGACGCATCCAGCAACTGCTTCAGCAAAGGCGTGCCTGTCTCTCCCACTCCCACCATGCCTATCCTGAACTTTTGCATACGCGCTCCACGCTCCCGATTTATGACTGGCAAATAACAGCCGCCACTCTAGAACATCCCGCCCGTGCCGGAGTTGAGGCAGGTCAAACCACGGCGGCCAAACGAAATGGCCCGGCGTCGGCCGGGCCATCGGGGAATGCGGAGACGAAACGTCAGTGCAGATTCTGCTGCGACAGGAAACGGAGGTAGCCCAAGCCCTCCAGCCAGAATCCTCCATCGGCCAGCGGCGTGGCGTCGGTCAGGTCGGCCACGGTCAACACCAGCTCCTGGCCATCCAGCGTGGCTTCCAGCACCACGTCGTCGTCGTCGGAAAACTCTTCTGAAACCGTGTGGAAGTCCGGCTTGACGAACTGGTTGTTGACCTGAATGTAATCCGATTCATTCAGCAAACGCAGGATGTTCATGACGACCTCCTTATGATGCGGTGGAGAACTAAAGGTCAAGCAGACAGTTATTGTTCGCGGGCCCCGTCATCGGGAGCGGCACTGTCAAACCGCCATCGCATCAAGCCCCGCGCGCTCACGCGCCTTCTACAGCCAGCCACGCTCGGCGAACGACTCCGCGTGCCCGCCGGTTACGACAAAATGGTCAAGTAACCTGATATCGACCAGTTCCAGCGCCCGCTTGAGCGTGTCGGTCAGCACCCGGTCGGCGCTGGACGGCTCGCTGACGCCCGACGGGTGATTATGCGCGATAATCAGCGCCGCCGCATTGTGCCGCAGCGCCCGCCGCAACACCTCGCGCGGATACACCCGGGTCTCGGTCAAGGTCCCTTTGAATACTTCTTCGACTTCGATCAGCCGGTTTTGTGCCGACAGAAAAATCACAACAAATGTTTCGACCTCCCGCCTGCCTATGCTCAGCCTCAGATAATCCCTCACCTGCTGCGGACTCGACAGCGCGTCTCCCAGCTTCAGCTGCTCCGACAGCGCCCGCCGCGCCAGCTCGGTGCAGGCCATCAATTGCGCGTATTTCGCCTCCCCGAGGCCCTGCTTGGCCTTGAACGCCGGCAGCGGCGCGGCCAGCAGCGCCGAGAGGGAGCCGAAGTCCTGCAACAGCCGCCGCGCCAGCTCCACCGCATTGACGCCCTTGATGCCGGTGCGCAGGAAGATGGCCAGCAATTCGGAATCATTCAGCGTCGCGGCGCCCTGGGACAACAGCTTCTCCCGCGGACGCTCGGACTCGGGCCAACTGGCGATGGACATCTCGCGCTCTCCTTCTGGCTATAGCATTGTTTGTGGGGTCAGGCCAACAAGATAGAAGCAAGCAATGACATTAACATTGGCATGAACTGCCGACGACACGACCACCCGAAAGGACAAATCCGCTAGAATGGCCAGTTTACGGCTGATTTCGAAACCATAGAGATGACTGCCAAACGCATCCTCCTCGGCATCGGCGGCGGCATCGCCGCCTACAAGTCGGCCGAGCTGACCCGCCAGCTGATCAAGGCCGGGCACCAAGTGGAAGTGGTGATGACCGAATCGGCCACCCGCTTCGTCGCGCCCGCCACCTTCCAGGCGCTGTCCGGCCACACCGTCTACACCGATCTGTGGGATCCGCGCCCCAGCAACGCGATGGCCCATATCGAGCTGTCGCGCCGCGCCGATGTGTTCCTGATCGCGCCGGCCACCGCCAACCTGCTGTTCAAGCTGGCCCACGGCGCTTGCGACGACCTGGTCTCGACGCTGGCCGCGGCGCGGACCTGCCCGCTGATCGTCGCCCCGGCGATGAATCTGCAGATGTGGCAAAACCCGCCCAACCAGCGCAACATCGCCCAGCTGGAAGCGGACGGAGCGACCGTGTTCGGCCCCGGCAACGGCTTCCAGGCCTGCGGCGAGACCGGCGACGGCCGCATGCTGGAGCCGCATGAAATCGTCGAGCTGCTGCACGGCTTTTTCGCCGACAAGCTGCTCGCCGGCAAAAAAGTGCTGCTGACCGCCGGCCCCACTTACGAAGCGATAGACGCGGTGCGCGGCATCACCAACATCAGCTCCGGCAAGATGGGCTACGCGCTGGCGCGCGCCTGCCGCGACGCAGGTGCCGAAGTCACGCTGGTATCGGGCCCCACCGGCATGGAGACGCCGCTGAACGTGCGCCGGCTGGACGTGCAGAGCGCGGCCGAGATGCAACAGGCGGTGCTGACCGAGGTGGGCCGCAGCGATGTGTTCATTTCCGTGGCGGCGGTGGCTGACTACCGGGTGAAGAACCGCAGCGAGCACAAGATCAAGAAAGGTGCCGCCGCGCCGACGATCGAGCTGGAAGAAAACCCGGACATCCTGGCCACCGTCGCCAGCCTGCCCGCCGCGCCGTTCTGCGTCGGCTTCGCCGCCGAAAGCCAGAACCTGCTGGAGTTCGCCGAGGCCAAGCGCAGGCGCAAGAAGCTGCCCATGCTGGTGGCCAACCTCGCCCAGCAGGCGATGGGCGCCGACGACAACCAGGTGGTGCTGCTGGACAACGCCGGCGAGCACCCGCTGCCGCAGATGCCGAAGGACGACGTGGCCGCCGCCATCGTCCGCCACCTGGCCGCCCTGCTGGCCAAGCGCTGAAGAATCAACCATCGGGCGGCTTTCTAGCCGCCCCGCATCACAAGGAAACGCCATGCAACCCGTAATCGACGTCAAGATCCTGGACGCGCGCCTGCGCGACAACCTGCCCGCTTACGCCACCTCCGGCTCGGCCGGCCTGGATCTGCGCGCCGCCACCGAAGAGACGATGAGCATCCAGCCGGGCGAAACCAAGCTGATCCCGACCGGCATCGCCATCCACCTGAACGATCCGGGCCTGGCCGCCATGCTGCTGCCGCGTTCCGGCCTCGGCCACAAGCACGGCATCGTGCTGGGCAACCTGGTCGGCCTGATCGATTCCGACTATCAGGGCCAGATGTTCGTCTCGGTCTGGAACCGCGGCCAGGAACCGTTCCGCCTGGAGCCGATGGAGCGCATCGCCCAGATGGTGATCGTGCCGGTGGTGCAGGTGGGCTTCAATATCGTCGACGACTTCGACGCCTCCGACCGCGGCGCCGGCGGCTTCGGCAGCACTGGTCGCGGCTAGGACTGTTTTCTTCGGCGGCTTGCCTATAATTCTGGGAACTTGCGGCGCGGACGCGCCGCATCGCGGCCATTCCAGGAGTTCCCGCCATGCCGACGCCTCCCGCGGAGCAGGATGAAAGCAAGCTGCTGCTCGACAATCTGGTCGAGCTGACCTCGCAGCGCGAGCAGGAAATGCTGGAGTCCAGCCTGCTGTCCACTCTGGTGGAGCTGATGCATGTCGACAGAGTGGAGCTGTTCGCCTGCCGCCGGGTCAACGGCTCGCCCTATCTCTGCCGGCGGCTGGAAGCGCTGGCCGCGTCCGGCAAGCCGGAGGTCCGCGAAACCCCGGCCGACGGCTGGCTGCCCCCTTCCCCGTTCCTGCGCGAGCTGTTCAGCCACGCCCATCACGACAACACGGCGCTGCTGCGCATTCCCAGCGGCCTGTGCCTGCCCTTGCACTGCATGGGCAACATCACCTCGCTGGTGGTCATCCACTGTGGTCCGGACGCCGACGTCAACCGGGACATGCTGCTGGCGATGGCGCGGATACACGAGAACTTCCTGCGGCTGCTGTTCGAGGCCGACCGCGACATGCTGACCGCGCTGCACAACCGCCGCAAGTTCGATCTGCGCTTCTATAACCTGATCGCCTCCTTGCAGCATGAAGCGGAATCCGCGGCCACCCATATGCTGGCCTTGCTGGACATCGACCATTTCAAACAGGTGAACGACCGCTTCGGCCACATGGTCGGGGACGAGGTGCTGCTGCTGATGGCTCAGCTGATGCAGGCAAGCTTCCGCGAAGAAGACGGACTGTTCCGCTATGGCGGCGAAGAATTCGCGCTGCTGCTGGAATGCGGGGACGCGGAGCCGGCCGAAGTCGCGCTGGAGCGCTTCCGCGCCTCGGTCCGACGGCACGTTTTCCCCCAAGCGGGCTGCATCACCATCAGCATCGGCTACACCCGCATTACCCCCGGATTATTGCCGGACCAGCTGCTGGAACAAGCCGACCGCGCGCTTTACTACGCCAAAAGCCACGGCCGCGACCAGGTCTGCGGCTTTGAGAAGCTGGTGGCCGGCGGCAAGCTGGAATCCCCGCTCATCGCCGACCAGATAGACTACTTCTGAAAGCCCGCCCAATGCCTGCCGCGCGTCGGCGACACGGCTTTGCAAACAGCCTCGGAATCTCACGCGCCGTATCCGCGCTGCGCCTCTTCAGCTGTTTTCGCCTTGCCACGCCCTCGCTCACCGGACTTTGAACAGGCCCAGAGCCCTTCCGCCTGCCCGCAGGCGGAGAGGCCCATCGATTATGGCAGTTGAACGATGCGGCTCAGCGCCGGCACCGGCAAGTTGGCGTGCTTGGCCAGATAGCTTTGCAGCACGTCCACATCCACCCCGCCGCCGACGCGGTTGCCGCTCTCGGTCAGCACAGTGAAGCCATCGCCGCCGCCGGCGATGAAATTGTTCACCTGCACCGTGTAGCTGGCTGCGGGATCGATCTTCACGCCGTTGATCGTGATGCTGTTGATGTCCACCTTGTTGCCGGCCGGGGCCGACTGGCTCCAGCTGTAGCTGAAGCCGGACGACACCTGCAGGATCTTGGGCTGGGACGGGTTGCTCCATTGCTGCTCCAGCAGGCGGTCTATCTGCGCGCCGGTGAGCGTCATCGTCATCATGGTGTTGCCGAAGGGCTGCACGGTATAGATCTGCTTGTAGCTGATGCTGCCATCAGCGGCCGGCGCCAGGTCGGCGCGGATGCCGCCCGGGTTCATGAAGGCCGCCACTGCGCCCTGCGCCTTGCCCGCATCCAGCTGTGAATCCGCGAGCACGTCGCCCAGCGTCGATTCGCCCGCCGCGCTGGCGGTGCGGGTCAAGGCGCCCGCCAGCGTGCCCACCGGCTTATTGGCAATGGGCGCGGCCTTGGTCAGATAGAACTGGACCAGGCTGCTGATATTGGCCAGCGGCGCGATGTCCTGCGTCACCGGACGATTGACCGCCTGGATCGACCCTGGCACGAAAGTCCGCGTCGACGGGCTCAGCTTGAAATTGATCTCGGTGAACAGCTGGCCGTAGTTCTTGGCGCTGGTGACCGTGCGGCCGTCGATCTGGCAGTTGTAAGCCTGGTGGGTGTGGCCGGTGACAACCAGCCCCACCGCCTTGTCCAGTTTCTTGACGATGTCGACGATGGGGCCGGAAATGCCCTTGCACTCGTTGTAGTTGCCGCTCTGGTAGCCGCCCTCGTGCACAACCACCACCACCGCGGACACGCCCTGCGCCTTCAGCTTGGGCACCAGCGCGTTGACGGTGTCGGCCTCGTCCTTGAAGCTCAGGCCCTGGATACCGGTGGGCGACACGATGTCAGGCGTGCCCTTCAGCGTCATGCCGATGAAGGCGACCGGAATATTGCCGTACTTCTTGATCTCGTAAGCCGGGAACAAAGTGCTGCCGTCCTGTTTCTGCACATTGGCCGCCAGGAACTTGAACTTGGCGCCGGCGAAGCTGCCGCCGTTCTGGCAGGTGGTATCTCCGCCTCCCGCCTTGCAACCGCCGTTCTGCATCCGCAGCAGCTCATCCTGGCCGTCGTCGAATTCGTGGTTGCCCACCGCGTTGATGTCCAGGCCCAGCAAATTCATCGCCTCTATCGTCGGCTCGTCGTGGAACAGGCCGGACACCAGCGGGCTGGCGCCGATCAGATCGCCGGCCGACACCACCACGGTGTTGGGCGACTGCGCGCGCAGCTGCTTGACCCAGGCGGCCAGATAGTCGACGCCGCCGGCCGTCACCTTGACGGTCTTGCTCGCATCGTTCGGATCAGGAATGGCCAACGTGCCCGGCGCTTCCAGGTTGCCGTGGAAATCGTTGAAGGCGATCATCTTGACCGCCACCTGGCCGGCGGCGGCTTCGTCGCCGGTCTGGGTGCGCGTCGCGCTCACGGACGAGGAATCGGACATGCAGCCGCCCAGCGCCAGCGCGGCGCCCAGGGTCATGCCCAGCGGAATCAGTTTCATCACTTGCTCCTTGTGTATTGTTCTTTCGAAGCCTGCCGCTGCCACGGCATGACGTCGAGATCGGCAAAGATACACAATTTCAGTGACATCTGAGCTACTAAAATCTACAAAACCGATGTAAATCCGATATTCCGGCAATATCAACAAAAACGCCGCGAGGAGTCCTCGCGGCGTTTTTCATTCCGCCCTTGCGACCGGAATTTTCAGGCCATCGGCATCAGGCCAGCAGATGGTTGTTCAGCTCGCGCATGCCGGCGGACAGCATCGCCAGGTCCAGCGCGCTGAACGACTGCAGCTCGGCGAACATCTGGCCGCAGATTTCCACCGCGCCCTGGCGATTGACCAGCCACTGACCGGCGAAGTCCGCTGCCGACACGCCTTCCAGCGCCTGGCGGGCCAGATTGCGGTGCACGCTGTACAGATCGTCGCGCAGCGCCGAACGGGCCAGCGACTGCCAACGGTTGTCGCGCGGCAAACCGGTGATGGCGTCGCGCAGCCAATCCAGCTGCAGCGCGCTGCCGAGCTGGAAGTAGTTGGCGGCCACCTGCTCCAGCTTGAGCTTGCTGCCCTCGCTGATCTCGATGATGTCCATCAGCGGCACCGCGAACTCCAGGCGCGCCAGCACCTGGGTCAGCGGCTGCGGCAGATTCGCGTGGGCGATGCGCTGCTCCAGCGCGGCCACCGCCGGGTAGTCGGCGGCCGGAATCAGCTTGGGCAGCTGCGCCAGCAGGCTCTGCACCTTGGACGCGTACTGCTCGATCACCGCGTTGACGGAGCCGAACGGACGCTTGTTGCGCAGCACCCAGCGGGTCACGCGCTCCACCAGCGTGCGCACCAGCACCATCAGCTGCATCTGCTGGTCGGCCGGCACCTTGTTGTCCAGCGCCTCGATCTGGCCCCACAGGCTTTCCGCGTCGAACACGCGGCTGGCGATCCACCAGGCGCGGGCGATGTCGGCCGCGGAGAACGGCGACTCCTCCTGCATGCGGAACACGAAGGTGGTGCCCATGCGGTTGATTATCTGGTTGGCCAGCTGGTTGGCGATGATCTCGCGGCGCAGCTGATGCTGTTCCATCTGCTTGCCGAAGCGCTGCTGCAGCGGTTTCGGGAAGTAGTTGACCAGTATCGGCAGGAAGTCCTTGTCGTCCGGCACGTCGGTGGCCAGGATGGCCTGGTCCAGCGAAATCTTGCTGTAGGCCAGCAGCACCGCGATCTCCGGCACGGTCAGGCCCTGGCGGGCGAGGCGGCGCTCGTTGATCTGGGTTTCGGACGGCAGGTACTCGATCTCGCGGTTCAGTTCGCCGGTCTTTTCCATGTGCGCGATCATGCGCGCATGGGTGGACAGCATCGACGCGGCTTCCAGACGCTTGATCGCCAGCACCTGGGTCTGCAGCACGTTGTTGCGCAGCACCAGATGGCCCACTTCGTCGGTCATCTCGGCCAGCAGCTCGTTGCGCTGCTTCAGCGTCATGTCGCCGGCCTGCATCACCGCGCCCAGCAGGATCTTGATGTTGACCTCGTGGTCGGAGCAGTCCACGCCGGCGGAGTTGTCGATGGCGTCGGTGGCGATGCGGCCGCCGGCCAGCGCGAACTCGACGCGGCCCAGCTGGGTGCACGTCAGGTTGCCGCCTTCGGCCACCACGCGGGCTTGCAGCTGATTGCCGTTGACGCGCACCGGATCGCAGGCGCGGTCGCGGGCGTCGGCGTGGCTCTGCGTCGACGCCTTGACGTAGGTGCCGATGCCGCCGTTGTACAGCAGGTCGATCTTGGCCTTGAGGATCTCATGGATCAGCTCGTTCGGCGCCATGCTGTCCTTGCTGGTTTCCAGCCACGCCTTCACTTCCGGCGACAGCGGGATGGACTTGGCGCTGCGCTCGAAAATGCCGCCGCCCTTGGAGATCAGCTCGCGGTTGTAGTCGGTCCAGCTGGAGCGCGGCAGATTGAACAGGCGCGCGCGCTCGGCGAAGCTCTTCTTCGCGTTCGGCGTCGGGTCGAGGAAGATGTGCAGGTGGTTGAACGCCGCCTTCAGGCAGATGTGCTCGGACAGCAGCATGCCGTTGCCGAACACGTCGCCGGCCATGTCGCCGATGCCGATCACGCTGAAATCCTGCTCCTGGGTGTTGACGCCCAGGTGGCGGAAGTGGCGCTTCACCGATTCCCAGGCGCCGCGGGCGGTGATGCCCATGCCCTTGTGGTCGTAGCCGGCGGAGCCGCCGGAGGCGAAGGCGTCGCCCAGCCAGAAGCCGTAGGCTTCGGAAATGCCGTTGGCGATGTCGGAGAAGGTCGCGGTGCCCTTGTCGGCGGCCACCACCAGGTACGGATCATCCGGATCCAGGCGGCGAACATCGGTCGGCGGAATGATCTGGCCGGTCACCAGGTTGTCGGTGACGTCCAGCAAGGCGGAGATGAAGATCTTGTAGCAGGCGATGCCCTCGGCCAGGAAGGCCTCGCGCTCGGACGGCGCCGGCAGCTGCTTGCCGACGAAGCCGCCCTTGGAGCCCATCGGCACGATCACCGAGTTCTTCACCATCTGCGCCTTCACCAGACCCAGCACTTCCGTGCGGAAGTCTTCCATCCGGTCGGACCAGCGCAGGCCGCCGCGGGCCACCTTGGAACCGCGCAGGTGCACGCCTTCGACGCGCGGGCTGTAAACCCAGATTTCGAACATCGGGCGCGGCTGCGGCAGGAACGGAACCTGGTTGGATTCCAGCTTGAACGAGATGTAGGACTTGAAGTGCCCGTCTTCCGCCTTCTGCCAGAAGTTGGTGCGGCGGGTGGCCAGAATCACGGCCAGGAAACCGTTCAGGATGCGGTCTTCGTCCAGATTGGCCACGCCGTCCAGCATGCCGCGCACGGCGGCCAGCAGCAGCTCGGCCTTGTCATCGTCGAAGCCTGCCGGGTCCAGGCGGGCGTAGAACAGCTCAACCAGGCTGCGGGTGATGGCCGGGTAGTTGGCCACGCACTGCTCGATGTACGCTTGGCTGAAGGTCAGGCCGCCCTGGCGCAGATACTTGGCCAGCGCGCGCACCAGCGAGATTTCGCGCCAATCGAGGGCGGCGACCAGCGCCAGACGGTTGAAGCCGTCGTTCTCGCAACGCTTGGCGAAAACCTGCGACAACAGTTCCTGGAAGTCCTGCTGCACCTGGTCCTGCGCCATCTGCTCGCCGAAACCGCCGACGTCGAGGCCGAAGTCGCTGATCCACACCTGGCTGTCGTCGCTGCGCTTCACGCAGTACGGGTGCTCGTCGCGCACCTTGACACCCATGTTCTCGAGGATGGGCAGGCTGGCGGACAGGCCCAGCGGCTCGCCTTCGCGGAACAGCTTGAGATTGAACGACGCGCCGCCGCGGTGGAACGGACGGTACAGCTTCATCGCCAGCGGCTGCTCGGGGCAGATCGCCTCCAGGTGCTGCACGTCCAGCACCGCGTTGCGCACCGCGAACTCTTCGCGGTAAGCCAGCGGGAAGCCATCCTTGTAGCGGTTGAACAGGCCGTTGCCGCGCTCTTCGCCGTGGGCTTCCACCAGTTGCTGGTGCAGCTCTTCGCTCCAGCCGCGCACCAGGCGGGCGATTTCAGCCTCGATGTCGGACGCGTGGAATTCCGGCAGCTTGGGCGCGTTGGTGCGGATGATGTAATGGACGCGGGCCAGAGTGCCGTCGCCGATCTGCACGCTGAACTCGGCGCTGGCACCGTTGAAGGCGTTCATCAGCACCTTTTCGATCTTCAGCCGCACTTCGGTGCTGAAGCTGTCGCGCGGCACATAGACCAGGCTGCTGACATAGCGGTGGTAGCGGTCGGCGCGGACGAACAGCCGCACGCGCGGACGTTCCTGCAGGCTGACGATGCCTTCGACGATCGGCGCCAGCACTTCGGCCGGAATCTCGAACAGTTCGTCGCGCGGATAGCTTTCCAGCACGAAGCCCAGGGTCTTGGACTTGTAGCTGTCATCGACGAAGTCGCAGTTCTTGACGACGGTGGACACCTTCTGGCGCAGGATGGGCACATCCTTCGGCGACATCTGGTAGGCGCTGGCGGTATACAAGCCCAGGAAGCGGCGCTCGCCGATCACCTGGCCCTTGTCGTTGAAACGCTTGATGCCGACGAAGTCGACATAGGCCGGACGATGGATGATGGAGCGGGTCTGCGATTTGTTCAGGATGATCAATTGCGGCAGGTGGGCCAGTTCGCGCAGCTCCTGCGGCAGTTGTTCGAAGCTGGCGGAGTATTCTTTGTCGCCCTGCTCTTTCAGGATGCCGAGCCCGGATTCCTTGACGATCTTCAGGCTGTCCTTGCCATCGCGCTTGACCAGGTCGTAATCGCAATAGCCCATGAACAGGAAGTTGCGGCCGGCCATCCAGTCCAGGAAGGCCACCGCCTCCTTGGCTTCGGCGGCGCGGTCGCCCTTCAGCTTGGCCAGGTCCTTGCCGATGCCGGCCAGCACTTCGCGCATTTTCGGCTCGTCGCTGACCACCAGGCGGATATCGGCCAGCACGCGCTTGAGTTCGGCTTCAAGCTTGGCCAGCAGCTCGGCGTCGCTGATGCGGTCGATCTGGACGTGGATGAACGACTCCAGCGGCAGGCTGCGGTCCTCGGTGCGCTTCACCTCGGCCAGCACGCCGCTCTTGTCGCGGGCAACCGCCAACACCGGGTGGACCAGCAGATGCAGATTGAGGTTGTAGCGCGACAGCAGCATGGAGATCGAATCGATCAGGAACGGCATGTCGTCGTTCACCACTTCGATCACCGTGTGGGTGCTTTGCCAGCCGTCGCGTTCGAAATCGGGGTTGTAGATGCGGCACTTGACCTGTCCGGCAGAGCGCTTGCCGGCGAACTCGTAGTGCGCCATCCCTGCGCCGAACAGATCGAGCGAGGAGAACTGCCTGAGGTCGGCGTGTTCGGTCTCTTCGAAATAGATCGGGAAGAAGGCGGCGAGTCGTTGGGTCTCCTTGGAAGAAAGCTTGCTCTCGGCCACTGCCTGAATATCAGCGATCAGGCTGGCCAGTTCGGTCTTGTTGGTAAGCGACATTTAGCTTCTCTTGTTGTGAGCAGGGAGGTTGTCGGGGCATTGTAGATAGCGCCACCCCGGCCGGATTTCCTTAATGCGACATGCACTTACACAAAAAGCGCCATGCCTATCCCAGAGGCAACAACGCAGGCGCATAAGCCGCCCGAAAATCCAGCCGACACCTTACAGCAAAGCGACGGACAATTACACAAATCTCGTAACAGCACGCATTGTAGATCATCAAACAATTATCGCGTAACTTGTTGATTTTTATGATATTTCCATTTGTTCGCAAAAGTAAGGTAGAATGTGCGCACTTGCTTGTGGGGATTGACCAAATCAGCCGCTTATTGTTGGCTATCGCAAAAACCGTTGGTCAATTCAGAACACAAAACGGCCCGGATCGGAACATTAACGTCGCCTCCGGTGCGGGGTTTACAAGCCGGCCGCCTGCGCATCGCGCCAGCGGCCAACGAGAGAGAAGTAGAAGCAACATCATGAAAAAAGCCCTGATCGCAAGCGCCGGCCTCGCCCTGCTCGCCTCCCTGTCCGCCCAGGCGGAAACCCTGCGCATCGGCGTGGATCTCAACTACCCGCCGTTCTCCAAGCAAGGCGCCGACGGCAAGCCGCAAGGCTTCGACATCGACATCGCCAATTCGCTGTGCGCGGCGATGAAAGTCACCTGCCAGATCGTGCCGCAGGACTGGGACGGCCTGATCCCGGCGCTGAACGCCAACAAGTTCGACGCCATCATCTCCTCGATGCAGATCACGCCGGAACGCCAGAAGGCGGTGGACTTCTCCCACAAGTACTACAACATCGCCAGCCGCATGGTGGCCAAGGACGGCACCAAGGTGGACGCCGCCAGCCTGAAGGGCAAGAAGATCGGCGTGCTGCGCGCCTCCACCCAGGAGAAGTTCGCCAAGGACAACTGGGGCAAGAACGGCGCCGCCATCGTGTCCTACGCCAAGTCGCCTGAATCCTTCCTGGACCTGAAGTCCGGCCGCGTGGACGCCGTGTTCGTCGACAGCGCCGTCGGCGAGCAGGAATTCCTGAAGACCGCCCAGGCCAAGGGCTACTCCTTCGTCGGCCCCAATTACTCCGACGTCAAATACTTCGGCCCGGGCTGCGGCATCGCCGTCAAGAAGGGCAACAAGGCGCTGGTCGAACGCCTGAACAAGGCCATCGACCAGATCCGCAAGGACGGCGCCTACAAGAAAGTCCAGGACAAGTACTTCAGCTTCGACATCTACGGCGGCTGAGCCCTGAACTGAACCACCCGATACGACGCCGGCGCGCCTCCCGCGCGCCGGCGTCGGCAATCCCCTTTTCCGAGATTGCTTCATGCTTCAAGGCTACCTTCCCAGCATCCTCGAAGGCGGCGTGCTGACTCTGAAACTGGCCGGCACCTCGCTGGTCGTGTCCGTCGCGCTCGGCCTGGTCGGCGCGCTGTTCAAGTCCAGCCACTCCCGCCCGCTGACTCTGCTGGCCGAATTCTACTCCACCGTGGTGCGCGGCATTCCCGACCTGGTATGGATGTTCCTGCTGTTCTTCGGCGCCCAGATGGCGCTCAACGACATCTGCGGCTATTTCGGCTGGCAGAGCCCGGACATCAACCCCTTCGCCGCCGGCGTGGCCACGCTGGGCTTCATCTTCGGCGCCTACATGACGGAAACCTTCCGCGGCGCGATGATGGCGGTGCACAAGGGCCAGATGGAAGCCGGCCTCGCCTACGGCATGTCTCCGTTGCGGGTGTTCTTCCGCATCCAGCTGCCGCAGATGGTGCGCTACGCGCTGCCCAGCTTCTCCAACAACTGGCTGGTGCTGGTGAAGTCCACCGCGCTGGTGTCGGTGATCGGCCTCAATGACGTGATGTACCGCGCCGACGCCGCCAAATCCGCCACCCAGCAGCCGTTCGATGTCTATGTCGTCGTCGGCGCGCTGTTCCTCGCCGTGACCGGCGTATCCAACCTGCTGCTCCACTGGCTGGAAAAACGCTATTCGATGGGCGCCAAGGAGAGCGGACTGTGATCGATCCCCAACTGATTATCGAGCGGCTGCCCGAGTTCTTCGGCGCCCATGACGGCGGCCCGATGCTGTCCAGTACCGACGGCCTGATCCTGACGCTGGAGCTGCTGGGCCTGTCCCTGCTGCTGGGCCTGGCCATGGCCGTCCCGCTGGCGGTGGCCCGCGTCTCCAAGAACCGCGCGCTGGCGGGCGCGGTCTGGCTGTTCGGCTACGTGTTCCGCGGCACGCCGCTGCTGGTGCAGCTGTTCATCATCTACTACGGCCTCGCCCAGTTCGACTGGGTGCGCGACAGCTGGGCCTGGCGATATCTGCAGGACGCCTACGTCTGCGCGATCCTGGCCTTCACGCTGAATACCGCCGCCTACACCACCGAGATCATCGCCGGCCAGATCCGCGCCACCCACTGGGGCGAGATCGAGGCAGCCCGCTCGATGGGCATGAGCCACTGGCTGATGCTGCGCCGCATCGTGCTGCCGTCGGCGCTGCGCCGCGCGCTGCCGGCCTATAGCAACGAAGTGATCATGATGCTGCAGAGCACCGCGATCGCCGGCCTGGTGACGCTGGCCGACCTGACCGGCGTCGCCCGTCGCATCTACAGCGAAAGCTATATGCCGTTCGAGCCCTTCCTCACCGCCGCGCTGATCTACCTGGCCCTCACCTTCGGCCTGGTCTGGCTGATGAAGCGGGCCGAACGCCGCTATCTGGCCTTCCTCGCGCCCCGCAAGCAATGAGGCCGCGCGGGCCGGCAACAATTTGTGCCGGCCCGCCGAAATAAATCGTACAATGCAGGGCGAGATAACGCCGCCATGCCAGGCTTGCCTGCCATGGCGGCATTTTTGCCAACTGACACAGACAATCACACCATGGGTCACCCGCCCCAAACCGGCAAAGCCCTGCGCTTTGGCTTCCTGCTCCTACCCCACGCCTCGATGGCCGACTTCGCCAGCGCCTCCGAGGTGCTGACGCACGCCAATCTGCTGGCGGAAAAACGCTTGTACGAAACGCTGCTGCTGTCGCTGGACGGCGCGCCGGTGCAGCTGTCCAACGACATCAAGCTGGCGGTGGACCTGCCGCTGTCCTATGCGCCCAAGCTGGACTACCTGCTGATCCTGGCCGACGAGATCGTCAGCGATTTCGCGCTGGAAGACCTGAGCAAGGCCCTTGGGGGCGGCAACGCCGACAAGATGACCCTGGCCGGCCTAGGCTGCGGCAGCTACTGGCTGGCGCGCGCCGGCCTGCTGGCGGGACAGCGCGCGACGATACACTGGCGCGAAATCGCGCGGCTGACCGAGGAATTCCCGGACGTGATCGTCACGTCCAATCTGTACGAGAGCGAAGGCCGCTGCCTGAGCTGCGCCGGGGGCGCCGCCACCTTCGACTTCATGCTGGATCTGGTGGGAAAGCAGCAAGGCCACGAATTCATCGCCCAGCTGTCCGAGCTGTTCAGCATGGAACGGATCCGTCCCGGCAACGAGCGCCAGCGAATCCCGCTGGCCACCCGCATCGGCGGCAGCCAGCCCAAGCTGACCGAGGCGGTCAGCCTGATGGAGGCGAACATCGAGGAGCCGCTGTCCACCGACGACATCGCCTATTACGTCGGCGTGTCCCGGCGCCAGCTGGAACGGCTGTTCAAGCAATACCTGGGCACCGTGCCGTCGAAATACTATCTGGAGCTGCGCTTGAGCCGCGCCAGGCAACTGCTGCAGCAGACCAGCAAATCCATCGTCCAGATCGGCCTGGCCTGCGGCTTCTCCAGCGGACCTCATTTCTCCAGCACCTACCGCAACCACTTCAACATCACGCCGCGCGAAGAGCGCGCCCAGCGCGCCCTCCCCGGCGCGCTGACGCGCGCATCCTGAGCTAGCTCAGCTGCCGCTCCGCCTGCAGGGCCAGCGGCAGCTCGATCCGGAAGCAGGCGCCGCTGGCCGGTATGTTTTCGGCCGAGATCAGCCCGCCGTACTGCTCGACGATGGTCTGGCAGATCGACAAGCCCAAGCCCATGCCGTGCGGCTTGGTGGAAAAGAACGGGTGGAACAGCACTTCCAGCAAGTCAGGCGTAATGCCCCGCCCCGTATCCCTGACCTCCAGGATTCCCTTCCGCCCCTCGCGCCGGGTATGGATGATCACATGCCGCTTCATCGGCGGCTCATCCTTCAAGGCGTCCATCGCGTTGGACAGCAGGTTCAACACCACCTGCTCCAGCTGGATGCTGTCCGCCATCACCGGGATGGAGTAACCGGACAGCAGCTGCACCACTTCGATGCCTCGCTCGCGCAGATCGTACTCCGCCAGGAACATGCAATTGCCCACCACCTGGTTGATGTCGATCAGCCGCGTCTCGATCGCCCGCTTGCTGACCAGCGCGCGCAGCCGCTTGATGATCTCGCCGGCCCGGCCCGCCTGCGCCACCGCCAGCTTCAGCGCCGAATGCACCTGCGGCGGCGCGTCGTCGACGCCCTCCAGCATCTGCATCGCCGCCTGGCAATAATTGGAAATCGCGGTCAGCGGCTGATTGAGCTCGTGGGCGATGCCCGAAGCCATCTCCCCCATCGTATGCAGCCGCGCCACGTGCGACAGCTTCTCCAGATGCTCCTTGACCCGAGTCTCGCTGGCCTCCAGCGCCTCGGCCGTGCGTTGGCGCAGCGGCCCCATGTCGCGCAGCGCGCACACCACGCCGATCAGCACGCCGTCGCGGGACAGCAGCGGCGCGACCCCGCCCTCGACGAAGTGCACCTTGCCGCGCGCGGTGGTCAACTGCATCCGCTCCTGCAGCTCCACCGGCTGGCCGGTGCGGAAGCATTCGGCTATCGGATCCTCGGCGAACTCCGAGGCCAGCTCCCCCAGCAGGCGGAACACCTCATGGCAAGGCTGGCCCAGCACCTCGTCGGCCGGCATCTCCACCAGTCGCAAGGCGATGGGATTCGCCATTTCGATGCTGCGATCCTGGCGCAGGATCACCACCCCGTCATGAATCGCGTTCAAGGTCACGGATGCTCGCTCGCTCTGCAGAAACAGCTCCTCGTCCGCTAGGCTGCGCTGGCGGCGCAAAGCCATGCGCTGGGAGTAGATCAGGCCAGCGGCGGCCAGCAGCAGCGTCAGCAACAGCTCTCTCAGCAACAACGGCAGCAGCGCCAGATCGCTGACGCGGACATCCTGGGCAACGCCCAGCACGAACGGCTGCGCCTCGCTGTTCAGCGGCAGCTTCGCCTCAAGCCTAGTGACGACCGGCCACCAATCATGCTCGGCGACGCGATGAACCCGCTCATACAGCAGTTCATGCCCCCCCTCCTTGGCCAGCAGAGCCAAATCCAGGCTATTGGGCAGGCTGGCATCGACCGGCAATTGCAGCAATCGATCGCAGAACACCACCAGCACCGCCATGCCGGCCAGCCGCCTCCTGCCCGGCGATTCGGAATCCCGGAACAAGGGCTGCATCAGCAAATAGGCCCGCCCACTGCCGTCATATAGCTCGAAGGGACGGGAAGACACCTTCTGCCCGCCGGAGATCGCCCGCCGCAGCTCGGGAGCGAAATAGGCATCGCCAAGCATGTCGTAGCCATAGACGGGGCTGGCGGCCGGCAAGTCCGGTTCGATCATCGACACGACGAGAGATTGGGCTCGCGCGGGAGCTGGCTGCCAGCTGCGCCGGCCCTCCACGTCGAAATCGCGGATATAGAAAGTCTCGCCGAAACGCTGCTCCATCTCGCGAAGAAAGGCCGTCCGATTATCGGCGGCGACATTGCGGAGAAACTGGATGGCGTACAACTGCTGATAGCGGGGAAGCATCTCGCGGGAAAAGGCGCCGACCGCCGACGCGTCGAAAGGCTCGCGCGACAACAGAAGCGCATCGATCGCCGTCAGCACCGATTCGTTCTGGTCCAGCCGTCTGGCCACGCCGGCGTACGCCTGATGCGCGGCCAGCTCGAAGCCATCCTGCAAGCGGCGATATTCGCTCACTCCCCACTGCGCCGTCACAAACAGCGTGCAGGCAAGCCAGACCGCGCCGAACAGCAGCCATCCGCCGCCCTTGAATTTGCTCAAGACTTCCGCCTTAGGGGTTCATTCGACATTTTGAATAATATGTGCTGCATAAAATATCTGCCGCGCATTTTTGCAAAAATGCAGATCTCCCGCAACGACATAAGCTGGACAATCTGTCCAAGAATTCACACTACGCCGACATACCCCATAAACGCCAAAGCCCCGCCGGGGTCCGGTCGGGGCTGGGGAGTCGCGCGCGGGGCGCGCAAAGCAAAAACCCCAGCTCGTCTGAGCTGGGGTTCTGCATATGGGGCGTCTGGCGGTGTCCTACTTTCACATGGCGAATGCCACACTATCATCGGCGCTAAGGCGTTTCACGGTCCTGTTCGGGATGGGAAGGCGTGGGACCACCTCGCTAAGGCCACCAGA
>NZ_JBTNLS010000004.1:0-426791 GCF_059047085.1 Chromobacterium sp. INPA-IVC | reverse complement strand
CAGGACCGTGAAACGCCTTAGCGCCGATGATAGTGTGGCATTCGCCATGTGAAAGTAGGACACCGCCAGACGCCCCATACGCAGAACCCCAGCTCAGACGAGCTGGGGTTTTTGCTTTGCGCGCGCCCCGCGCGCGACTTCCAGCCCCGACCGGACCCCGGCGGGGCTTTGTCTTTGCTGGACGCGCAAGTTGGCGCATGCATATCAATGGCCAGGCTGCTTGATGCGGGGCGCTGGGCTATGATGGAAAGCCCAATCAAGCCAAGGAGCGATCGTGATGTGGTCTAAAACCGGAATTTACGCTGGATTGGTTTGCGCAGCGCTTGCCGCAGCGGGATCGGCGAGTGCCGATGAGCAGCCGTCCCGGCTTGTCGCCGCGGATGTCGCCGTTCAGCAGCATGAGATGCGGGGAGAGGTGGCGGCCATCGATATCGGGCAGCGTGTCGTCATGCTGAAAGGAGAGCGCGGTGCGATATTGGAGTTCCCGGTTGCTCCCGATGTGCGCAATCTCGAGCGATTGAAGGCGGGTGATATCGTGCGGGTCCGCTATCGCACCGCTGTGGCGCTGGCCTTGAAGAAAGGCGGCGACAATGTGCGCAAGGATGTGGAGCGGACGGTCAGAGTCCAGCCGCAAGAAGGCGGCAAACCCGGCGTGGTGGAGAGCCATGTGAGCACGCTGGTGAGCAATGTGGTGGCCTTGGACAGGAAGGACGGCGTTGTGACGCTGGAAGGGCCGCATGGGGGCCGGCTGGATGTGAATGTGCGCGATCCCAAATTGCTGGATGAGGTTGAGGTGGGGAATCAGGTTGTCGCGGTGATTACCGAATCGGCGGCGGTGTCGATCGAGCCGGCGCTTTGATTTCTTGTTGTGCAGCAAGTTGAAAAGGCCATCTTCGCGATGGCCTTTTGCATGTCGGACGTTGACGAGCGGCTCAGCGATCCAGTCCGCCCAGCAGCACGTATTTGATCTCCAGGTAGTCTTCGATGCCGTATTTCGAGCCTTCGCGGCCCAGGCCGGATTGTTTGACGCCGCCGAACGGCGCCGCCTCGTTGGACAGCAGACCGCTGTTGACCGCTACCATGCCGTATTCCAGGCCTTCGGCGACGCGGAAGATGCGGCCGACGTCTCGGGCGTAGAAGTAGCTGGCCAGGCCGAACTCGGTGTCGTTGGCCAGGCGGATCGCCTCTTCCTCGGTCTTGAAGCGGAACAGCGGCGCCAGCGGGCCGAAGGTTTCCTCGCGTGCTACTTTCATGTCGCTGCTGACGTCGGCGATCAGCGTCGGCTCGAAGAAGGTGTGGCCCAGCGCGTGGCGTTTGCCGCCGGCGATCAGGCGGCCGCCCTTGGCTAGCGCGTCGGCGATGTGCTCCTCCACCTTGGCGACCGCGTTCTGGTCGATCAGCGGGCCCTGGCTGACGCCTGCTTCCAGGCCGTTGCCGACCTTCAGCGTCGCGACCGCGGCGGCGAATTTGTCGGCGAAGGCGTCGTAGACGCCGTCCTGCACATAGATGCGGTTGGCGCAGACGCAGGTCTGGCCGGCGTTGCGGTATTTGGAGATCAGCGCGCCTTCCACCGCGGCGTCCAGATCGGCGTCGTCGAACACGATGAAGGGCGCGTTGCCGCCCAGCTCCATCGACACTTTCTTCACCGTGCCCGCGCATTGGGCGATCAGCTTGCGGCCGACTTCGGTAGAGCCTGTGAAGGAAAATTTCTTCACCGTGCCGCTGCCGGTCAGCACCGCGCCGATTTCGCTGGAGCCGCCGGTGATGACGGAGAACACGCCCGGCGGAATGCCGGCGCGTTCGGCAAGCTCGGCCAGCGCCAGCGCCGACAGCGGTGTCTGGCTGGCGGGGCGGACCACCATGGTGCAGCCGGCGGCCAGCGCCGGCGCGGCCTTGCGGGTGATCATCGCGCTGGGGAAGTTCCACGGCGTGATGGCGGCGGTGACGCCGATCGGCTCCTTGGTCACCAGCACGCGGCGGTCGCCGGCCGGACCGGGCACGATGTCGCCGTAGACGCGCTTGGCTTCCTCGGCATACCACTCGATGTAGCTGGCGCCGTAGGCGACCTCGCCTTTGGCCTCGGCCAGCGGCTTGCCTTGCTCGGAGGTCAGGATTACAGCCAGGTCCTGCTGATGGGCGATGATCAGGTCGAACCAGCGGCGCAGGATGGCGGCGCGCTCCTTGGCGCTCTTGGCCTTCCAGGCGGGGAAGGCGCGGGCGGCGGCGGCCACCGCGCGCTCGGCTTCGGCGGCGCCCATCTTTGGCACCTGGCCTACGGTTTCGCCGGTGGCCGGGTTTAGCACGGCGATGGACTGGCCGCTGTCGGCGTCCAGCCATTGGCCGTCCAGATAGCATTGCTGGCGCAGCAGCTTGGGATCTTGCAGATTCAACATATCGGGTATTCCTTGAGCAAACGAGCGGACGCGCCGTCAGGCGGGACCGCTCGCATAGGTAGATGGTCGATCAGGCCTTCAGCGCCGCCTCCAGTTTGCCCAGCGCCTCGGCGAAGATGTCGTCTTCGATGGTCAGCGGGAACAGGAAGCGCACCACATTGGCGTAGACGCCGCAGGTCAGCAGGATCAGGCCATTGGCCAGCGCGTGCTGCTGCACTTTTTTGGCGAAGTCGGGATCCGGGTTGTGGCTGCCGGGCTGGTTGAATTCGACGGCGATCATCGCGCCCAGGCCGCGCACTTCGGCGATTTGCGGCACGGCCGACTTGAGGCCGTTCAGTTTTTCCTTCAGCGCGTCGCCCAGGTGCTGGGCGCGTTCGTTCAGCTTCTCGCTGTCGATCACATCGAGCACGGCGTGCGCGGCGGCCAGCGCCAGCGGGTTGCCGGCATAGGTGCCGCCCAGGCCGCCCGGCGCCGGCGCGTCCATCACTTCGGCGCGGCCGGTGACTGCGGACAGCGGGAAGCCGCCGGCCAGCGATTTGGCCATGGTGATCAGGTCCGGCACCGCGTCGAAATGCTCGCTGGCCAGCAGCTTGCCGGTGCGGGCGAAGCCGGTTTGCACCTCGTCGGCGATCAGAAGGATGCCGTGGCGGTCGCACAGCGCGCGCAGCGCCTTCACCCATTCGGCCGGCGCGGCGTAGAAGCCGCCTTCGCCCTGCACCGGTTCGTAGATGATGGCGGCGACGCGCGCCGGGTCGATGTCGAATTTGAACAGCTTTTCCAGGCCGGCCAGCGAGTCCTCAACCGATACGCCGTGCAGCGCGTTCGGGTACGGCGCGTGGTAGACGTCGGAAGGGAAGGGGCCGAAGCCCAGCTTGTAGGGCGCCACTTTGCCGGTCAGCGCCATGCCCATCAATGTGCGGCCGTGGAAGGCGCCGCCGAAGGCGATCACGCCGGGGCGGCCGGTGGCGGCGCGGGCGATCTTCACCGCGTTTTCCACCGCTTCGGCGCCGGTGGTGAACAGGGCGGTTTTCTTGGCATGGCTGCCCGGCGTCAGCTGGTTGAGTTTTTCCGCCAGACTGATGTAGGACTCGTAGGGCACCACCTGGTAGCAGGTGTGGCTGAAGCGGGACAGCTGCTCCGCCACCGCGGCTTCCACTTTCGGGTGCAGGTGGCCGGTGTTGAGCACGCCGATGCCGCCGGCGAAGTCGATGTAGCGCCGGCCCTCGGTATCCCACACTTCCGCGTTTTTGGCGCGTTCGGCGAAGAAACTGCACATCACGCCGACGCCGCGCGGAGTGGCGTCGGATTTGCGTTGCATCAGTTGCTGCTGGCTCATGGAAATCTCCTCGGGGCCGGGCGATCGTGGCGCCGCCGCGGCGGGTCGATATGGCGTCGGGATGGCCGGCGCGTCAGCGGATCATTCTATGAGGGTGTTTAGCAAAAAGCTACAGATGCATTAAAAAATTAAACGCCTGTGGCGGAAGCGGCACAGGCGTTTCGTCGGAAGGGGTTTCGGGCTCAGCGCATGATCAGCTGGTTGACCTCGCCCAGCGTGTCCGGCTGCAACTGGCCGGCGGATTGAGCCAGCGCCAGACGCGCGGTCAGATAGCTGTATTTGGCGTTGGCCAGCGTGGTCAGCGCGGTGTAGTAGGCTTGCTCGGCCTGCAGCAGGTCGATGCTGGTGCGAATGCCCACTTCCTTGCCCAGGCGGGTGGATTCCACCTTGCTCTTGGCCGATACCAGCAGCTGTTGCTGCGCGCGAACCAGGGCCGCGCCGTTGGTCACGCCCAGGAAGGCCTTGCGCACGTCCTCCTTCACTTGGCGGCGGGTGGACTCCAGTTGGTCGCGCGCGGCGTCGCGCAGGGCTACGGCCTCCCGCACCTGGGAGTTGATGCCGCCGCCGGCGAACAGGGGCAGGGTGACGGTGACGCCCACCTGGCTGCCGCGGGTATGCTGCGCGCTGGGCAGGGTGCCAGGCTGGTTGCTGATGTTGTCGCTGTAGCCGGCGGTGAGGTTGACCGTGGGCAGGTGGTTGCCGCGCTTCTCGGTGATGGTCTGCTCGGCCAATTGCAGGTTCTGCTCGGCGCCCTTGATTTTCAGGCTGTTGCGCTGCGCCATGTCCACCCAGGCGTCCAGGCCGGCGGGCTTGGGCGGAACCAGCGGCAGCTGGTCGCGCACGGTCTGGATGCCGGCCGGCTCCAGGCCGGTCAGCCGTTTCAGATTGTTCTGCGCCAGCTCCAGATTGTTGGCGTCGCTGATTTCCTGCGCCACCGCGCCGTCGTAGCCGGCTTGGGCTTCGTGGGTGTCGGTGATGGTGGCGGTGCCGACCTCGAACGCGGTCTTGGCCTGTTCCAGCAGGTTTTGATAGGTCTTCTTGCTGGCGCGGGTGGCGGCCAGGGTGTCCTGGGCGCGCAGCACGTCGAAATAGGCCTGGGAGATGTCCAGGATCAGCTGTTGCTCGGCGGCGTCGAAGGTGGTGTCGGCCAGTTCGGTGCCGATCTTGCCCTTTTTGTAGCCGGTGTACTTGCCTACGTCGAACAGCGGCTGCTGCATATTGACGCTATAGCCGTGGTTTTCGTAATGCATGTCAGAGACCGGACGGCCGTAGGCGTCCAGCGTCGTTTTGGGCTGCAGCGGATTGTTGTAGTTGTAGTTGCCGCTGAGGTTGGCCTGCGGCAGCAACTGGCTGCGGCCCTGCACCGCTTTTTCCTGGCCTGCGTCGCGTTGGGCGCGGGCGGCGGCGAAGTCGGCGTTGTAGTCGCGGGCGGCCTGCCAGGCGCCGACCAGATCAAAGGCCTGGGCGGGCAGCGCTGCGCCTAACATCAGCAGGGCGGCGATGAGGGGGAGGCGGTGATTCTTCATTTGTGCTCTTGTTCTTGCGGTTGGGCGGAGAGCCGCTGTTCATTTCGTCCGACGCGGAACCATTGGGCGTACAGAGCCGGCAGGAACAGCAGAGTCAGCACGGTGGCGACCAGCAGCCCTCCCATGATGGCGACCGCCATCGGACCCCAGAACGTGCTGCGGGTCAATGGAATCATTGCCAAAATGGCGGCCAATGCCGTCAGCATTATGGGCCTAAAGCGGCGCACGGTGGAACCGACGATGGCCTCGAAGCGGTCTATGCCCTCGCGGATGTCATGTTCGATCTGGTCCACCAGAATCACCGAGTTGCGCATGATCATGCCCGACAGCGCGATCACGCCCAGCATCGCGACGAAGCCGAAAGGTGCGCGGAACAAGATCAGCGTCAGGGTGACGCCTATCATGCCGAGCGGCGCGGTGAGCACCACCATCAGCGTGCGCTGGAAGCTCTGCAACTGCAGCATCAGGAGTGTCAGAACTACAACAATCATCAAGGGCGCGACCGCGGCGATCGCCTTTTGCGACTTGCCGCTGGACTCCAGCGTGCCGCCGACCTCGATGTGGTAGCCCAGCGGCAGCGTGCGCTCCAGCGCCTGCATCTGCGGCCAGAGCTGGCCGGATACATCCGCGCCCTGCACGCCGTCCATCACGTCGGCGCTGACGGTGATCGCCGGCAGGCGGTTGCGGCGCCAGATGATGCCTTCCTCCGGCTCGTAGCGGACGTGGCCGATCTGCGACACCGGCACGAAGCGGCCGCTGCCGGTCTGCACCATCAGATTGCCCAGGCCGGCGACGTTCTTCTGCTCGCCCGGATTGAGGCGGGCGACGATGGCGATGCTCTGGTCGCCCTCGCGGAAGGCGCTGACGCTTGAGCCGGAGATCAGCATCTGCAGCTGCTGCGACAGCTGTTGCGAGCTCAAGCCCAGCGCGCTGGCCTTGTCCTGGTCGATGTCTATCCGCAGCGCCTTGACCTGCTCGCCCCAGTTCTGGTTGACGTGCAGCGTCGACGGCTGCTTGCGCACCAGCGCCTCCACCTGGTCGGCGATCTTGCGCACCTGGCCGTGCTCCGGGCCCATCACGCGGAACTGCACCGGGTAGCCGACCGGCGGGCCGTTCTCCAGCCGGGTGACGCGGCCTCGCACCAGCGGGAAGTCGTTGTCGAAGATCTTCTCCAGCCGTTTCTTCACCTCCTCGCGCACGTGCTCGTCGCGGGTCATCACCATCAGCTGCGCGTAGTTGACGTGCTGCTGCTGCTGGTCCAGCGGCAGGTAGAAGCGCGGGCTGCCGCTGCCGACGTAGCTGGTGACGCTGACCACGTTGGCGTCGGCGCGGGCCAGCTTCTCCATCTTTTCCACCTGCTCCAGCGTGGCGTGGTAGCTGGCGCCGCGCGGCAGCCACATGTCCACCATCAGCTCAGGCCGGTTGGACGAGGGGAAGAACTGCTGGGCGACGAGCAGCTTGAACGCCAGCAGCGACAGGATGAAGGCGCCCAGCGTGAAGGCGATCACGGTCTTGCGGTAGTCCAGGCACCAGGCCACCAGCGCGCGGAAGCGGCGGTAGAACGGCTTCTGGTAGACGTCGTGCTGCTCGCCGTGATGCGCGTGGGAGGGCAGCAGCTTGTAGCCCAGATAGGGCGTGAACACCACGGCGACGATCCACGACAGCACCAGCGCGATGCCCACCACGGCGAACAGGCTGAACACGTACTCGCCGGCCATCGACTTGGCCAGGCCCACCGGCAGGAAGGTGGCGGCGGTGATCAGCGTGCCGGTCAGCATCGGGAAGGCGGTGCTGGTATAGGCGTAGGTGGCGGCCTGGAACTTGTTCCAGCCCTGTTCCAGCTTCAGCGCCATCATTTCGACCGCGATGATGGCGTCGTCCACCAACAGGCCCAGCGCGATGATCAGCGAGCCCAGCGAGATGCGCTGCAGGTCGATGTTGAAGAAGTACATGGCGAGGAAGGTCATCGCCAGCACCAGCGGGATGGATAGCGCCACCACCACGCCGGTGCGCAGCCCCAGGCTGAAGAAGCTGACGGCGAGCACGATCACCACCGCCTCCACCAGCGAGCGCATGAACTCGCCCACCGCGTCGTGCACCACCTTGGGCTGGTCGGACACGGCGTGGATCTCCACGCCCAGCGGCAGCTTGCCCTTGATGCGGGCGATGGCCTGGTCCAGGTTGGCGCCCAGCTTCAGCACGTCGCCGCCGCTCTTCATGCTGATGGCCAGCGCCAGCACCGGCTTGCCGTTGAAGCGCACGCTGGTGGCCGGCGGGTCGATGTAGCCGCGCGAGACGGCGGCGATGTCGCCCAGCTTGAAGGTGCGGCCGCCCGCGCTGACCGGCGTCGCGGCCACGGCTGCCACCGAATCGTACTTGCCGGTGGGGCGCACCCAGATGCGGTCGCTGGCGGTTTCGAAGGTGCCGGCCGGCGTCATCGCGTTCTGCTGCTGCAGCGCCTGCCAGATGGAGCGGCTGTCGAGGCCCAGGCTGGCCAGCTTGGCGCTGGACAGGTCGACGTAGATGCGCTGGTCCTGCTTGCCCAGCATCTGCACCTTGGCCACGTCCGGCGTGCGCAGCAGTTCTTTCTTGGCCGCTTCCGCGTACTGGCGCAGCTCCTCGTAGCTGAAGCCGTCGCCGCTGAAGGCGTAGATATTGCCGAAGGTGTCGCCGAACTCGTCGTTGAAGAACGGCCCCTGCACGCCGGACGGCAGCGTGTAGGCGATGTCGCCCAGCTTCTTGCGCACCTGGTACCACAGCTGCGGCACGTTCTTGGGCGGCACGTCCTCGCGCAGCGACACCACCATCAGGCTTTCGCCCGGCTTGGTGTAGCTCTGCACGTAGTCGATCTCGCCCATCTCCTGCAGCTTTTCCTCCAGCTTGTCAGTGACCTGCTGTTCCATTTCCAGCGTGGTGGCGCCGGGCCAGTTGGCCTGCACCAGCATCGCCTTGAAGGTGAATTCCGGATCCTCCTTCTGGCCCAGCTGGGTATAGGCCCAGCCGCCGGCCAGCATCAGCATGATCATCAGGTAGCGCACCAGCGCCTGATGGCCCAGCGCCCATTCGGACAGATTGAGTTTCTTCATCGGCGCGCCCTCATTGTTCCAGCAGCTTGACGCGCTGGCCTTCGCGCAGCAGGTGCACGCCGGCGGTGGCCACCTTGTCGCCCGGACGGACGCCCGAGGCGATGACGGCGCCGCTGTCGTCTATCGACGCCACCGTCACCGGCTTGCGGCTGACGCGCAGGCTCTGGCCGTCTATCGTCCACACGTACTGCTTGCCCTGCAGATCCAGCAGCGCGGTCAACGGCAGCTTGAGCTCGCCGCTGGAGCGGGCGGGCAGGGCGGCGGTGGCGGTCATGCCCAGTTGCAGCGCGTGGCTGTCGCCGGCCAGCGCGATCCGCGCCGGATAAGTGCGGGTGGCCGGATCGGCGTCGGCGGCCAGCTCGCGCAGCTTGCCCTCCAGCGGCGCGCCGCCCTTCCACAGCGTCACGCGGAACGCGCCGGCCTGGCGCACCGCCTCCAGCGCGTTTTCCGGCACCTGGATGGCGATTTCGCGCGCGCCGTCCTGCGACAGCCGGGCCACCGGCTGGCCGGCGGCCACCACCAGGCCGGGCTCGGCCTGCATCTGGCTGACCACGCCGTCGGCGTCGGCCGTCAGCGTCGCGTAGCCGGTCTGGTTGCGGCTGGCGGACAGCGCGGCGCGCGCCTGGCTGACCTTGGCCTGGGCGGCGTTGACGCCGTTCTGCTGCCCGTCCACCTGGGCCTGGCTGATGAATTGTTTGGCCAGCAGTTCGCGGTAGCGTTTCAGGTTGAGCTGCTGCTGGGCGAGGTCGGATTCGGCAGCCGCCAGCTGCGCCTGCTTGGCCGCCAGGTCCAGCTGGTAGTCGCTGGGGTCCAGCCGCGCCAGCGGCTGGCCCTTCTTCACGCGCTCGCCGCTGTTGACCAGTTTGGCGACCACCTTGCCGGCCACGCGGAAGGCGAGCTGGGTCTCGTGGCGGGCGCGGATTTCGCCGGCGTAGCTGTCGCCGCCGATTTCAGCGTTGCCGCCGGCTGTCATGTAGCGCACCGGACGGATGTCTTCCGGCGCGGCGGCCTGGTCCTTGCAGGCGGACAGGCCCAGCGCGGCGATGAGCGGCAGGGCGAGGGGGAGGATGGATTTCATGTGCGGGCGTCCTGGGGCGCGGGCTGGTGCATGCCTTGCAGCGTCAGCCGCAGCGAGGTCTTGAGGAATTCGAGCGGATTGTCCTTGAGGCTGTCGCAACAGCCGGGCACCAGGGCGAAGGAGTGGCTGAGGATCATGGTCATCATCATCGGCGCGGTCAGCGCGTCGATCGCGTAGTCGAGGTGGACCGGGCGGAATTCGCCGCTGTCCATGCCGCGCTGGATGATGTGGCCCAGCAGCTGGCGCGCCGGCAGGATGGCTTCTTCGTAATAGAAGCGCGTCAGATCGGGGAAGTTGGTGGCCTCGGCCGCCATCAGCTTGCACAGGCCGGCGGCGCGGGTGGAGCCGATGTGGGTCCACCAGTCCTCCAGCGCCAGGAACAGCAGCTCGCTGCTGCCGATGCCGTGTAGCTGAGCCAGCTGCGCGCTCATCGCGTGGACGCGGGCGACGATGGTTTCGCGCACCACCGCCTTGAAGATCTCTTCCTTGTTCTGGAAGTACAGATACGGCGTGCCCTTGGTGACGCCGGCGGCGCGGGCGATGTCTTCCATCTTGGTGGCGAGATAGCCTTTTTCGACGAACAGCGTCAGCGCTGCGTCAAGGATCTCGCTGGGCCTGGCGTCCTTCTTGCGCTGCCAGCGGCTGGAGCCGGTTTCTCCCATATCGGTCTTTCTGAATACTTGTTCAGTAATGTCGGCACTGTAGGCCTTTTGGTCAGGGACGGGCAATTAATAAATCACAGTTCAGCAATTGGAGTGATTAAAATGCAACACCGTAATCCGAAATCGCCGGCCAGCCGTTAAGGTGGCGAAAGCGATCCGCTAGCAAGGAGAAATGAAGTGGCAACAGACGCAGCCGAAAAGGCGAACATCCTGGCCGAGGCCCTGCCTTACATCCGCCAGTTCGCCGGCAAGACCATCGTGATCAAGTACGGCGGCAACGCGATGACCGACGAAGCGCTGAAAGAAGGCTTCGCCAAGGACGTGGTGCTGCTGAAGCTGGTGGGGATGAATCCGGTGGTGGTGCATGGCGGCGGCCCGCAGATCAATGACTTGCTGGCGCGGGTCGGCAAGCAGGGCGAGTTCATTCAGGGCATGCGTGTCACCGACGCCGAAACCATGGAAGTGGTGGAAATGGTGCTGGGCGGCCTGGTGAACAAGGAGATCGTGTCGCTGATCAACAAGCATGGCGGCAAGGCGGTGGGCCTGACCGGCAAGGACGGCCACTTCATCCGCGCCCGCAAGCTGTTCCTGAAGACCGACGGCGACGAGGCGGTGGATATCGGCCAGGTCGGCGAGATCGAGTCCATCGACCCGTCGCTGGTGTCGCTGCTGGACAGCCAGGATTTCATCCCGGTGGTGGCGCCGATAGGCGTCGGCGTCGACGGCGAGGCCTACAACATCAACGCCGATCTGGTGGCCGGCAAGCTGGCTGAGACGCTGAAGGCGGAAAAGCTGGTGCTGATGACCAATACCCCGGGCGTGCTGGACAAGCAGGGCCAGTTGCTGACCGGCCTGACCGCGCAGCGCATCGACGAACTGTTCGCCGACGGCACCATCTCCGGCGGCATGCTGCCCAAGATCAGCTCGGCGCTGGATGCCGCCAAGAACGGCGTGCAGGCGGTCCATATCATCGACGGCCGCGTCAAGCACGCGCTGCTGCTGGAAATCCTGACCGCGGCCGGCGTCGGCACCATGATCCGCGCCTGAGGCCGGCTGTCCGGGAGACGTGGAGCCGGCGGCGGCGGTGGGCTATAGTGACGGCATGCCGCGCGCGTAGCCGCGGCGGCTCACAAGGGGAGGCAGCATGCAGACCGTGAAGCAATTTCTGGACAGCAAGCCCAACCGGGCCTTGGTGTACGTGACGCCGGACAGCACCGTGTTCCAGGCGCTGCAGGTGATGGCGGAAAACGACATCGGCGCGGTGCTGGTGATGGAGTCCGGCGATATCGTCGGCATCTTTTCCGAGCGCGACTACGCTCGCCGCATCGTGTTGCAGGGGCGGACCTCGGCCGGGACCAAGGTTCGCGACATCATGACCAGCCGCGTGGTGTACGTGACGCCGTTGCAGACGCTGGACGAGTGCCGGGCGCTGATGACGGAGAAGCGCATCCGCCATCTGCCGGTGATGGAGGACCAGACCGTGCTGGGCATCCTGTCCATCGGCGATCTGGTGCGGGCGACCATAGAAGAGCAGGAGCAGGTGATCAACCATCTGGTCCATTACATCCAGTCCGCCTGATTCCACTACGCAATCCAGCCGACGGCCCGCTAAGAAGCGGGCCGTTGTCGTTGGCGCGCTCAGCCGGGCATCGGCGCGATGCGCTGGCGCAGCGCGCGCAAGGCCGGCGCCACGCGCTCGCGCATCGCGGACTCGTCGAAGGCGAAGGCCGGGCCGCTGGCGTTGAGCGCCATCGCCGGCTGGCCGGGAAGCAGCGCAGGCAGGTGGATGCCCACCGCCATCACGTCGGGTTCGTATTCGCCGAAGGACGCGGTGTAGCCGTGGATGCCGTAATCGGCGCAGGCCTGCAGCAGCCGCGAGCGCAGCGCCGGCCAGTCGTCGCGGTAGCGCTCGGCCAGCAGCGGCAGCAGCGCCTCGCGCTCCTGCGGAGGCAGGCCGGCGAAGTAGGCGCGGCCGATCGCCGTGGTGGCCAGCGGCACCCGCGAGCCGGTGGACAGCTGCACCGACACCCGGGCCTGGCTGCGGCAGGTTTCCAGATACACCATGTCGCTGCCGTCGCGCAGCGCCAGACTGACCGATACATTGTTGGCCAGCGCGAACTCGCGCATCAGCGGCGCGGCCGCCGCGCGCGTGTCATAGCCGGCCAGCGCCGCCGATCCCAGCGCCAGCAGCGCCAGTCCCAGCTTGTATTGGCCGCCTTCCCCTTCCTGTTGCAGATAGCCCAGCCTAGTCAGGGTGTAGCTCAACCTCGACACGGTGGACTTGGGCAGCCCGGTGCGGCGCGCCAGTTCCTGGTTGGACAGCGCGCCCTCGCCGGGGCGGAACGCCGCCAGCACCTCCAGGCCGCGCGCCAGCGCGGTGACGAATTGGCGGTCTTCTTCCTGTTGCATCCTGTTCCCCATTGCGGCAAAGAATTTGCCGCATGACAGGTAAATCGCTTTACAAGCGCGCGGCAGAGTGTTTAGTCTATTCTGCATGGTGAAATCTAATTCCGCAATGCGGAACTAAGTGGGAGAAAGCAGATGGCAGCATCCACGCAGCGCGCCTCGTTCGCTTGGGAAGATCCCTTGCTGTTGCAGAACCAGCTGACCGACGAGGAGCGGCTGGTGCAGCAGAGCGCGCACGAGTATTGCCAGGAGCGGCTGCTGCCGCGGGTGCTGACCGCCAACCGCGAAGAGCGCTTCGACCGCGAGATCATCAACGAGATGGGCGAGCTGGGTTTTCTCGGCTGCACGATAGAGGGCTACGGCTGCGCCGGCCTGTCGCATGTCGCCTACGGCCTGGTGGCGCGCGAGGTGGAGCGGGTGGATTCCGGCTACCGCTCGGCGATGAGCGTGCAGTCGTCCTTGGTGATGCACCCGATCTGGGCCTACGGTTCCGACGCGCAGAAGGACAAGTACCTGCCCAAGTTCGCCAGCGGCGAATGGCTGGGCTGTTTCGGCCTGACCGAGCCGGATTCCGGCTCCGACCCCGCCAGCATGAAGGCCCGCGCCCGCAAGGTGGACGGCGGCTATCTGCTGTCCGGCAGCAAGATGTGGATCACCAACAGCCCGGCCGCCGATGTGTTCGTGGTCTGGGCCAAAGACGACGATGAAGAGATCCGCGGCTTCATCCTGGAGAAGGGCATGAAGGGCCTGTCCGCTCCGGCCATCCATGGCAAGTTTTCCCTGCGCGCGTCGATCACCGGCGAAATCGTGATGGACGACGTGCTGGTGGCGGACGAGCAGCTGCTGCCGGGCGTCAAAGGGCTGAAGGGACCGTTCGGTTGCCTGAACAAGGCGCGCTACGGCATCGCCTGGGGCGCGATGGGCGCAGCGGAGTTCTGCTGGCACGCCGCCCGCCAGTACACGCTGGACCGCCGGCAGTTCGGCCGGCCGCTGGCTGCCAACCAGCTGATCCAGCTGAAGCTGGCGAATATGCAGACCGAGATCGCGCTAGGCCTGCAGGCCGCGCTGCAGGTGGGCAGGCTGATGGACGAAGGCCGCGCCGCGCCGGAAATGATCTCGCTGATCAAGCGCAACAACTGCGGCAAGGCGCTGGACATCGCCCGCATCGCCCGCGACATGCACGGCGGTAACGGCATCAGCGACGAATTCCACGTGATCCGCCATGTGATGAATCTGGAGGCGGTCAACACTTACGAGGGCACGCATGACGTGCATGCCCTGATTCTGGGCCGAGCCCAGACCGGTATTCAGGCATTTGCCTGATAAGCCGGCGAGGCCGGAGGGCCGGCCGCGCCGTTGATTCCTGTCTGTCCTTTGTTGGCCCGGCTTCGCCGGGCCACTTTTTTTGCCGGAACGCATTGCGAGCCGGATAAGGGACGGTGTCTGGAATATCAGCGATTGCTACACTGAAAGCGCCGTGCGGCGGCGAGCGCCGCGAACGGGCGGCATCATCGACATCCGAGTGGGGGAGGGAAGCGCGATGGCAGGAGCGTTGTCGGGTATCAAGGTGGTGGATCTGAGCCGGGTGCTGGCGGGGCCGTGGGCGAGCCAGCTGCTGGCCGATCTGGGCGCGGAAGTGATCAAGATAGAGAAGCCGGGCAGCGGCGACGACACCCGGCAATGGGCGCCGCCCAGCCTGCCGGACGGCAAGGCCGCCTATTTCCTGTGCACCAACCGCGGCAAGCGCTCGCTGACGGTGGACATCTCCCAGCCCGCCGGCCAGGACATCGTGCGCAAGCTGGTGGCCGACGCGGATGTGGTGCTGGAGAACTACAAGGTGGGCGGGCTGAAGAAGTACCGGCTGGATTACGACAGCCTGAAGGCCGTCAATCCCAAGCTGGTGTACTGCTCGATCACCGGTTTTGGCCAGACCGGCCCTTACGCCAGCCTGGCCGGCTACGACTACATCGTGCAGGGCATGTCCGGCCTGATGAGCATCACCGGCCCGGCCGACGGCGAGCCGCACAAGGTGGGCGTGGCGGTGTCGGACCTGTTCACCGGCTTGTATGCCGCCAACGCGGTGCAGGCGGCGCTGATCGCCCGCGAGCGCACCGGCGCCGGCCAGCATATCGACATGGCGCTGTTCGACTGCTCGCTGGCGATGTTGGCCAATGTCGCCTCCAACTGGCTGGTCGGGCATAATGTGCCGCCTCGGCTGGGCAACGCCCACGCCAATATCGTGCCCTACCAGGTGTTCGCCGCCTCCGATGGCCACTTCATCCTGGCTTGCGGCAACGACAAGCAGTTCGCCGAAGTGTGCCGGCTGGTCGGCCAGGCGCAGTGGGCGCGCGATCCGCGCTACGCGACCAATCCGCAGCGGGTCGCCCACCGCGTGCAACTGGTGCCTCTGCTGGCCCAGGCCTTCCGCCACCATGGCCGCGACTACTGGCTATCGGCGCTGGACAAGGCCGGCGTGCCCTGCGGCCCGATCAACAATGTGGCCGAGGCATTCGCCGACCCGCAGGCGCAGGCGCGGGAAATGGAACTGGAAATGCGCGACGCCGCCGGACAGCAAGTGCCGCTGGTAGGGTGTCCGATCAAACTTTCCGGCACGCCGGTCGAGTACAATCTAGCCCCTCCCGCTCTGGGAGAACATACTGAGCAGATCTTGCGCGCGTTGGGTTATGTGGATTCGGACATTGTCGCATTGCGCAACAATGGCACCGTTTAAACGCTTGTTTGATTTTGACGACGTGACATCTTCATAGCATGATGTCCGGAAAATCAAACCCGTCCCAGCGGGCGCAAAGGAGAAACGGTGCAACGCGAATACATGGAATACGACGTGGTGATCGTCGGCGGCGGCCCTTCCGGCCTGTCCGCGGCGATCCGTCTGAAACAACTGGCGGCCGAGCAGGGCCGCGACATCAGCGTCTGTCTGCTGGAGAAGGGTTCCGAGATCGGCGCCCACATCCTGTCCGGCGCGGTGATCGAAACCGGCGCGCTGGCCGAACTGCTGCCCAACTGGAAGGAACTGGACGCGCCGCTGAACACGCCGGCGCTGTCGGACCGCTTCCTCTACCTGACCGAGACCGAGTCCATCCAGCTGCCCACCCCGCCGCAGATGCACAACAAGGGCAACTACATCGTCAGCCTGGGCAACTTCTGCCGCTGGCTGGGCCAACAAGCCGAGAACCTGGGCGTGGAGATCTACCCGGGTTTCGCCGCCGCCGAAGTGCTGTACCACGCGGACGGCTCGGTCAAGGGCGTGGCCACCGGCAATGTCGGCACCGGCAAGAACGGCGACCAGGAAGGCGAGCCGGGCATGGAGCTGTGGGCGAAGCAGACCATCTTCGCCGAAGGCTGTAGGGGCTCGCTGACCAAGGGGCTGCTGTCGCGCTTCCGCCTGACCGACGGCGCCGATCCGCAGACTTTCGGCATCGGCATCAAGGAATTGTGGGAAGTGAAGCCGGAAAACCACCAGCCCGGCCATATCACCCACACCGTCGGCTGGCCGATGGACACCGCCACCTACGGCGGATCCTTCCTCTATCACCTGGAAGACAATCTGGTGGCGGTCGGCTTCGTGGTAGGTCTGGATTACCAGAATCCCTATCTGTCGCCGTTCGAGGAATTCCAGCGCTTCAAGACCCATCCGGCGATCAAGAGCACGTTCGAAGGCGGCCGCCGAGTGTCCTACGGCGCGCGCGCGCTGACCGAGGGCGGCCTGCAGAGCCTGCCCAAGCTGACCTTCCCCGGCGGCGTGCTGGTCGGCGACACCGCCGGCTTCCTCAATGTGCCCAAGATCAAGGGCACCCACACCGCGATGAAGTCGGCGATGCTGGCGGCAGAGGCGGTGTTCGAACTGCTGGGCGACGACGCGCAGGCTCAGGGCGGCGAGGCCAAGGCCTACTCGGCCAAGTTCCAGAAGAGCTGGGTCCGCGACGAGTTGCACAAGGTGCGCAACATCCGCCCGTCGTTCCGCTGGGGGCTGTGGCCGGCGATGATCTACTCGGCCATCGACACCTTCCTGTTCCGCGGCCGCGCGCCGTGGACGCTGCATCACAAGCACGCCGACAACGAGGAGCTGCGCCCGGCCTACGAATTCAGCCCGATCGCCTATCCCAAGCCGGACGGCGTGCTGACCTTCGATCGCCTGTCGTCGGTGTTCATCTCCAACGCCAACCACAGCGAAGACCAGCCGGCGCACCTGACGCTGAAGGACGCGTCGGTGCCGATCGCGGTCAACCTGGCCAAGTACGACGCCCCCGAGCAACGCTACTGCCCGGCCGGCGTGTACGAGATCGTCGGCCAGGATGAAGGCGCGCCGCGGCTGCAGATCAACGCGCAGAACTGCGTGCACTGCAAGACCTGCGACATCAAGGACCCGACCCAGAACATCAACTGGGTGACGCCGGAGGGCGGCGGCGGGCCGAACTACCCTAACATGTGATCGGGCGTTTGATGCCGCCAGGGGCCGGGTTTTCCGTCGGGAAACCCGGCTTTTTGTTTTGATCGCCGCCAAGTCTTGCGAAACAACGGCTTGACGGCGGCGGCCATCGTTGGCAGCATGGACGGCATGCTTGAAAAAACCGTGTTTTTCGCCCACGCCTATTATTGGTACCGCCCCTCCCGGCGGCGCCAGGGATAGGCTCGGCAGCGAGATACGCGAAGCCGTCGAGCAGATTACCGACCATGCCGCCGAATACCGGCGGCATTTGTCATTTCAGTCTCAAACAGCAAATGGTCTCCGGAGCGGCGGCAAGCTTTTATCCAGGAGACAGTGCCATGAACGAAGTCAGCGACGCCCTTTCACTCGCCACCAGCCGCAGCCTGCCCCAGGCGGACCTGCCGCTGTATCCGGTCGCCCTGGCGACCGACGGCGAGGCGCTGGCTTATCGTCCCGGACCGCCGCCGCGGCTGCCGGCCGGCGGCTGCCTGTCCGAAGCGCTGCTGCCGGAAATCCGCGAGCTGGCATTGCGCCTGGCGCTGGCGCGAGGCTGGCCGCAAGGGCGGACGCCGGACCGCGTCGCCGAGCCCGCCGACTGGCTGGCGGCGCGCATTCTGCTGCTGGAGTGGCAGCAGGTGGAGCTGGCACTGGACGAGCTGGCGCTGCTGGACGAGGCCAACCGCCGCGCGAGCGGGCTGGCCAAGGCGCGGGGCGTGGCGTTTTCGCCGGCGCTGCCGGTGCTGTTGCCGGCGGGCCGCCAGCCTGGCGCGCTGCGGGGCTGGCGCGCGCACCCGTTGCCGCGGGGCGGGGCGGCCGAAGCCAGCCGGCGTTGCCGCGAACGATTGGCGGCGCGGTTTGCCGAACTGTCTGAACAATGAACAGGAGCATGCCCATGGAGCTGGAGCTTCACGACGAGAACGAACGCAAGCTGAACAATCTGACGCTGGCGGTGTATATCCTGCAGGCGGTCAGCCTGCTGGTCGGCGTCACAGCGCTGGTCGGCGTCATCATCAACTACGTGAAGCGCGACGACGTGCGCGGCACCTTGTACGAAAGCCATTTCGAATGGCAGATCCGCACCTTCTGGCTGGCCTTGCTGGGCTATGTGGTCGGTTTCGCCACGCTGTGGATGCTGGTGGGCGGCGTGGTGCTGTTCGCGGTGTGGGTGTGGTACATCTACCGCGTGGTGAAGGGATTCTTGTATTTCAACGACCGCAAGGTCATGCCGGCGAAATGAAAAGGCGGGCGCCGAAGCGCCCGCAAACGGCTCTGCGCGAACCGGGAAAAGCGGCCGATGATCGGCGCGGATTGCTGTGACGCCATGCTAAACCGCCGGCGACGGCGACGCAGCGAAACCCGGCGGCAGCTTGTCCCCGGTCAAGCCTGGCAGCAAGCCGCCGTCTTTGGCACAATGCCCAACCTCATCTATACCTGCCATCATGCAAGCCGAAGACCTGCTCTCCCTGACGACCCGCTCGATGCCCTTCGGCAAACACAAGGGCATGCTGATCTGCGATCTGCCGGGAAACTACCTGAACTGGTTCGCCCGCGAGGGTTTTCCGCCGGGCGAGATCGGCCGCTTGCTGCAACTGATGCACGAACTGGACCACAATGGTCTGACTTTTCTGCTGGACCCGATTAGAAAGCGTTGAACAATGGCAATCCAATGGTTCCCCGGCCATATGAACAAGGCGCGCAAGGATGTCACCGAGCGCCTGAAGGATATCGACGTCGTCATCGAGCTGCTGGATGCCCGCCTGCCGGCGTCCAGCGCCAATCCGATGCTGGCGCGCATGGCCAAGGGCAAGCCCAGGCTGATGATACTGAACAAGCAGGATCTGGCCGACCCGGCCATCACCGAGCAGTGGCTGGCCTGGTACCGCGCCAAGAAGCAGACCGAAGCGCTGGGCATGGACGCCGGCGAGCGCGCGCCAGCGCAGCGGCTGATCGCCGCCTGCCGCGCGCTGGCGCCTAACCGCAGCGGCTTGGAGAAGCCGTTGCGAGTGCTGATCTGCGGCATTCCCAACGTCGGCAAGTCGACGCTGATCAACAGCATGTCCAGCCGCAAGATCGCCAAGACCGGCAATATGCCGGGCGTCACCAAGAACGAGCAGCGCATCATTCTGGCCGACGACTTCGAGCTGTACGACACCCCCGGCATGCTGTGGCCGAAGATCGAAGTGGAAGAAGGCGGCTACAACCTCGCCGCCAGCGGCGCGGTCGGCCGCAACGCGATGGACGAGGAAGAGGTGGCGCTGGAGCTGCTGAAATACCTGCTGCTCCATTACCGCGCCGAGCTGGCCGCCCGCTACAAGTTCGATGTCGAGGCGCTGGACGGCATGCAGGACTGGCAGGCGCTGGAGCTGATCGGCAAGCGCCGCGGCGCGGTGCTGTCCGGCGGCCGCATCAATATGCAGAAGGCGGCCGAGATCGTGCTGACCGATTTTCGCGACGGCCAGACCGGCCGTATCACGCTGGAGCGGCCGGCGGAATGGCTGGAGTGGGAGAAGCGCGCCAAGGTTCTCGCCGTCGAGCGGGCCATTTTGCGGGAAGAGAAGCTGAAAGAGAAAGAAGGCCGCAAGCAAGGCAGCCGCTGATGTTGAAAAGCCCGGAATATCCGGGCTTTTTCATTGGCGGCGCGACAGGTCAGGCCATGGTGTCGACGATGCTGCCGTTGGTGCTGTCGGCCACCGCTTCGCCGGCCAGCGCCGGATTGCTTTGCAGGATCGTCGCCCAATTGCTGTTCAGGCTGGAGCCGGCGTTGCTGGCGACGCCCAGCGTTTGCGACACGATCTGCTGGTCGGTGCTGTCCTGCGCCGATTCACCGCTGCTGGGGGTGAGCGCGCTGCCTTGCAGCGTGCCGGCGGTGGCGAAGCTGTTGAGCAGGCCGGCGGCGTCGTAGGTGGTTACGTCGCTGCCGCTGTCGCCGCCCAGCAGCACGATGGCGCTTGAGTCCTGGGACAGCTGGGCCGCTTCGCTGGCGAGCGCGGGCGTGGCATTGCCGTTTTGCACCACGGGGGACGGCACGGTGCCGCCGTTGAGCAGCGCGGCGCTGGCCAGGGAAATCTGCGCGGTTTGACTGATGCTCATGGCGGGTCCTCCGGTGAATCTGCCTTCGCTGTCAGTATCGGCAGTTTGTTCCTGGGACTCAATAGCGCTTAATAGCTTCTAACAAAACAAAGACTTGCGGAAAAATTTCGGCAGGAGCGAGGGCGGGGGCCCCCAGGCCGGGGAAGGGCTTCAGCCCCGGATCAGCAGAGCGATGCCGGCGGCGGCGAACAACAGCGTCAGCAGCTGGCCGGCCCGAACGCTCCAGTGCGCGCCGGCTTCCAGGCAGGCCTGCCGAGGGTTGGCCGGGTTGTAGCGCACCTGCGCCGCGGAGCCGACGGGGTAGCGGTTGGCGGTGTCCTGCGCCAGCGTCTGGCTGCCGCCGAAACCGGCGTCGGGAATGCGGATGTTGCCGGCGCGATAGGTCTGGCCGTTTACTTGATAGCGGTAGACGACGTCGGCGCGGTATTCGCGCTGGTCGCTGTGATCGCCGCCGCGGCGCTGCCGCCATTCCACTTCGCTGCGCTCCACGGCGCCGGCTGCGATCGGCCAGTCCTGCGCCGCGTTGGCCAGCTGCGCCTGGCGCCACAGCCAGCAGAAGCCGGCGATGCCGATGGCGATCAACAGCAAGGAGAGGAGCTTTAAAGGCATCAGACGGCGGTGCCGGGCTGCTCGAACCAGCCGGCGAGGATGGCCTGGGCGGCCACCTGGTCCAGCGCCGGCTTCTGCTTGCGGCCCTTCTTGACGCCGGCTTCTTCCAGCAATTGCTCGGCGATCACCGAGGTGTAGCGCTCGTCGACCAGCCATACCGGCAGGCCGAAGCGGCCCTTCAGCCGGTTGGCGAAGCGGCGCGACAGCGCGGACAGCTGATGCTCTTCGCCGTCCGGGTGCATGGGCAGGCCCACCACCAGTTGCCTGGGCTGCCATTCTTCTATCAGCTTGGCGATGGCGGCGAAGCGCTCGTCGGTGACGGCGGTGTCTATCGTGGCCAGGGGATGGGGAATGCCGAGAATCGTATCGCCGACGGCGACGCCGATGCGGCGCTCGCCGAAATCGAAAGCCAATGCGCAACCTTCAGGCATGGCCGACATCCGACGACAGCAGGGAGGGATCGAAGCCCAGCAGCGCCATCGCGGCGTCGTAGCGTTCTTCGTAGGGCAGGTCGAACACGATGGATGGCTCGGCCGGCACCGTCAGCCAGCCGTTGTCGGCGATTTCCTTTTCCAGCTGCCCCGCCGACCAGCCGGCGTAGCCAAGCGAGATCAGCAGCTTTTCCGGTTTCTTGCCTTCGGACACCGCCACCAGCACGTCCTTGGACGTGGTCAGCGCGATGTCGTCGGTGACCATCAAGCTGGACTGCCAGTTGTCGGCCGGCTGATGCAGCACGAAGCCGCGGTCCGGCTGCACCGGGCCGCCGAAGTAGACCAGGCCGGTGCGGGTGTCTTCGTCGTCCAGCGGCAGGTCTATCTGATCAAACAGCTGGGCCATGGCGATGCCGGACGGCTTGTTGATGATCAGGCCCATGGCGCCGTGCTCGCCGTGCTCGCACAGATAGACCAGCGACTTGGCGAACAGCGGGTCGCCCATGCCGGGCATGGCGATCAGGAAGTGATGGGACAGCGATAAGGATTCCATACGGCCATTATGGCACAACTGCCATGCCGGCTGGCTAGCGGCGTTTTGTCGTTTTCGCCGGCGCGAGCGCCGCCGGCGGCGGCCTGATAAAATGAACAATTCGCCCTAATCTCGCAGCGAGGATGTTTTGCGCCTGACCCATATCAAGCTCGCCGGCTTCAAGTCGTTTGTCGATCCCACCAGCATCGCGGTGCCGGGCCAACTGGTGGCGGTGATCGGCCCCAACGGCTGCGGCAAGTCGAACGTGATCGACGCGGTGCGCTGGGTGTTGGGCGAATCGTCGGCCAAGCAGCTGCGCGGCGAATCGATGCAGGACGTGATTTTCAACGGCTCGTCCAGCCGCAAACCGGTGTCGCGCGCCTCGGTGGAACTGGTGTTCGACAACGGCGACGGCCAGCTGACCGGGCCCTGGGGCCAGTACGCTGAAGTGGCGATCAAGCGGGTGCTGACGCGGCAAGGCGAATCCAGCTACTACATCAACAACCAGCAGGTGCGGCGGCGCGACATCACCGACCTGTTCCTCGGCACCGGCGTCGGCGCGCGCGGCTACGCGGTGATCGAGCAGGGCATGATCTCGCGCATCATCGAAGCGAGGCCGGAAGAGCTGCGCGCCTATCTGGAAGAGGCGGCCGGCGTGTCCAAGTACAAGGAGCGCCGCCGGGAGACCGAAAACCGCCTGGGCGACACCCGCGCCAACCTGGAGCGCATCGCCGACCTGCGGCAGGAGCTGGAACGCCAGGTGGAGCGCTTGTCCGAGCAGGCCGAGGTGGCCTCGCAATACCACGACATGCGCGGCGCGCTGACCCACAAGCAAAACCTGCTGGCGCTGGCGCGGCGCGAGGAAGCCGCCCGCAACGAGGCGAACGCCCGCGGCGAGTTGGCGCGCATCGAAACCGAGGAAGCCGCCTTCGAAGCGGCGGTCACCCATCTGGAGACCGAGCAGGAAACGGTGCGCGAGCAGCATTTCGCCGCCAGCGACGCGGTGCACGAGGCGCAGCAGCGGCTGTTCGAGGCCAACGCGCAGCTGGCGCGGCTGGAAGAGGCGCAGCGCCACCGCGAGCAGAGCCGGCAGCGGCTGGAGCGCGACCTTCTGGCCGCCCGCGGCGAGCGCCAGCAATTGGCCGACAACCGCCAGCAAGTGGAGGCCGAGCTGGATGACTGGCTGCCCAGGCTGGAGGAGGCGCAACTGCGGCAGGAAGAGGCGCAGATGGCGCTGGAGGACGGCGCCGACGAGCTGCCGACCGCCGAGGCGGCGTTCCGCCAGCTGGACCAGCGGCAGTCGCAGCTGGTCGCGCAGCAAGCCAACCTGACCCGCGAGCGCGACCTGTCGCGGCAAAAGATCGAGCATTGGCAGCGCGGCATGCAGCAATTGGACGGCCGCGACGCCGCGTTGACGCGCGAGCTGTCCGATCTGAATCTGCCCGAGCATCGCGTGCTGGAGGCGGCGCAGCAGGACGTGGCCAAGGCCAAGGCCGCGCTGGACGCGGTGCGGGCGCGGCTGGTGGCCGACGAGGCCAAACAAGCGGACCTAGCGTCCGAGCGCGAGAAACTGGACCAGCAGCTGGCCGCCAAGCGCACCGAGCTGGCGCGCGCCGAGGCCGAAGCCGCCGCGCTGGCGGCGCTGCTGCAGCGCGAAGCGGCGGACGAGCAGCTGGCCGGCTGGCTGGACAAGCATGGCCTGGCCGACGCGCCGCAGCTGTGGCAATCGCTGCAGGTGGACGCGCGCTGGCAGCAGGCGCTGGAGGCTGTGCTGGGCGAGCGCCTGTCCGCCCGCGCGGCGAGCCTGCCGAATGCGCAGCCGCCTGCGGCGCTGGCGCTGGTGGATGGCCGGCGCCCCGCGGCGGCCGGACTGCCCGCGCGCGGCTGGCCGGCGCTGCTGGCCGAGGTGAAGGCGCAAGCGCCGTTCGACGCGGCTTTGGCTGACTGGCTGTCCGGCGTGTATCTGGCCGATACCTTGGACGACGCGCTGGCCTGCCGCGGCGAACTGGCCGCCGGCGAGTGCTGGCTGACGCCGGAGGGGCATCGCGTCGACGCCGCCAGCGTGCGTTACCACGCCGAGGCCAGCGGCGACGGCCTGATGGCCCGCAAGCGGCAATTGGACGAGGCTTCGGCTCGAGCTGACGCCTTGCGGCCGGAAATCGAAGCCATGCAGAAGAAGCGCGACAGCCTGCAGAGCATGGGCAATATGCTGGCCGAAGCGGTGCGCGGCCAGAAGGGCTCGCTGACCCGGCTGGAGGCGGAGCTGAACGCCGCCACGTTGGAGCACGTCAAGCTCGACCAGGCGGCGCGCCAGGGTGCGGCGCGGCTGTCGGCGATCGAGGCCGAGCGTAGCCGCATCGCTGAGGAACGCCAGCATGCCGATGACGGCATCGCCGAGGCTGAGCTGATGGGCGAAGAGGCGGCGCTGACTCTGGAAGAGCTGGCGCTGCAACTGGAAGAGGCGAGGCTGGAGCGGCTGAACGCCGAAACCCGGCTGGAACTGACGCGCAACAAGGCGCGCGACGCCGAGCGCGTGCTGCACGAGATCAAGCTGGCCTTGCACAGCGCCGAGCAGAAAGTCGCCGAGCTGTCGCGCCGCGGCCGCGAGCTGTCCGATCGCGACGAGCAATTGCAGGAGCGGCTGGAAACGCTGGCGGTCGAGTCCGAGACGGTGGACGAGGCGGTGCCGGAAGAGGCGCTGCAGCAGGCCTTGGCCGAGCGCGAGGCGCGCGAGGGCGAGCTGTCCGCCGCGCGCGACCGGCTCAACCAGCTGACCGAGAGGATGCGTGAAATCAGCCAGCGCCAGCACGAGGCCAACGCCGCGCTGCCGGCGCTGCGCGAGGCGCGCTCCGACTGGCTGCTCAAGCATCAGGAGGCCAGGCTGGCGATGGAGCGCTTCGCCGAAGAGCTGGCCCAGGCCGAGGCTGACGAGACGGCGTTGCTGGCCGATCTGAACGAAGGCGTGAAGCCGAACGCGCTGGCGGCGGAAATCGCCCGGCTGGCGCGCGCGCTGGAAGGGCTGGGCGCGGTCAACCTGGCGGCGCTGCAGGAGCTGGAAGAGGCGAAGAAGCGCGGCGAATACCTGCAGACCCAGTCCGACGACCTGAATCTGGCGATGGCGACGCTGGAGGAGGCGATCGCCAAGATAGACGGCGAGACCCGCGAGATGCTGCAAGCCACCTACGACGCGGTCAACGCCAAGATGCGCGAATTCTTCCCCACCTTGTTTGGCGGCGGCCGCGCCGAACTGGTGCTGACCGGCGAAGACTTGCTGGACGCCGGCGTGCAGATCATCGCCCAGCCGCCGGGCAAGAAGAACAGCACCATCCATCTGCTGTCGGGCGGCGAGAAGGCGCTGACCGCGATGAGCCTGGTGTTCTCGCTGTTTAGCCTGAACCCGGCGCCGTTCTGCCTGCTGGACGAGGTGGACGCGCCGCTGGACGACGCCAATACCAGCCGCTTCTGCGATCTGGTGAAGCAAATGTCCGAGCGCACCCAGTTCCTCTATATTTCCCATAACCGGCTGACGATGGAGATGGCCGAGCAGCTGGTGGGGGTGACGATGCAGGAGCAGGGCGTCAGCCGCATCGTCGCGGTGGACATCGTCGAGGCGCTGAAGATGCGCGAAACCGCCTAGTCTGTTCCCGCCATTCTCACGGGGCCCTTGGGGCCGAGACCCGTCTGGCAAATTGTGGGGCGCACCGTGGGCATGTGTTTCCCGCAGGCAAGGGCAGAGCGCCGCGGCTAGATCATAAGCCGACGCGTCGGCCGGTATTGACGCGGCGCAAGGCCGGGCCGGAACGGCGGATGGCATACTGCGCCGCCGGCCTGTCGGACTGATCGCAATTGTTCGGCCGCGCCGTTCCGTCACCGTGGAATCCGTTCATGACCGTAAGCATCAAACGTTGGGAGCCGGAGAACGTCATTTTCTGGCTGAGCCGCGGCCGCGGCATCGCCCGGCGCAATCTGTGGCTGTCCATCTTCTCGCTGCATCTGAACTTCAACATCTGGATGATGTGGAGCATGGTGGTGGTCAACCTGCCGGCGGTGGGCTTCCTGATTTCCGGTCAGCAGCAGTTCCTGCTGGTGTCGATCCCGCCGCTGGTCGGCGCGCTGATGCGGCTGATCTACTCCTGGATCTGGAGCTGGGTGGGAGGCGGGCTATGGCTGGGCTTGTCCACCTTGCTGCTGCTGTTGCCGGCCTGGGGCGTCGGCCGGGTGGTGCAGGACATTTCCTCGCCGTTCTGGCAATTGTTGCTGGTGGCCGGCCTGTGCGGCATCGGCGGCGGCGCCAGCGCCTCGCATTTGTCCAATACCAGCTTTTTCTTTCCCAAGTCGGAGAAGGGCCTGGCGATGGGCCTCAATGCCGGCCTCGGCAATCTGGGCGTGTCGGTCGCGCAGTTATTGATCCCCTTGTGCATCCTGTATCCGTTGTTCGGCGCGAGGGCCGGCGAGCCGCAGGTGTGGGGGCGGGGCGGGGAGGTGCATTTCGTCTGGCTGCAGAACGCCGCTTATATCTGGCTGCCGCTGGCGGTGTTGATCGCGCTCGCCTGCCTGCTGTACGCGCACGATCTGCCCAAGCTGAGGATCACGCCGCGCGACCAGCTGGACGCGATGCGCGACGCGCACACCTGGTATATCTGCTTGCTGTACATGGGCAGCTACGGCACTTTTCTCGGCTTTTCCGCCGCCTTTCCGCTGCTCGCGCGCGCGATGTTCCCCCAGGTGGACGCCAGTCCTTATCTGTTCGTCGGGCCGATGGTTTGCGCGTTGTCGCGGCCGCTGGGCGGCTGGATGGGAGACCGCATCGGCGGGGGCATCGCCACGGTGGCCAGCAATCTGCTGATGGCGCTGGGCACGGTCGGCGTTTATCTGAGCCTGCCGTCGGCGGCCAGCGGCGGTTCGTTCTGGCTGTTTCTGGCGATGTTCCAGCTGATCTTCTTCGCCGCCGGTGTCGGCAACGGCTCTTCCTACCAGCTGGCGCCCAAGGTTTTCCTGATCCAGGCCGGCCGCGACGCTCAGCGCGGCGGCGAGAGCCTGACGCAGGCTTATGCGCGCGGAGGCCGGCGCGGGGCGTCGGCGATGAATGTCAGCTCGGTGATGGCGGCGTTCGGCGGCTTCGTGATTCCCAAGGCCTTCGGCTCGGCCTTGAGCTGGTTCGGCAGCTTTCTGCCGGCGTTCGCGATGTTCTTCCTGTTTTACCTGCTGTGCTGCGTAGTGGCGTGGTGGCAGTACAGCCGCCCGGGGGCGGCGATGCGTTGCTGAGCGGGGAAGATAAGCGCCTGTGCCGGGCGTTGCTGCTGTCCGCGTTCATCCATTTGTCGGGCCTGGCCGCTTGGCGGGCGCTGGGCGACGGCCCCGTCCGTCAGCCGGCGCGCGCGTCGGCGCTGGCGCTTGAGCTGCAACCGGGCAGCCCTTCGGCGCGGAGCGGCGCGGCAGGCGAAGGGAGAAGATCTCGGGTGGACGATGGCGCGGCGAGGCCGGATCGCCCGGCTCAAGCTGGCGAGCGACTGCGGCCCAGCGGGCAGGTCGAGCCAGACACGAGGAGCAAGACGCCGACACTGCGAGAAGCGATTGGATCGGAAGCGCCAGAACGGCAGCCTGTGGAGAAGGCGGTTCCAGGTACTGGCGAAGCCGCGGCTTCAGGCGGAAGAAGCGGCGCCGGCAAAATCGATGATTCGGGAAAAAGCCAAGCCGAGGCCGAGGGAGGCAGCGAAGCCTTGTACGCGCCGTCGTATTTGCGGAATCCCCAGCCGGTTTATCCGGAACGTTCGCGCCAGTTGGGAGAGGAGGGCGTCGCGACGCTCAGCGTCAGGGTCGGCGCGAATGGGCGCGCGCTGGAGGTGTCTGTGGCGCGCGGCAGCGGCTACAGACGGTTGGATCAAGCCGCGGTGGACGCGGTTTCGCGCTGGCGTTTCGTTCCCGCGAAGCGCAACGGCAAACCGGTGGAGTCGGATCTGACTGTGCCGGTGCGCTTCGAGGGGGAAGGGCGCTAGCGGCCCTGCCGGCGTTGCGGCTCAGGCCGGCGTGTTTTCCTGCTGTTCCAGCGCTTGGCTGAAGCTGGCGCGCAGGCGTCCCAGCTCGCTGCAGAATCCGGAGAGGTCTTGCTCGCCGAACTGCTGGAAGGCGTTGTGCATATAGTCCAGATGCGCCGGGAAGGCGTCATTGAACAATTGCTGTCCGTAAGGAGTCAAAGCGACGAAGACGCTGCGGCGGTCGTTGGGCTGCATGCTGCGGGTGACGATGCCTTTGTCTTCCAGGCGGTCCAGCACGCCGGTCAGCGTGCCCTTGGTGATCAGCGTGTGATCGGACAGCTCCTTGCAGTTCATCCCCTGGCTGTTGCCCAGCGTGGTGACGACGTCGAATTGAGGTGGTGTCAGTCCCAGCCGGCGGATATTGTAGCTGGCGAACTGTTCAAAGGCCTGATAGGTGCGCGACAGTTCGCGCACGACAGGCAGGAAACTGGCTTGATCGGATTTTTTCATCGAAAGAGTCCCCGTGCTGTTCTAGCAAAAAAGTGGTACAGAAGAAGGCCCTATGACAGAGTCACCTACAATTCTGACACGCGCTTTGGATAAATTCGCCTGTCTGAAATGTCATGTTCATCCTGACAAAATTTTCTACATCGGCCTGTCCTGACTGACAGTAAATGGGGAAATGGGGTCGACGGGCGCCGGGGGAAAACCGAAATCCGGCATGACGTCAGTCTGGGATCGGTTTTTGTCAAGCCTTAAAGCATTGCCAAATGGTGCGCCGAGGCGGGCTTTCGTTATAATGAGCGTGAAATGCCCGCGAAGAGCGGGCCGGCCGCGGGGAAACAGCGGCTGGGCAGGAACAGGATAATAGCGGGAAGCCGCCTGAAGAGCACTGCCGCGAAAACGGCCGGCGACCGGGGCGCATGGCGCGGATCCAAAGGAGGCGCGGCGTCGGGGCGTGAACGGCTCTTGATGGTTTTTGGAATAGGCGGCTTCGATTATTCGCCTTAATGCGGACTGGCTAATGAGCGAATTGCAAATTGGTGTATTGATATTGGGCGGCGGCGTGATCGCCTTGGTTGTCGGTTTCAACGTGTTCCAGGAATGGCGTTTCCGCAAGCGGACGCAGCAGGCGTTCGCGCGCGCCCACGACGACGTATTGCTTGGCGTGCCCAAGAACAATGTGCGCGACGGCGTTCGCTCGGACCGGATGGAGCCGGTGCTGGTGGACGCGGAGCTGGAACCGGAGGATGACGAGCCGATGTTCGAGCCGCAACTGCCCGAGCAGACGCCCTTCGTCCGCGAGCAGGCCGCTCCGCCGCGGCAGGAGCCGGCCGCGCAGCAGCTGGATGTGCCGGTGATAGACGAAGAAGACGAGGCCGAACTGGCGATGGATTCCGCCGACCACCAGGCGCTGGTGGTGGCGATGCTGGACCCCTCGCTCGACTTCATCGCCGAAGTGGTGTTCCACGAGCCGCACGAGCTGGCGGCGATGCCGCGCTTCAATGTCGGCAAGCGCACCCAGCTGATCGGCCGCACCGAGCGCGGCTTGTGGAAGGTGGCCGAGGCGCTGCCCGACACCCGCTACAAGCAGATCAACATCAGCATGCAGATGGTGGACCGCTCCGGCGCGGTGACCGAACAGGAACTGGCCGCTTTCTGCCAGCAGGTGTCGCGCTTCGCCGAGGACCACGACGCCGCGGTCAGCTTCCCGCAGCGCCAGCAGAAGCTGGTGGCCGCGCGCGAACTGGACCGTTTCTGCGCCGATGTCGATGTGCTGATCGGCATCAACATCGTGCCCAAGTCGTCGATCGAGGGGGCGCGGCTGCGCAGCTTCGTCGAGGCCGCCGGCCTGCAGCTGGAGCCGGACGGCGCCTTCCATTATCTGGCCGATTCCGGCAATACCCTTTATTCGCTGGTGGCGGCGGACCAGATGCCGTTCACCTTCCATACGCTGCTGGACAAGTCCTTCCCGGCGCTGACGCTGCTGTTCGACGTGCCGCGCGTGGCCGGCGGCGTCGACGTGTTCGACCGCGCCGTGTACTTCGCGCGGCAGCTGGCGCAGGAGTTCGACGCGCAGCTGGTGGACGACAACCGCCGCGTGTTGAGCGAAACCGGCCTGACCCGCATCCGCGACCAGCTGCTGCATATCTACGGCAGCATGGACGACCGCGGCATCGCGCCGGGCAGTGTGGCTGCCTTGCGCCTGTTCGCCTGAGCGATAAATTTATGATGACAGGGCCGGCCTTGCCGGCCCTTTTGCCGTTCGAGAGTTTCCGATGACCGCAAACGAACTGCGCGCAGCCGAGCTGCGCGAGCTGCTGAACCGCTACGGCCACGAATACTACGTGCTGGACGCGCCGACGGTGCCCGACGCCGAATACGACCGCCTGTTCCGCGAACTGCAGGCGCTGGAGGAGGCGAGCCCCGAACTGGCCGTCCCCGACTCCCCGACCCGCCGCGTCGGCGGCGCGCCGCTGGCCGAATTCGACAGCGTCGTGCACGCGGTGCCGATGCTGTCCTTGTCCAACGCCTTTTCCGACATGCAGCTGGCCGATCCGGCCGAGCGCCACGTCGAGCTGATCCAATTCGACGAGCGGGTGCGCAAGGGATTGGATCTGGCTGAGGTGGAGTACGCCACCGAGCCCAAGTTCGACGGTCTGGCCATTTCGCTGGTGTATGAGCATGGCGTCCTGGCTCGCGCCGCCACCCGCGGCGACGGCGTGGCCGGCGAGCAGGTGACCGAGAACGTGCGCACCATACGCGCCATTCCGCTGAAGCTGGACGGCGCGAATCCGCCGGCGCTGCTGGAGGTGCGCGGCGAGGTGCTGATGCTGAAGCGCGACTTCGAGCGCCTGAACGCCGATCAGATCGAACGCGGCGACAAGGCCTTCGCCAATCCGCGCAACGCCGCCGCGGGCAGCCTGCGCCAGCTCGATTCGCGCATCACCGCGCAGCGTCGTCTGTCATTCTTCGCATATTCCATCGCCCGGGTAGAGGGGACCGCTTGGCCGGCCACCCATGCTGGCGAGATGGCATGGCTGAAGACGCTGGGCTTCCCGGTGGTGGAGGAAAGCCTGCGGCCGGTGGTGCGCGGCGTGGCGGGCTTGTCCGGCTATTACGAGGCCGTGCAGGCGCGGCGCGCCGGCCTGCCGTTCGAGATCGACGGCGTGGTGTACAAGGTGAACCGGCGCGACCAGCAGGACGCGCTGGGCTTCGTGTCGCGCGCGCCGCGCTGGGCCATCGCCCACAAGTTCCCGGCCGAGGAGGCGCTGACGGTGGTCGAGGCCATCGAGGAGCAGGTGGGCCGCACCGGCGCCATCACCCCGGTGGCGCGGCTCAAGCCGGTCTTCGTCGGCGGCGTCACCGTTACCAACGCGACGCTGCACAACGAAGACGAGGTGCGGCGCAAGGATGTGCGCGTCGGCGATACCGTGATCGTGCGCCGCGCCGGCGACGTGATTCCCGAGGTGGTGTCGGTGGTGCTGGCGCAGCGGCCGATGCAGCCGGCCGAGGGCGGCGACCTGTTCAGCGCCGGCGAGGCGCCGCGCTACCCGGCCTATCGCTTGCCGGCCGCCTGCCCGGTGTGCGGCAGCCACGTGGTGCGCGAGGAGGGCGAGGCGATCGCCCGCTGCTCGGGCGGGCTGTCCTGCCGCGCCCAGCGCAGCCAGGCGATCCAGCACTTCGCCGGCCGGCGGATGATGGATATCGATGGCCTGGGCGAGCGCTACATCGACAAGCTGGTCGAGTACGGCTACGTCAAGAGCGTGGCCGACCTGTACCGGCTGAAGCTGGAAGACCTGCTGGAGATGAAGCGCCGCGCCGACGAGGACGAGGGCGCGACGCCGGAGACGGTCAAGGCCGGCAAGGTGGCCAGCAAGTGGGCGGAAAACCTGATCGAGGCGATAGACGCCAGCCGGACGCCGCCGCTGGCGCGGCTCCTGTTCGCGCTGGGCATCCGCCATGTCGGCGAATCCACCGCCAAGACGCTGGCCGACTGGCTGGGCACCATGGCGCTGATCCGCCGTTGCCCGGCGGCGTTGTTCGCCGCGCTGCCGGACATCGGCGGCGTGGTGGCCGATTCGCTGGCCGACTTTTTCGCCGAGGACAACAATGAAAAAGCGCTGGACGCCTTGTTGGCCGAAGTGAGACCGGCAGACGAGCATGCGCCGTCGCCCAAGCTGCGCGAGCGGCTGGACGACGCGTCGCTGCTGACGCGGCTGGCCATCCCTCGGCTGACCGAGGTGCGCAGCCAGCAACTGGCCGCGCAGCGCAGCCTGGCCTGGCTGGCCCAAAGCGAGCGCCGTGCGCTGCTGGAGCTGGAGCTGCCCGCCGAGGTCGTCAACGCGCTGGCCGACTGGCTGGACCAGCCGGAGCGCCGCGCGGCGCTGGGCCGGCTGGCGGACCTGCGGGACGAGATTGTGTCCAGCCTGCCGGCCGCCGAGCTGGCGGCGCTGCCGCTGGACGGCAAGACGCTGGTGCTGACCGGCACGCTGCCCACGCTGAGCCGCGACCAGGCCAAGGTCATGATCGAGGCGGCCGGCGGCAAGGTGTCCGGCAGCGTGTCCAAGAAGACGCATTACGTGGTGGCCGGCGAGGAAGCGGGCAGCAAGCTCGCCAAGGCTCAGGAACTGGGCGTCGAGATACTGGACGAGGCCGGCCTGCAGGCGCTGCTGGCGGCAAATTGACGGAGACCCTCATGGCGTTGAAGACAGTGGTGACGGCGGATTTCGACGAAGGCAACCGCCGGGTGGCGGCGGGGGACTGGAAAGGCGCGATCGCGGCGTTCGATCGTTGCCTGCTCGTCAATCCGCGCGATTGGCAGGCGCTGGCCAACCGGGCGAGCGCCCGACTGCAGGCAGGCGACAACGCGCGCGCGCTGGACGATTACATGGCCGCGGCGGCGCTCAATCCCGCCTCGGCCAACATCAAGAGCAATCTGGCGGTATTGCTGAAGGAGCTGGGCGAGCTGGAGCTGGCCGGCACGCTGCTGGAGGAAGCGTTGGCGGCGGAGCCCGGCCACGTGGACGCCTGGAGCAATCTGGGCGTGGTGCGCCAGCATCAACTGCGTTACCAGGACGCCATCGCCTGCTTTTTGAAGGCGATAGAACTGGACGGCTTGACGCCGGCCCGCTGCAACAACCTGGGCAACGTCTGCACCAGCGCGCTGCTGTTGGACGACGCCATCGCCGTGCTGCAGGGCGGGCTGGGTTTGGCGCCGGACGACGCCAACCTGCAGTTCAGCCTGTCCATCGCGCTGCTGCTGGCCGGCCGTTACGCGGAGGCCTGGCCGCTGTACGAGGCGCGCTGGCGCAGCATCCTCAAACCGCGGCATGCCGGCCGTCTCTGGGACGGCCAGCCGCTGGGCGGCCGCGCGTTGCTGCTGTGGGCCGAGCAAGGCCTGGGCGATAGCCTGCAGATGGCGCGCTTTCTGCCGCGCCTCCGCGCCGAGCATCCGGACGCCAGGCTGCTGCTGGCGTGCCCGGAAACCTTCCACCGCCTGTTTGCCCAATTCGACGGCGTCGAATTGCTACCGCCGGACGCCGCGCCGGATCATGACTGCCAGCTGCCGCTGATGTCGTTGCCGGGCGCGCTGGGCGTGACGCTGGATAATCTGCCGGCTGCGCCGTATCTGCGCCCGGTGGCAGTGGATGCGCCGCCGTTGCCGGACACCGGGCGCCTGAGGGTGGGGGTGGTATGGGAGAGCGGCCGCTGGGGCGTCGGCATCGCCGATGCCTGGCGCCAGCACAAATCGGCGCCGCCGGAGCTGTTCGCGGAAATCTGCCGCGTGCCGGGAGTCGACTTCTTCGCCCTGCAGCCGGGAGAACTGCCGGAGCCGCTGCGGGGGCTGGTGGCGCAGCCGGAAATAGGCGATTTCGCCGATACCGCCGCGTTGGCGGCGCAGATGGATCTGGTGATCTGCGTCGACACCGCCATCCTGCATCTGGCCGGGGCGATGGGCCGGCCTGTGTGGGCGTTGCTGCGGGCCGAGAGCGCGCCGTTTTTCCTGGCGGACGCGGAAACCGCGCCGTGGTATCCGTCAGTGAAATTATGGCGGCAGCCATCGCCAGGCGTCTGGGAGCCGGTGCTGCGGGATGCGGCGCAGGCGCTGGCGGGGCAACAGACATTTTGACCTTGAGCGAAGTCGGGCTAGAATGCGGCGCTGTTATCGAGCCTGATCGACATTGATTTCGGAGTGGATATGAAGAAAATCACCAAGGCGGTATTCCCGGTCGCAGGCCTGGGCACCCGTTTTCTGCCGGCAACCAAGGCCAGCCCCAAGGAGATGCTGCCCGTTGTCGACAAACCGTTGATCCAGTACGCGGTGGAAGAGGCGATCGCCGCCGGCATGACCGAACTGATCTTCATCACCGGCCGCAACAAGCGCTCGATCGAGGATCATTTCGACAAGGCTTACGAGCTGGAAACCGAGCTCGAGTACAAGAACAAGCAGAAGCTGCTGCAACTGGTGCAGGAAATCATTCCGCCATCGGTCAGCTGCATCTATATCCGCCAGACTGAGGCGCTGGGCCTGGGCCACGCCGTGCTGTGCGCGCGGCCGGTGGTGGGCGACGAGCCGTTCGCCGTCATTTTGGCCGACGACCTGATCGAAGGCGCGCCGGGCGCGATGGAGCAGATGGTGCGCCTGTTCGACGAGACCCATTCGTCCATCCTGGGGGTGGAGACGGTGGCGCCGGAAGATACTGGCTCCTATGGCATCGTCAAGGTGGCGCAAAACGCGCAGGGCCACCAGAGCGTGGAGCACATCGTCGAGAAGCCGAGGCCGGAAGAGGCGCCGTCCAATCTGGCCGTCGTCGGCCGCTACATCCTGACCCCGCGCATTTTCGACAAGCTGGTCAATACCGGCGCCGGCGCCGGCGGCGAGATCCAGCTGACCGACGGCATCGCCGCGCTGATGAAGAGCGAACCGGTGCTGGCCCTGCCGTTCCAGGGCACCCGCTACGATTGCGGCTCCAAGCTGGGTTACCTGAAGGCCACGGTCAACTATGGTTTGAAACACAACGAGGTGGCCGGCGAATTCGCCGCCTTCCTGCGCGAGCTGAAGCTCGACTGACGGTTTTTTCATTCGCGCCGCTTTCCGGCGGCGCCGCCTGTTCTGTTCAAGGAGTCATCATGCCTAATATTGCCGAAGCCCGCGGTCTGATCAACAGCTCCGACGTGCTGTTTACCGCCGAGCAAGTCAGCGTCGCCGTCGATCGCATGGCGGTGGAAATCACCGAAAAACTGGGCGAGGAATATCCGCTGGTGCTGTCGGTGATGGGCGGCGCGGTGGTGTTCACCGGCCAGCTGCTGCCGCGCCTGGAGTTCCCGCTGGACTTCGATTACGTCCATGTTTCCCGCTACGGCGACAAGACCCACGGCGGCGAACTGGTGTGGAAGCAAGCGCCGAAGGAAGATGTGCGCGACCGCGTGGTGCTGGTGCTGGACGACATCCTGGATGAAGGCCACACCATGGCCGCCATCCGCGACAAGGTAATGGCAATGGGCGCCAAGGCCTGCTTCAGCGCGGTGTTCGCCAACAAGCTGATCAGCAAGGAAAAACCGCTGCATGCCGATTTTGTCGGCCTGGACGTGCCGGACCGTTACGTGTTCGGCTACGGCATGGACGTGCGCGGCGCCTGGCGCAATCTGCCGGCCATCTACGCGTTGAAGTAAGACGGCTAGCCGTCGATGAAAAAGCCGCCCCCGGCATCCGGAGGCGGCTTTTGTTTTTCAGGCGGCCTGCCTATCCGGGGCGGGGTGGCTGAGCCGCACCGGCCAGCGGTACACCTCCAGCAGGCGTTCCGGCGTCAGCACCGCGCGCGGCGAACCTTCCGCCACCAGTCGGCCGCCGTCCAGCAGCGCCGCCCGGTCGGCGTATTCAGCCGCCAGTTGCAGATCGTGCAGCACCTGGACGACGGTCTTGCCCCGAGCAGCCAGCTCGCGCAGCAGCAGCTGCAGCTTGTGCTGGTGGCGCAGGTCCAGATGGTTGGTCGGCTCGTCCAGCAGGATCACCGGCGCCTGCTGCGCCAGCGCGCGGGCGATGGCCACCCGCTGCCGTTCGCCGCCGGACAACGCGTCCAGCCGCTTGGACGCGTAGCCGTCCATCTCCACGATGGCCAGCGCTTCGGCCACCGCGGCGCGGTCCTGCCGGGAAGGCCGGGTGAAGGCGCCCAGATAAGGCATGCGGCCCAGCGCGGCGAATTCGGCCACAGTCAGCGGAATGTCGGCCGGCAGATGCTGCGGCACCCAGGCGATGCGCCGGGCGCGCTGCAGCGCGTCCATCCGGCACACGCACTGGCCGGCCAGGCGCACCGCGCCATGGCTGGGAATGGCCAGGCCGGCCAGCAGGCGCAGCAGCGTGGTCTTGCCGGCGCCGTTGGGGCCGAGCAGCACGCTGACTTGTCCGGCCGGGAGATCCAGGCGGATGTCGCGCAGCAGCGCGCGGCCGGCCATGTCATAGCCGAGCTCGCGCGCTTTCAGGGTGTGGGTGTCAGGCATCGCGGGGACTCCCTTGTTGACGGCGGAAAAGCCAGATGAAGAAGGGCGGGCCGGCAAAGGCGGCCATCAGGCCCACCGGGAGGTCCAGCGGCCAGGCGATATTGCGCGCCAAGGTATCCACGGCCAGCAGAAACAGCGCGCCGGCCCAGGCCGACGTCAGGATCAGTTTGCGGCGGCAGCCGCCGATCAGCAGCGACAGCGCGTTGGGGATCATCATGCCGACGAAGCCGATCACGCCGGACATCGCCACCGCGCCGCCGGTGGCCAGCGCCGCGCCGACGGCGGCGAGCCGGCGGGTGCGGCGGGTATCGATGCCCAGCGAGCGCGCGGTTTCCTCGCCCAGCAGCAGGCAATCCAGATCGCGGCCTATCGCGCACAGCAGCGCGACGCCGAGGCCGGCCGCCAGCAGGCACGGCCATTGGCCTCCGGGCAGCGACGCGCCCAGATTGCCGGCCAGCCAGCTGCTGGCCGCGCGCAGAGTCAGGTCGTCGGACAGAAACAGGATCAGGCTGGAGACGGCGCCGCAGAAGGCGCCCACCACCAGACCCATCAGCAGCAGGCCGGCGAGGCCGCCTTTGGCCAGCCGCGCCAGCGCCAGGATCAGCCAGGTGGCGGCGAGGCCGCCGCCGAAGGCCGCCAGCGGCAGCGACAGGCCGGACAGGCCCAATGCCAGCACCGCGATCACCGCCAGCGCGGCGCCGCCCGAGGTGCCGATCAGGCCGGGATCGGCCAGCGGATTGCGGAACAGCGCTTGCAGCGCGGCCCCGCTGGCGGACAGCGCCGCGCCGACGCCCAGCGCGGCGATCACGCGCGGCAGGCGCAGCTCGGCGACCAGCGGGTCGGCCAGGTTCGGCCAGGACATCTGGCCGGCGGAGCTGGACAGCGCCAGCAATGGCAGCGCCACGCTGGCGACGGCCAGGCCGGGCCATAGCAGTCGGGCCCCGCTCACATCTTCACCATCCGTTCGACCACCTCCGGGCTGCCCAGGCCGATCAGCATGCCTTGCTGCGGCGGCAGCAGATAGATGCGTCCCTGTTTGCCGGCCGGCGTGGCAGCGATCTCGGGGCGTTTGGCGAAGGCTTCCTTGCCGCCGTAAGCGGCGGCGGTGTGGCTGCCCAGAATGATCACGTCGGGCTTCAACGCCAGCCAGGCGTCGCGCGCCAAGGGTTTGAAGCCGTTGAGGCCGGCCGCGGCGTTGACGCCGCCGGCGGCGCGGATCAGCGTGTCGGACGCGGTCTCGCTGCCGGCGACCAGGCTGCCGTCGTAGCTGACCAGATAGCGCAGCGCGCGGCCGGCGCGCGGCTGCATGCCGCGCTGCCAGTCCGACGCCAGCTTGGCGGCGGCGGCGTCGCGGCCCAGCAGCGCGCCCACCTTGCGGATGGCCTCGGCGAAGTCGCGGCCGTCCTCGCGGGCGCTGACTTCCTCGGCGCGCAGCTTCAGCTTCTTCAACTGCGGCCACAGCGTAGGCGGCTGGGCGGCGGCGCTGCCCAGCACCAGGGTGGGCTTGAGCTTGGCGATGGCTTCGGCGTTCAGCGCGCGCGAGAAGCCCACCACCTGGGCGTGGGCGAGTTCGGCCTCCTTGCTGCCGCGGTCGCGGCCCACCACCTCGCCGGCCGCGCCCAGCGCGACGACGATTTCGGCGATGTCGGGCGTCACCACCACCAGCCGCTCGGCGGCGGAGGCGATCAGCGGCAGCGCCGCCAGCAGCAGGCCGGCGAGCAGGGATTTACGCGACATCGGCTTTCTCCAGCGGCGGCAGTTCTCCCAGCAGCTTCACCCATTCGGCGCGTTCCGGGCGGCCCGGCTTGCGCTCGCCGAAGAAGGTGGCCAGCGATTCTCCCCGCTCGTCGAACAGTTCGAGGGAACTGACCACGCCGTTGTCGCCCGGCTTGCGGGTGACCCAGGCTTCGGCGATCAGGTCGGTGCGCAGGTGCAGGTTGAAATCGGGGTCCAGCACGTTCAGCCAATCGCCCACTACCTGGACGTTGCGGACCGGACCGGTGTGGATCTGGATCATGCCGCCGTTGCCGGCGAACACCATGATGGGGGCTTCGATGGCGGCGGCGCGGCGCAGCAGCTGCTCCACCGCGTCTTCGCGCACGCGCCAGGCCTGTCCCGGCGGCGCCAGACGGAAGCCCTGGCGGCGAGACACCTGCCAGCGGCGCAGGAAGGGGTGGAAGGCGTGCACGTCGCTAAGGCTGTGCCATTCAGCCTGGAAGGCTTCCCGGTCGATGGACTCGTCGGGCTGCTCGGCGGCCGGCGCGGCGGTAGGCTCCAGTTCCAGCGCGGCGGCGGGCGCGATAGCGGAGAAGCGGGACACCAGCTCGTCGTAGGCGGCGACGTCGCTGTCGGCGGTCAGGTACACCTTGTGGACCGCTTCGCCGTGGCGGTCGAAGAACTGCAGGCTGCGCTGCGCGCCGCGCGGCGTTTCGACATGCACCGCGAAGGCATGGCGCCAGTGGAACAGGAAGATGCGCAGGTCGATCACCGGGTTGATGGCGAGGCCGACCTTGCCGTTGAACTCGACATTGGCGTAGTCGCCCTTGGTCTCGTGGACGCAGGCGTGGTTGCGCGTCAGCGCCATCACTCGGCCGAGCGGAGCGAGGGCGGCGAGGATGGCCTGCCATTCCGGCTGCAGCGGGGTGGCGGCCGGATCGGCGGCCACCAGCTCGCATTCGCTGACGTCCAGCGCGATGGCGGCGTCGCGGGCGCGCAGCTTAGGCTGGCTGGCTTTGAGGGCTTGGTAGCGGTCCCATAGCTGGCTCATGGTGTTCTCCTGTCGGTGGGTGCGGCGGGCGGCGGAGGGCCGCCCGCGGGGTGGATCAGAATTGGTATTCGACGCTGGCGCTGAAGTTGCGGCCGGGCTGGGTATAGCGGTCCAGCGTCGAGTCGTTGGCGGCCATGCCGCGCACATCGGCGGCCTTCCAGTACTTGCGGTCAAAGACGTTGAACACGCCGGCGCGCACGGTGGTGCCTTTGGCTGGTTTCCAGTAGGCGGTCAGGTCCAGCGTGGCGTAGCCGGGCGTTTCGAATCCGGCGGTCTGTGCGGTGGAAGGCGGCGGCAGCGTCACGCTCGGCGCTCTGGTATTGCGGACCGCGGCGCGGAGCAAGGCTTCGCCGCCGAAGCGCGATTGGTCGTAGCGCAAGCCCAGCACCGCGGACATCGGCGCGATCGAGGCCAGCGGGGTGTTGCTGTCTAGATCTTCGCCGTGGGTGTAGGCCACAGACGCCTGGGTCTGCCAGCCCGGCGCGAAGCGCCAGGCGGCGCGGGCTTCGGCGCCCTTGATGTCGACGCGGCCGATGTTCTGGTACTGGTAGGTCAGCAGGCCGCCTACCGTGCCCAGGCTTTGTTGTTCGATGAAGTCGCGGTAGCGGTTCTGGTAGGCGGTCAGGCCGAAGTCGAAGCTGTCCCACTGGCCTTTCAGGCCCAACTCGATGCCGCGGCTGGTTTCCGATTTCAGATTGGGATTGGCGATGACCTGATAACCGTAAGCGCGGTTGACGAAGGCCATGTTGGCGTCGTCGAACGGCGGCGCGCGGAAGCCGGACGATAGTTGGGCGAAGCCGGTGTAATGGCCGGCGAACGGGATGCTCAGACCCAGCTTGGGCGAGAAGGCGCTGTCGCTGAAAGACGGCACAGCCTGGCCGCCGCTGTTGGCATAGGCCTGGTCCGGGTTGGTGGTCATCTTGTAATGGTCCCAGCGCAGCGACGGGGACAAAACGATGCCGTTGGCGAACTTCATTTCGTCCTGAATGAACAAGCCGACCCGATCGGAGGCGCTGTCCGGGAAGGTCTTGCTGGGGAAGGTCTCGCCGCCGATGACGTTGCTGGTGCTGCCGTTGGCGTTGTACTGCGTCTTCATCCGCGGGCGGCTGGTATCGGTGCGGGACACGTCGGTGCCCCACAGCAACTGGTGTTCGGCCGACAGCGCGGCGAAGCGGTGTTCGGCCTCCAGGCTCAGGCCAAGGATTTTCTGTTCGAAGCCGTAGTTGGAAGCGACGCTGCTGCCGTCGCCGTATCGTGCGAAGCTGTCGTCGGCGTTGTCCAGCTTCTGCTGGTAGACCTTGGCGGACAGGCGTTCGAATGGCCCCAGCTGCTTGCCTTCCCAGCCCAATGACACGCGGTCGCGCTGGGTGCGGTCTGCGGCGGTCTGGGCCAGCTGCGCCGGCACCGGGCGGCCCCTGGAAACGTAGGCCGGATACAGCGTGTTCAGCAGATTGGTATCGGTGTCGCGGCGGAAGTGCTCCAGCGTCAGTTCCAGGCGCTGCTGGGGAGCCAACTGGTAGCCGAGTTTGGCCAGGACATTGTCGCTGTGCCAACTCTGCGGATTGGGCGTGGTGCGGGACGTGCCGCTGCTGTCGTTGCTGCCTTTGTTGTCGGTCTCGTGGCCGTTGCGGCGGGTGTAGATCAGCATCGCGTCGGCGCGCTCGCCCTTGACGCCGAAACCGGCGCTGCCGCCCCAGCCATTGTTGGCTGTGCCGCCGAAACCCTTGACGCTGCCGCCGATGCCTTGCTCTTCCGGCACGAAATCGTCAACGGTTTTGGTCCGGTAGCCGATCACGCCGCCGATGGCGTCGGAGCCGTACAGGCTGGAGGTGGGACCCTTGACGATGTCGATCGCGCGCAGGGTTTCCAGTTCGACGAAATCCCGTCCAGCGATCGCGCCATTGCCATTGCCGCCGCCGGCATAGGCTTCGGGCAGGCGCTCGCCGTCGATCAGCATCAGGATGCGGTTGCCATCGATGCCGCGGATGGTCCAGCCGGCATTGCCGCGGCGGTTCGGATCTGCCGCCACTTCTACGCCTGGCTCATACTTCGCCACGTCGGCGATGTCGCGGATCAGGCGGTCGTCCAGCTTGTGTCGCGACACCACGGTGGCGTTGGGCGCGGTTTCCGCCAGCGGCTTCTCGCTGCGGTGGGCGGTGACCTGAACGGTCTCCATCGTAGATGCGGTGTCGGCGAAAGCGGGCCAGGCGGCAGCCAGGCTCAGTACCAGCGGGGTGGCTCGAAACAGGGCCATGGAAACTCCAATGTCGTTGTTGTTTCCGCTGGCTGGCTGTCGGCTGGCTTGCGGTTGTTTATTTGATCAGTATCAGTTTGCCGTTGCGGGTGAGCTGCAGGCGGTAGAGCTCGCCCTGATGCTCGATCAGCACTTCGCGGCCGTTGCCGAACAGCTGGCGGCTGTGCAGCAACGGCGGTGACGCGGCGGGAGCCGCTTTCACCGGGATGGTCTGAGGAGGATGTGTGTTCATTTGTTAATGATAACTATTATCATTATTATCGGCAAGAAGTGAATTATGTATTCTTCATGGATTGGATTCACCGTTTAAAATGCCGATTGGCATGGAGACGGGCGAGCCGCGAACATCAGCCGCACGATGCGGGAATCCCGTGGCGGCGATCCCCCCATGGTTGAAGCGGAGGGCGTGCGTTTGGGCTGCGGCATCGCCTTCCATCCGGTTTGGCATGCGCGCTGCCGGCGATGGCGATGAAAGCCCGGCCGCGCGCGCGCCGCGCACTATCCTGAAACAGCGGGATTCAGACATAATCAAGCAGACGGCAAGTGAAAGAAAGCGGGTGAAACCGTCTCTCGATCTGGAGCGATCCAGTCGATGCCCGCGCGGGAAAACAAGGGGAACGAATATGTTGGCTATCATCGGCGGCAGCGGGTTGGCCCAGCTGCCGGTATTGGACGTCACGCATCGCCAGGTAGTGCGCACACCGTACGGCGATCCTTCCTGCGCGCTGACCTTCGGCAATTTGTCCGGCCAGACAGTGGTTTTCATCGCCCGCCATGGCTACGGCCATTCGCTGGCGCCGCATGAGATCAATTACCGGGCCAATCTCTGGGCGCTGCACAATCAGGGCGCCAAAGGCGTGATCGCCATCGGCACGGTGGGCGGCATTCGCCCGGACATGGCGCCGGGACGCCTGGTGGTGCCCCACGACATCATCGATTACAGCTCGGGGCGCAAGCACACTTTCTTCGAAGGGCCGGAGCGGCCGGTGGTGCACGCCGAATTCACCAGCCCCTATGACGCCGATCTGCGCCGCCGGCTGCGCGAGGCGATTCAGAGCTCCGGCATCAGCGGCGTGCATGACGGCGTCTATGCCTGCACCCAGGGGCCGAGGCTGGAGAGCGCGGCGGAAATCCTCAAGCTGGAACGGGACGGCGCGGACATCGTCGGCATGACCGGCATGCCGGAGGCGGCGCTGGCGCGCGAGCTGGAGCTGCCTTACGCCCACTTGTGCCTGGTCAGCAACTGGGCGGCCGGCAAGGGAAATCAGCGCAAGGTTGAGTTCGATCCGGCCGTGGCGGCCAAGAGCGTGCAGGATCTGATGAATACGCTGCAATCCTTTTTTTCCAACTGAGTTTATCGACGATCGCCGGACGGGCGTGTCAACCGCGCCTGTCCAAATGGCGTTTAGAAGCGGCACTCCGCTCCGCGAGGCCGCGGGTCGGCGGCAGGGCTGGGGCGGCGCTTGCCCTCAAGCCCTGCTGGATTTGCGCCGATAGATAAATGGGAGCAGCCCGCGCAGTCGGAGCGGATTGCTGAAGGCAGGAAAACCAAATAACGGCGCCGCCTTCTTCCGGCAGGGGGAGGGAATCGTGCAATCCATGTTTGTGCCTGGGAAGTCGTTGGGCGCGATAAGAGAGACGATGTATGAAAGCTGTGATTTTGGCCGGTGGTCTTGGCACGCGCATCAGCGAAGAGTCCCATCTTCGTCCCAAGCCGATGATAGAGATCGGCGGCAAGCCCATCATCTGGCATATCCTGAAAATCTACTCCGCGCACGGCATCAATGATTTCATCATCTGCCTGGGGTACAAGGGATATGTGATCAAAGAGTACTTCGCCAACTATTTCCTCCACACCTCCGACGTCACGCTGGATCTGAGCAACAACCAGATGTTCGTGCATGAGCGCCACGCCGAGCCGTGGCGGGTGACGCTGGTGGACACCGGCGAAAGCACGCAGACCGGCGGCCGGCTGGGCCGCGTCCGCAGGCATTTGGAAAACGAGCAGGATTTCTGCTTCACCTATGGCGACGGGGTCAGCGACATCGACATCACCGCCGCCGTCGAGTACCACCGCAGCCAGGGCGTGGAAGCCACCGTGACCGCGGTGCATCCGCCCGGCCGCTTCGGCGCGCTGGAGATCCGCGACGAGCGTGTCGAATTCTTCAAGGAAAAGCCGCGCGGCGACGGCGGCATGATCAACGGCGGCTTCTTCGTGCTCAATCCGTCGGTGCTGGACCTGATAGACAGCGACGACTGCGTGTGGGAATCCGAGCCGCTGGAAACGCTGGCGGCCCGGGGGCAATTGGCGGCTTACGAGCACAACGGCTTCTGGCAGCCGATGGACACGCTGCGGGACAAGACCCAGCTCGAGGAGCTGTGGCAGAGCGGAGAAGCGCCGTGGAAGCTGTGGTGAGCGCGGCGTTCTGGCGCGGACGCAAGGTATTTCTGACCGGACACACCGGCTTCAAGGGCGGTTGGCTCAGCCTTTGGCTCGCTTCCATGGGGGCCGAGGTGCATGGCTATTCGCTGGCGCCGGAGTCGTCGCCGGCTTTGTTCGACATCGCCAAGGTCGGCGGCCGGACCGCGACGGCGCTGGCCGACATCCGCGACGCGGCGGCGCTGGCCGACGCCGTCGGCTCCTGTCGACCCTCCATCGTGTTCCATCTCGCCGCCCAACCCCTGGTGCGGCGCAGCTACGTCGACCCGCTGGGCACCTTCTCGACCAATGTGATGGGCTCCGCCAACCTGCTGGAAGCTGTGCGCGGCTGCCCGGGCGTCGAGGCGGTGGTGGCGATCACCACCGACAAGTGCTACGAAAACCACGAATGGCCGTGGGCCTACCGCGAAAGCGACGCGCTTGGCGGCCACGATCCCTATAGCAGCAGCAAGGCCTGCGCCGAGCTGGTGTGCTCGGCGTATCGCCGCTCCTACCCCGGCATCGCCCCCATCGCCACGGCCCGCGCCGGCAATGTGATAGGCGGCGGCGACTGGTCGGCCAACCGTTTGGTGCCCGACCTGCTGCAGGCCTTCGCCGAGGGCCGCTCCCTCGCCATCCGCAGCCCCGAAGCCATCCGTCCCTGGCAGCACGTGCTGGAGTCGCTGGCCGGCTACCTGAAGCTGGCCGAGCGGCTGGCTTCGGGGCAGAACGACGCCGCGTCGGCCTGGAATTTCGGCCCTGCCGACGACAGCAACCGCCCGGTGTCCTGGATCGCCGACACGTTGGCCCGGCAATGGGGCGACGGCGCGAGCTGGCATCGCGACGGCGCTGGCCACCCGCACGAGGCCCAGACCCTGCGGCTGGACAGCGCCAAATCCCGCCAACAGCTGGGCTGGGCGCCGCGCTGGAGCCTGGAGCAGGCCTTGTCGGCCACGCTGGACTGGCACCGCGCCTGGCTGCGCGGCGACGACATGCAGGCCTTCACCCTAGAGCAGATCTCAGCCTATGCGCGTGGCTGAGCAGAGAGAGCAAGACATGACTGACACAAGCCGAGAGGCCATCCTCGCCCTGGTGCGTCAATACGCCGAAGCGCGTCTGGCCCAGGCCGATTTCATCCCCGGCCAGACCGCGGTGCCGCCGTCCGGCAAGGTGGTCGGCGCCGCCGAGGTGGCGAATATGGTGGACGCCGCGCTGGACGCCTGGCTGACCACCGGCCGCTTCAACGCGTCCTTCGAAACACGGCTGGGCGAATTCATCGGCCTGCCGCACGTGCTGACCGTCAATTCCGGCTCGTCGGCCAATCTGGTGGCCTTCACCGCTCTGACTTCGCCCAAGCTGGGCGAGCGCGCGATCAAGCCGGGCGACGAAGTGATCACTGTGGCGGCGGGCTTCCCCACCACGGTCAACCCCATCATCCAGAACGGCGCGGTGCCGGTGTTCGTCGACGTTCAGCTGCCGACCTACAACATCGACGCCGATCTGCTGGAAGCCGCGCTGTCGCCGCGCACCAAGGCCATCATGATTGCCCACACGCTGGGCAACCCGTTCGATCTGGACAAGGTGGCCGCCTTTGCCCGCAAGCACGGCCTGTGGCTGGTGGAGGACTGCTGCGACGCGCTGGGCTCCACCTTCAACGGCCAAAAGGTTGGCACCTTCGGCGACATCGGCACGCTCAGCTTCTACCCGGCCCACCACATCACCATGGGCGAGGGCGGCGCGGTGTTCACTCGCGATCCGCAGCTGCGGCTGATCATGGAGTCGGTGCGCGACTGGGGCCGTGACTGCTATTGCGCGCCGGGCAAGGACAATACCTGCGGCAAGCGCTTTGGATGGCAATTAGGTCAATTGCCCTGTGGCTATGACCACAAGTACACCTATTCCCACATGGGGTACAACCTGAAGATCAGCGACATGCAGGCGGCCTGCGGCCTGGCCCAGCTGGACCGGCTGGAGGGTTTCATCGCTGCGCGCAAGCAGAACTTCGCCTATTTGAGCGAGAGGCTGCGAAGCTGCGCCGAATTCCTGGTGCTGCCGGAGGCGACGCCGGGCTCCGATCCGTCCTGGTTCGGCTTCCCGCTGACGCTGAAGCCGGAGGCGCAGGTCAGCCGCGTCGACCTGCTGCACTACCTGGACCAGCACCGGATCGGCACCCGCTTGCTGTTCGCCGGCAACCTGACCCGGCAGCCTTATATGCAGGGCCGGAACTACCGTTGCGCGACGCCGCTGCCGGTGACCGACCGCATCATGAACGACACCTTCTGGATCGGCCTCTATCCGGGCCTGAGCCGGGAGATGCTGGATTTCACCGTCGAGAAGCTGGAAACCTTCCTCGGCGCCAACTTCGACTAGGGAGAGGCCCATCATGAGCAAGCCGCTATTCATCTTCGAGATGGCCAACAACCACATGGGCAACGTCGAGCACGGCGTCGCGCTGATCCGCGCCATCCGCGAGTCCTGCCAGGGTTTTGATTTCGACTTCGGCTTCAAGCTGCAGTATCGCAATCTGGACACCTTCATCCACTCGAGCTTCAAGGGCCGCGACGACGTCAAGTACGTCAAGCGCTTCGAGGAGACGCGGCTGCAGCCGGAGCAGATGCAGAAGCTGGTGGCCGAGATGAAGGCCAACGGCTTCAAGGCGATCTGCACGCCGTTCGACGAGGAGTCGGTGGATCTGATCGAAGAGCACGGCATCGAGATCATCAAGATCGCCAGCTGCTCGTTCACCGACTGGCCCTTGCTGGAGCGCATCGCCCGTAGCGACAAGCCGGTGGTGGCATCCACCGCCGGCGCGCGGCGCGAGGACATCGACAAGGTGGTCAGCTTCATGCTGCATCGCGGCAAGGACCTGACCATCATGCACTGCGTGGCCGAGTACCCGACGCCGGACGACCATCTGCATCTGTCGCGGATCAAGGCGCTGCGGCAGCAGTACGCCGGCGTGCGCATCGGCTACTCCACCCATGAAGACCCGGACTTGATGGAGCCCATCATGCTGGCGGTCGCCCAGGGCGCGACGGTGTTCGAGAAACACGTGGGCCTGCCCACCGACCAGTACGGCATCAACAATTACTCCGCCAATCCGGAACAGGTCCGCTGCTGGCTGGACGCCGCCGCGCGCGCGCTGGCGATGCTGGGCGACGGCGAGGACGACGCGGTGTCGGAAACCGAGCAGGCCAGCCTGCGCTCGCTGCGCCGCGGGGTGTTCGCCACCCGTCCGGTGGCCGCCGGCGAGGCGCTGACCGCCGACAACGTCACCTTCGCCTTCCCGCCGGTGGAAGGCCAGCTGACCGCCAACGAGTGGTCCAAATATGTCCGCTACACCGCCAAGACGCCGATCGCCGCCGACGCGCCCATCATGGCCGCCGACATGGAGCCGGTGAACCTGCGCGACAAGGTGCAGAAGGCGGTGGAGGCGGTGAAGGCTTTGTTCAAGCGCGGCAAGATCGTGGTGCCGGGCCGTTCCGAGCTGGAAATCTCCCACCATTACGGCATGGAGCATTTCCATGAATACGGCCTGACCATGGTGACCGTGGTCAACCGCGAGTACTGCAAGAAGCTGATCGTGATGCTGCCGGGCCAGACCCATCCGGAGCAGTACCACCACAAGAAGGAAGAGACCTTCATCGTGCTGTACGGCGAGATGACCATCTGGCTGGACGACGAGGAGCGCCAGGCGCAGGCCGGCGATGTCATCACCGTGCAGCGCGGCGTGCGCCACCGCTTCCATAGCCGCAACGGCGTGGTGTTCGAGGAAATCTCGTCCACCCATTATGTCGACGACTCCTACTATACCGACGAGCGGGTCAGCGCCAACAAGGACCGCAAGACCCGCCTGACCTACTGGATGTAAGCATGACAGCAAAGCTTGTCCGCCTGGCGGACTACGTGATGGATTTCCTGGCCGCGCGCGGCGTGCGCCACGTGTTCCTGCTGCCCGGCGGCGGCGCGATGCATCTGAACGACGCGCTGGCGCAGCAGCCCGACATCCGCGCGGTGCATTGCCACCACGAGCAGGCCTGCGGCATCGCCGCCGAGGCCTACGGCCGGCTGGCCGAGCGCACCGGCGTGGCGATGGTGACCACCGGCCCAGGCGCCACCAACATCCTGACGCCGGTGGCCGGCGCCTGGATCGAATCGCTGCCGCTGCTGGTGATCTCCGGCCAGGTGAAGCGCGCCGACCTGCTGCAAGGCAGCGGCCTGCGCCAGAAGGGCGTGCAGGAAGTGGACGTGGTGTCCATGGCGCATCCGGTGACCAAGTACGCGGTCACGGTCACCGATCCGCAATCGATACGCCAGCATCTGGAGCTGGCGCTGCATCTGGCGCACAGCGGCCGTCCCGGCCCGGTGTGGCTGGACATCCCGCTGGACGTGCAGGCCGCGCCCATCGATCCTTCCAGCCTGCCTGGCTGGCAGCCGGAGGCGGAGGCCGCGCCGGTCAAGCAAGACTATGTCGCGGCCATCGCCGATCTGCTGAAGCAGGCCGAGCGGCCGCTGATCCTGGCCGGCCACGGCGTGCGCATCGCCGGCGGCGCCGACGCGCTGCGCCGGCTCAGCGAAACGCTGCAAGTGCCGGTGGCCGCCACCTGGAACGCGATGGACCTAGTGCCGTGGGACAGCCCGCTGTGCGCCGGCCGCCCCGGCGTGGTGGCGTTGCGGCCGGGCAACTTCGCGGTGCAGAACTGCGACCTCTTGATCGCCATCGGCAGCCGGCTGGACAACATCATCACCGCCTACAATCCCAAGGGCTTCGCCCGCGCGGCGCGCAAGGTGGTGGTGGATGTCGACGCCGCCGAGATCGCCAAGCTGGACATGGAGATCGACCTGCCGCTGGCGATGGACGCCAAGGCCTGTCTGGAAGGCTTGCTGGCGGCGGCGGACCATCTGCCCAAGTCCCGATGGCAGCCGTGGCTGGACCGCTGCGCCGGCTGGAAGCGCCGCTACCCGGTGCAGGACGGCGCGCCGTTCCCGAAGAGCGGCCAGATCAGTCACTACCATTTCGTCGACGCGCTGTCCGACGCCGCCCCGGAGAACACGCTGATCTCCACCGGCAGCTCCGGCCTCGCCGTCGAAGTGTTCTACACCGTGTTCCGCAACAAGCCGGGCCAGCGCGTGTTCCTGACCTCGGGCCTGGGCTCGATGGGTTACGGCCTGCCGGCGGCGATAGGCGCCTGCCTCGGCAACGGTTCCCAGCCGATGATCGCGGTCGAGAGCGACGGCAGCCTGCAGCTGAACCTGCAGGAACTGGCCACGCTGAAGGCGCTGCAGTTGCCTATCCGCCTGTTCATCATGAACAACAACGGCTACGCCTCCATCCGCAACACCCAGCGCAATTATTTCGACAGCCGCTACGTCGGCACCGGGCCGGAGGCCGGCGTGCTGATTCCGGACGCGCTGGAGCTGGCCGAGGCCTATGGTCTGCCGGCGGTGCGCATCGAGCGCGTGGAGGAGCTGGCGGCGGGCCTGGCCAAGGTGATGGCCCATCCCGGCCCGATACTGTGCGATGTGCGGCTGAACGAGAGCGAAACGCTGCAACCCAAGGCCGCGGCGCTGCCGCAGCCGGATGGCTCGATGCTGTCGATGCCGCTGGAGGACATGTCGCCGCTGCTGCCGCTGGAGCAACTGCGCGCGGAAATGCTGATTCCCTTGTTGCCGGCGTCGGAAGCCGCCAAGCGGGGCGTTTGAGCCGTGGCGGCCGCTATCGATCACTGCCGCATCTGCGCGCAGCCGCTGTTTGCCGAGCCCTTGCTGGTGCAGGACGACATGCCGGCCGCGGCCCAGGGCCTGCCGACGGCTGAACAGCTGTCCGCCGACCGCGGCGTGAAACTGGCGCTGCGCCAGTGTGGCGGCTGCGGCCTGGTTCAGCTGGACGCCGAGCCGGTGCCGTACTGGCGCGACGTGATCCGCGCCGCCGGCATCTCGCCGGACATGCGCGCTTTCCGGCTGCAACAGTTCGGCGGCTGGCTGAGCGAGCATGGCTTGAGCGGGCGCAAGGTGCTGGAGGTGGGTTGCGGCCGCGGCGAGTATCTGTCGCTGCTGGCGGAAGCCGGCGCCGACGCCTATGGCGTCGAGCATCTGCCGGCGTCGGTGGACGCCTGCCATCAGGCCGGCCTGCGGGTGGAGCGAGGCTTTGTCGACGGCCCGGACGCGCGGCTGGCGGCCGGCCCGTTCGACGGCTTCATGATCCTGAATTTCCTGGAGCACATCCCCGCCGCCCATCTGACGCTGCAAGGCATCGCCGCCAACCTGGCCGACGGCGCCGTCGGCATGGTGGAGGTGCCCAACTTCGACATGATCCTCGAAAAGGGCCTGTTCGCCGAGTTCATTCCGGACCACCTGTTCTATTTCACCGAGCGCACGCTGGTCCGGCTGCTGGAGGCCAACGGCTTCGAAGTGCTGGATTGCAGAGCCGCCTGGCACGACTATGTGCTGTCGGCCACGGTCAGAAAGCGCCGCCCGCAGAATCTGTCCGGGCTGATCGCCTGCGAAACGGCGCTGCGGGCGTCGTTCGACGACTTCCTCGGCCGCTTCGCGCCGGGCAAGGTGGCGATCTGGGGCGCGGGCCACCAGTCGCTGGCGCTGATCAGCCTGATGGGCATCGCCGGCCGCATCCGCTACGTGTTGGATTCCGCGCCGTTCAAACAGGGCCGTTATACGCCCGCCACTCATCTGCCCATCGTGCCGCCGGAGAGGCTGAACGACGGCGAGGTGGACGCGGTGATCGTGCTGGCGGCCAGCTATTCGGCCGAAGTGGCGCGGCTGATCCGGGAGCGGCATGGCCGGCGCTTCGCGGTGGCGGTGATGGGCGAGGGCGGTTTGTTGACGGAGCCGGACCGATGCTGAACGCAGAGGGAAAGGACGGCGAGGCCATCCGCCAGGCGATCGCCACCTTGAGCGAGGCGGTGGGATCGGCGCGCCATGGCCTGCCGGAAGAGGTGTTCCTGTTCGTCAGCAGCCTGACGCCGATGGTCAACGTCGATCTGCTGATCCGCGACGACGAGGGCCGGACTTTGCTGACCTGGCGGCACGACCGTTTCTATGGGCCGGGCTGGCATGTGCCCGGCGGCATATTGCGCTTCAAGGAAAGCTCGGCGGCGCGGATCGCTGCTGTGGCCGCGCACGAACTGGGGGCGGAAGTGGAATTCGCGCCTCATCCCTTGTGCCGCCATGAGCTGGTGAACGCCAGCCGCGATGTGCGCGGACACTTCATTTCGCTGCTGCACGCCTGCCGTTTGAAGTCGACGCCGGATCCAGCCCGGCGCTTTGATCCCGCATCGCCCAGGCATGGCGACTGGGCCTGGCATGTGGGCTGTCCGGATCTCTTGATTCCGGTACACGAGGTGTATCGGGCGCTGATAAACGGCGATCCAGTGACCGAGGGGTGCTCGCCGGCTCAAGTTTCTGGTAAAAATACCGAAAAACCTTAATAGAAATGCACAAACCGACAATCAGACAGAAGCGTCATTCTGCAAAGCCTCTCTGACATACTGAAATAGCTGAAGGCATTTCGATGGACCCGCGCAAAGCGCAAGTCGAAATGATCTGGAGAAACACATGAATGCTCCGCTGGAAACCGCCAACCTGGCCCTGAGCCAGGCAGAACAGGCGAAACGCAATGATCTCGCGCAGCGCAAGCCGTATATCGCCGCCAAGCTGGCGCGCATCGCTGAAATGGAAGAGCGCGGGGAGATCAGCCCCATCATCCGGCTGGAGAAGAGCTATCTGTGCAACTTCAAGTGCACGCATTGCTCGGCCGAATACTATATGGACCGCCACCTGAAGAACGTGATCAAGGTGGTGGATACCCGCAGCAAGATGGAATACGAGGATATCCGCAACCTGTCGCGCCAGGCGGACGAGCTGGGCCTGGCCCGCTTCGTGATCACCGGCGGCGAGCCGCTGGTGATGAAGGATCTGGACGATGTCGTCGCCGCTATCGATCCGGACAAGCACTACGTGATTGTCGACAGCAACGGCTGGTTCCTCGATCTGGAGCGCGCCAAGCATCTCAAATCCATCGGCGTGGAAAAGATCCAGCTGTCGCTGGACAGCTTCGTCGAGAAGGATCATGACAACTTCCGCAACAAGCCTGGCTCGTACAAGCGAGTGTTGCGCGCGGTGGACGCCTGTCTGGACGCCGGCCTGAATCTGATTTTATCCACCGTGCTGGTCAAGGGCCGCGCCAAAAGCGAGGAGTTCCGCAAAATGTGCGAATACTCTACTCAGCGCGGTTTCGGCCTGTACGTGTCTTACGCCAAGCCCACCGGCTCGTGCACCGAGCACCCGGAATTCGTCATCGACAAGGAAGACGCGGACGTCCTGCGGCAGATGGAGAAGGAGTACAACGTCTTCACCCACATGACGCCTTCCTATGGCTCCCATAAGGGCTGCATCACGGTCAAGGGCATCATCACCGTCACTTCCACCATGGAAGTGACGCCGTGCCCCTATATCGATTTCTCCATCGGCAACCTGCGTGAAACGCCGCTGAAGGAAGTGCTGGCGCGCGGCATGCGCAACCCGTGGCTGGGGCCGCATCGCCCCGACTGCCTGATCGGCGAAGACCCCAAGTTCATCAAGATCCACACGGAAAAGACCGCGGGCGCCAAGTTCCTGCCGCTGCCGTGGGGACAGGGCTTCTCCGACGAAGACTCGCTGCACGACTGACGCCGGCACGACCCACAGAACCACGGTAAAGGCTTTACCCGATGAACGCACCAGACATGATCCAAACCGGGCAGCGTTTCGATGCCCATGGCCGCTGCCTGCCGCATGAGGCGACCCAGGCCGCCTGCCATCGCCAGACCCGGCGTTATTTCCTGCCGGTCCAGCCGGCGCTCGACTACGCCGCCATTCATCAGCGCATCGTCGGCCAATTGGGAGACGCCGGCGTAGATGCGGCCGAGTTCGAACGCCGCGCGCGCGCCATCCTGGAGCGACTGGCAGGCGATGATGCCGCTCGCGGCGTGTTGAACGGTCCGCACGCGCCCTTCCTGCTGCCGGCCGCCAGCCACGACGACATCGGCGCGGCGCTGGAGAGCCGCTATCTGCCGGCGGTGGAGCGGGCGTACGCCCAGGCGCTGCCGGAATACAGCTTCTCCAACCATTACAAGGCCGGCCTGGCCGGCAAGCTGACCCCGGCCGAAGGCTCGCGCCATCAGAGCTTGATCGACGCGATGGCGAACGGTCCGGTGGTCGGCGTCTATTTCCCCTGCCTGCTGGAGTATTCGATTCCGGCCGCGATCGAACAGATGGCCAGCCTGCCCGGGGATTTCCTGCTGGCCGGCGGCTACGACACCGCGGCCGCCTTCATCGGCTCGCCCGACCTGCTGCTGCGCAAGGACGGCTATCCGCCGCTGCTGTGGCTGGCGGGGCTGGACAGCGAGAAAGAGGGCATCGGCTATCATTTCGAGGCTTACGGCTACGACCTTACCTTCAACCGCCGCGTTCACCAGAACATGGCGGCCGAGTACTGGGCCGGCGGCCTGGTGGTCCTGGCCGAGTAGGCGGGCCGCATGGCAGCCGTCAGCCAGGCCGCCCGGCCGCGCCGCACGTTGAATGACGATCTGGATGCCATCCTCGCGCGCAAGCCCGAGGTGTGGGAAAACCTGCGCGGCGCGTCGCTGTTCGTCAGCGGCGGCACCGGTTGGTTCGGCCGCTGGCTGCTGGAGGCCATCGTCCACGCCAATGCCCGGCTGAAGACGGATATCCGCGTGCTGGCGCTCAGCCGCGATCCGGACGCGTTCGCGCGACAGGCGCCGCATCTGGCCGCCGACCCGGCTATCCGCTTCCATGTCGGCGACGTGCGCGACTTCGCGTTTCCCGCGCAGCGTTTCACCCATGTCATTCATGCGGCTACCACCTCGGCGCATGAAACCTTCAATGGCGAAAGTCCGCTGAACAAATTCGACACTTTGGTGGCCGGCACCCGGCGCGTGCTGGATTTCGCGGCGGAGGCCGGTGTCGGGCATTTTCTGTTCACCAGCTCCGGCGCCGCTTACGGCCCGTCACCGCGCGGCCTGCCGCTGCGGGAGGACGATCCGGTGGCCCCGGACACGATGGACCCCGACACCGCCCTGGGCCAGGCCAAGCGCGCGGCGGAGTTCCTGTGCGCCGCCTACGCGCAGCGGCATGGCTGGAACCTGAGCGTCGCGCGCTGTTTCGCCTTCGTCGGCCCCTTCATGCCGCTGGACATCCATTATGCGATCGGCAATTTCATCCGGTGCGCATTGCGGGGAGAGCCTATCATCATCAATGGGGATGGCTCTCCGGCCCGTTCCTACCTGTATATGGGCGATCTGGCGGCCTGGCTGATGACGCTGCTGCAGCGCAAGGGGGAGGCGGCGGTCTTCAACGTCGGGTCGGATCGCATCGTCACCATCGCGGAGCTGGCGCATCTGGTGCGCGACCGTCTGAATCCGGACGTCGAGGTGAGGATTCTCGGCCGGCCGGACGCCAGCGTCGGCAACCCGGTGCGTAACTTGTATGTGCCGGACATAGGCCGGGCGCGAAAGGAATTGGGCCTTGAGCCATGGACGTCGCTGGACGACGCCATCCGATTTTCGGCAGATGCGTTTCTACAAGCATGACCCCGTAAGTCCGGCGGCGTTTTCCGGCTAGCGTTCTGAAGCCAGGCGGCCGCGGCGGGGCTCGGCGCAAGGAATACACGAAAGCAAGAAAATATGCAGATCGAGAAAAAATTCTACAACGAGAAGCACCGGCCTTATTACATCTGCGCGCCAGGCTTTACGCGGACGTCCAACGGCGTCCGCGCCATGCACCTGCTGTGCCATTACCTGAACAAGCTGGGCGAGGAGGCGTATGTCTTTTCGCCGGAAACCGACCGCAAGCTCAGGACGCCCTACCTGACCCCGGACATCGTCGAGCGCCACAAGGCGACCAAACTGTCGCCCATCGTGGTCTATCCCGAGGTGGTGCACGGCAACCCGCTCAATGCCAGCGCGGTGGTGCGCTACATCCTCAACCATCCCGGCCTGCTGGGCGGACCCAAGGATTATCCTGAATCGGACCTGCTGCTGTTCTGGCATCAGGACTATGTCGATTTCACCAAGTATTCGGATCCGTCCTACGTCTTCATTCCCTCCATCGATACCGGCATCTTCAACAACGACGACAACCATCATGACGATGACCGGCACCTGACGCTGGTCTATCCCGGCCGCTACAAGCACGCGGAGAGGGATTTTCCCGAATTGTTCAAGGACTCCACCGTCATCACCTACGATTGGCCGCAAAGCCATGAGGAACTGGCTGCGCTGCTGAGGCAGGGCAAGGTGGTGTACACCTTCGCCAACTCCGCGATCATTTCCGAGGCGCTGCTGTGCGGCTGCCCGGTGGTGATCAAGGAAACGGTGTATTCCAAGAAACCGGAGGAGCGCGCCGGGGTGGCCCTGGGCCTGGCCTTGCCGGGCGTGACCTTCGAGGACACGCCGGAGGCCATCGCCGCGGCGCATGCCAAGACGGTGGAATACCAGCAGGTCTATCACCAATACCAGCTCGATTTGCTGAACCAGCTGGAGACCTTCATCGACAGGTCGCAGAAACTGCCGCAGAGCGCTGTGAACGAGGTGGTGTGCCCTTCGTTCCTGTCCGCGGCGGAGCCGAGTCCGGAAGAGGCGAGCTACGATGCCTGGATCGCCAGGCATGCGCTGAAGCCGGTCGCCGCCCAGCTGCACGCCGAGCGGATGGTCCACAGCTGGGGCGGCCAGCCCCACTTCATCGTGCTGATGCCGGTGACCTCGGATTGCTGGCCGGACGCGATCAAGTCGATCAATTCGCTGAAACAGCAGTTGTACAAGCATTGGCAGCTGATTTTCGTCGCGGATTTCGACGAGCCCAGCGCGGTATTCCAGTATTCCGACGTTTTGGGCTGGCTGCGCATCGACGATGCGCGCGACGCCGGCCAGCTGACCCAGGCCTACGCGGCGGTGCTGGGCGCGCTGCCGTGCGACTGGATAGGCATCCTGCCGGTGGGCGCGGAGCTGGAGCCCCAGGCGCTGCTGTCGCTCGGCGACCACGCCGCCTTGTATCCGGAATGGCAGGCGATTTACAGCGACTGCGATGTCATCGCCGCCGACGGCAAGCGCAGCCAGCCGGCGTTCAAGCCGGATTTCAATCTGGATCTGCTGCGCGGCTTCGACTACGTCGGCCATAGCGTCTGGTTCCGGCGCGAAGCGCTGCAGGATGCCGGCGCTTTCGCCGAGTCGCCCGGCGCGGATGGCTATGATGCCTTGCTGCGGGTGCATGATCGTCACGGCGCGGCGGTGATCGGCCATATTTCCGACATGTTGCTGCATTTGCCGGCGGCGCCGGCGCCCGCCGAGGAGGCTGCGGCGCAGGGACGCGCGCTGTCGGCCCACCTCGCGCGCCAAGGCCTTGATGCCGGCATTCAGCCGGGCGCGGTGCCGGGCACGCGCCGCATCCGTTATGCGTCGCCTGAGCAGGCCAAGCTTTCCATCGTGGCGGCGGATGCCGGCGACGGCTTCCACCTTGGCCCCTGCGTCGAGGCGCTGCTGTCCGGTTTGAATGGCTTCCCGTGCGAAATTCTCGCCGTCGCGCCGGCGGCGGATCTGCCGCCGGCGGCGAAGCTGCTGTCCTGCGATCCGTCGCTGGGTCTGGCCGCGCGTTACCGGCTGGGAGCGGAGGCGGCGAGCGGCGATTACCTGTTATTCCTGGACAGCCGGGTGGAAATCGCGCAACCGGGCGCGATCGCCGCGCTGCTCGGGCTGGCGGCGCGGCCGGAGGTCGGCGCCGCTGCGCCGCGGCTGCTGCGGCCGAATGGCGCGGAAGTCTGGCGCGGGCCCTTGCTGCTGGGGGCTGACGACGGCGCGGCCACGGTGTTCGATGGCGCGGCGGAGTCGGAGCCTGGCCATCTGAACCGACAGGCGGTGGAGCACAATCCGGGCGGCCTGCTGCTGGACTGCTTGATGATGGGCCGGCCGTTTTACCAGCAGATCGGCGGCATCGACGCCTCGCTGCCGGATGTTTTCAACGCGGCCATCGACTTGGGGCTCAAGGTCCAGGCGGCCGGCAAATGGCTGGTATGGACGCCTTTCGTGTCCGCGGGCCGGCTGGCGGACGCCGACGCGTCGGCGGCGCCCGCCGTCTGCGACGCGGACGCCATTTCCCAGCGCTGGCAGGGTTGGCTGGGGCAGGACGCCGCCCATAGCCGCCATCTGTCCCTGGCCGGGGAGCGGGCTTTCCGGATCGACAACGTGTTTTCCGCGGCCTGGGATGCAGATTTCCACGAACGGACGCGGGTGCTGGCCTTGCCCGGCGGGTCGCGGGCCAGCGCGATGCGTCTTTGCGTGCCGCTGGGGCGCCTGGAGGAGGGCAACCAGTATCTGGCGACGCTGCTTCCCGCCGCTCAGCGCATGCCGGGACCGGGGGAGATGGAGAGGCTGGCGCCGGATGTGCTGTTGCAGACCGCGCGCTTCGATCCGGCTTTCCTGGAGTGGCAGCGTCGGTCGCGCCGCCGCCGGCCCGGCATGCTGTCGATCCTGGCGCTGGATGGGCTCGATTGCGGACCAGACATGACGACGCGCTACGGCCTGGCTCATCTGCGGGCGCTGGCAAGGGAGGTGGACAGGTTCATCGTGCCCACCGAGTCGCTGCGGCGGATGGTGGGCGAGTTCGCCCAGGATGTGAGGCTGGTGCCCGACGGGCTGGACGAGGCGCGTTGGGACAATCTGCATTCGCTGCGCCGCATCGGCAAGAAGCCCAGGGTAGGCTGGACCGGTACCCACGGCGAAGCCGCGGACTTGCTGCTGCTGAGCGGTCTCATCCTGGCGACGGCAGGAGAAATCGACTGGGTCGTGCTGGGGGACTGCCCCGACGTGCTCAAGCCCTGCCTGGCCGAACACCACTCGTTTGATCTGTCCGATGATGGCTATCCGGCCAAGCTGGCCAGCCTGAGCCTGGATTTGGCGGTGCTGCCCAAGACCTCCGTGCTGGTCAATGAAGTGGCCAGCCCCCTGCGCGTGCTTGAATACGGCGCGCTCGGCATCCCGGTGATTTGCAGCGCGGTCGGCGAGTGGGGCGGCACGCAGGCACCGGTGGCGAAAGTGGAGAATGACGCGTCCAGCTGGGGCCGGGCGCTGCGCGAATGGACGGGCGATCCGAAGGCATCGGCCAGGGCGGGAGACGAATTGCGCGCCTGGGTGAGGGAAAATGGCCTGTTGGAGCGATATTTGCCCTCATGGCAGCAGGCCATCGGCCGATAAAGCATTATGCGGCATCGTTTGAACCCGCGCGCTTGCCGCGCGGGCATGAATCGATGAGTCCGGGCTTGAGCGATAGAGGCCCGCGGCAGGTTTTCATGAAATCGTTAGCGTTGCAGATGAATGGCGGGTCCGGCGCAAGGCGACTGGGTCAGGCCGTTGATCGGGGAGGGTGGGATGAAGAAACTGCTGTTTGTCGTGCCCATGCACATTTCCTGGGACTCGTTTACCAAGCCCGAGTACTACAATGTGCAGCTGGCCAAGGGCGATGGGAAGGTTTACAACATTCCCCGCACTGATTTGCCGCTGGGGCCGTTGTCGATTTCCGCGTACTTGAAGAAATTCCTGTCGCTGGACGTCAAGCTGATTGATTTCAACGCCGAGGTGAATGCGCTCGACGCGGTGCCCTTCGATTGCTTCGAGGCGCTGTGCCGGCACTTCTTTCAGCAGATCAAGGATTTTCAGCCGGATTTCGTCGGCATCTCCTCGCTGTTCAGCCCGTCCTTCCCCAATTTCATGGACTGCGGCCGGGTGGCGAAGGAAGTCTGGCCTGACAGCATCGTGATCGGCGGCGGCAATATCCCGACCAACAGCTACGAGCAGATCTACCGCGACATGGGCTGCACTTTCTTCGACGGCCTGTGCTTCGGCGAGGGCGAGAAGCCGATGTTGCATTTGCTGGAGTCGGACGACCCGCGCGCCTTCCTGGCCAATTCGGATACCTGGATCACCCGGGGCAAAGTGATGGGCGCGGAGCTGTTCGCCCCCAAGCACGACTTCATCGACGATCTGGATGAAATCCCGTTCTTCGATTACGACCTGTGCGACATCGACAAGCATGAGATCAACCAGGTGGTGGCGTCCTACCACAATCTGGACAAGACCCGCGGTTTCCACGTGATGACCTCGCGCGGCTGCCCCTTCCTGTGCACCTTCTGCGCCTCGCACCGCACCCATGGCCGCTCGATGCGCTACCACTCGCTGGCGCGCGTGCAGGAGGACTTCACCCGTCTGGTGGAGAAGTACGACGCGGCTACGGTCATTTTCCAGGACGATCACCTGATGGCTGACTCGGACCGGGTGTACAAGATCCTGGAGATCGTGAAGTCGCTGAAGCTGCATTCCGTCTACCAGAATGGCCTGACGCTGTACGCTTTGGACCGTCCGATGCTGGAGGCCTTCTGGGACGCCGGCGTCCGCCATCTGGTGCTGCCGGTGGAGAGCGGCAGCGAGAAGGTGCTGAAGAAGCAGATGCGGAAACCTTTGAAGATGAAGATCTCCGAGAGGGTGGCCAGGGACTGCCGCGACCTCGGCATCTACACCAACACCAACATCCTGATCGGCATGCCGGGCGAGACCAAGGAAGACCTGGAAGAGGCGCGGCATAATCTGCGGGAGATCGCCTCCAACTGGTTCAACATCGCCTGCGCCAGCCCCATCGTCGGCAGCGAGATCCACGACATCTCCAAGGAGAAGGGCTACATCAAGATCAACGATCTGGGCTCCGACTACCGGACCGCGGTCATCAATACCGAAGACTTCAGCGCCGAGTTCATCCAGGAATACCAGTATTTCATGAACCTGGATCTCAACTTCGTCCACAACTACGACATCCGCTGCGGCAACTACGCTTGGGCCGAGCGCGGGCTGAAGAACGTATTGCGGCTGAAGAGCGATCATGCGCTCGCGCACTATTATCTGGCGAAGTGCTACCGGGAATGGGGACGGGCGGAAGAGGCCGAATTCCACTACGCCAGCTATCTGGAATCGATCAAGAATCCGTTCTGGGGGCGCTGGGCCTGGATCTTCGGTCTGGAGGGCATCAATCCGGACGATTGGTCGGACGAGCATTACGGCCTGCTGGCGGAAGTGCTGGTCTCCCCGGTAATGATCGCCGCCGACGATACCCAAATCATCGCCGCTTCAGCTTGAAACAACCCGGTCGGATGACCGGACCCATGGAGCGAAACTGCAGGCAATGCGCGGTTTCGCTCCATGTTTTGCCTTTAAGGCCTGCAAGGCGGACGACTGACCCGGCGGCTGCCGGCGCGGCCAGGGCACGATCTGTTATGCTGTCTGGAGTGGTCGGATTCATCCATGTCCTAGCGAGCCTCAGCCATGAAATCACAGGAAAACAACGTGGAAAAACAACCCCGTAAACCACGCGTCGGCGTTCTGACGCGAGACCTGCAGGATGCCGCCTGTTACAAACTGAGGCTCGGCGATCCGCTTTGCCTGATGTCTCCGGTGCTGGAGGCTTATCATTTCAAGAATCAGGCCGATCACAGCTACGAGGGCGTATATCCCTTCAAGGAGGATCGCGACTTTGTCGAGGCGATGGACATGTTCATCGTTCAGCGTCTGTTCCCCTATCCGGAATTCCGCCCGCTGCTGGAAATGATCGTCGAGTCGGGCAAGCCTATCGTCTATGAAGTGGACGACTGGTTGCTGGACATGTCCGAGCAGCATGTGATGTACGGCATCTGCGAACCGTCGTTCAAGGGGATCGAATGGCTGTTGCCGCAGTGCTCGCTGGTGACGGTGTCGACCGAGACGCTGGCGGAAAAAGTCCGGCCTTACAACGACAAGGTCTTCGTGTTCCAGAACTGCCTGGCGTCGGAGCGGGTGGTGGAGCCGCTGCCACACAGCGGCCAGATCACCATCGGCTTTGCCGGCACCAGCACCCATGCCAAAGACGTGGAGATGATTTCGTCGGCGCTGCTGAGGATCTATCACGAATACGCCGGGCAGGTGAAGTTCGTGTTCTGGGGCGATGTGCCGCCGGATTTCGTCGGCATCAAGGATGTGCGCAAGGTGCCGGAGTTCGTCACCTACAACGAATACCTGACCGAACTGGCCAAGCTCAAGATCGATATCGGCGTCGCGCCGTTGGTCAAGAGCGAATTCAATGATTACAAGTCGGACATCAAGTGGCTGGAGTACGCGCTGGTCGGCGCCGCCGCGGTGGTGTCCGATGTCTCGGCCTATGTCGATTTGAAGGAGACCGGACTGGCGACGGTGGTGGACAACACCGAAGAAGGCTGGGTAGCGGGAGTCAGCAAGCTGATCGACGATGCCGCGCTGCGCGCCAGCCAAGCCGCCGCGGCGCGGCGCCACGTGCTGGAGAACCGCCTGCTGGAGCAACGGGTAGGCGATTTGCTGTCCCAGTACGCCGCGCTGCTGCCCGAGCAGCTCAAGCCTCAGCCGCTGACGCAATTGGGCCGCGTCGTCACCTACGCGCTGGCGGAAAACGACGTGGATGGCTTGAAGGCCTATCGCAAGTGGGTGAAGCGCCGCCAGATCCGCGAAGTGCATGCCGAGCAGCTGGCGGAGCGGATGATGATGGCCTGGAAACAGGTGCCGGTGTTCAACCTTATCCTGCTGGCGCCGGCCGACCGCCTGACGCGCTTGTCGGAAAGCTTCACCGCGATGGAAAACCTGCTGTACCGCCATTGGCGGCTGATCGTGGTGTCCGACGCGCCGGAACCGGATCCGGTGTTCAGCAGCAGCCCTAATCTAGGCTGGGTGCAGGTGGCCAGCATGGATAATGAGCAGCAGGTCGCCGAGGTGGTCAATGGCATCATCGCCGACGTGCCGTCAGACTGGGTGATGCTGCTGCCGGCCGGCGCTCGTCTGCAGCCCAACGCGCTGGCGCGGCTGGGCGAGGAGATCCACGCGCATCCGGAGTACGGCGCGATCTACTGCGACCACGATGTGGTGTCGCCGATGGGCAAGCGTTTCCGTCCGTCCTTCCTGCCGGATTTTTCGCCGGAATATCTGCGGTCGATGGATTTCGCCAGCTACGCGGTGGCGTTCAATCGGGAAGTCCTGGCCAAGCTTGGCGGCATACAGCCCTATCCGCGCGCGCATTGCTATGATGCCCTGCTGCGCGTGTACGAAAACTGGGACCGCGGCGCGATCGGCCATATCGATGATGTGCTGGTGTCGCTGCCATGGGTAGACCCCAAGATGGATGGCCTGGGCAATGCCTCCCGCCGGGTGGCGTTGGAGAGCCATATCAGCCGTTGCGGCCTGCCGGCGTCGGTGGATGAGGGCCTGGTGCCGGGAACCTTCTACTACGAGTACCAGCTGCTGGCCTCGCCGCTGGTGTCGGTGATCATCCCGAGCAAGGACAAGCTGGAGTGCCTGGAGCCCTGCCTCGGCAGCCTGTTCGGCATCACCGGCTACCAGAATTTCGAAGTGTTGATCGTCGACAACGATTCCCAGGATCCGGAAACCTTCGAGTTCTACGAGAAGGCGCAGGCCCTGTATCCGGGACGGATCCGCATTCTCAGCTATGCCGCGCCCTTCAACTTCTCCGCGCAGTGCAATCTTGGCGCGCGCGAGGCCCGCGGCGAATACCTGCTGCTGCTGAACAACGACACCGAGGTGGTGTTTTCCCATTGGCTGGAGCGTTTGCTGGCGACCGCCCAGCAGCCGGGCGTCGGCGCGGTGGGCGCTCGCCTGCTGTATCCGGAGATCGGCCGCGTGCAGCATGCCGGCATCGTGCTGGGCATGCCGGGCGGCATGTATTCGGTGGCTGACCATGTTTTCGAGGATATGGATTATCTGTATCCGGGCTATTTGAACCGCAGCCTGACCATGCAGAACTACTCGGCAGTGACCGCGGCGTGCCTGATGGTGGAGAAGCAGATTTACGACGCGGTGGGCGGCATGGACGAGGAGCGGCTGCAGGTGTGCTTCAACGACGTCGATTTCTGCCTGAAGGTCCAGGCTGTCGGCCTGCGCAACGTCTACAACCCGTTCGTGGTGCTGTACCACCACCACGCCAAGAGCATTGGCCGCGTCACCACCGATCCGCGTCCCGCCCTGAAAGCGGCGGTGCGTGAGCGCGAAGAGATGGAAACGATGCTGGAGCGCTGGCTGCCGGTGATGGCGAACGACCCCGGCTTCAACCGCCATCTGTCGCTGCGCACCAAGCGGGTGGCGATCGAGTCTGACCGCATCGTCGCCTGGGACGCGAAGCTGCCGGGCCGCAAGCGGGTATTGGGCGTGCCGGTGCCGGGCGGCAGCGGCGAGTATCGCTTGAGCCAGCCGTTGTCCGTGTTGCAGGAAAAAGGCAAGCTGGACGGCGAGATCCACCAGCCGTCGGCCGGCATCCCCACGGTGGTGGAGTTGGCCCGGCAATCGCCGAATACGGTGTTGCTGCACACCGGCATCAGCGATTATCTCTATGAAACGATGGATGCCTACCGCAAGTACATTCCGGATTTGCGCATCGTGTTCGGTCTGGACGATCTGGTGGGCGGCGTGCCGGAGAAGAGCAGCTTGTACGACCACTGGTCCCGCCACTACCCGGACGCGAAGCAGCGCCTGCGCCGGGTGCTGAAACTGTGCGACGCGGCGGTGGTGTCCACCCAGCCTTTGGCCGATTTCATCCAGAACATGGTGGGCAAGGTCACCGTCGCGCCGAACCGGCTGCGCAGAAGCGTCTGGGGCGGTCTGAAATCAGAACGCCGCGCCGGCAAGAAGCCCAGGGTCGGCTGGGTCGGCGCGGGCCAGCACCGCGGCGACCTGGAGCTGATCTACGAGGTGATCCTCGCGACTCACAAGGAGGTGGACTGGGTATTCATGGGCATGTGCTTGCCGCAGTTCCGTCCCTATGTGGCCGAGATGCATCATGCGGTGCCCTTCGCCGACTATGCCGCGAAAGTGGCCAGCCTGAACCTGGACCTGGCGGTGGCGCCGCTGGAGCTCAATCCTTTCAACGAGGCGAAGAGCAATCTCCGGCTGCTGGAGTACGGCGTGCTGGGCTGGCCGGTGGTCTGCACCGATATTTATCCGTATCAGACCAATGACGCGCCGGTATGCCGGCTGCCCAACCGGGCAGAGGCCTGGATCGAGGCGATCCGCGCGCGGACGCATGATCTGGACGCGCTGGCGAGGGAGGGCGATGCGCTGAGGGCCTGGTTCGATAAAGACTACTGGCTGGAAGACCATTACGACGAATGGTTCCAGGTATTGCATGGCTAGGTAAAGCCGCAGTCTATTTCATGGCCCTTCGGGGCCATTTTCTTTTCCAATTTCCATTTTTAATGGAATTCTTTGGTAATAATACCATTTTCATAAGCATTTCCCTTGTTCGGCCGATTTTTGGGACATCGGGCACGAATTTATTCCGGCCGTTGGGCCGACAAGGGGAATCAAATGGCAATCACCGTCAATACCAACCTGTCCTCGTTGCAGGCGCAACTGAACCTGAACAATTCCAGCATGTCGCTGAACCAGTCGCTGCAGCGCCTGTCCTCCGGTTTCCGCATCAACAGCGGCAAGGACGACGCCGCCGGTCTGGCCATCTCCCAGACCCTGACTTCCGCCATCCGCGGCAACAACCAGGCGATGCGCAACGCCAACGACGGCGTGTCCGTCGGCCAGACCGCGGAAGGCGCGATGGGCCAGATCGCCAACAACCTGCAGCGCATCCGCGAAATCGCGGTGCAGGCGGCCAACGGCGGCGTCAGCGACACTAACCGTTCGCAGCTGCAAAACGAAGTGGACCAACTGACCCAGGAAATCTCCCGCACCATCCAGACCACGGAGTTCAACGGCACCAAGCTGCTCGCTGGCGGCGCGACGCTGACCTTCCAGGTGGGCTCCCAGGGCGCGGCGGACAACCAGATCAGCATCCAGACCGTGGATTTGACCCAGTCGACCTCTAACACCCTTTCTGGCTCCACCGCTGACCTGACCAAGGCCGCTGCCGACGCCAAGACTGCTGCGACCGACGCGGATACGGCATACAAAGCCGTTGCCGATGCAACTACCGGCAAGCCGAATGCTGGCGTGACCCAGGCGACTGCCGATGAAATGAAGCGCAAATCGTTGAATGCGCAAAAATCCTATCTGGATCTCGATCTCGCCGCCAAGAGCAAGGCGGTGGACGATGCCGACAAGGCTTGGCAGGCTGCGGATGCCACAGGCAAGGCGACTGCTAAGAGTGCCTTGGATGATGCCAGGACAAAAATGGATGCCGCCAAGGATGCCCAGACCACATTCAGCAACGCCAATCCGACCATCGGCGCCAGCGGCGGCCTGCATTCCTTCAATGCCAATCTGGCGGCGGTGAAGACCGTGGACGTGACCTCGCAAGACGGCGCGGCCAAGGCGCTGAACCTGCTGACTCAGGATATCGCCAAGATTTCCGACGTCCGCTCCACTTTCGGCTCGGTGATGAACCGCTTCGACGCGGTGGTGGCCAACCTGGGCAACTACACTCAGAACCTGACCGCGGCCAACAGCCGCATCATGGATGTGGACTTCGCGTCGGAAACCGCCAATCTGACCAAGGGCCAGATTCTGCAGCAGGCCGGCGGCTCCATCCTGAAGCAGGCCAACTCGCTGCCGCAGGCCGCGCTGGCGCTGCTGCAATAAGGCTGGGCTTTGGTGGTTGCCGGCTCGGGTTTCGGGCCGGCAACCAGGTTGATGGGGATGTTGAAGATGAAGGGAAACGGGATGGAATAGGCGTGATTCGGTAATTGCCAATGCGTCAAGTGTGAAAATTCACACTTTGGCCATAAAGTTCAGATCTCCTCGGTCGATAAGTTGTGTAAGCAAGCTCTTTTGCCCACACAAAGCACCAGGAGAGTCATCATGGCTATTACCGTCAACACCAATATATCCTCGCTGCAAGCGCAGCTGAACCTGAATAATTCGCAGATGTCGCTGTCGCAGTCGCTGGCTCGCCTGTCTTCTGGTCTGCGTGTCAACAGCGCCAAGGACGACGCCGCCGGTCTGGCGATTTCGCAGACGCTGACTTCGGCCATCCGCGGCAACAACCAAGCGATCAGCAACGCCAACGACGGTATTTCCGTAGGCCAGACTGCTGAAGGCGCGTTGGGCCAGATCGCCAACAACCTGCAGCGTATCCGTGAAATCGCGGTGCAGTCCTCGAACGCCTCGGTGAGCAACACTAACCGTTCGCAGCTGCAAAACGAAGTGGACCAGCTGACCCAGGAAATTTCGCGTATCGTGCAAACCACCCAGTTCAACGGCACTCAGCTGTTGTCCGGTAGCGCGGTGCTGACTTTCCAGGTGGGTTCGTCCGGCGCCAGCAGCAACCAGGTTTCGATCTCGTCGGTAGACATGACCTCCGCGGGCGTGCTGTGTAGCTACAGCTCGGCGCTGACGGCCACCGGCACGATCAACATCACCACCCAGTCGGGCGCTTCCGCCATCCTGTCGTCTCTGGATTCGGACATCGCGGAAATCTCCACGGTGCGTTCTACCTGGGGCTCGGTGCAGAACCGGTTTGACGCGGTTGTGGCCAACTTGCAGAACTACGTGCAAAACCTGACTGCGGCCAATAGCCGGATCGTGGATGTGGACTTTGCTTCGGAAACGGCTAACCTGACTAAGAACCAGATTCTGCAACAGGCTGGCGCGTCTATCCTGAAACAAGCGAATACTCTGCCCCAGGCCGCCCTGACGCTGCTGCAATAACAGTAGTACACTGATGGTAAAGCCAGTCACAGCTCCGGTTGGGCAGCCGGAGCTGTGGCCATGAGGAGCGTAATCATGCAAATCCCTTCCGTATTATCGCCAGCCGCGCCGACGACGGCCGCTCCGGTACCCCGTCAGCAATTGGTAGAGTTGAATCAGGCCTCATCCAACGACCAGAGCCAGCCTGTTCTGGCCGATACGACTCAAGCTGTTGCAGCGGCTGGGCAGAGCCAGCAGCAGCAGTCGACCGCCGATTCGCAGCAGAAGCAGCAGTCGTTGAGCAAGCAGTTGCAGGATTCCGTCAGCCAGCTCAACAACACGGCGGCGCTTTACAGCAGTTCCTTGCAGTTCTCCGTCGACAAAGACACCGGCGCTACCGTGGTGAAGGTGGTCGACAAGGAAAACAACAAGGTCATCCGTCAAATTCCGTCCGAAGAGGCGTTGCGCATCGCCAAGGCGATCGGCGACTTCAAGGGCCTATTGCTGAAGGACAAAGCCTGATCTTTTTGTCCCGATGCGGCGATAACATGGGGATAACATGACAGCCATTACCAGTTCCGTGGGCGCATTGGATGTACAGGGCATCGTCAGCCAGCTGATGATGATAGAAAGGCAGCCTCTGAACGCGAGTCAGAAGCGGGCCGACCAATACAACACCCAACTCAGTACGGTAGGCAAGCTAAGCTCCTCCCTGTCTGCATTGCAGACAGCGCTGTCCAGCTTGTCTTCCGGTCGTTTCCTGCAGGTTTTCAAGGCCTCGGTCAGCGATGCCTCGATGGGTGCCGTCACGGCGACCACCGGCGGCAGCGCCGGCACCTACCAGATCAAGGTCGACAATCTGGCCACCAGCCGGCAATTGGTGTTCGATCAATCAGGCGGCAACCCGATCACGGACTCCAAGGCCGCGGTCAGCGGCGCGCCGGACACGATTTCGTTCCAGATCAACGGCAAGACGCAGACCGTCAAGCTGAGGGACAATCCGGGCGACACCGTTTCATTGCAGACGATCAACGACAAGATCAATGCGGCCGGCATCGGCATCAACGCTACGGTCGTCCAGAACAAGGGCGAATATAAGCTGGTGCTGAACTCCGCCTCTTCCGGCACGGACAACGCGTTCAAGATCGTAGCCGGCACCGGCAGCAGCGACTCGAGCTCCACCACTGGCTCAACGCTGGCAGGGCTGTCGCAAAGCGCGGCTGCGGGAGCTGAGTCCCGCGCCGCGGGCGATGCCAAGCTGACGGTGAATGGCGTCGCGATCACGGCGGGCAGCAACAAGGTGTCCAGCGCAGTGCCCGGGGTCGAGATCGATCTATACAAAGCCGGCGAATTCACCGTTTCGATGTCGCCGGATAGCGCCGGGGTGGGCAAGAATTTGCAGTCTTTCGTCGACGCTTACAATCAGGTGGTCAGCGATGTGAAGGCGGCCCGCAGCGGAGCGATGAAAGGCAACGCGTCGGTATTGGATATACAGAGCCGGCTGCAGCAGGTGTTGAGCACGCCAGTGGCAGGCGTCGACCCGGTCAAGTCTTACGCTTTCCTGGCGCAAGTCGGCATTTCTCTGCAGAAGGACGGCACGCTGAAGCTGGACCAGACCGCATTCAACGATGCATTGCAGAAAGACAAGCAGGCGGTGACCAATCTGTTCGGCAATAGCGCCAATACCGGTTTCGCCCAGCGTTTCAACAACGAAATCAACAGCATGCTCGGACCGAGCGGCGTGATCGAGACCAGCAAGGCGACCATCAGGTCGAAAGTGAGCACCGAAACCCAGTTGCAGAGCTCATTGCAGTCTCGGTTGGATACCAAGCAATCGCAGCTGTTGCAGCAATACACGAATTTGAACAAGACTTTGGCGCAAATGCAGTCTGGCTCCAACAGCCTGTTCAATATGATTTCCAGCAAATAAGTTGAAATGGGCGGACGGGGTTTGCGGATCGTCCGCCCGCAATAGTTGAAGGTGACCCATGCTGAATTCTCGGATGCTCAAGCAGTTCAATCAGGCGTACGCCAACGACGCCTTGAAGACTGCAGTGTATGGGGCGAGTCCGGTCGGAATCGTTGTGATGCTGTACGAGGGCGCGATCAAGGCCCTGGCTTCAGCGGCTACGGCGATCGATGGCGGCCGTTTTGAGGAAAAGGCCCGGATGATCAGCAAGACGGTTGATATCCTGGAAGGCCTGCGCGTCGCGTTGGAATTGGACCAGGCTTCCGATGCCGCATCCAATCTGAACGACCTGTACCTGTATATGAAACTCAGGCTGGCAAAAGCCAGCCTGAAGAATGACAAAGAGATTCTTGCCGAGGTGAAAGGCCTGCTGGAAACCATTCTTCCCGCTTGGCAGCAAGTGGACCGAGGCGGCGCGGCGCAACAGCAGGCGGCAGGCCAGAGCGAAGGATGACGGCGATGGCGGGACCCAAGGCAAAGCGCGGCCTGCCGGCCTTGATCGATGAACTGGAGCCACTGAGCAGACAGATGCTGGAAGCAGCCTCCAAGCGCGATCATCCGAAGTTCACCGAGCTGCATGGCCGGAGCGAGTCCGGAGTGCAGCAGTTGCTGAAGCAGCTGGAGTCAGCGGAAGAGCGCGACCGTCTGAGCGAAGAGCAGCGCGAGACCCTGCGCAGAGTGCTGATCGTGCGTGAAGAAACCCAGCGGCAGCTGGCCACCTGGGCTGGCCAGGTCAAGAGCGAGTTGCGCACGCTGAGCCAGAGTTCCAAGCTTCGCCGCCAATACAAGGGATGAGCGCGGGCAGCATTCAAGCGCCTGGTTTTGGCTTGGGTTGCGCCGTATTTCGCCATACACTTAAGTCAGTGCGGATCTCATCCTGGGGGCAATTTCCATGTCCGGCGCCTTCTTCCCTTATCTGATGGTCTTGTTATGGCTCGCGCTGGCGGCAGCGGTCGTCTATTTGTACGGCCGGCTGCAGAGACTGGAAAGCAAGCGCGACAGCGTGACCTCCCTGTATCTGGATCAGTTGCAGCACCAGATCAGCGCCTTGCAGCGCGACGTTTCCCGGCTGCAATCGAGGGCGGAGCACCGCAACCAGGGCGATCCCGGATTGAGTCCGTATAATCAGGCGATAGAAATGATCCGCCAGGGCCTGACCGCTTCCGAAGTGGCTTCGCGTTGCGGCATCTCCCGCAGCGAGGCGGAATTGATCGTATCCCTTTACCGTAACAGCCCGACTTCATGATTCCATCGCTGCCCACCAACCTTCCCGTCAGCGCGCAGGGCTCATCGCCAACCGCCAATCAGCTGAGGACTTCGATAGACGGCTCGCGGCTGTTGGAGGCGCTCAGCCAGCCGTCCAAGCTGCCGTCGCTGATGGTGGGGGAACTGCTGACCGCCAAGGTGGCCGATCAACTGGGCAATAACCAGCTGGCGGTGCTGATCAAGAATGCGCTGTTCACGCTCAGCCTCCCGCAAGGGGCCAATCCTTCCGGCGATACCCTCAATCTGAAAGTGGTGTCGCTGCAGCCGTCGCTGACCTTCGCCTTGCTGGACAGCGGCAAGGATGGCGCCGCCGCCGCGCCGCAGGACGGTTCTGTCGCGGTGAAGCTCAGCCAGGCATCGCGTTATCTGACCGCGCTGCTGACGTCCTCGGCACCCGCTGCGGCGGACGAGTCGGGAACTTCCGCCCGTGCCGCCGGCAAGCCTTTGCAGCTGGATGTCGCCCAGCAGCCGCCGGCTCAGGTGGCCAAGCAGCTGCAGCAGGACGTCAAGCAGAGCGGCCTGTTCTACGAATCCCATCTGAAGGACTTCAGCAATGGCCAGCATCCGCTGGAGCAGTTGAAGATGGAGCCGCAGGCCAAGCTCAGCGTGCCATTGCACATCCTGGACGATGACCAGAAAAGCAGCCAGCTCAAGCCGCAGATGCAAGAGCTGGGCGGCTTGGTGCAACGCCAGCTGGATGGTCTGGAGAACCGGACGATGCAATTCCAGGGCCTGGCTTGGCCGGGGCAGCCGATGCAGCTGCAGATCGAGCAGGAAAAGACGGAAAACGAGCGGCAGGGCAGCGCGGAGGAAGAGATCCCGGTGTGGAACACCAGCCTGTCGCTGGAGCTGCCGGCCTTGGGCGGCATGGGCGTCCGGCTGAGGATGGTGGGACAGTCGGTGCAAGTGATGTTCAGCGCCGACGAAGGCGAAACCGGGCAGATGATACAGCGCCACGCGGCCCGTTTGCAGAGCGGCATGGCCGCCGCGGGTTTGAACCTGGCCAGCATGGTAGTCAAGCAGCATGAATCAGCAGAATGACGACAAACGCCGCTCGGCGGTAGCCTTATCCTATCGGGAGGGTCATCACTCGCCGCGGGTGGTGGCCAAGGGTTACGGGCAGATGGCCCAGCGCATCATCGATTGCGCGCAGGATGCCGGCGTGTTCGTCCACGACTCCCCGGAACTGGTGTCGCTGCTGATGCAAGTCGATCTGGACAAGCATATTCCTCCGGAGCTGTACCGCGCCGTCGCCGAAATCCTGGCTTTCATCTATTACCTGGAACGCCAGGCCGGGGCCAAGGATACGGCGTTCGAAGACTGGTCGGCCGGACGCCGCGAGCCCGCCGGCAATCCCTGAGCGCCTCTGGCGCCGCCATCGACAATCCCCTATCCTCGTCCGATCGCTGTTTTTTTATCGGAGAGCGGAATGCGCATCGGTTATATCGGTCTGGGCATCATGGGGCGTCCCTGCGTCCTCAATCTATTGAAGGCGGGTTTTGACGTCAGCGTGTGGGCGCGCAGGCGGCAGAGCGCGGACGACGTGCTGGCGGCCGGCGCAGTCTGGGCGGCCAGTCCGGTCGAACTGGCTGGCCAGGTGGATGTGTTGGTGACCAATGTCTCGGATACCGCCGATGTCGAGGCGGTGCTGCTGGGCGAGCAGGGAGCAGTTCATGGCGCACGGGCCGGTCTGGTGTGTGTGGACATGAGCACCATCGCGCCCAACGGCGCGCGCCGGATCGCGGCCGCGCTGTCGGACAAGGGCGTGGATTTTCTGGACTGTCCGGTATCCGGCGGCGAGGTCGGCGCGGTAAACGGCACGCTGACCATCATGGCCGGGGGCAAGGCCGAGGCGCTTGAGAAAGCGCGTCCAGCGCTGCAGGCGATGGGCCAGACCATCACTCACATCGGCGCCAGCGGCGCCGGCCAGGTGGCCAAGGCCTGCAACCAGATCGCGGTGGCGGTCGGCGTGGCCGCAGTCGCCGAGATCGTCAAGCTGGCGAAGGCCTGCGATGTCGATCCCGGCCCGGTGCGGGCGGCTCTGATGGGCGGTTTTGCCCAGAGCAGGGTGCTGGATGTCCATGGCCAGCGGATGATAGACGACAACTACGCGCCGGGCTTCAAGGCCAAACTGCACGCCAAGGACATGCATATCGTGATCGACACCGCCCGCGAACAGGGCATCAGCTTGCCGGCGGCGGAGCGCACGATGCAGCTGATCGACCAGTTGGTGGCGCAGGGCGACGGCGAGCTGGACTCTTCGGCCATCGCCAGATTGATCTGGCAGCAGAACTGACTTTCATGTTTGCACGCAAAAAGGGCCGCGATATCGCGGCCCTTTTCATATCCGGGTCATGCTCGCATCAGGCGATGCGGTCTTTCAGCTGCTTGCTGGCGACGAAGGAAACCTTGCGCTTGGCGGCGATCTGAATGGTTTCGCCGGTCTTCGGGTTGCGGCCGGTGCGGGCGGAGGTTTCCTTTACCTTGAACTTGCCGGCCACGATGCTGATCTCGCCGTTGCTGGCCAGGGTGTCCAGCAGCACTTCGTCGAAAGCGCCCAGAACGCGCAGCACGTCGGCTTTGGTCAGGCCGGACTTGTCGGAGAGAAGGGCAATCAGTTCGGCTTTGGTCATGGCGATGAATCTTTCAAGAGGAGTAAAACCTCATTTTCTGCGATTTTACGCTGCGAATAAAGGTAAAAAAGCAGAGCCGGTCTGTAAATGCCCGTCCCATATCCCTGATCGTGGCGCGGCTGCCGCAAGAAACAGAACGTTTCTATATGATTTTCCATGGATTATCATGCTCGAGATAGTTTGATGAAGTCTTGAATGCCGTGTTCGCGGCATCGAATCTCAAGGAGCGTGAATGTTGGCAGCAGCGAGAATCGCCGTGTTGGCGGCGGTATTGGCATTGTCCTGGCAGCCGGCCATGGCCAAACGGGTGGCGGGCGCCAGCAACCTGGTGACGGAGGACAGCTATGTCAATCGGGATGGCGTGCAGGTGCATAAACCCGTTCACGCCAAGAGCAAACCGGCCAACGCGACCGCCCGTTGCCGCGATGGCAGTTACAGCTTCAGCCTCCATCACCGCGGCACCTGCTCCGGACATCGCGGCGTGGCTCAGTGGTATCGGTGATGGAGGACGGCTGAGCCCGTCCGCTATTGAATATCTCCCGTTCCTCATGCCTGGCTGGGCATTGATGTTGCCGTTGGGCGCCGGTAGGCCCGCTCATGAACTGGGCGGGGCTTGATCGCTGGCCCGATCCGGCGCCGGCGCGAGACCGCCCGGCAATGGCTGGCTGAGCGAGCGCCGCTTGCCGGAGGCGGCAGTCACAGCCTGAAGCGGGCGGTGACATGCTGCAGGCTTTGCGACAAGGCGTTGAGCTCGTTGGAGGTGGTGGCGAGCTCCTCCACCGTGGCGCTGTTCTGCTCGGCCATCTGCGACACCTGCTCCATGTTTTGCGCCAGCGTCAGGCTGGCCGCCCGTTGCTCGGCCAGGCTGGATGTGATGCTGGCGATGGTGCCGACGATGGAGTGGGTGCTGCTTTCGATTTCCTGCATCGAGCTGCTGGCCTCGCTGGCGCTTCCCGATACCGCCTCCACGCTGGTCAGGCTGCCGGCCATGCTGTCCACCACCCGATGGGCGTTCTGCTGGATCGCGCCTATCATCTGGGTGATCTCCTGAGCCGAACTGGTGGTGCGCTCGGCCAGCTTCCGGACTTCGTCCGCCACCACGGCGAAGCCCCGGCCCATTTCGCCGGCGCGGGCCGCCTCGATCGCCGCGTTCAGCGCAAGAAGATTGGTCTGGTCGGCGACGTCGCGGATCACGGTGACGATATTGCCGATGCGCTGCACTTCATCGGTCAGCGCCCTCATCTGTTCCGAGGTGCTGGATACGGATTGGGTCACGGTGCCGATCTGGCCCACCGAGGCCTGCACATTGTGGCCGCCGCGGCTGGCCAGCTCCCCGGCGGTACGGGCCTGGCCGGAGGCCTGGTCGGCGTTGTCGGCGACGTGGTTGATGCTGACAGTCAATTGTTCGATGGTCGCGGCGGCGGAGGTGGTGGCTTCGGATTGGCGCTGCGCGCCGCCGGCCACCTCTTCCGACATGCTGGCCAGCTCGCGCGCGGCATTGGATACGTTGTGCGCGTTTTGCTGGATGCTGGACACAACCTCGCGCAAACCCTTGCGCATGTCCTGAATGTCGCGGGCGATGGTGATCGCTTCGTCGCGTGCGTCGGGCAGCGGTTCGTCGGTGCCGGACAGGTCTCCCTGCTTGATCTGCTGCACCAACTGCGCCGACCGGTGCAGCGGCGTGGTGATCAACCGGGAGATGAACCATGCGGCCATCGCGCCCAGCGCCAGCGCCAGCAGCGCCACGGTGGCCATCAGGTTGCGCGCCTGGGCATAGCTGTCCTGGCCATCCTGAACCGCCTGCTGCATCCGTTCCTCTTGGTATTGAGCCAGCTCCCGCAGGGCCGCCATGAAGGCATTGTTGGCCGGCGCGAAGTGCTGTTTCAGGAAAACATAGGCTTCGCCGTTTTTATTCGAGCGGGCCAATTGATACAAAGGCGCGTATTGCTGGCCCAGCACGGCGCGCGCCTGCTTTACTTTCTCCATCAGCTCACGGCCCTTCGGCGTCACCACGACCTTGTCCAGATTGCCCAGGTTTTCCGTATTTTTCGCGCGCAGGCTTTCCACCTGGGCGATCTCCGATTCGATCGTTTGCGGCTCGGTGGTGATGATGGCGTTGCGCACGCTGCGGCCGATATCCAGGGTAGTGATCGTGATGCGATCGATCAGCATCACTTTGGGGTAGCGATTCTCGATGATGTCCCGTGACTTCTGCTGTATGCCGTCCATTTTGAATATCGCCACGATCACCACGGCCAACAGCATCATCAGCACTGAACCAAAGCCAAAGAAGAGCTTCTGCCGGACTGTCAGTTGATAAAGCATCGTCCTTCTCCATGGTTTATTCATCTACATGAGGATGTAAAAAGCCATTTTCATATTAGGCGCTGGATGCCAGGACAACAGGTTTCCGGCATCGGCGGTTCCTGAGCGAACCCAAGAGCCTGGTCAGGCGGCGGCGGGCATTTGGTCTAGAACGAAGGGATCCATCACGGCTGTTTGGCCGTGAAGGCGGCATGCCGACGTGCGGTTTCTCTCCCTTGGAGAATGCGTAGGGGTTGTTCGAGCGGGGCGGATGGCGTGCCTGGCCTGCGAAATGCGACTTGGCTTTGGCTTCGGATGCCGCCCGTGATCGCCCCAGGGCGAGACCTTGTTGTCGTGTGGTAGGAGAAGCTTGAGATTGCTGGTTTGCCGCCGATATCCTGTAGGAAGCGTTGCCAGAATGCGAGCGTGTTCCTCGCCATGTGGCGCGCGGTGGTTCGCTCCCGTTTGCGCAGTTGCGGGTCTCCCGGCAGCCGTTGATCCGGATCGTACTTTTGCGGAGATTGGGCGTAATATCCGCCAAATCATGGTGGTGTTGTAATAGGGCAATAAATGTGACATATGAAGGGCGTTGGCGACAGTGCCGATGCCTAATATCGATGCAATCCTCTCATTGCAAGTTAGCGAGGTCAGTAATGTCTTCCAAGTGTTTATTGATTATCCCGCCTAACATCACCTTCGAGGCGTTTGTCAATCCATCCGCAAACAGTAAATACTGGATGCACAAGAATGGACGAAAATATGGAGTGTTGATCACCGATGTTCCTCTCGGTGTTTTGACGATTAGCGCCTGGTTGAAAGATCGATGCAATGCTGAGGTCCAGGTTGTAGATTTCAATACGGAAATACATAAAACATGGGATAGCCCGGAGGCAACCTCGTTCCATGACTGGTTTGAAGAGGTTTTCCTGTCTATTAAACAATCTGGATTCGAGCCGGATTTGATAGGATTTTCATCCCTCTTTATTACCGGGTATGACAATCTTTTGGCATTGGCTGGGGTCGCCAAAAAGATTTTTCCTGATGCATTCAGAATCTGTGGTGGTAATTTGCCAACTACCATGTATCGAGAGCTTTTCTCCGATAGCCCGGATGCATTTGATGCGCTTTGCTTTGGCGAAGGCGAGCTGCCTATCACAGAGTTAATGGCGGCGGAAAATAAGGCTGATTACTGCAATGGCTCGGCTCAATGGATCACCAAAGAGAATCTGAAGCAGGGCGCGATGTATCAGCATAATTTTATTTCGAATCTGGATGAGATTCCGGATTTGGATTATGACTGCATTGACTTGAAGGATTATCACCTCAATCCAACCATCAAGGCATATACATCGATTGGCGATCGAACAAATTATATTACATATATGGGGAGCCGGGGCTGTCCGTTTCATTGCACATTCTGCGCCGCGCATACAGTGCATGGGCGGAAAATGCGAAGCTTCACGATTGAGCGAATAGAGCGCGAGCTGTTTGATCTGTGCGAAAAGTATGCTCCCAATACGCTGGTTATCGAAGATGACATGTTCCTTTGGGACAAAGAATGGGCTGCCAGTGTTTTGAAAATCGCGCAGAGGCTGAATCTGACCTGCTTCTTCCCGAATGCGCTCGCATTGTATGCGCTGGACAGGCCGATGTTGGAGGAGTTGCATCGAACCGGTGTCAGGCAGCTGACGCTTGCGGTGGAGTCTGGCAGTGCCAGGGTGTTGAAGGAGGTGATGAGAAAGCCTTTGAAGCTGTCGATCACCAATCGGGTTGTTGAGGATTGCCGGGATCTGGGAATTTACACCGATTGCAACATCATCATCGGCATGCCTGGCGAAACATTGAATGACATCAACGATACCCGGGAGTTCCTGCGTTCTCTTGACGCGAATTGGTATCGGATAAACGTTGCAACGCCATTGGCGGGCAGCGAGATGTATATTAATGCAGTCAAAAATGGGCAGATAAAAGGCGATATACGCATGGCAGGCTATAAGCGATGCGTAGTTGAAACCAAGGACTTTACGCCTGCGCAAATTGAGTCGATTGCTTATGACATCAATTTGGAAATGAATTTTCTAAGAAACTCTGATATCAAGTACGGAAATTATGAGCGCGCACTGGAGACATTCGAGAATGTCTTGTTGTTGCGTAATGACCATGCTCTAGCGATGTATAAGATCATTGAGTGCAAGAGATTGATGGGCGTTGAGCCGATTGATGAGGAACTGTGGGCCCGGTTGGAGGATATGGTGCAAGCGGCTCCTTTCTGGAGCAAATATTTTCAGGACCATGCCTTGGTATTCCAGGATTGGACTGAGGCCGAGTTGAAAACAGGGTAGCGCGCGATATATCCACGCGAGCCAAGAGCCGTCCTTTCAACAGAGAGGGCGGCTCTTGGCGTTTAGAGGCCTTGGCGTAGGCCATGCATTCATCGCGCTCGTTAAGGGATGACAAGCGGCGGCATGCGGTTTGGGCGGTACGAAATGAAAAAAGCCCACGGTTCGTGGGCTGATGGGAACAGGCATAAGCCTCAGGCGGAGGTATCGAGCTGGGAGCCGATGGTGCCAAGGACATTGGTGGACGAATTGCCGGAGCTGCCTGCGCCGCCCTGCGATTGTCCGCCGCCATGATGATGGTGATGGCCTGCATGCTGGCTTTGCATGGCTTGAAATGCTTGCTGCGCGTCTTGCAGATTGCCGCTTTGCAGCGCCTGGCCCAATTGCGCGAACGGATTGTTCTGGTCGGACGAGGAGGTGCTGCCCTGGGGAGCGTTGGCGGTCAGGCTGGCATAGGCGCTTTGCGCTTGGCTGAGGTTGCCGGATTGCAGGGCGGAAGCCAGCTGTTGGAAGTTTTGCTGCTTCTGTTGCCAGTTGGCGGAGCCGGCGCCGCTTTGGGTTGGCCAGCTGGGAGCGTTGTTGCCGAAGCTGCTGATGCTCATGATGATTCCTTTCCAGATGCTTGGGCGCTTGCCCGATATCCATCGATTTCCACTGCTTGGGGCGCAAACCGTTCCAGCGTCTTTATCTCTGCGAAGGTAAGGTTTTCGTCCAATTGCATCACGGCTTGAACAGCTTATCGGCGTGCTTGGTCGCGGCTGAAGTCACAAACTTTACCGGCGTTGTTAAGGTTTGTTTGGATAATTTTATGTCATATGTTAAAAATGAAAGCCAAGCCGCCATGGGAAAGAGTGTGACGCAGCTTGATGCGGCCGGCATTTATCCACAGTCGGTCCCGTAGAGGGCAAACTATCCACAACTCTTGGCCGCAGGCTCGAGTCGGTCAGCGGAAAAAGAAAAAGCCCTGCATAACAGGGCTTTGTGGATTTTTTGACACGTGGTGACGCGTCGTGAAATCTTACTCGATGTTTTGGATCTGCTCGCGCATCTGTTCGATCAGCACTTTCAGCTCCACCGAGGCCTGGGTGGTGTCGGTGGAGACCGACTTGGAGCCCAGCGTGTTGGCCTCGCGGTTCAGTTCCTGCATCAGGAAATCCAGCCGCTTGCCGGACTGGCCGCCAGACTTGAGGATGCGGCGCACTTCGGAAAGATGGGTGGTCAGGCGCGACAACTCTTCGTCCACGTCTATCTTCTGCGCGAACAGCGCGAATTCCTGTTTCAGCCGGTCTTCGTCCACGCTGCCCAGGGCTTCCTGCAGGCGGCCGGACAGCTTGGCCATGTAATTCTCCAGGATTTGCGGCAGCTTGGGCTTGATGGCGGCGACGATGGCGTCCATCGCTTCGATGCGCTCGATCAGCACCGCCTTCAGCTTCTCGCCTTCGCGGCCGCGCGAGGCGTTGAAGTCTGCCAGCGCGGTTTGCAGCGCGTCCAGGCAAAGCTGGTGCAGGACTTCCGGCGCCAGCTCATTGCTTTTCAGCACGCCGGGCCAGCGCATCAGTTCGCCGACCGACAGGCCCTTGTTGTCGCCGTTCTGTTTTTGCACTTCGCGCGAGACTTCCAGCAGGCGGTTGAGGAAGGCCTGGTTCAGTTCCAGCGTAGGCGCCGCGCTGTCCACCTGGTTGATGCCGACGCGGCATTCCAGCTTGCCGCGGGTGACGCGGGCGGCAATCTGTTCGCGCAACTGCGGTTCGATGATCCGCAGCTCCTCCGGCAGGCGCATCTGGATGTCCAGGTAGCGGTGATTGACGGCGCGGATTTCCAGGCTCAACATCCCGCCAGGGAATTCCCGTGTGGCGGCGGCGAAGCCAGTCATGCTCAATATCATGCGGAGCTCCTGTATCGGTATTTTCGAATGCTGGGCCCGAATTGCTTTGCTAAGCTCAATTCAGGGCCAGTGGACACTATAACAACTGCCATTCGATGACTCAATCCAGCAAGCAGACTCCGCTTCCGGCAGGCTATCGGCTTGCCGAGTATACGATTGTGCGCCAACTGTCGGTGGGTGGCTTCAGCGTCGTTTACCTGGCCTTGGATGATGACGACCGCAAGTTCGCCATCAAGGAATATCTGCCCCGCAATCTGGCGGAGCGCAAACAGGATCGCGCGATAACGGTGCCGCACGAACTGGATCGCGATGCCTTCAATTTGGGGCTGAAATGCTTTTTTGAGGAGGGCCGGGTGCTGTCTGGCATTTCCCACCCGGCGGTGGTGAGGGTGAGCAACTTCTTCCGGGCCAATCAGACGGTCTACATGGTGATGGAGTACGCCGATGGTCGTTCGCTCGGGCGGGAGCTGGAGCTGGTTGGCGGACGGATGGAGGAGAGGCTGATCCGCAAGTGGTTCGCGGCGCTGCTGTCCGGCTTGCGGGAGGTGCATAGCCAGCGGCTGCTGCACCTGGACATCAAGCCGGCCAATATCTATCTGCGGCGCAGCGGCGTGCCGCTGCTGCTGGATTTCGGCGCCTCGCGGCAAACGCTGTCGCGCCGGGACAAGCATTTCGCCGCGATGTACACGCCTGGTTTCGCCGCGCCGGAGCAATACGAGAAAGACCAGCCCCTGGGGCCGTGGACCGATATTTACGGAATCGGCGCCTGTCTGTACGTCTGCATGGGCGGCGAGACGCCTCAGGCCGCCAAGGAGCGGCGCGAACAGGATTTGCTGGCGCCGGCCAGCCAGGCTTTCCGTTATCTGTATTCGCGCGAGCTGACGGCCTTGTGCGATCGATGCCTGGCTTTGGAGCCGAACCAGCGGCCGGCGTCGGTGTTGGAGATTCAGAAGATCCTGCAGCAGGCGGAGTACAGCCCGCCTGAGCGTCCGTCCGCGGGAGAGGGCAATCGTCTGGTCGGCTGGATAAAGGGCCTGGCCGGCGGCCGGCATAGAGAGGGGCAGGGATGAAGCTTTCTATTTTTCAGGAAAGCCGGGTAGGGGGGCGCAGCTACAATCAGGACCGATTGGCCATTGCGCATACTCAGGATACGGTAATGCTGGTGATGGCCGACGGCATGGGCGGCCATATGCGCGGCGAAGTGGCCGCGCAGATCACGGTGGACCTGTTGTGCGAGCTGTTCTACCAGCAGGCGGCGCCGTTGCTCAGCCATCCCAATCGTTTTCTGGTGAACGCCATCAGCTCGGTGCATCAGGTGATTCTGGAATACGCGACGGACCACCGGTTGCCCGACGTGCCCAGCACCACGGTGGTGGTGGCCATCTTGCAGCGCGGCCATTTGTATTGGTGCCATGTCGGCGATTCCCGGCTGTATCTGCTGGACGGCGGCGGTCTGCGCCTGCGCTCGCGCGACCATTCCCAAGTGCAGCGGCTGATCGATCAGGGCCTGCTGACCGAGGAGGCCGCCAAAACCCATCCCGAGCGCAACAAGATCTACAACTGCCTGGGCGCGTCGAGCGAGCCGGACATCGATATCGGCGAGCGGCAGGATATCGGACCCGGCTGTTCCATCATGCTTTGTACCGACGGCTTGTGGTCGCAGGTGCAGGATGCGGAGCTGGAAAAGGTGTTCGCCGGCCGCAGCGTCAACCAGGTGATGCCGGCGTTGATCAATGTGGCCGAGCGGCGCGCAGGCAATGGCGGCGACAATTTGTCGGCGGTGGCGGTGACGCTGCTGGAGGACGACTTGGCGCTGGGCGAGCGCGACGACGTTTTGGACACGGAAAAGACGCCGCCGCAGAAGGCGGACAGGCTGATCGTGGAATCCAATCTGGCGACCATGCACCAGGAAATACTGGCCAGCCAGGTGGGCAAGGACAGCTGAGCGCGCGCGGCTGTTATAATCGCCACCGATATTTCTTCCTCCAAAGGCCATCATGCGACCTTCCGAACGTAGTGCCGACGCGATGCGCGTCGTGCGTCTGACCCGCTCCTACACCAAGCATGCCGAAGGTTCGGTGCTGGTGGAGTTCGGCGATACCAAGGTGATCTGCACCGCCAGCGTCGAGGAAACGGTGCCGTCTTTTCTCAAGGGCAAGGGACAGGGCTGGGTGACCGCCGAGTACGGCATGCTGCCGCGCTCCACCGGCAGCCGGATGCGCCGCGAGTCCGCCGCCGGCAAGCAATCCGGCCGCACCCAGGAAATCCAGCGCCTGATCGGCCGCTCGCTGCGCGCGGTGACGGATCTGGCCAAGCTGGGAGAGCGCCAGATCGTCATCGACTGCGACGTGATCCAGGCTGATGGCGGCACCCGCACCGCCAGCATCACCGGCGCCTATGTGGCGCTGGCCGACGCGATCCAGGGCCTGATAGACGCCGGCAAGCTGAGCGCCAACCCGTTGCGCGACCAGGTGGCGGCGGTATCGGTCGGCGTCTACCGGGGACAGCCGGTGCTGGATCTGGATTATCTGGAAGATTCGGATTGCGAGACCGACATGAACGTGGTGATGACCGGCAGTGGCCGCTTCGTCGAAGTGCAGGGCACCGCCGAGGGCGAGCCGTTCAGCGAGGAGGAGATGGCGGCGATGCTGGCGCTGGCGCGCAATGGCATTACCGAGCTGCTGGAGCATCAGCGTCAGGCGCTGAGCGCTTGATACCCATTGCCTGATATCCGGCAGGATGGAGAAAAGCCGCCCTTGGGCGGCTTTTTCATTTCTTGGCCGATTTGGCGATGAAGGCTTGCAGCGCCTTCTGGAACACCGGCGCGGACACGCTCATATTGTCTTCCAGCTTGCGGCGGGCGGCGGGAGGCGCCGAGCTTTGCACGGCGACGATGGTGGCCTGGCCCTTGGCGTCGATGACGAAGATCGGCGAGCCGCTATTGCCCTCCAGCGTGTCGCAGCGATGGGTGAGGCGGCCGTCGTCGCGCAGCGCGGTAGCCTTGCAGCCATGGTGGGCGCGCAGATGGCGCTGGTCGTCCACCGGGTAGCCGCCCTGGGTGATGGTCCAGTTCTGTCTGGCCAGCAGCGTTTTCAATGCCTGGGCGTCGCCGGAAAACACCGGCACCGTGCCCTGGCTGTTGCCCAGCGGAGTGGCCAGCCGCACGAAGGCGAAGTCGCGCGGCGCGATGCGCGGCGGGATGTACAGGCCGTCGCGTTTGCGGATCAGGCCTTTGAGGAAGGCTTTGTCCACCTGCACTTCCTTGATGCGGCTCAGCGCCGTGTATTCGTCGCCCCACAGGCCGACGGTGAAGCTGGTGGCGGGGTCGAAACGGCCCTTCTCGTCGACGAAGCAGTGGCCGGCGGTCAACACTACGTCCGGGGCGACCAGGGTGCCGGTGCAGATGGTGCGGGAACGGGTTTCCAGCTGGCCCACGCTGCGCCAGGGCGCGCGTTCGGGCTTTTCCAGCACGCGGTCGTCCTTGCCGAAGAACAGTATCTTATGTTCTTTGCTGAGCGGCGCGGATTGTGCGAGGGCGGGAATCAGGGCGAGGCAGAGGGCGATACGCGGCAGCTTCATCGTGGTGGCACCTGGAAATGGAAACGGGGCGCCGAAGCGCCCCGTGCAATGCTATGCCGCTGAGTGATCAGCCGGCGTAGGCACTGGAATTACTTGGCAGCGGAAGCGGCCTTCTTCTTACCGGCTTTCTTGGCCGGAGCGGAAGCTTCTTTCTTAGCAGCTTGAGCCTTTTGAGCGGCGGAAGCTTCTTTCTTGGCTACGTGCTTCTTGGCGTGCTTGTGGGCAGCCTTCTTAGCCGGAGCGGAAGCGTCGGCCTTAGCGGCTTGGGCTTTCTGAGCAGCGGAAGCTTCTTTCTTGGCAGCGTGCTTCTTAGCGTGGTGCTTGTGAGCCTTCTTGGCTTTCGGAGCGGAAGCGTCGGCCTTGGCGGCTTGGGCTTTCTGAGCGGAAGCTTCTTTCTTGGCTACGTGCTTCTTGGCCTTCTTGGCCTTCGGAGCGGAAGCGTCGGCCTTGGCGGCTTGGGCTTTTTGAGCAGCGGAAGCTTCTTTCTTGGCAGCGTGCTTCTTAGCGTGGTGCTTGTGAGCCTTCTTGGCCTTCGGAGCGGAAGCGTCGGCCTTAGCGGCTTGGGCTTTCTGAGCGGAGGCTTCTTTCTTGGCTACGTGCTTCTTGGCCTTCTTGGCCTTCGGAGCGGAAGCGTCGGCCTTGGCGGCTTGGGCTTTTTGAGCAGCGGAAGCTTCTTTCTTGGCAGCGTGCTTCTTAGCAGCGTGCTTGTGGGCCTTCTTGGCCTTCGGAGCGGAAGCGTCGGCCTTGGCGGCTTGAGCCTTCTGAGCGGAAGCGTCCTTCTTGGCTACGTGCTTCTTGGCCTTCTTGGCCTTCGGAGCGGAAGCGTCAGCCTTGGCGGCTTGAGCCTTTTGAGCGGAAGCTACTTTTTTCTTTTCGGCCTTCTTGGCCTTGTGGATTGCCGGAGCGGAAGCGGCGGCCTTTTCAGCGGCGAAGCCGTTAGCGGACACCAGGCTGAAAGCAGCGGTCAGGGCGAGCAGAGCCAGCTTTTTCATTTACGAAACTCCTAAGTTTCTTTCGATTGGGTTGAAACGGACCCGAAGAAGTCCTAATTCAGGGCGAATGCTATCGGTGGCAAGATGTAGCGTCTAGGGCAGGCGTGTATCTCAATGTTACAAAATGTACATTAGGCTGTCGGCCAGCGAAGCAAAAAGCGCGCGCCGCCCATCGGCGAACTTTCCACCTTGATGCTGCCCCGGTGGGCGCGGGCGATGCCGGCGACGATGGCCAGCCCCAGTCCGTGGCCGCCGGTCTTGCGGCCGCGGCTTTCATCCAGCCGGATGAAGGGGTCGAACACCCGCTCGCGGTCTTCTTCCGGAATGCCGGGGCCGTCATCGTCGACGATGATGCAGCATTGCTGCTTGTCGACCAGTATATGGGTGGCGACGACGGCGTTGGCGTGGCGGCGGGCGTTGGACAGCAAGTTGTCCAGCGCGCGGGTGATCAGGTGTTCGTCGGCGGTGATGGCGAGCTCTTCGCCGGCCGGCTCGATCCAGTGGATTTCCTGCGCCAGCGCCGCCTGGCCGGCGATGCGGTCGCGCGCCCAGGGCAGCGCGTTGAAGCTGCTCAGGGTCAATGGCGCTTCTGGGCGGTCCAGCCGGGCGTGGAACAGCAACTCTTCCACCAGCTTGTCGATGGCGGTGAGGTCGCGCTCGATGGCTTGCCGCTCCGGCGCTTCTTCATCGCCCTCCAGCAGCGCCAGCCGGTAGCGCAGCCGCGCCAACGGCGTGCGCAGCTCGTGGGCGACGGCGTTGGTTAGCGTCTTCTTGCTGTTGATCAGCGCGCCGATGTTGTCGGCCATGTGATTGAAGGCGACGCCCAGATGATGGACGCCCGAATGCGGCGGCAGGTCGACGCGGGCGGACAGGTCGCCGTTGGCCAACAGGCCGGCGGTGCGTTCCAGCGCCACCAGGTCGCGCCAGTGGGGGCGCATCCACAGGAACACCGGGATCGCCAGCGATAGGCCCAGGAGGCCCAGCAGCGCGTAGTCGAACCACTTGAGCCGGTGCAGGAAGAACAGGTAGCGCAGCGGGCCGGCGACCAGCAGGTAGTTGCTGTCCTGCAGCTTCTGCAGGAACAGGTATTTGTCCTCCAGCATCACGATTTCGCCGCGGTCGAGCGCCTCTCTCGATTCTTCATCGAGGATGTAGTTGCTCATCTTCTCCACCTTCACGCGGAAGGTGAAGCCGTAGTCGGCGTTGGCCAGGGTCTCGCTCCAGCGGTCTTCCGGCACGCCGCGCAGGTCGGCCTCGATCAGCGACAGCGTGGTGCGCAGCAGATCGGCCAGATAACGTTCGCCGACGTCGTCGACAGCCTGCTTGTACACCACGCCGACCATCACCACCGCGACCAGGAAGCAGGCCATCAGCAGCAGGTAGAACTGGACGAAAAGGCGGCGCATCCGCGCTTACTCCCAGCCGGACAGCGAGAACAGGTAACCGCGGTTGCGCACGGTCTTGATGCGGAACGGCTCGCTGGGGTTGTCGCCCAGCTTCTTGCGCAGCCGCGAGATGGCGACGTCTATGCTGCGGTCCAGGCCGTCGTAATCGACGCCGCGCATTTCCTTCAGCAGCAGGTCGCGGTTCAGGGTTTCGCCGGCGTGGCTGGCCAGGAGCCACAGCAGGTCGAAGTCGGAGGTGGACAGCGGGATCTTTTCACCGGCCAGCACCACGTCGCGGCTGACCGGATCGATCGACAGCTGGCCGAACACCGCCTTGCGCGAGCCCTTGGCCGGCTGCGCCTCGGCGGGCTGGGCCGGGCGCAGATTGCGCAGTTGCGCGCGCAGCCGGGCCACCAGCACCGACGGCGGCGTGGTTTTCAGGATGTAGTCGTTGGCGCCCAGCTCCAGACCCAGGATCTGGTTCATGTCGCTGTCCAGCGAGGTCAGCATGATGATGGGGCCGTCGAACTTGGGCCGCAGCTCGCGGCAGATCGACAGGCCGTCCTTGCCCGGCAGCATGATGTCCAGCAGCACCATGTCCGGCGCTTCGCGGGCGATGGTGTCCAGCGCGGCGTCGCCGCGCGGTTCGATCACCACTTCCATTTCGTGGCGGGACAGGAAATCGCTGATCAGTTCGGCGAGGTCGGCGTCGTCTTCGACGAATACGATGCGATGGGTCATGCGGGTATCCATGCGGTTGATTGGCGGTTTGCCGGCAAGTATCTCGCGCCGGGGGCCGCGGCTCAAGTGCGGACAGCCGCTCAGGCGGGCTCCCGGCCGGGCAGAAACAGCGGATTGAAGCCGATGCGCGCGAAACCGGCCTCGCCGGCCAGCAGGTCCAGCGCCAGGCTGGCCAGGTCGTCGGCGCCAGCCTCCGCGCCGGCGTCCAGCAGCAGGGAAATCTGCTTGAGCGCGCCATGGCACTCGCCGCAGGCTTCCACTTCGCGCGCGCCGCGCTCCTGGTGCGGTTGCTGATGGTCGGGGGCGGCGGGGACATGGTCTTGCGCCGCCAGCGAGTAGTAATGCAGATCCCGGCTGTTGCCGCATGACAGGCAGCGCACCCGGCCCACCGGCCAGGCGTGGCTGCACATCGAGCACATCACGTAGCGCTGGGCGTGGCCGCTGTCGCCGCGCAGCAGCAGCGAGGCCAGCGGCAGGCCGCCGCAGCACGGGCAGCGGGGCTCCTGGCTTTGCGGCTCAGGCAGCGGTCGCTGGCGGATGCTGCGGGTGGCTTGCGCCTGCAGCGCGGCGCCCAGCAGCGGCAGCGCGGCGAACAAGGGACCGTCGGCCGGATAGTCGCCGTTGATCAGACGTTCGGCCAGCCGGCTGAGCGCGGCGGCGTCCTGCGCCAGCAAGGGGCCCAGGGCGGACTGGACTGCGGTGGGCAGCCGAGGCTCCAGCGTCTGGGCCAGTTTCTCCAGCGCGGCGTGGGGATCGAGCCGGGACGCGTCGTGCAACGCTTGCTGCTGCTGGCAGATGGCGGCGCACAGCCGCAGAAAATCGGCCATCGCGTGGCCATCGGCCAGTTGCAGCAGCCGCGCGGCGCGGCTGGCGAAGATGTCGGGCGGCGGCCGCAGCACGGCCAGGCTCATCAGCGGGGCGTCGCCGGCGCGGATCTGTTCGGCCGGCAGGATGGGTTGGGTAGGGGTCATAGTTGAGGTCTAGGTTTGATTTTGACTATGTTCATTAAAATGTAGGCTGCAGGGGGTTGTGTATGTGGGCAGAAAAGACGGCAACAGTGAGACCCGATTCCCCTTTCAGCTCGCGCCGACAAAGAAATGGCTGGCAAGGTTTTAAGACGCCGGTTGTTCGACGCGGCGCGACGGTAGCGCGCCGCTAGTTCCGGCGGCTCCTTGCCTGCCGTTTTTTTGTCGGGGTTTCGCGGGCTGCAGGGGCGGCCTGGGATCGCCTCTGCGTGCGAATCTTCGATTCGCTCAGCGATGGGGCTGGCCGCTCAGCCCCTGGCCCGTCTGCCGGGCGGAACCGGCATCTACATATCGTCCGCGCAGCGGACACAAAGCCATCCAGTTCCAACATGCTATGCACCTATCCCCGACCCCTTCTCCGCAAGGGGAAAGGGACTTTGAAGGGCGTGAGCCGGTGTCTTTCCATTAAGCTTCGAAAGCTGGGGATAGAGGCACTACTTCTTCCCCGTCATTTCCTTATACCAGCCCGGATGATGCTTTTTCGCCCAGGCATGGGTGACCACCCCCTCCACCATCGCCCGTATCGTGCCCTTCACCCACAGCGCGGCGTAGACGTGGACGATGATGCTGGCGATCAGCGCGGTGGCGGCCCAGGCGTGCAGCAGCAGCGCCAGCCGGATCACCGGGATGGGAAAATAGCCGGAAAAGTACTGGCGCCAGGCGATGAGGCCGGTGACCAGCATGGTGGCCACGCACAGGGTCATGATCCAGAACATCGCCTTCTGGCCGCCGTTGTACTTGCCCACCTCCACCGTCTCATGGCCGCGCAGCACGTCCTTCACCGCCATCATCCACTTGATGTCCTGGCCGTTGACCAGATTGCGCCGCCAGTAGCGGAAAAACTGGACGAAAAAGCCGACGAACATCAGCACGCCGACAAAGGGATGCACCATGCGCGCCAGCTGCGGCGTGCCGAACACGCCGGTCAGCCAGAAGAAGGCAGGATAGAACAGCGCCAGCCCGGACAGCGCTAGCAGCACGAAGCAGATGGCGACGATCCAGTGGTTGATCCGCTCGGCGGCGCTGTAGCGCTGCAGCAGTTTTTCCTTCATCGCTTATCCTCCTCGCGCGTTTCGCTTTCCTCTTCGCCGTCGGCGCGGTTGGGGCCGACGGTGATGTAGTGCAGGAAGCCGAACAGGCCGGCGGCGGCGATGCCTATCGTCGCCAGCGGCTTGAGCAAGCCCTTCCACAACTGCACGGTGGGGCTGATCTCGGGGTTGCCCGGCAGGCCGGAGTACTGCTCCGGCTTGTCGGCGTGGTGCAGCACGTACATCACGTGGGTGCCGCCGACGCCTTGCGGGTCGTACAGGCCGGCGTTTTGATAGCCGCGCCGCTGCAGGTCGGCCACGCGTTCCGCCGCCACTTCCTTCATGTCTTCCTTGGAGCCGAACTGGATGGCTCCGGTGGGACAGGTCTTGACGCAGGCCGGCTCCAGGCCGACGGCGACGCGATCCGAGCACAGCGTGCACTTGTAGGCCTTGTTGTCTTCCTTGCTGATGCGCGGGATGTCGAACGGACAGCCGGCGATGCAGTAGCCGCAGCCTATGCAGTTTTCCTGGTGGAAATCGACGATGCCGTTGCTGTACTGCACGATGGCGCCCGGCGACGGACAGGCTTTCAGACAGCCCGGGTCGGCGCAGTGCATGCAGCCGTCCTTGCGGATCAGCCATTCCAGCTTGCCGTTGCTTTCCTCCTCGGCGAAGCGCATCACCGTCCAGGCCTTGGCGGACAGGTCGGTGGGGTTGTCATAGACGCCGATGTTGTGGCCGACTTCCTCGCGGATGTCGTTCCACTCGGAACAGGCCACCTGGCAGGCTTTGCAGCCGATGCAGGTGGAGGTGTCGATCAGTTTGGCCACTTCCAGCGTCTGGCGGACCTTGGGGCTTTCGGTCGGGCTGGCGGAGCGGCGCTTGATATCCAGGGATTGCAATGGCATGGCGGCGGCTCCTTACAGTTTTTCCAGTTTGACCAGGAAGGCCTTGTACTCGGGCGTCTGGGTGTTGCAGTCGCCGACCGCGGGCGGCAGCGAATTGGTCAGGTAGCCCGGCCGCGCCACGCCCTCCCAGCCCCAGTGCAGCGGAATGCCGATTTGGTGCACGGTCTGGTCGTTGACCTTCAGCGCCATCAGCCGCTTGGTGACCACCGCCTTGGCCTTGACGAAGCCGCGGTTGGAGCTGACCTTGACCATGTCGCCCTGGACGATGCCCTTTTCGCGGGCCAAGGCTTCGCCGATCTCGACGAACTGCTCGGGCTGGGCGATGGCGCTCAAGAGCACCGACTTGGTCCAGAACTGGAAGTGCTCGGTCAGCCGGTAAGTCGTCCCGACGTAGGGGAAGTCTTTATGCGTGCCCAGCCGCTGCTTGTCGCTGTCGAACAGCCTCACCGCCGGGCTGGAGACAACTTTAGGATGTAGCGGATTGGTGCCGATCGGGCTTTCCATCGGCTCGTAGTGCTCGGGGAAGGGGCCGTCCACCAGCTTGTCGGCGCAGAACAGCCGGCCCACGCCCTCGGGGTTCATGATGAAGGGCATCATGCCGGAGTCCGGCGCGGCGTCGGCCTTGAAGTCCGGCACGTCGCCGCCCACCCATTTGTCGCCGTTCCAGCTGATCAGCTTGCGCGCGGGGTCCCACGGCTTGCCGGACGGATCGCAGGAGGCGCGGTTGTACAGGATGCGGCGGTTGGCCGGCCACGACCACGACCAGCCCGGCGTGTTGCCGAGGCCGGTGTCGGTGTTGTCGCGGCGCGCCATCTGGTTGCCGGCCTGCGGCCAGCAGCCGGAGAAGATCCAACAGGCGCAGGCGGTGCGGCCGTCGTCCTGCAGCACGGCGAAGCCGGGAATCTGCTCGCCCTTCTTCACCAATGTCTTGCTGGGGTCCGCCGGGTCGGGCAGGTCGGCCAGCGCCTTGCCGTTCATCTCCATCGCCAGCTCGCTCGGCGTCGGGGCTTTGGGATTGCGGTAGGCCCAGCTGGTCTTGAGTATGGGCTCGGCCAGCTTGCCGCCTTCCTTGCGGTAGAGGTCGCGGATGGCGACGAACAATTCGCCGATGATCTCGTTGTCGCCCCTGGCCTCGCCCGGCGGCTCGGCGCCTTTCCAGTGCCATTGCAGCCAGCGCGCGGAGTTGACGATGGAGCCGTCCTCCTCTGCGAAACAGGTGGACGGCAGTCGGAACACGGTGGTCTGGATCTTGGCCGGGTCGACGTCGTGCGCTTCGCCGTGGTTCTGCCAGAAGGTGGAGGTCTCGGTGGCGATCGGGTCGATGATCACCATGTACTTGAGCTTGGAGAAGGCCTCGGTCACCTTGGCGGCGTCAGGGAAGCTGGCCAGCGGGTTGAAGCCCTGCACGATGAAGCCGTTCATCTTGCCTTGGTACATCAGCTCCGCCATGTGCAGCACGTCGTACATCTTGTCCCACTTGGGCAGCCAGTCGTAGCCCCAGTCGTTGTCCTTGCTCGCGTTGTCGCCCCACATCCATTTCATCAGGCTGACGAAGAATTTGGGGGTGTTGCTCCAGTAGTTGAACTGGTTGGCCTGCAGGGTCTTGGGCGTGGTCTTGGCGAGGTAGGCCGCAAGATCCGGGTGGTCGGCTTCGCTCGGCAGCGTCAGGTAGCCGGGCAGGCTGGTGGACAGCAGGCCCAGGTCGGACAGGCCCTGGATGTTGGAGTGGCCGCGCAGCGCGTTGACGCCGCCGCCGGGCATGCCGATGTTGCCGAGCAAGAGCTGGATCATCGCCATGGTGCGGATGTTCTGCGAGCCGGTGGTGTGCTGGGTCCAGCCCAGCGCGTACAGGATGGTGCCGGCCTTGTCGGGGCGGGCGGTCTCGCCCAGTTCCTTGCACACCTGCAAAAAGCCGTCCACCGGCGTGCCGCAGATGTTGTTGACCATTTCCGGCGTGTAGCGCGAGTAATGCTGCTTCAACAGCTGCCAGACGCAGCGCGGGTGTTGCAGCATGGGGTCGGTCTTAGCGTAGCCGTCGTCGCCCAGCTCGTAGTTCCAGCTGCTCTTGTCGTACTTGCCCTTGGCGGCGTCGTAGCCGGAGAACAGGCCTTCGTCGAAGCGGTAGTCGTCGCGGACGATCAGCGCGGCGTTGGTGTAGGCCTTGACGTAGTCCCAGTGGATCTTGTCGTTCTTTATCAGCCAGTTGATCACGCCGCCCAGAAAGGCGATGTCCGAGCCGACGCGGATGGGCAGGTAGAGGTCGGACACCGAGGCGGTGCGGTTGTAACGCGGATCCACCACGATCAGCCGCGTGCCGCGGGTCTTCTTCGCCTCTATCGCCCACTTGAAGCCCACCGGGTGCGCCTCGGCGGCGTTGCCGCCCATCACTAGGATGAAGTCGGCGTTCTTGATGTCCACCCAGCTGTTGGTCATCGCGCCGCGGCCGAAGGTGGAGGCCAGCGCCGACACCGTCGGGCCGTGGCAGACGCGGGCCTGGGCGTCGGTGGCGACGATGCCCAGGCTGCGGATGAATTTCTGCGAGATGATGCCGGTTTCGTTGGAGCCGGCCGACGCGGTCAGCATCGCGGTGGACAGCCAGCGGTTGATCGGCACGCCGGCTGCGTTTTTCTCGACGATATGCGCGTCGCGGTCGTCCTTCATCAGCCGGGCGATGCGGCTGATCGCTTCGTCCCAGCTGATTCGCTTCCACTCGCCGCTGCCGGCCTCGCGCACTTCGGGGTATTTCAGCCGCTTGGGGCTGTGGATGAAATCGAGCAGGCCTGCGCCTTTGGGACAAAGCGAGCCGCGGCTGACCGGATGGTCCGGATCGCCCTCGATATGGTAGATCTCGCCGTGCGTGTTCTTGGCGCCGTCGCCCAGTCCGTACAGGATCAGGCCGCAGCCGACGGAACAGTAGGTACAGGTGTTGCGCGTCTCGCGCGAGCCCATCAGCTTGAATTGCCTGACTTCGGCCAATGCCTGCTGTGGAGCGAAGCCCATGGCGACCAGGCTGGATGCGCCCAGCTGCGCGGCAGTCAGCTTGAACAGCTGGCGTCGGGTGACTTGCATCGTCATTCCTCCAGAGTACCCGCGCTACCGGAGGCGAACGGATAATCCAAGTGGATTTTATTTCTGAATCTTTATTCTTTTATGCTACTCCGATGAAGGGGTAATGACCACCTTATTGACATGGCTTTTGCGGGGCAAGCCGGAGTCCGGGGCGGGGGGCTGCGCGATGAACGACGCGAATGGAAGCAAACCGCTGCGGCAAACCGGCAGGCGGCGGGGCGATGCCCCGTCGGCCCGTCCTGTTATTTGTAGCAGTTTTATTACTATTTGCAGTTTATTGATTAGGACTATTTGTCGGGCGAATCGGCAAGCCAGCCTCCGCCCAGCGCCTTGAGCAAGCCGACGCTGGCTGCCAGCTGGCCGCCGCGCAGCTGGGCCAGCGTCCGTTGCGCCGCCAACTGGCTTTGGCGAGCCGCCGCCAGCGTCAGCGCGCTGTCCAGGCCTTCGCGGTAGCGCAGCTGGCTGACGGCGTAAGCCTTGTCCTGATTGCGCACCGCCTCGTCCTGCTGGCGGCGCGCCTGATCCAGTCCATGCAGCGAGCCCAGCGCGTCCTGGGCTTCCTGAACCGCCTGCAGCACGGTTTGGCGATAGCCGGCCAGCGCGGCGCGATAGCCGGCCTCGGCGTAGTCGACGCCGGCGCGGGTCTTGCCGTTGTCGAATAAGGTTTGCGTCGCCTGCAGGCCTATGCCCCAGATCAGCGCCGGCGTGGAGAACAGATTGGCGAGGCCGGTCGATTCGCTGCCGATGTAGGCTGGCGCCAGCGTCAGCTGCGGGAAGTAGGCGGCCTTGGCGACGCCGATCTGGGCATTGGCGGCGGCCATCGCCCGCTCGGCGGAGGCGATGTCGGGCCGGCGCTGCAAGAGATCGCTGGGCGCGCCGGCCGGCAATGCCGGCAGCGCGGCGGGCAGTTGTCCGGGAGCAAGCCGGAACGAGGCGGCCGGCGCGCCGCTGAGCGTGGCCAGCAGGTCTTCGCCCGCGCGGCGCTGGTTGAGCAGCAGCTCGCGCTGGGCGCGGCTGGCGGCCACGGAGGCGGCTTGCTGCGCCTCGTCGCCGGCGGAGGCTAGGCCGGCCCGGTGGCGGATGCGGGTCAGATCCAGCACCCGCTGCTGCGCGTCCAGAATGCCGTCCAGCAGCCGGATTTCCTCGTCCTCTTGGCGTAGTTGCAGGTAGGCGCTGGCCAATTGGGCGGTCAGCAGCAGCTCGACGTTGGCGCGGTCGGCGGCGGCTTGCTCGGCGCCGGCGCGCGCGCTTTCGATGTCGCGCCGCACCCGGCCCAGCCAGTCGATCTCGTAGCTGACGCTGAGCATGGGTTTCAGATCGCTCTGCACCGTGCTGCTGTTGCCGGCGCCATAGGCGGACTGGGGCCGATCGGCGGAGACGCGGCTGCGCGAGGCCGCCGCGCCCAGGCTGACGGCGGGCAGCGCGGCGGCGCCGTGGACGCGGCTTTGCGCCTGAGCCTGGTCCAGCTTGGCCAGCGCCAGTTGCAGCGTCGGGCTGCGGGCCAGGGCGTCGGCCTCCAGCCGGTTCAAGTCCTCGTCGCCGAATATCCGCCACCAGTCGCGCTTGGGCAGAGCGTCGGCGGGCGCGGCCGGCAGCCAGCCGGCGTCGCTTTTCCATTGCGCCGGCAATTCGCTGGCGGGGCGCTGGTAGTCGGGGCCGACGGCGCAGCCGCTCAAGGCGGCGGCGATCAGCAGAGAGAGCGCGCGCATCGGCTTACTCTCCCTTGGCCGGGGCCACGACGCTGACCGGCTGGCCGTCGTTGATCGAGTCCGGCGGGTTGACGATCACCCGGTCGTCGGGCTTCAGGCCGGCGCGGATTTCCACTTCATGGCCGTAGTCGGTGCCGACGGCCACCGGCTGCAGATGGACTTTGCCGTCGGCGCCGGCCAGCGCGACGCGGCCGCCCTTGGCGTTGAACTGCAGCGTATTGGTCGGCAGGGTCAGGCTGTCGCCGGCGGGCAGCTTGAACGAGGCGTCGACATACTGGCCGGGCATCAGGCCGTGGTCGGCGTTGGCCACCGTCACCTCCACCTGCAGCGTGCGGGTGGCCGGGTCGATGGCGCCGGCGGTGCGCGCCACCTTGCCGGAGACCGGATGACTGGGGGCCTCTTGGCGCGAGATGCGCACGGTTTGGCCGACGCGGATGTCGGCCGCGCGCGATTGCGGCACGTAGGCGTACAGATGCAGCTTGTCGATCTGCGCGGTGGCGAACAGCGCTTGCGCGCTGCCGCCGTTGCCGGCGTTGACCAGGCTGCCGGTGTCGATGTTGCGGCGGGTGACGATGCCGTCGAACGGCGCGACGACGCGGGCGAAGTCCTGCTGGTCGCGCAGCCGCTTCAACTCGGCCTCGGTCTGCTGGTAGGCGGCCTGCTTCTCGTCGAATTCCTGCTGCGACACCGCGTCCTGCGCGCGCAGCGCTTTCCAGCGCAGGTAGGCGGTTTTGGCCAGGCCGAAATTGGCCTGGGCTTCCTGCACCTGCTTGTCGATGTCGGGGATGTCCAGCTCGGCCAGCAGCTCGCCTTTTCTCACCGGCTGGCCGATGTCCTTGTACCAGCGTTTGATGTAGCCGTTGGTGCGGGCGTAGATCTGCGCCTCGGCCATGCCTTGCAGCGTGGCGGGAAGGGTCAGCATGGCTTCGCCGTGCCCCTGGCGCGGCGTGACCACGCTGACGGTGAGCACCGCGTGGCGGGCGGCTTCGCGGGCCAGCGTCTCGGCGTCTGCGTGGCGGACCAGCAGCGTGCGGCCAAGGCCGAGCAGCAGCAGCGCGACGGCGACGATGGCGGCGACGCGCGCCTTGCGCACCACCGCGCCGCGGCGGGTGTGGTGCAGGTGGAGTTCGGGCAGGCCCTGGCGGTCATGGCGTGGGTCGGTCATTTCAAGCGTCCTGTGCGGGAGCCGCGGGGGCATCGGCCGCGTGTTGTTTGCGTTGCGCCAGGTAGCGGTGGAAGCTGGCGAACACCACCGGTACGAACAGCAGGGTGGATAGGGTGGCGAACAGAAGGCCGCCGATCACGGCGCGGCCGAGCGGGGCGTTCTGCTCCGAGCCTTCGCCGATGCCGATGGCCATCGGGATCATGCCGATGATCATCGCCAGCGCCGTCATCAGCACCGGCCGCAGCCGGGTGGCGCCGGCCTCCAGCGCCGCCGACAGCGGCGGCAGGCCGTCCTGCAGCCGATGCCGAGCGAACGACACCACCAGGATGCTGTTGGCGGTGGCCACGCCCATGGTCATGATGGCGCCGGTCAGCGCCGGCACCGACAGATCGGTGCCGGTGACGATCAGCATCCAGGCGATGCCGGCCAGCGCCGCCGGCAGCGCGCTGATGATGATGAAGGGGTCCAGCCAGGACTGGAAATTCACCACGATCAGCAGGTAGACCAGCACGATGGCGCCGAGAATGCCGACGCCGAGGCCGATGTAGGACGAGCGCATCGTCTCCACCTGGCCGCGCAGCGCGACATGGCTGCCTTTGGGCAGATGAGCCTCTTCCTCGTTGATCACCTTCTGGATGGCCGAGGCCACCGAGCCCAGGTCGCGGCCGCGCGCGCTGGCGTAGATGTCGATAGACGGCAGGATGTTGTAGCGGGTGACGATGGCGGCTTCGCGGCCCGGGCTGGTTTGCACCAGGTTGCCCAGCGTCTGCTCGCCGGCGCCGCGGCTGCCCGGCGCGTTGATCGGCAGCTGCAGCAGTTGGTCCATGCTGCCGATCCGGTACTGCGGCGCCTGCGCCTGCAGATTGTAGACGATGCTGTTGGCCGGATTGAGCCAGAACGCCGGCTGGGTCTGCTGGCTGCCGGACAGCGGCAGCAGCAGGTTCTGCGCGACGTCGAACGGCGCGATGCCCATGCCCTGCAAACGGGCGCGATCCATGTTCAGCTTGATTGCCGGCGCGTCCAGCCGCTGGTGCACATGGACGTCGGCGGCGCCGGGAATCGCCTTGATCCGGGAGAGCAGGCGGCCGGCGAAAGCGGCGTTGTCGGCGTAGTTCTTGCCGAAAATCTGCACGTCGATGGCAGCCGGCGAGCCGAAATTCAGGATCTGGGTGATGATGTCGGCGGGCTGGAAGAAGAATTCCACGCCGGGGAAGCGGCGCTCCAGCCTGGCCGGCAGCGCGGCGATGTAGTCGGCGCTTGGCTGGTGGCCGGGTTTCAGCGAGATCAGCACGTCGGTATCCAGCGTGCCGATGGTGCCGGAGTTGCTGTACGACAGGTTGATGCCGCTATAGGGCAGGCCGATGTTGTCGATGATGGAGTCCAGCTCGCCCGGCGGGATCGCCTTGCGGATCTCGGCGTCCACCTGGTCGGCCAGAACGGCGGTGTCCTCGATCCGGGTGCCGGTGGGCGCGCGCACGTGCAGCTTGATCTGGCCGGTGTCCACCTCGGGGAACAGGTCGCGGCCCAGCAGCAGATACAAGCCGCAGGAGGCCAGGCAGAAGCCGAGAAAGACCGAGATGAAGCCCTTGCGGTGCGTCAGCAGGTGGCTGAGCAGGTGCACGTAGAGCTCGCGCAGCCGTTCGAAGCGGGCGTTGAAGCCCTGGTGCACGCGGTGTATCCACGCCGACACGCGGCCGTCGTGGTGGCGATGGCCCATCAGCAGCAGCGCCAGCGTCGGCACCAGCGTCCGCGACAGCACGTAGGAGGCCAGCATCGCGAACACCACCGCCTCGGCCATCGGCACGAACAGGTAGCGCGCCACGCCTTCCAGGAAGAACATCGGCACGAATACGATGCAGATGCACAGCGTGGAGACGAAGGCTGGAATGGCGATCTCGCCGGCGCCGTCCAGAATGGCGGTGTACAGCGGCGAGCCCATGTGCAGATGGCGCTCGATGTTCTCGATGGTCACCGTGGCGTCGTCCACCAGGATGCCCACCGCCAGCGCCAGGCCGCCCAGCGTCATCACATTGATGGTTTCGCCTATCATGTGCAGCGCGACGATGGACGAGAAGATCGACAGCGGGATGGAGACGGCGATGATGGAGGTGGTGCGCCAGTTGCCGAGGAACAGCAGCAGCATCACCGCGGTCAGCACCGCGGCTACCAGCGCTTCGTGGATCACGCCTTCCACCGCCGTCTTGACGAAGATGGACTGGTCGGCCAGCAGGCTGACGCGCAGGTCCTTGGGCAGCAGCGGCAGCAGGCCGGGCAGCTTGTCCTTCAGATGGTTGACCACGTCCAGCGTCGACGCGCCGCCGTTCTTGTAGATGGACATCATCAGGCCGCGCTGGCCGTTCTGCTTGACGATATTGGTCTGCGGCGAGAAGCCGTCGCGCACGTGCGCCACTTCGCGCAGGAAGACCGTGGCGCCGTTGGCCGACCGCACCGGGATGTCGTTCAGCCCGGCGATGGTGTCCGGCGAGCCGTTCAGCTCGACGTTGTACTCGGTGCCGCCGATCTTGGCGGTGCCGGACGGCAGCGCCAGGTTCTGGCTGTTGACCGCGTTGATCACGTCAGCCGGCGTCAGGCCCTTGGCGGCGATGGCGCGGGTGTCCAGGTCCACCGACAGCAGCCTCACCTTGCCGCCGTAGGGGTAGGGAATGGCGATGCCGGGTATCGTCACCAGCTGGGGCCTGAGCGTGTTGATGGCGGCGTCGAACACGTCCTGTTCCGACATCGATTTGCTGGCCATGCCTATCTGGATCACCGGCACGCTGGAGGCGGTGTATTTGATGACCAGCGGCGGCGTGGCGCCGGGCGGCATCTGCTTGACCACCGCCTGCGACACCGACACCACCTGGGCGATGGCGGTCTGGATGTTGACGTTGGGCTGGAAGAAGATCTTGATGATGGCGATGCCGGCCAGCGACTGCGACTCGATATGCTCGATGTCGTTGACGGTGGTGGTCAGCACCCGTTCATGGGTCTGGGTGATGCGGTCGGCCATCTGCTGCGGCGCCAGGCCGCCGTAGCCCCAGATCACGCTGATCACCGGGATGTCGATTTCCGGCAGCACGTCGACCGGCGTGCGCATGATCGCCAGCGGGGTGGCCAGCAGGATGACGATGGCCATCACGATGAAGGTATAGGGCCGTTTCAGGGCCGTTTCGACGATCCACATATTGGACGGTGCGTCCTCTCTTCAGATTGCCGCGCCCGGGCGGCGGATTTCCGGCGCGAAGGTCCCGGTCCGGGCGGCTCGGCGGCGCGGTTGTTGCGATCCGCGCCATGCCTTGTTGCAGCTTATGCCAGCTTGAAGGCGTTCTGTGGGCGGATCGTGCTTGGTTGCGATCGGGTTTTGTTAATGAGTGATGCGAGGCCGACGCGCGCAGCGCGCTGGCATATTCGCCGCGTTCAAGCAGGATTAACTGGCCAAGCGGCCATGGCGTTGACACTTTTCGGCCGGGTAGTAAAAAAATAATCTACTTTACTATTTTAGCCAGTAGAAACCCCGCCGCGCGCAGGGCGGGGCGGGGTTGGCGACGGGGGAAAGCGCGCTCAGGCGTGGTGCTTGCGCGCGTAGCTGTTGAGCGAAACCACCCGGGTCTTGCCGATGCGGTGGCGGTAGATCTCGCGCAGGTAGCACACCGCTTTCTGCACGTGCTCGCGGGTCAGCCGGATGTCGTTGATCGACACGAACTTCTTGCTGTCGCGGATCAGCTCGCGGTACTTCTTCTCGTACATCGGCTTGATCGCGAACCAGTTGGTGTCGAGGATCTTGGCCGGGTTCTCGTACTCGTTCAACAAGCGCTCCAGCACTGTCTCGTCGAAGGTGTCGGCGGTGATCAGGTCCAGGATCACGTTGTCCAGGCTGTCGTCGAAGCGGTGGTTGCCGTGGGCGAAGCAGCGCTTGATGTAGGCGACGATCAGCGTCAGGAAGTCGTCGCTCAGGCAGGGGCTCTTGGCCACCAGCGTGGTCAGCGACAGGTTGGTGGACGCGCCGATCACCAGCGCGTAGCGCTTCAGCGTGGTGCTGGGGAACAGGTCATTCAAGTGGCGCTTGAGCCGGTTTAGGTCGAGGTAGGACAGCTTGTAGCCTTTGGGCAGCGACAGGATGGCCACCACCGACGAGCAGTTCTGGAAGAAGAACAGCTGGTTCAGCTTGTCCGCCGAGTAGCCGGACTGCTTGTAGTCGGCCAGCGCGGCGCGGTAGTTGGCCGATTCGATCGGCAGCAGGCTGATGCCCTCTATCGCCTGGGTTTGCTGGTTGAAGTGCGGCAGGTCGATCGAGCGGTAGAACAGGTCGTCGATGTCCAGCTTGTTGACGAAGCCGTCCGAGCCCAGCGGATCGGACACCACCGATTCGGCGTAAGCCACCGCCACCGGGCCGGCCAGGCTCATGAACAGGTCGTTGGCGTCCAGCCGTATCGTCTCGCCCATGTCGATGCCGGCGCGCAGGAAGTAGTTCTCGTCGTAGTCGCTGGTGACGGCCTGCGCGGTCAGGATGTTGAAGATCTGCTGCGAGATGTACTGGTTGGCGTGGCGCTCCATCGCGTTGACGTCGAGATGCTCGATGTTGCCGCCTTCGCTCTCCTCGGCGTAGCGCATGATGTCGTTGGAGATCAGCATCATCGCGTTCCACGGCCGGATGCGGCGCATCACGCTCTCGGCGCCGGCCTCTTCGTTGTCGAAGTTGTAGGAGAAGTCCCACTCCTCGGACAGGTATTTGCACAGCAGCCGGCCGGCGTTGATGTGCAGCGCTTCCGAGCCCTCGGCGTGCTGGCCGGAGATGTTGGGCAGGATGCAGATGCCGCTGGTGAAGATGGGCTCGAACACGAAGCCGTAGTCGTCGCCCTGATCCCCCTTGCCCTCGTTGCGGGTTTCGAAGGTCTTGCTCATGTAGGCGTACTGCTGGGCCAGGCCGAACTCGGACGCCATGCCCGAGCCGGTGCCGCCGCCGGCGCTGAAGATGTAGAAGTACAGCCGCGACTGGTTGGCCTTGATGCCGCAGGAGTCCACCAGGTAGGAGTGGATCAGCGTCCAGTCCGGGTCGGAGAAGCTCAGCGTGTCCTTGTTGAGGATGATCTTGGCCAGGTACTGGCCCAGGATGGGCGCATTGCCGGCGCCGCCGGCGTGGACCTCGGCCAGGTCCATGATCTTCAGCTTGTTGTAGTTGTTGATGAAGTCGCCCTGCTCGCCGCGGCGGGAGAAGCGGATGCGGCCCTTGATGTCCTTGTCCAGGTCGCCCAGCATCACCATCGGCTCGATCAGGAAGGCCGGCTTGGCCTCCTTGTGCTGCGACAGCAGGTTGCGGCGTATCCAGCGCCGCGGCCGTTGCTCCTGCTCGGGGGCGCTCTTGTCTTCCTGGTTGAACTCGTTCAGGTAGAACTTGCGGGCGTTGTACACCAGGGTGGCCACGTCCAGCGCGATATTGGAGCCGCAACGGCCCAGGCCGATCAGGCAGACCGAGGGGAAGGGCTTTTCCGGCGGGCCGATCTGGCCGTCTTCGGCGTCGCGGGTGAAGGCCATGCCGCGCAGCGTGTCCAGATGCTGCAGGATGCGGTTGGTGTCGTGCTCGATGAAGTATTGATACAACCCGTTCTGGCTACGCTCATTCAGATTCAGCAATTGGCGCGTGGTGGCTGCCTGCGGGGTGGCGGGAGCCGGCTCGTCGGGGGTTGTCGGGGGATTCGAGGACTGGTCGTACATAGATTGCATGATCATCCATTCTCTCTTCAAGGTTACCCTTGGTTCGGGCGGCCGGGCCGAAGCGGCCGGCCGTTCCTGTCAGCAGCGTGCTTATGGTGTTTTGGTGTTATTCACATTCCATTGTCAGGTCCAATTGGCATTTTGACCACTAAATTCTGTGTAATGGATGGCGGGGGAAAGGCAAGGTGCGGCTAAGTTGCCGCAATGGCGAGGCGTTGACGGCGGGCGGAAAGAAAAACGCCGCCCGGGAGGGCGGCGCGGAGGGATGCGGCATGGATGGCGGTCAGATGCGGCGCGCCAGTTCCTCGGCCTTGCCCAGATAGTTGGACGGGGTCATTTCCAGCAGGCTGGACTTGACCGCGTCCGGCAGCTCCAGGCTGCGGATGAAGGCGTGCAGCGTTTCGCGGGTGATGCCGCCCTTGCCGCGGGTCAGCTCTTTCAGCTGCTCGTACGGATTGGCGATGCCGTAGCGGCGCATCACGGTCTGCACCGGCTCGGCCAGCAGCTCCCAGGCGGCGTCCAGTTCGGTGGCGATCAGGGCCGGATTGATCTCCAGCTTGTTCAGGCCCTTCAGGCAGGACTTCAGACCCAGGATGGTGTAGCCGAAGCCGACGCCCATATTGCGCAGCACGGTGGAGTCGGTCAGGTCGCGCTGCCAGCGGGAGATCGGCAGCTTCTCCGCCAGGTGGCCCATGATGGCGTTGGCCATGCCCAGATTGCCTTCGGAGTTTTCGAAGTCGATCGGGTTGACCTTGTGCGGCATGGTGGAGCTGCCCACTTCGTCTTTCTTCACCTTCTGCTTGAAGTAGCCCAGCGAGATGTAGCCCCAGATGTCGCGGTTCAGGTCGATCAGGATGGTGTTGACGCGCATCGCCACCTGGTACAGCTCGGCCATGTAGTCATGGGGCTCGATCTGGATGGTGTACGGATTGAAGGTGATGCCGAGGCCGGTGACGAAGCGGCCGCACAGGCTTTCCCAGTCGATGTCCGGATAGGCGGCCAGGTGGGCGTTGTAGTTGCCGACCGCGCCGTTGATCTTGCCCAGGATTTCCTGGTGCACCAGCTGCTCGCGCTGGCGCTTCAGGCGGTAGACGGCGTTGGCCAGTTCCTTGCCCATCGTCGACGGCGTGGCCGGCTGGCCGTGGGTGCGGCACATCATCGGCACGTCGGCCAGTTCATGCGACAGCTTTTGCAGCTTGTGGATCACCTCGTCCAGCATCGGCAGAAGCACGGTGTTGCGCGCGGTCTTCAGCATCAGCGCGTGGCTGAGGTTGTTGATGTCCTCGGAGGTGCAGGCGAAGTGGATGAACTCGCTGGCGGCCATCACTTCCGGATTGCCGGACAGGCGCTCCTTCAGCCAGTACTCGATCGCCTTGACGTCGTGGTTGGTGCGGACCTCGATCGCCTTCACCTCTTCGCCGTGCTCGACGCTGAAGTTGGCGATCACGTCGTCGATCTCGCGGATGGTGGCGTCGGAGAACGGCTTGACCTCTTCGATGCCCGGCTCGGCGGCCAGCATCTTCAGCCATTCCAGTTCCACCTTGACGCGGCACTTCATCAAGCCGAATTCGGAGAACAGGTTGCGCAGGCCTTCCACTTGGGCGGCGTAGCGGCCGTCCAGCGGGGAGAGGGCGGTCAACGTAGTCAGATTCATGCTGAGTATTTCCAAACGTGGTTTGCCAAACTGCGGCGGGTTGCTAGTACAGATTCGTTTCAGGCCGCGCTGTCCGTCAGCCGGCGCCTGAGGCCGGCGGCCAACAGGCCGGCCGCTTCGGGGCGGAAGCGGAAGAACAGCTCGGGCTCTATCATTTCCAGTTCCATGACGGCGAGGCGGCCTTGTCTGTCGCGGACCAGATCGACGCGCGCGTACAGCACGTCGAACGGCACCGCGCGCACGGCGGCTTCGGCGAAGGCGATTTCCTCGGCGCTGGCCTGGTGCGGATGCACGCTGCCGCCGTGGTCGTCCTGGACGCGGAAGTCGCCGGGCTTGGGCGTCTTGCGTATCGCGTGGCTGTAGCGGCCGTCCACCACCATCAGCGACAGCTCGCCTTGTTCCAGCACCTGGCGCTGGAAGGGCTGCAGCAGCATCGCTTCGCGTTCGATCAAATCGCCGAACGCGCATTCCAGGCGCTGGCCGTCGCCGGCGTCGAAACGGTAGGTGTGGCGGGCGTTGCCGGACACCGCCGGCTTGAGGATCAGCTCATTCCAGCCACTGGCGTCGGCCAGTTGCGCAAGGGTGCGCCGCTCGCCTTTTTCAATGTAGAGGGTGGGCACCACGGCCACGCCCTTATTTTGCAGTTCGACGAGGTAGCGCTTGTCCAGATTCCAGCGGATCAGCTCGGCGGCGTTGAACAGCCGGCACTGCCGGGACACGCGCGACAGCCAGGGCGAGAATTCGCCGAAGCGCTCGAAATAGTCCCAAGTGGTACGGAACAGCAGCGAGCGTGCCTGGCGCCAGTCGAAACCGGCGTCGTCCCAGGCGAGGCGGCAAACCGCCAGGCCAGCGTCGCGCAGCGCGTCCAGCACCAAGCCATCCTCGTGATGCACCTGGCGGCTGTACCAGTCCTCTGGCTTGTGTTCCAGCTGGCGGCTGTCGGTCAGCACCGCGACGTCGAACAACATGTCTTTATCTCAAAAGAAACGGGCGACTGGCGCCCGTTTGTTTCCGCTTACATGCCGGGCATCATGCCCTTCATGCCTCGCATCATCTTCATCATCCCGCCCTTGGACGAGAACTGCTTCATCATCTTCTGCATCTGCTCGAACTGGTTCAGCAGGCGGTTCACCTCCTGCACCGTGACGCCGGAGCCGGCCGCGATGCGGCGTTTGCGGCTGGCCTTCAGCAGCTCCGGCTTGCGGCGCTCCTCCATCGTCATCGAGTTGATGATGCCCTCGACGCGGCGCATCGACTTCTCCGCCTCGGCGCCCTGTACGCCCTTGGCCATCTCGCCCAGCTGGCCCGGCATCTTTTCCAGCAGGTTGGCCATGCCGCCCATTTTCTTCATCTGCTGCATCTGGGCCTTGAAGTCCTCCAGGTCGAAGCCCTTGCCGGACTTCAACTTCTTGGCCATCGCCTCGGCTTCTTTCTGATCGATGCCCTTCTGGACTTCTTCGATCAGGGACAGCACGTCGCCCATGCCCAGAATGCGGCTGGCGATGCGGTCAGGATGGAAGGGCTCGATGCCGGAGACCTTCTCGCCGACGCCGATGAACTTGATCGGCTTGCCGGTCACGTGGCGCACCGACAGCGCGGCGCCGCCGCGCGAATCGCCGTCCATCTTGGTCAGCACCACGCCGGTCAGCGGCAGCGCCTCGTTGAAGGCCTTGGCGGTGTTGACCGCGTCCTGGCCCTGCATTGCGTCGACGACGAACAGCGTTTCCACCGGGTTGATCGCCGCGTGCAGCGCCTTGATCTCCTCCATCATCGCTTCGTCGATGGCGAGGCGGCCGGCGGTGTCCACCAGCAGCACGTCGAAGAAGTGGCGGCGGGCGTGGTCGATCGCGGCGCGGGCGATGTCCACCGGCTTTTGCGACGCCTCGGACGGGAACCACTCGACGCCCACTTGCGAGGCCAGCAGCTTCAGCTGCTCGATGGCGGCCGGACGGTAGACGTCGGCGGACACCACCAGCACCTTCTTCTTCTGGGTTTCCTTCAGCCTTTTGGCCAGCTTGCCGACGGTGGTGGTCTTGCCGGCGCCCTGCAGGCCGGCCATCAGCACGATGGCGGGCGGCACGGCGGCCAGGTCGAGCTCGTCGTTCTTCTCGCCCATCAGCTTGACGAGCTCTTCGTTCACAACGCCCACCAGCGCCTGGCCCGGGGTCAGGCTGCCCATCACGTCCTGGCCCAGCGCGCGCTCTTTCACCTGGGCGATGAAGGTCTTGATGACGGGCAGCGCCACGTCGGCTTCCAAGAGCGCCATGCGCACTTCGCGCATCGCGTCCTGGATGTTGGATTCGGTCAGCCGCGCGTTGCCGCGCAGGGTTTTCATCACGCCGGACAGGCGGCTGGTCAAGTTGTCTAGCATGGTGCTGTCCTTACTCTCTGCCAACGAACGGCAGCTTGGTGTAGACTTTCAAATCCATCGATTTTACCACGAGCCGCCCGGGCCGCGCCCGGATTTGATCACATACTAATATGACCAGCCTACTGCTCGTTCTGTCCCTGCTCCTGATCCTGTCCTACGGGGCCTTCACCTGGCATTACCTTGCCAACTGGAAAGGCGCGGCGCGCTGGCCGCGCAATCCGCGGCTGGAGCACAGCCTGCTGGGGCTGCTGCTATTGGTGCAGGCTTTCGTCGTGGTGGTGCCGCTGAGCGCCAGCGGCGGCCTGTCGCTGGGCGTGGGCCACGCCTTGAGCGTGGTGGTGTGGATCATGCTGCTGATCTATTGGACCTGCAGCTTCTTCTACAAGGTGGAGGGCCTGCAGCTGTTCATGATGCCGCTGGCGATGGCCGCGCTGGCCTTCGCCATCGCCTTTCCGGGGCGGCACATGGTCAGCGACCTGTCCAATCCCGCCTTCGTGATGCACATCCTGGTGTCCATGCTGGCCTACAGCCTGTTCGCCATCGGCGCGCTGATAGCGGTGCTGATGCTGATCCTGGAGCGGGCGCTGCATCACCGGCGGGTGTCGATGCTGGCCAAGCAGCTGCCGCCGCTGCTGACCCTGGAGAAAATGATGTTCCAGGTGATAGCCGTCGGCTTCCTGTTGCTGACGCTGACGCTGCTGACCGGCGTGCTGTTTTCCGAAGAGGTGTTCGGCCAGGCCGCCGCGCTGACCCACAAGACGGTGTTCGGCGTGATCTCGTGGCTGATCTTCGCCGGCCTCCTGGTGGGGCGCCGCCTCAAGGGATGGCGCGGCAAGGTGGCGATACGCTGGGCGCTGGCTGGTTTCCTGTCATTGATGCTGGCATACGTGGGCAGCAAGGTGGTCTTAGAATTGATCCTGCAGCGCGGGTGAGCCCGCTCGTCTCGCGCTGACGCATACCAATACATTTTCACGACCGCACTTTCACTAGGAGCTTGCCATGAAGAAGCTGTTCGCTGTCTTTGCCGGTTTGCTGTTGCTGTGCAATCTCGCCTGGGCCGCCGTCAATCTGAACACCGCCACGCCGCAGCAACTGGAGGCCTTGAAGGGCATTGGTCCGGCCAAGGCCAAGGCCATTGTCGATTACCGGACCAAGAACGGACCGTTCAAGACTGTCGACGATCTGAAGAAGGTTTCCGGCATCGGCGACAAGACGCTGGAGAGCCTGCGCAAGGAAATCACCGTAGGCGGGGCCGCCCCGGCCGCCAAGCCTGCCGCCGCGAACGCGAAGCCAGCCGCGGCCAAACCCGCCGCCAAGTAAGCGCCCGTCGGCCAACGCCGACACTGCATTTAAACCGCCATGCCTATTGGGATGGCGGTTTTTCATTTTCAGGCATTTTTTAATTTGCCGGTCTGATTGATGCGGGGTATTCCCTGTTGTTAATTGGCAACAATGTGACAGTTTTGTTGTTTTTGCGCGTCTGCTTGGCGCTGCAGGGGCTGCGGTAAGTATTTTGTAAACAAATAGATAGCGCTGTCCTGTTGTTTTTTTGCTGATTTTTACCTGTCATGGCGGGGCTCTCTTTGTTTTTTTGCAACGCCAGTCTTATATTGGCTACAGCGATCGACGGAACATACCGTCGGCACATAAATGTCCAGGCAAACGGTTCCGCCGGGAAGCCAACAGGACAAAATCAACTGACTTGAAAGGATTTGCAATGAACAAGAAGCTCATCGCTTTGGCGTTGGCTGCCCTGCCTGCGGCGGCTATGGCCGACGTGACTTTGTATGGCACGATCGCCGGTGGTATCGAGTCCTTGAAGACCTACAATGCCAACACTGCTTCGTTTGGCGGTGCGGCGCAAGCTGGCCAGCTGCAATCCCGCACCGCGGTCAACGACTGGGTGTCCAATATCGGTTTCAAGGGCGCGGAAGACTTGGGCAACGGCCTGAGGGCGATCTGGCAGGTGGAGAGCCGATTGAACATCGATGGCAGCGCGACTCCGGGTAATGGATCCGGCACTCTCGCCACCCGCGATAGCTTCATCGGGCTAGCCGGCGACTGGGGCAAGTTCCGCCTTGGCCGGCTGTCTGACTATGCCAATTCGGACATGGAACAGGTGGATCCGGGTCATTACAGCAATAACGGCGGCGCAGGCAATAGCTCCCCGAGCGTTGGGGGTTTGGCTATGTTCACCCGCATTGACGGTCGCCACAACAATGCTCTGAGGTTTGATAGTTCAAATATTTATGGTTTCACTATGTCGGCGCTGTATGCTACTGACGAGGTGCGTCAGCAGACTAATGCTGGAACCGCTAATAACCAGTTCATCAACATCGGTTTGAGCTACGAAAATTCCGGCTTTTTCGGCAAGTATAACTTTGGCAGCTGGGGCGATTCCAATAAGGTTGGCGGTTTGAAAGATTGGCATCGTTTTGAAGGTGGTTATAACGCCAATAATATTTATGTCGCCTTTGGATTCCAGCAAGCTCGCGGCCAGCTCGCACTGAGCGCTACCGGTCTGGGTGATGCGGGTGGTTTGTATTACAACGACAACGCTGCAGCCGCCAACTGGACTGCCTTGGCAGCGCAAAATCCGGGTCTTGGTAATTTCACGACCTTGCAACAAGCTCGCACACGTGAAATCGCGTTGACCGGCGGCTATACTTTCGGAGCGTTCACTCCCTATCTGAGTTATGCCAAGGGGTATAATCTGAACATTTCCGGTTATGGCGACGTTGCTAATACTGGTTATGATCAGTATGTGTTGGGTCTGGATTATGCGCTGTCCAAGCGTACTGACGTGTATACCTCGTATGGCCACGTTAACTGGAAGCTGCCGAACGCGCAAAATGAAAGCTCCTTCGGTCTGGGCCTGATTCACCGCTTCTAAGCCGAGATTCGGTTCATCTCGAAAAGGGCTGCCTCGGCAGCCCTTTTTTTGTCTATCTGGCCTTCAAACCCTGATCGACAGGGATTTGCCGGTTCGATTCGCATATAATACCGTCACAGCCTATACCTGATCACGACCGCAAGGTTCGAACCGGATCGATTTCGCTTATGGAAGCTACGGCAGGAATTTCCGGCCTGGGCAGAGCCCTGGTCCAGCACAATATGCTGTTGCAGCAGGATGCGGACGCCATTTCGAAACAGGCGATGATTTCCCATCTCAGTTTCGTCGAGCAGCTGATCCAGAGCAAGAAGATGGCTGCGCGCGACATCGCTATGTTTTCGTCCCGGGTGTTCGGTTACCCGCTGTTGGATCTGGCTTCGCTGGATACCGATCAACTACCCAAGGGGCTGGTGGACGACGAAGTGATCGCCAGCCGCCGGTTGCTGCCGCTGTTAAAACGTGGCAACAAGCTTTACATCGGCACTTCTGATCCCACCCAGACCTCCGCCTATCACGCGATCACCTTCAAGACCGGCCTGACGGTAGAAGTGGTGGTGGTGGAAGAGGACAAGCTGTCCAAGCTGATCGGACGATATCAGGACAATTCGACCTCGGCGTTGAAAGAACTGGAGAGCGAGGATTTCGGCGACCTGGAGTTCGCCGATCCCGAAGCGCAGCTGGACAGTGGTCCGCAGACTGAAGTCGACGACGCGCCGGTGGTCAAGTTCATTCATAAGATGTTGTTGGACGCGATAGGCATCGGCGCGTCCGACATCCACTTCGAGCCATACGAAAAGTACTATCGCATCCGCTACCGGGTGGATGGCGTATTGAAGGAGGTGGCGCAGCCGCCGCTGCTGCTGAAGGAAAAGATCGCCTCGCGCATCAAGGTGATTTCCCGGCTGGATATCTCGGAAAAGCGGCTGCCTCAGGATGGCCGGCTGAAGCTGGTGATTTCCAAATCCCGGGCGATAGATTTCCGCGTCAGCACGCTGCCGACCTTGTACGGCGAAAAAATCGTGATGCGTATCCTGGATTCGTCGGCGGCTTCGCTGGATATCGAACAACTGGGATTCGAGGCGGAGCAAAAGGCGCAATTGCTGAGGGCAATCGCCCGGCCGTATGGCATGGTGCTGGTGACCGGCCCCACCGGTAGCGGCAAGACCGTATCACTTTATACTTGTCTGAATATTTTGAATAAGACGGACACGAATATTTCCACCGCCGAGGATCCGGTGGAAATCAATCTGCCCGGCATCAATCAGGTCAACGTCAACGAAAAGGCAGGATTGACTTTTGCTTCGGCGCTGAAGGCCTTTCTACGGCAGGATCCTGACGTGATCATGGTGGGCGAAATCCGAGATTTCGAGACGGCCGACATCGCAATCAAGGCCGCGCAGACCGGTCACATGGTGTTCTCGACGCTGCATACCAACGATGCGCCATCCACGCTGACGCGGATGCTGAACATGGGCGTGGCGCCGTTCAACATCGCCAGTTCGGTGTTGCTGATCATGGCGCAGCGTTTGGCGCGCAAGCTATGCAGCCATTGCAAGCAGCCGGTGGAGATTCCGGAGGAGGCGTTGCTGCGCGCTGGTTTCTTGAAGGAGGAGTTGGCCGGCGGCTGGCATCCCTACGGGCCGGTCGGCTGCGAGGAGTGCCGGAATACCGGCTACAGGGGGCGCGTCGGGATTTTCGAAGTGATGCCGATCAGCGACGCGATGATGCGGTTGATCATGAAGAACGGTACCGCGGTCGACATCTCCGATCTGGCGAGGGAGGAGGGCATGGTCGATTTGCGCCGCGCCGGCTTGCTGAAAGTGATGGCCGGCATGACCTCGCTGGCCGAGGTCGAAGCGGTGACCAACGATTGAACGGCGACCCGCTGCATTAATTTAGAGGAAATGGGGCGATGGCGACCACGGCGGCCAAGAAAGCGAATCCAGGGTACATCTGGGAATGGGAAGGCAAGGACAAGTCCGGCAAGATGATACGGGGCGAGCTGCGCGCAGAGTCCGAAACTGTCGCCAAAACCCAGTTGCGGAGGCAGGGCATCAACGTCGCCAAGATCCGCCGCCGGCGCAGCGGTTTCGGCAAGCGAATCACCGAGAAGGACATTACGCTGTTCACCCGCCAGCTGTCGACGATGATGCGCGCAGGGGTGCCGCTTTTGCAGGCTTTCGACATCGCGGCGAAAGGGCACAGCAATCCGGCGGTGACGCGGATGCTGCTGGAAGTGAGGGCGGATGTCGAAACCGGCATGTCGCTGGCGGAGTCGTTCCGCAAGCGTCCGCTGTATTTCGACAAGCTGTTCTGCAATATCATCGCCGCAGGCGAGGCGGGCGGCGTGCTGGACAACCTGCTGGACAAACTGGCCACCTACAAGGAAAAGGTGATGGCCATCAAGTCCAAGATCAAATCGGCGATGATCTATCCATCGGCCATTGTCGGCACCGCCTTCATCATCACCGCGGTGATCATGATCTATGTGATCCCGGCGTTCAAGGATCTGTTTTCCAGCTTCGGCGCCAATCTGCCGGCTCCGACGCTGTTCGTGATCTGGTTGTCCGATCAATTCGTCCATTTTTGGTGGCTGATTTTCGGCGCCTTGTTCGGCGGGGTTTTCGCTTTTTTCTACGCGTTCAAGCGTACGCCCAAGATGCAGGAGCAGATGGACCGCATCCTGCTGCGGCTGCCGGTGATCGGCGACATCATACGCAAGGCCACCATCGCGCGCTGGTCGCGCACGCTGTCGACGCTGTTCTCCGCCGGCGTGCCGCTGGTGGAGGCGTTGGATTCCGTCGGCGGCGCTGCGGGCAACCAGGTTTACGCAGAGGCGACGCGGCGGATCCAGTCCGACGTCAGCACCGGCTCCAGCCTCAGCTATTCGATGCAGCGCACCGATCTGTTTCCCAATATGGTGCTGCAGATGACCTCGATCGGCGAAGAGTCGGGCTCGCTGGACCAGATGCTGGACAAGGTGGCCGACTTTTACGAGGAAGAAGTGGATAATGCGGTGGCCGCGTTGTCCAGCCTGCTGGAGCCGGCGATCATGGTGATACTGGGTATATTGATAGGCGGGTTGGTGATCGCGATGTACATGCCGATTTTCAAGATGGGCCAGGTGGTGGGTTGATGCTGGACGACATGACATGGTTGTTGGCCACCCATCCTGCTTGGTTGACCGGCGCGGCGCTGCTGTTGGGCTTGATGGTGGGCAGTTTTCTGAATGTGGTGATCCATCGCCTGCCCAAGATGCTTGAGCGGGAGTTTTTGGCGGATAGCGTCGAATACCTCGCCGAAGGCGACGCGTCGTCCGCATTGCGGCTGGCCGCCCAGCAGGCCAGGAATGAGCTGGACGATGGGAAGGGCTACAATTTGTGGCGGCCCGCCTCGCATTGCCCGGCTTGCCATGCGCCGGTGCGGCCCTGGCACAATGTGCCGTTGCTGAGTTTTCTGTTGTTGCGCGGCCGTTGCGGCGATTGCGAAGCGGGCATCGCCTGGCGCTACCCCCTGGTGGAGCTGCTGAGCGGCGCATTGTTCGGCTTTCTGGCCTGGAAGCTGGGCTGGGGCTGGCCGCTGGCCGGCGCTTTGGCGTTGACGGCTTGTCTGCTGGCATTGGCCTTCATCGACTTCGACACCAAGCTGTTGCCGGACAGCCTGACCTTGCCGTTGCTGTGGGGCGGCCTGCTGTTCAACCTGCAGACAGGCCTGGTGCCGCTGAGCGACGCGGTGTGGGGCGCGGTATTCGGTTATCTGTCGCTGTGGCTGGTGTTTCACGGATTCCGGCTGCTGACCGGCAAAGAAGGTTTCGGCTATGGCGATTTCAAGTTGCTGGCGGCGCTGGGCGCATGGCTGGGCTGGAGCATGTTGCCGCTGATCATCCTGTTGTCGTCGCTGGTGGGCGCGTTGTTCGGCGTCGCGCTGATGGCGGCTTCCAAAGTCCGGGGCGGGCAGCAGATTCCCTTTGGCCCCTATCTGGCGACGGCAGGCTGGATCGCGCTGGTGTGGGGGCCACAGATCATGAATGGATATTTGGCATGGCTATCCCGGTAGTGGGATTGACCGGGGGAATAGGCTCCGGCAAGAGCGCGGCGGCGGATCGCTTCGCCGAACTGGGCGTGCCGGTGGTGGATACCGACAGCATCGCCCATCAGCTGACCGGGCCTGGCGGCGCGGCGATGCCGGCGATCGAGCGCGCGTTTGGCCCGTCGGCGCTGGCCGGCGATGGTTCGCTGGACCGCGCGGCGATGCGGGCGAGAGTGTTCGCGGATCCGGAGGAGCGGCATAGGCTGGAGGCCATCCTGCATCCGGCCATCCACGCGGAAAGCTTGAGCCGGCTGGAGGTTGCTGTCGGAGATTACGCGGTGCTGGTGGTGCCGCTGCTGTTTGAAAGCAACCGTTATCTGCCCTTGCTGGCGCGGACGCTGGCGGTGGATTGCCGCGAAGAGGTCCAGGTGGAGCGGGTGATGCAGCGCAGCGGATTGAGCGCGGAAGCGGTGCGTGCGATCATGGCCGCGCAACTGCCGCGCGAACAGAGGTTGAGCCGCGCCGACGATGTCATCGACAATAGCGGCGGCTTGGCAGAATTGAGGCTTCAAGTTGATGCCAAACACAGTTATTATCTGGCAAATCTTGTCAAAGCATTGTTATAAGGCTTGTTGCAAGCCGTGGAGAAGGGCAGATCTGCCGTGATCAGTTTCGAATTTCCTGTCACCGAGCGCACCCGTATTCTGCTCCGTCTGGAGTATCTATACGGGCGGTTGGCCTACTTTATCGGCAAGGATCACCCGCATGATCATCACGCCGCGCTGCAGGTGCTGTTCGAGCTGATGGAGACGGCGTCCCGCGCCGACCTGAAGGCCGATCTGCTGCAGGAGCTGGAGCGGCAGAAGCAGATGTTGGAAGCGCTGCGCGATAATCCCAATGTGGCGGAGGAAACGCTGGAAGGCGTGCTGGAAGAGATCGAGCGCGCGTCGTCGCAACTGCTGGCGCTGACCGGCAAGTTCGGCCAGAACCTGCGCGAGAACGAATGGCTGATGGCCATCAAGCAGCGCGCCGGCATTCCCGGCGGCACCTGCCAGTTCGACTTGCCATCCTATCATCTGTGGCAGCAGCGCTCCGCCGAGGTCCGGCGCCAGGATCTGCGCCGCTGGGCCGCGCCGCTGATGCCCACCGCCGACGCCGCCGAAATCCTGCTGCACCTGCTGCGAGACAGCGGCAAGACCTATCATTACGTGGCCCGCAAGGGCGCGTTCCAACAGATGTCCGGCGGCAAAGTGGTGCAACTGATCCAGGTCGCCTACGACGACAATCTGGAACTGCTGCCTGAGCTGTCCGCCAACAAGTACGCGCTCAACATCCGCTTTGTCAACGCGGTGACCGGCGAGACCCGGCCGCGGCAGACTGAGCAGGATGTCGAGTTCCAACTGACCAATTGCAAGTTTTGAGCATCATGTCCGAATCCGTACGCATCGTCGCCTGTCCCACCTGCAAAGCCGAAGTGCGCTGGGAGCCGCAGAGCCGTTATCGCCCGTTTTGCAGCGAACGCTGCCGTCTGATCGATCTGGGGCAGTGGGCCAGCGAGACCTACCGGGTGCCGGCGGAGGAGGACTCTCCGCCCGGAGAAATGCCGCCGACGCACTGAGCGCGCAGGCAAACGAAAAACCGCCAGGCCAAACAGCCCGGCGGTTTTGTTTTGGCGGACGATCGTTCAGGCGCGCGCGGCCAGCGCGGCGCCCGACGCGAAGTAGCGTTTGACGCCGCTGAAGATGGCGTTGGCCATCTGCTGCTGGAATTCGGCGGTGATCAGCCGCTGCTCCTCGTCCGGATTGGAGATGAAGGCGGTCTCCACCAGGATGGACGGGATGTCCGGCGCCTTCAGCACCGCGAAGCCCGCTTGCTCCACCGCGTTCTTGTGCAGCTTGTTCAGGCCGCCCAGCTGGCCCAGCACGGTCTTGCCCAGCTTCAGGCTGTCGTTGATGGTGGCGGTCTGGGTCAGGTCCAGCAGCGTGTGCGCCAGATACTTGTCCTTGCTGCCTATCTTGACGCCGCCGACCAGGTCGGAATTGTTCTCGGTCTGCGCCAACGCCTTGGCGAAGGCGCTGGTGGCGCCTTTCTCGGACAGCGCGAACACCGAGGAGCCGCGCGCGGCGCGGTTGGGCGCGGCGTCGGCGTGAATGGAGACGAACAGATCGGCGTTCAGCTTGCGCGCCTTGGCCACGCGCACGCCCAGCGGGATGAACACGTCGTCGCTGCGCGTCATGTAGGCGCGCATATTCGGTTCTGCGTCTATCAGCTGCTTCAGCTGGTGGCCTATCTTCAGCACCACGTCCTTCTCGCGATTGCCTTGCAAGCCGATGGCGCCCGGGTCCTCGCCGCCGTGGCCGGGATCCAGCATCACGACGATGGGGCGGTCGGTGTTCTTGGCCTTGGGCTTGATCTGCGCCGGGGGCTGTTCCATCTTGCCCTTGTTGTAGTCCTGCAGCAGCGCCAGCAGCGGATCGTCCTGCTGGCCGCTGGCCGGATACAGGTCCACCACCAGCCGGTGCTGGTATTCTGCCACCGGCGCCAGGGCGAAGGCCTGCGGTTTGACGTCGGTCTTCAGGTCCAGCACCAGGCGTACCGTGTCCGGGTCGAACTGGCCGGCGCGGGCGGTGCGGATATAAGGGTCGGCCGCGGCGATCTGGCCGCTGATGTCCTTCAGCACGCCGTTCAGCTGCACGCCTTGCAGATCGATCACCAGCCGGTTCGGATTGGCCAGCGTGAACTGCTTGTATTGAATGGCGGCGCTGGACTCCAGCGTGATGCGGGTGTAAGTGGACGACGGCCAGATGCGCAGGGCGACGATCTGGCTGCCGGCCGCCCAGCCTTTTCGGCTGACGGCGATCAGAAAGGTGGCGGCCGCTGCGCCTAGCAGCGTGCGGCGTTTGGGGTCGAAAGTCGAATCAGGCATGACTGTCCGGTTTGGCTCAGGGCTTGAAAGTGATAGGTGCGACCATCTCCGGCGACGGCAAGTTCCAGCACGATGTCGGGCGCGGGCGCGAGTCCACGGGCCTTGTCCGGCCACTCCACCAAGCATAGGCTGTCTTGTCCGAAATATTCGCTGAAGCCGGCGTCGTTCCATTCTTCGGGATCGGCGAAACGGTACAGGTCGAAGTGATGGACACTATATTCAGGTAAGGCGTAGCTTTCCACCAGGGTGTAGGTGGGACTTTTCACCTTGCCGCGGTGGCCCAGCGCCGCCAGCAGGCCGCGGGTGAACGTGGTCTTGCCCGCGCCCAGGTCGCCCAGCAGGTGGACGGTCAGGCCGGGCTCTGCGGCGGCGGCGAAGGCTGCGCCCAGCGCCAGGGTCGCGCTCTCGTCGGGCAGGCCGCCGCTTTGAACGCTGGTATCATCCATCGCCATGACTGAGAATCCTCCTCAAAAACCGGATTATCCCGAATTGTCGCGCCAAATCAAAGCCTGGGCGCGCGAAGCCGGTTTCGCCGACGCCCGCGTCACGCGCGCGGCGCTGCCGCCGGAGGCGGAACAACGGCTGGAAGCCTGGCTGGCGGCCGGGCATCACGGCGAGATGGACTATATGGCCCGGCATGGCGCGATGCGGGTGCGGCCGGCCGAGTTGGTGCCCGGCACGCTGTCGGTGATTTCGCTGCGGATGAACTACTGGCCCGGGGGCGAGCCGGCCGAGCAGGTACTGGCCGACCCGTCGCGGGCCTACCTGTCGCGGTACGCGCTGGGGCGCGACTATCACAAGGTGCTGCGCAACCGGCTGCAGAAGCTGGCCGAGCGCATCGAGGGCGCGGTCGGATCGTTTGGCTACCGGGTGTTCACCGACAGCGCGCCGCTGGCCGAGGTGGCGCTGGCGTCCCAGGCCGGCCTGGGCTGGCGCGGCAAGCACACGCTGCTGCTGACCAAGCGCCAGGGCTCGCTGTTTTTCCTGGGCGAGATCCTGACCGACCTGCCGCTGCCGCCGGACGAGGCCGAAGACGGCCATTGCGGCCGCTGCACGCGCTGTCTGGATGTCTGTCCCACCGGCGCCATCATCGAACCCTACACGGTGGACGCGCGGCGCTGCATTTCCTACCTGACCATCGAATTGAAGGGGGCGATTCCGGAACCGCTGCGGCCCTTGATCGGCAACCGGGTGTACGGCTGCGACGATTGCCAGCTGTTCTGCCCGTGGAACCGCTTCGGCGCTTTAACGGCGGAAGCTGATTTTGCGGTGCGTCATGGTCTGGATGGCGCCAGTCTGGTAGAACTGTTCGACTGGAGCGCGGACGAGTTCCGCGAGCGGATGGCGGGCAGTCCGATCTACCGCATCGGCTATCACAAGTGGCTGTCCAATCTGGCGGTGGGCCTGGGCAACGCGCCGACCACGCCTGAAGTGGTGGCCGCGCTGCGCAGGCGGCTGGACTTTCCCGACGAACTGGTGGCCGAGCCGGTGCGCTGGGCGCTGGCCCGGCACGGCCAGTTCTGTTGATTTCAATTGCGGGACGGCGCGATCACCAGCGATTCCCCTTCCAGCACCACCTTGTCGCCGACGCGGCATTGCGTGGAGAGGCGCACCCGTTTCTTTTCCGGGATCAGTTCTTCGACGGTGACGCGGGTGGTGACGGTTTCGCCGATGCGCACCGGCGCCTTGAAGCGGGTGGATTGCGACAGGTAGACGGTGCCGTAGCCGGGGAGGCGGGTGCCGATCACGCCGGAAATCAGGCTGGCGGTCAGCATGCCGTGGGCGATGCGGGTCTCGAATGGCGTGGCGGCGGCGTAGGTCTGGTCCAGATGCACTGGATTGTTGTCGCCGCTGACGGCGGAGAACAGCAGCACGTCGGCCTCGGTGATGGTTTTGCCGGTTTCGGCGCTGGCGCCGACGGCCAGATCCTCGAAATAAACGGTCATGACAACTCCCTGCAGAATTTTATGACGGGGAAATGCTGCAGTGCATTGTGACAGCTTTGGCCTGAAATGCAAACCGCAGGGAAATGACGTACTATCGACGCCGAGTTGCATTTTCACCACGCGTCGCGCCGGCGCGTACAAACCAAACGCTCGTTTGAATTTTGCTTGGGGCATAATCAGGCTCTGCTGGCCGTCGTTGCCTTCCGCGTTCGATTAACCCACAGAAGTTTGCTGGAGGAATATGAAAGTTCTAGTCGCAGTGAAACGCGTTGTCGATTACAACGTGAAAGTCCGCGTCAAAGCCGACGGCAGCGACGTTGATATCGCCAACGTCAAGATGTCGATGAACCCCTTCGACGAAATCGCCGTGGAAGAGGCGGTGCGTCTGAAGGAAGCCGGCAAAGTGAGCGAGATCATCGCCGTGTCCATGGGCATCAAGCAGTGCGAGGAAACCCTGCGCACCGCGCTGGCGATGGGAGCCGACCGCGCCATCCTGGTGGAAACCGATGTCGAGCTGCAGCCGCTGGCGGTGGCCAAGCTGCTGAAGGCCGTCGCCGACAAGGAACAGCCGCAACTGGTGATCCTGGGCAAGCAGGCGATCGACGACGACGCGAACCAGACCGGCCAGATGACTTCCGCGCTGCTGGGCTGGTCCCAGGGCACTTTCGCCTCCAAGGTGGACCTGGCGGCCGAGACCGTGGACGTGATCCGCGAGATCGACGGCGGCCTGGAGACCGTCAAGCTGCGCCTGCCGGCCGTAGTCACCGCCGACCTGCGCCTGAACGAGCCGCGCTTCATCAAGCTGCCCAACATCATGGCCGCCAAGAAAAAGCCGCTGGACAAGACCACGCCGGCCGATCTGGGCGTTGACGCCGCTCCGCGCCTGAAGACGCTGAAAGTGGCCGAGCCGGCCAAGCGTTCCGCCGGCATCAAGGTGGCCAACGCCGCCGAACTGGTCGCCAAACTCAAGAACGAAGCAAAGGTGCTGTAAGACATGGCTATTCTCGTTATCGCTGAACACGACAACCAGAGCCTGAAGACAGGCACCCTGAACACCATCACCGCCGCGGCCAAGCTGGGCGAAGTGCACGTGCTGGTGGCCGGCCACAACGCCGCCGCCGCCGCCGACGCCGCCAAGAGCGTGGCCGGCGTGGCCAAAGTGCTGCTGGCCGACGCCGCCCACTACGCGCATGGCCTGGCCGAAAGCCTGTCCGCGCTGGTTGTCGGCCTGGCCAAGGGCTACAGCCACGTGCTGGCTCCGGCCTCGTCCTTCGGCAAGAACCTGCTGCCGCGCGTCGCCGCGCTGCTGGACGTCGCCCAGATTTCCGAAATCGTCGCCATCGAATCGGCCGACACCTTCGTGCGTCCGGTCTACGCCGGCAACGTGCTGGCCACCGTGCAGTCGGCCGACGCGATCAAGGTGATCACCGTGCGCACCACCGCTTTCGACGCGGCGGGCCAGGGCGGTTCGGCCGCGGTGGAAACCATCGCCGCCGGCGCCGATAGCCAGTTGTCCGCCTTCGTCGGCCAGGAACTGACCAAGTCCGACCGTCCGGAGCTGGGCTCGGCCAAGGTCATCGTGTCCGGCGGCCGCGCGCTGGGTTCGGAAGAGCAGTTCAAGGCCGTGATTGGCCCGCTGGCCGACAAGCTGTCCGCCGCCGTCGGCGCCTCGCGCGCCGCGGTGGACGCCGGCTACGCGCCGAACGACTACCAGGTCGGCCAGACCGGCAAGGTGGTGGCGCCGCAGCTGTACTTCGCCGTCGGCATCTCCGGCGCGATCCAGCACCTGGCGGGCATGAAGGATTCCAAGGTGATCGTCGCGATCAACAAGGACGAAGAGGCCCCGATCTTCCAGGTGGCCGACTACGGCATCGTCGGCGACCTGTTCGCCGTGGTGCCGGAACTGATCGCCGAACTGTCGAAGTAAGCGACAGCCGGGGGCGCGGCCGCAAGCGCCCCCGACCGAGCAGGCAGCATAGCCGCCGGAACCAACAACAGCAGCCGGCGCCCTATCAGGGAGCGCCGGTTTTTTTTATGGCCCGCGGCGCGGGCCGACGCGAGAGAAGCAGAGGAGTAGCGCGATGATTTATCACGCCCCAATCAAAGACATTCGATTTGCATTGAACGAGCTGGCCGATCTGGCGGCGATCTGCGGGCTGCCGGGCTACGGCGAGTGCTCGGTGGAGCTCACCGACGCGGTGCTGGAAGAGGGCGCCAAGTTCGCCGAGGGCGTGCTGGCGCCGATCAACAAGCAGGGCGACCAGGGCGCCAAGTGGAAGGACGGCGAAGTGACCGCCGCGCCGGGCTTCAAGGAGGCCTGGCAACAGTATGTCGAGTCCGGCTGGGTGGGGCTGCGCGCGCCGGAGGAATACGGCGGCCAGGGCATGCCGGCGCTGGTGGCGGCGGCGGTGGAGGAAATGTGGTGCTCGTCCAACCTGGCGTTCTCGCTGGCCCCGCTGCTGACGCTGGGCGCGGTGGAAGCCATCCATCATCACGCCTCCGATGAGCTGAAGAGCGTCTATTTGCCGATGATGGCCAGCGGCCAGTGGACCGGCACCATGAACCTGACCGAGCCGCAGGCCGGCTCCGATCTGGCTCAGGTGCGCTCCAAGGCGGCTCCGGCCGCCGACGGCAGCTATCGCGTCAGCGGCCAGAAGATCTTCATCACCTGGGGCGAGCACGACATGGCCGAGAATATCGTCCACCTGGTGCTGGCCCGCCTGCCGGACGCTCCGGCCGGGGTGAAGGGCATCTCGCTGTTCATCGTGCCCAAGTTCCTGGTCAACGCCGACGGCTCGCTTGGCGCGCGCAACGACGTGCGCTGCGTGTCGCTGGAGCACAAGCTGGGCATACACGGCAGCCCGACCGCGGTGATGAGCTTCGGCGACAACGACGGCGCGGTCGGCTATCTGGTCGGCGAGCCGAACAAGGGCCTGAACTACATGTTCACCATGATGAACCACGCCCGGCTGGGCGTGGGTATCGAGGGCGTGGCGGTGTCCGAGCGCGCCTACCAGAAGGCGGTGGAATACGCGCGCGATCGGGTGCAGAGCCGCGCGGTCGGTTCGCCCGACCCGGCCGGCGTGGCCATCATCCGGCACCCGGACGTGCGCCGGATGCTGATGACGATGCGCGCCCAGATCGAAGCGCAGCGCGCGCTGACCTTCTACGCCGCAGCCGCGCTGGACCGCGCCGCCCGCCATCCGGTGGCGGACGAAGCCGCCCGCAACCAGGCGCTGCTGAATTTCCTGATTCCCATCGTCAAGGGCTGGAACACCGAGCAGGCCAACGAGATCACCAGCCTGGCCATCCAGGTGCACGGCGGCATGGGTTACATCGAGGAGACCGGCGTCGCCCAGTATTACCGCGACGCCCGCATCACCGCCATCTACGAAGGCACCACCGGCATCCAGGCGCTGGACCTGATCGGCCGCAAGACGGCGATGGATCACGGCGTCGCCGCCCGCGCGCTGCTGGCCGAGGCGCAGTCGACGGCGAACAAGCTGCAGGCGGCGGGATTCGATTCCATCGCCGGCAATCTGTCGTCGGGAATCGCCGACGCCGAGCGCTGCGTCACCTTCATTCTGGAAACCTTCGGCGCGCAGCCGCAACTGGCGGCGGCCGGCTCAGTGCCGTTCCTGAAGCTGATGGGCATCGTGCTGGGCGGCTGGCAGTTGGGCCGCGCCGCGCTGATCGCCAAGGAAAAACTGCAGGACGCCGATGCGGACAGCGATTTCCTGAACGCCAAGATCATCACCGCGCGCTTCTTCGCCGAGCACCTGCTGCCGCAGGTTTCCGGCCTGGCGGCGGCGATCCTGAATGGCGCCGATAGCGCGCTGGCGCTGGATGACAGCCAGTTTTGACCGGCTTGACGCCAGATGCGGACGCCGCGGCCTTGCTGCGGCGTTTTTTTATGCGAAAATGCCGAAAGTTTGCTTTTTACCGATGTAAATTTCTTGTTTGGATGCGATAAGAATCAAGCGGCAAGCGAATCGGCTGTAAATATTAACGATGACTAAATTTTCATCTGTCATCAAATATTCAGACTGCCTATTGCAAAATCGTCCTCTTGCTGCTTAATCTAGCGTGCCTGCAGTGACAGTCGCTCAGCAAATTTACGATACGGAAGGCCGATGGTTTCAGGGGACAAGACAATCATGCGCCGCAAGCTGGACTTCAGCCGCTGGCGGCTGCCGGGCCGGCAGTGGCACAAGGCCCTGCCCGCCGCGGCGCTGGGACTGGCCGCTTTCTGGCTGGGCCAGCAATTGAGCGCGCTGCTCGCGCCTTCCGCGCCCAGCTACCGCGATCTGGCGCCGGCCCAGCCGCAGGCCGCCGCGGCCGCCGCCGCGCAGGGGCACTGGTTCGGCGAGGCACCGCAGCAGCCGGTGGCGGCTTTGCCGCCGGTCCGGCTGTTGGGCGTGTACGCGCCCAGCCGCGACGGCGTGCAGGGCTTCGCCATCATCGACAGCAACGGCCACCCCGAGCCGCTGTTGCAGGGCAAGCAGACGCCTGACGGCTGGGAGCTGGTCAAGGTCGCGCCCAACGGCGTCACCTTGCGTTCCGGCGGCAACGAACAGTTCGTTCCGCTGCAGCGCCAGAGTGGCGGCGGCGACATGCAGCAATCCGCGCCGTCGCAGCCTCCCTCCATGCAGCCGGCCCAGCCCATGCCCGGCGCGATACCCATTCCGGTTCCGGGCCAGAACGCCGTACCCGATGCCCAGCCTCAACCCGCGGTGGATCCCGCCGCGATGATTCGCCAATAAGAGAGTGCAATGCGAATTTCCAAGCTCGTCGCCGCCCTGGCCCTGGTTTACAGTTGCAATCTGCTCGCCGCGCCGCAAAACGATACGGTCATGCTCAACTTCGTCAACGCCGACATCGAAACCGTGGTCAAGGCGATAGGCGAGATCAGCGGCAAGAACTTCATCATCGATCCGCGCGTCAAGGGCACGGTCAACATTGTTTCCAGCCGGCCGGTGCCGCGCGCGCTGTCCTACCAGGTGCTGCTGTCGTCGCTGCGCCTGCAGGGATTTTCCGCGGTGGAGGGCAACGGCGTGATCAAGATCGTGCCGGAGGCGGACGCCAAGCTGCACGCCAAGGCGAGCAAGGGCATTCCGCGCGGCGACGGCGACCGGCTGATCACCAAGGTATTCGCGCTGAAAAACAGCAACGCCAACCAGCTGGTGCCGGTGATACGGCCGCTGGTGTCGCCCAACAACACGGTGGCCGCCTATCCGCAGTCCAACGCGCTGATCGTCACCGACTACGCCGACAACATCCAGCGCATCGAATCCATCATCGAATCGGTGGAGTCGGCGGCGGCGGGCGACACCGTGGTGATTCCGGTGCTGTTCGGCTCCGCAGTGGAGCTGGCCAACTCGCTGAACAAGCTGATGCAGGAAGGCGGCGCCGACGGCGGCAAAACCACCATCCTGGCCGACGCGCGCGCCAATGTGCTGATGGTGCGCGCCGACACACCGGGCAAGATCGGCAAGGTCAAGAGCCTGCTCAAGGTGCTGGATCAGCCCAGCCAGGCCGGCTCCAATGTGCGGGTGGTCTACCTGAAGAACGCCCAGGCGTCCGAGGTGGCCAAGACGCTGCGACTGCTGCTGGCCAGCGAGGGCAGCCCGGTGCAGACGCGCAGCACGATCAATACCGCGACATCTACCGGAGGCAGCGCGAGCCTGATGCCTTCCTCCACCGGTGCCGGCAGCGGCAGCGGCGCTTCGGCCCAGAATCCGGTGTCGTCGCCGGACGCCGGGGCGGCCGCGGCGGCCTCCTCGTCCTCGTCTTCCGCGCCGTCCGGCGCCGGCGTCGGCACGATGATCCAGGCCGACAGCAACAGCAACGCGCTGATCCTCAACGTGCCGGATCCGATGTACCAGAATCTGCGCAATGTGATCGACCTGCTGGACAAGCGCCGGGCCCAGGTTTATGTCGAAGCGCTGGTGATGGAGGTGACGGCCAACCGCACCACCAAGATCGGCGTGCAGTGGGCGGCGAACGTGCATGGCAACGGCCTGATCGGAAACAGCCTGCCCAGTCCGTCTCAGCCGCTGGTGGCGGGCGGCGGCGGCACGACGCCGACCTCGCCGCTGTCGGGCCTGGTCAACAGCCTGACCGGCGGCGGCCTGACCGCAGCCATCATCAACACCATCACGGTGGGCGGGCAGCAGATCCCGACGCTGGGCCTGCTGGCCCAGGCTTTGGAGCAGGAGGCGCAAGGCAATCTGGTGGCCAGCCCGCAGCTGGTGACGATGGACAACGAGGAAGCCAAGATCGTGATCGGCCAGGAGATCGGGGTGCTTAGCGCCTCCTATCCGGCGGGTTCCAGCGGTACCTCCAACGCGCCTTACAACACGTATGACCGCAAGACGGTGGGCTTCGGCCTGAAGATCACGCCGCAGATCTCCGAAGGCGGCACCATCCGCATGAAGATCAGCCAGGCGGCCGACTCCATCGACGCCACCACGCTGAATGCGGCGGCGGGCCCCACCTTCAACCGCCGCACGCTGGACACGGTGGTGACGGTCGGCGATGGCGGTCTGGTGGCGCTGGGCGGCTTGACCCAGGAAACCACGAGCAACGCCGAGGACAAGGTGCCGCTGCTGGGCGACATTCCGGTCATCGGCAACCTGTTCAAGTACCAGGGCAAGGAGCGAAAGAAGACCAACCTGATGATCTTCATCCGCCCCACCATCATCCGCGACGAGATCGGCAACCGCGCGGTGGCCGGCGAGCGCTACGGCTACGTGATGGACGACGCGACGCGGAATGCGGGACGCAAGCTGCCGCTGGATTTGAATGACCAGTTGAAGGCGCCGGCAGCCGGCAGCATCCACGGCGCGCTGAACGCGCTGGATGCGCTGAACAAGTCGGAAGACAACGCCAAGGCCAAGCAATGATGCAAGCCAAGTTCGCGACGCTGCTGCCCTTTCCCTTCGCCCGCGCCAACGGGGTCATCCTGCTGGACGGCGAGGTCGGCCGGGTGCTGCTGCTGCGAGAGGACGCCAAGCCGGCGGCCTGGGCCGAGGCGCTGCGGGTGCATGGCGGCGAGCTGTCGGGCGTGGAGACGCTGACGGCCTCCCAGTTCGAGAAGCGCCTGTCCGAGCACTACGCCAGCCGCGACGGAGCGGCGGCGGAGATGGTGGACGACATCGGCCAGGACATGGACCTGAACCAGATGGTGGAGTCCTTGCCGACGGTGGAGGACCTGCTGGAAAGCGAGGGCGACGCGCCCATCATCCGCATGATCAACGCGCTGCTGACCCAGGCGCTGCGCGACGGCGCGTCCGACATCCACATCGAGGCCTTCGAGGATCGCTCCACCGTCCGTTTCCGCCTGGACGGCACGTTGCGCGACGTGGTCAGCCCGCATCGCGCGCTGCACGCGGCGATGGTGTCGCGGATCAAGATCATGGCCAACCTCGACATCGCCGAGAAGCGCATTCCGCAGGACGGCCGCATCTCGCTGCGCCTGGGCGGCCGGCCGGTGGATGTGCGGGTGTCGACATTGCCCACCAGCCACGGCGAGCGGGTGGTGCTGCGTCTCTTGGACAAGGAAAACGCCAAGCTTGACCTGGCCACGCTGGGCATGGCCGCCGACACGCTGGCCTCGGTGGACACGCTGATCCGCCAGCCGCACGGCATCCTGCTGGTCACCGGCCCCACCGGCTCAGGCAAGACCACCACGCTGTACGCGGCGCTGTCGCGGCTGGACTCGGCCCACACCAACATCATGACGGTGGAAGACCCGGTGGAGTACCACCTGGACGGCGTCGGCCAGACCCAGGTCAACGCCCGCATCGACATGACTTTCGCCAAGGCGCTGCGCGCGATCCTGCGCCAGGACCCGGACGTGGTGATGATAGGCGAGATCCGCGACCTGGAAACCGCGCAGATCGCGGTGCAGGCATCGCTGACCGGCCACCTGGTGCTGGCCACGCTGCACACCAACGACGCCGCCAGCGCGGTGACCCGCCTCACCGACATGGGCGTCGAGCCCTTCCTGCTGGCCTCCAGCCTGCTGGGCGTGATGGCGCAGCGGCTGGTGCGGCGCGTCTGCCCGCAATGCAAGGCGCCGCATCCGGTGCCGTTGGACGACGCGCCGGAGACGGTGCATTACCGTCCGGTCGGTTGCCCGGCCTGCAGCCAGTCCGGCTACAAGGGCCGTTACGGCATCTATGAGCTGATGCTGATCGATGACACCATGCAGCGGCTGATCCACGACCGCGCCTCCGAACACCGGCTGCGCGACCACGCCGGCCGCCACGGCATGCGCAGCCTGCGCGACGACGGCATGCGCTGGGTCAAGGCCGGCGAGACCAGCCTGGAAGAAATCCTGCGGGTGACGAGGAGCTGATGGCGGCCTTCAAATACACCGCTTACGACGCGGCGGGCAAGGAGCAGAGCGGCCTGTTGGAGGCGGATTCCGCCCGCGCCGCGCGCGGGCAGCTCAGAGAGCGCGGCCTGCTGCCGGTGACGGTGGACAGCGTCAACGCCAAGACCGGCGGCGCCGGCAGCAATGTGCTGCGCCGTGGTCTGCCGCGCGCCGAGCTGGTGATGATCACCGAACAGCTGTCGACGCTGCTCAACGCCGGCCTGACGCTGGAGAAGGCGCTGACCGCCGTCACCGAGCAGTCGGAAAACGCCCGCAGCCGCACCGTGCTGGCGGCCTTGCGCAGCGACATCCTGGAAGGCAAGGGCTTCGCCCAGGCGCTGTCGTCGGCGCCCGGCGTGTTCTCGCCGCTGTATCGTTCGCTGGTGCAGGCCGGTGAACAATCCGGCCATCTCGACATGGTGATGTCGCGGCTGGCGGAGTACCTGGACAAGCGGCAGAACACCCAACAAAAGGTGACGCTGGCGCTGGCCTATCCGGCGGTGGTGACGCTGGTCGCCATCCTGGTGGTGGGCGGCCTGATGAGCTACGTGGTGCCGCAGGTGGTCAGCGTGTTCGCCCAGACCAAGCAGACCTTGCCCTTCCTGACCCGCGCGCTGGTGGCCTGCAGCGATTTCCTGCGCCAGTGGGGCGTGGTCATGCTGATCGGCATCGCCGCGGCGGCGGTTTTGATCGTCCGCGCCTTGCGCGCGCCGGCGCTGAAGCGGCGTTTCCACGCTCGGGTGCTGAAGCTGCCGGTGTTCGGCCGGCTGTTCCGCGCGCTGAACACCGCGCGGATGGCCAGCACCCTGTCCATCCTGGTCGGCTCCGGCGTGCCGTTGCTGACCGCGCTGGAAACCGCGCGCGGTCTGATGACCATGCTGCCGATGCAGGACGCGGTGGCCGACGCGATGGCCAAGGTGCGCGAGGGCGTGTCGCTGTCGCGCGCGCTGAACGCCACCCGCCAGTTTCCGCCGGTATTGATCCACCTGATTTCCAGCGGCGAGGCCAGCGGCACGCTGTCCCACATGCTGGACCGCGCCGCCCAGCAGCAGGAGCAGGAGGTGGAGCGCAAGCTGGCCACCTTCACCACGCTGATGGAGCCGCTGCTGATCCTGGTGATGGGCGGCATGGTGCTGTTGATCGTACTGGCCATCATGATGCCCATCATCGACATGAACCAGATGGTGCACTGAGCCGTGCCTATGGCGAAAGACAAGATGTTGGACGCGGACCCGATCACCAGCCGCCAATACCGGAAATTGCTGGACGGCGTCGCCGCGGAGGCAAAAGCCAGGGAAACGCTGGCGGCGCGCCAGCCCAAGGCGGCGGCGTGGTGGCTGCTGCTGTTTGTCGGCGCGGGGGCCGCGGCGATGGCTGGCACAGTCTGGGCATATGCCGGACAGGGTTGGCTGGCCGCGCTGTCGGCGATCGCTTATGTGGGTTTTGTTGTCTCCTTGGCCTGCGCCCGCGAGTGCAGCAACTTGCGCCGCCGCGTCGATGCGCTGCAAACGCTGCTGCAGCAGGCAATCGATCAGGACAAGATGATGTGAAGTCCGGGAGGATGAGATCCTGCCTGGGCTGTGACGGAAGTTCGGCAATTGGAAGCAACCCGGCATGGCCAAGCGCCGCCGGATCAAATGATGGAGAAGCGATGAAACAGTTGAAACGCACCGCCCAGCGCGGTTTCACCCTGATCGAGATCATGGTCGTGATCGTCATCCTCGGCGTGCTGGCCGCGCTGGTGGTGCCCAAGGTGATGAGCCGCCCGGACGAGGCGCGCATCGTCGCCGCCAAGCAGGACATCGGCGCCATCAGCCAGGCGCTGAAGCTGTACCGGCTGGACAACGGCCGCTATCCAAGCTCCGACCAGGGCCTGTCGGCGCTGGTGCAGAAGCCTACCGCCGCGCCGGAGCCTAAGAACTGGAAGCCGGGCGGCTACCTGGAGCGCCTGCCCAAGGATCCGTGGGGCAACGCCTACCAGTACGCCAATCCGGGCACCCATGGCGAGATCGACATCTGGAGCTTCGGCGCCGACGGCGAGCCGGGCGGCGAGAACAACGACGCCGACATCGGCAACTGGGACAGCGGCAAGTAAGCCGGGCCCGGAGAGAGGCAACGTGACTTCCGCCGCGCGCGCGCGCGGCTTCACGCTGATCGAGGTGATGGTGGTGATGCTGATCATCGGCGTGCTCGCCACTACCGTCACGCTCAGCCTGAGGCCGGACACCCATCGCCAGCTGAATGACGAGGGCTACCGCTTCGCGCGCGTGCTGGAGCAGGCAGGCGACCTGGCCGAGATGGGCGACACGCTGGCGCTCAGCTGGAACGGCAAGGGCTACGCCTTCAGCCGGCTGGACGACGACGGCGAATGGCAGCCGGTGACCGAGGAGCTGCTGGCCGCGCACGAATGGCCGGAAGGCATATCGGGAGAGGGCGCGCTGCAGGACGGCAAGCCCTGGAAGGGCGACCGGCCGCTGCTGCTGTGGCAGGACGGCCGCGCCGCGGCGTTGGCGCTCAGGCTGGACGGCGCGGGCCGGCGGCTGAGCGTGCTGCAGTCGCCGCTGGGCCGGGTGACGGTGGCGGACGGCTCATGAAGCGGCAGCAAGGCTTCACCCTGTTCGAAGTATTGGTCGCGCTCGCCATCATCGCGGTGGCGCTGGGCGCGCTGCTGCGCGCCACCGGCCTCGCCGCCGACAACGCGGAAGGCATGGAGCGCCGGATGCAGGCCAACTGGGAGGCGCAGAACCAGATCGCGATGCTGCAGGCGCTGCGGCAGTTTCCGGAGCCGGGACAGCAGGCCGGAGAAAGCAAGGAAGACGGCGTCGAATGGCGCTGGGAGCGCGAAATCTCGCCGACGCCCAATCCCAATTTCCGCAAGGTGACGGTGCGCATCCTGGCGCCCGGCGCCGGCCATTACGTGCTGGCTGAGATGACCGGCTACCTGCGGCAGCAGGCGGGAGGCGGCGGTTGAGCGCGCGGCGGCAGGGCGGCATGACGCTGCTGGAAATCCTGGTTGCGATGAGCCTGTTGGCCATCCTGTCGGTGATGGGCTACAAGGCTTTCGGCTCGCTGCTGATCGCCCGCGAGCGGCTGATGCAGACCGGCGAGCAGTGGGTGGACGTGGCGCGCGCCTTCCGCCGGCTGGAAAGCGATCTGGGAGGCCAGCAGCCGGCGGCCAATGCGGCCGAGCAGCAGCAAGGGCTGACGCTGGGCGTCAGCAGCCTGGTGCTGCAGCAGGACGGCAAGGGCCAGGCGCTGATGCTGGAGGCGGTGTCCACCCGCTACCCCAGCGGACGGGAGCGCATCGTCTACCAGAGCGGCGAGGGCGGAGTCAGCTGGTCGGCCGGAGACGCCGGCGGCGCGTCACCCATCGTTTATGCGCTGCTGGGGCGCGACATGCGCGTCGATTGGCGGGTATTGCTCAACGACGGCAGCTGGCAGGAGGCGTGGCCGATGGGCGACGCGGCCCAGGGACGGGCGCCTCGGGCGCTGGAGATGCGGGTGAAGATGCCGGGCAAGCAGCAGGCGCGGCGGATATGGGTGTTGCCATGAGGCGGCGGCAATCCGGCATGGCGGTGATCATGGCGCTGCTGATCGTCGCGCTGGCCACCACCGCGGCCAGCCTGGTGCTGTGGCAGCAGGGCTTGTGGTGGCATCAGCTGGAAAACGACAAGAACCGAGCCCAGCTGCGGCTGGTGGCCGACGCCGGCCTGGGCTGGGCGATGGAAATCCTGCGTTTCAACAACGGCCCGGCCGGCAACGGCGTGGTGGCGCTGTCGCAGCTGTGGGCGCAGCCCTTGCCGCAGACCGAGGCGCAGGGCGTGAAGGTGAGCGGCGCGCTGGAGGACCTGCAGGGCCGCTTCAACATCAACTCGCTGGTGCTAAACGGCCAGACCAACGCCAAACAGCTGAAATTCTACAAGCGGCTGCTGAGTTCGCTGGGCTTGCCGGGCAAGCTGTCCGAGCCGTTGCTGAAGGAGCTGCGCGGCGGCAAGGACGAGGACGACAAGCCGAGCGGCGACGGCGCGGCCGCGGCGCCGCAGCCCAACCGCCCGCTGCCCCGGGTGGAGATGCTGCGCTGGCTGCCGGGCTACACGCCCGAGGTGATGGAAAAGCTTCTGCCGCACATCGCGGCGCTGCCGCCGTCGGTGACGCAGATCAACGTCAACACCGCGACCGGCGAGGTGCTGAAGGCGATGCTGCCCGGCATGGGCGACGGCAACCTGATGGTGCTGATGAAGCAGCGGCAGACCAATTATTACAAGGACGCCAATGATTTCAAGGCGAGGCTGCCGGGCGGCGGCTTCGTCTTTCCCGACGTGGACATCGGCGCCGGATCCTCTTATTTCCTGCTGGACAGCCGGGCCGGCTACGGCAAGGCCAGGCTGTCGATGCGGGCGATGATTTACAGCAATCAGAACATCGTCAAACTGGTTTGGCGACAAGAAGGCAACAATGGCCGCAGCCAGCAGGCGCGGCCAGGTGGAGACAAACATGACGACGCTGCGACTCTATCTGCGTCCGGGCTGGCCCGATAGCGAGCCCGGCCTGCCCTGGGCCCTGCTGAACGCCCGCGGCGAGCTCTCCGCCCAGGGAGACAGCGCGCCCGGCGGCTGGCCCAAGGCAGACCAGTGCGAGCTGGTGCTGCCGGCCGGCCGCACGCTGTTCACCGACGTGAAGCTGCCGGACGCGGTCAAGCAGCCGACGCCGGCCGTGATGGGTTTCGCGCTGGAGGAGGGGCTGGCCAACGATCCCGGCGCCAATCTTTACGCGCTGGGCGAGGCGCTGGCCGGCGGCCGGCGCGCGGTGGCGGTCACCGAGGCCGCCGGCCTGCGGCGCGCGGTGGCCATGCTCAAGAATCTGGGCCGGCTGTGCGACCGCATCGTGCCCGAGGAATGCCTGCTCGCGCCGCCGCCGGCGGACGGCTGGAGCGTGACCCGCCTGGCCGACCGCTGGATGGTGCGCGCCGCCGCGCCGTACGCGGCCAGCCTGCCGCGGGCGGGAGGGCAGATGGAGCACGCCCTGTTCGCCTCGCTGCTGGCGGCGACGCAGCCGGCGCGGCTGCGTTTGCACGGGGTGGACAGCGCCGACGAGGTGCTGGCCCATCTGCCCGGCTGGCAAGGCGAGGCCGCGCGCGGCGACGCGCACGATTGGCGCAGCGGCCGCCACCACCCGGGTTACGACTTCGCCCAGGGCGATCTCGCCGCCAACCGCTACTGGCGCGACTGGGCGCCGTCGCTGAAGAAGACCGGCTGGCTGCTGGGCGGGCTGCTGATCGCGCAGATCGCGCTGACCCTGGGCCAGTCCGGTTGGTACGCGTGGCGCAAGCACAGCCTGTCGCAGCAGATCCGAGCGGCGGCCACGCCGTGGATAGGCGGCCAGGCGCAACCGGGCAGCAGCGCGCTGGCGATGACGCGGGCAGTAGACAAGCTCAGGCTGAGCCACGGCCAACCGGCGCGCGACGATCTGGTGGAGCTGATGGGCGCGCTGGCGGCGGTCAGCGGACGCGAGCTGCAAGTGCGGACGCTGGAATACGAAGCCGGCAGGCTCAAGCTGCAGGTGGCCGAGGTGCCGGCGGAAAGCCTGGCGCGCTGGCGCAAGCTGCTGGCGGCGCGGCAGATCATGCTGGACGCGACGAGCAGCCAGCCCGGCAGCAAGCAATTGGTGGTGGCGCGGGAGCCGTGACGATGAAAGCCTACAAGCAACAATTTCTCGAGTACTGGAGCCAGCGCAGCCCGCGCGAGCAGCGGCTGCTGGCGGCGATGGCCGCGGTGCTGGGCGCGACGCTGCTCTATCTGGCGGTATGGGAGCCGGCCAGCTCGTCCCTGCAGCGCAACCGCGCCTCGGTCGCGCGGCTGCAGGCCGAACTGGGCGCGGTGAGCGCATTGGCCGATGAAGCCGCCAAGCTCAAGCGCCAGCCGGCGCAGACGCCGCTGCCGGCCAAGGAGCTGATTCCGCTGCTGCAGCAGACGGCCAAGAGCCAGGGGCTGTCGGTGGCCGGGCTGCAGTTCAACGCCGACGGCGATTCCGGCGTGTCGATGGAGGGCGTGGTCGGCTTCGACGACTGGGTGCGTTTCGTCGGCATCCTGGCCGCGCAGCAGCAGGTGCGGGTGGTCAACGTCAAGGCTGAGGCGCAGCCGGTGCCGGGGCAGGTGAAGATCAAGGCGCTGCTGGCGCACGCGGGAGCGGCGGCATGAGACAGCGGATCTTGAAATGGCTGGGCGCGGCCGCGCTGCTGTTGGCCGGCCTGTTGTCGTCGCTGCCGGCCAGCTGGCTGTCCTGGCCGGTGTCGCGCTACAGCGACGGGCACTGGGGCGTCAGCGAGGCCAGGGGCACGGTCTGGGACGGCGGCGCGAAGCTGGTTTACCTGGGGAAGGCCGGCGAAGTGCGCAGCATGAGTCCGCTGGCGTGGAAATGGCAGCCCAAGGCCTTGTTGTCCGGCCTGCTGGTCTGGCATCTGGACAGCGCCGGCCAGCCCGGCATGCTGCAGCTGGGCTTCGGCAAGCAGGAAGTCAGGGGGCTGGCCTTGTCGCTGCCGGTGGCGGCGCTGGCCGATCTGTCCAAAACCTGGCAGGCGGCGCGGCTGGGCGGCGAGCTGCAGCTGAATATTCCGCAACTGGCGCGCCAGGGCAAGGACGTCAGCGGCGCGGTGCAGATCGCTTGGCGCGGCGCTTCGTCGCCGCTGACCACGGTGCTGCCGTTCGGCAGCTACCAGCTGGATGTCGCCGGCACGGGCCAGGGGCTGAACCTGAACCTGTCCACGCTGGAAGGGCCGCTGATGCTCAGCGGCCAGGGCGCGTTGCCGGCTGGCGGCGCTTTCCACATGGCAGGCACCGCGGACAGCCCGCAGGACAAATACGACGCGTTGAAGCCCCTGATGCTGATGCTGGGCCAGCCGGCGGGCCCGACCAGCGTCAGCTGGCAGGTGAAGCCGGGCATGTGACGTTTTTTTGAAAAATGGCGCCTGTCGTATTGTGCAAGTGAAAAATGCGCGGTACTATAGAAAGGTTTAACCAAACGGGACAGGCGCAGGCGCCGAGTCCCGTTATTCACATAAGAATTTTGAAAATCCCAGGGTGTACAAACGAAACCGGCTCAGCCGGTTTTTGTGTAAGCGCCCGAGCAATGCAACAGGAGCCAGCCAGTGTCAAACCTCCCCGCAATCCTTGTCTTGGCTGACGGCACGCTTTTCAGAGGTAGTGCTATCGGTGCCGCCGGCCACACGGTCGGCGAGGTGGTATTCAATACCGCCATCACCGGTTACCAGGAGATCCTGACGGATCCCTCTTATACCAGGCAGATCGTCACACTCACTTATCCGCACATCGGCAACGTCGGCGCGAATTCGGAAGACACCGAATCCCGCGCCGTTTTTGCATCAGGGCTGATCATCCGCGATCTGCCGCTCTTGCACAGCAACTTCCGCGCCGAAGACTCGCTGTCCGATTACCTGAAGAAGCACAAGGTGGTGGCGATCGCCGATATCGATACCCGCAAGCTGACCCGCATCCTGCGCGAGAAGGGCGCCCAGGCCGGCTGCATCATGGCCGGCGACATCGACGAGGCCAAGGCTCTGGAGCTGGCGCGCGGCTTCGGCAGCATGGCCGGCCAGGATCTGGCCAAGGTCGTCAGCTGCCAGAAACCGTACGCCTGGACCGAGAAGCAATGGAAGCTGGGCGCGGGTTATCAGATCCAGGCGTCCACCCGTTTCCACGTCGTGGCCTACGACTTCGGCGTCAAGCACAACATCCTGCGCATGCTGGCCGAGCGCGGTTGCCAGTTGACCATCGTCCCGGCGCAGACGCCGGCTGAGGATGTGCTGGCGCTGAATCCGCACGGCGTGTTCCTGTCCAACGGCCCCGGCGATCCGGAACCGTGCGATTACGCCATCAAGGCCATCGGCAAGATCCTGGAAACCAAGCTGCCGGTGTTCGGCATCTGCCTGGGCCATCAGCTCCTGGGCCTGGCTGCCGGCGCGCAGACCTCCAAGATGAAGTTCGGCCACCACGGCGCCAACCATCCGGTGCAGGATCTGGACAGCGGCCGCGTGATGATCACCAGCCAGAACCACGGTTTCCAGGTGGATGAGACCAGCCTGCCGGCCAATGTCCGCGTCACCCACCGCTCGCTGTTCGACGGCACGGTGCAGGGCATCGCGCTGACCGACCGCCCGGCATTCTCGTTCCAGGGCCACCCGGAAGCGAGCCCGGGGCCGGAGGACGTGGCCTATCTGTTCGACCGCTTCATCGCGGCGATGGCGGAACGGCAGTAAGGCGGGGTCGAATCATGTTGGGCATTACCGACCTTACCACCTACCTGATCGGCACGCTGATCGTGATCCTGCTGCCGGGGCCGAACGCCATGTACGTGCTGTCGGTGGCAGCGCAGCGCGGCAAGCGCGCGGGCTTCGCGGCCGCGGGCGGCGTGGTCAGCGGCGACTTCATCCTGATGACGCTGGCGGCCACCGGCGCGGCTGGCTTGCTGCAGGCCAACCCGGCGCTGTTCGCGGTGGTCAAGTACATCGGCGGCGGCTATCTGGCCTGGCTGGGCGTCAATATGCTGAAGTCCGGCATCCTGGCCTGGCGCCGAGCGCGCCGCGGCGACGAATCGCCGGCCAAGGCGTCGGCGCTGTCCGGCGGCCATCCGTATCGCAAGGCGCTGCTGATCAGCCTGATGAACCCGAAGGCCATCTTGTTCTTCGTGTCGTTCTTCGTGCAGTTCGTCGATCCGGCCTATCCGCACCCAGCCGTCACCTTCGCCGCGCTGGGCGCCATCGTCCAGTGCTGCAGCATCGCCAACTTGTCGATGCTGATCCTGCTGGGCAACAAGCTGGCCGCGGCCTTCCGCCGCCGCCGCAAGCTGACGGCGGCGCTGGGCGGCTCGGTGGGAGCGGTTTTCGTCGGGTTCGGCGCCAAGCTGGCCGCGGCCAGCCTGTAAGGTCGAGAGTAAACATGCCGCGCCGCCGGGGAGGGGGCGCGGCCGGAAAAATACAAGTCATCAAAGAGTAGAAGCCATGCCAAAGCGTACCGACATCAAAAGCATTCTGATCATTGGCGCCGGCCCGATCGTCATCGGCCAGGCCTGCGAGTTCGACTACTCCGGCGCCCAGGCCTGCAAGGCGCTGCGCGAGGAAGGCTATAAAGTCATCCTGGTCAACTCCAACCCCGCAACCATCATGACCGATCCGGACATGGCCGACGTCACCTACATCGAGCCCATCAGCTGGCCGGTGGTGGAAAAGATCATCGCCAAGGAGCGCCCGGACGCCATTCTGCCGACCATGGGTGGCCAGACCGCGCTGAACTGCGCGCTCGACTTGGCCAAGCACGGGGTGCTGGAAAAGTACAAGGTCGAGTTGATCGGCGCCACCGAAGACGCCATCGACAAGGCGGAAGACCGCGGCCGCTTCAAGGAGGCGATGGCCAAGATCGGCCTGTCCTGCCCGCTGTCCTTCGTCTGCCACACCATGGAAGAGTCGCTGGACGCGCAGACCAAAGTCGGCTTCCCGACGCTGATCCGCCCGTCGTTCACCATGGGCGGCTCGGGCGGCGGCATCGCCTACAACAAGGAAGAATTCCTGGCGATCTGCGAGCGCGGCTTCGAGGCTTCCCCCACTCATGAGCTGCTGATCGAGCAGTCGGTGCTGGGTTGGAAGGAATACGAGATGGAAGTCGTTCGCGACAAGAACGACAACTGCATCATCATCTGTTCGATCGAAAACTTCGATCCGATGGGCGTGCACACCGGCGACTCCATCACCGTGGCGCCGGCGCAGACGCTGACCGACAAGGAATACCAGATCATGCGCAACGCCTCCTTGGCGGTGCTGCGCGAGATCGGCGTGGATACCGGCGGCTCCAACGTGCAGTTCGCCACCAATCCGGCCACCGGCGAGATGATCGTCATCGAGATGAACCCGCGCGTGTCGCGTTCGTCGGCGCTGGCGTCCAAGGCCACCGGCTTCCCGATCGCCAAGATCGCCGCCAAGCTGGCCGTCGGCTTCACGCTGGACGAGCTGAAGAACGACATCACCGGCGGCGCCACCCCGGCCTCGTTCGAGCCGTCGATCGACTACGTGGTCACCAAGATCCCGCGTTTCGCGTTTGAAAAATTCCCGCAGGCCGACGACCGCCTGACCACCCAGATGAAGTCGGTGGGCGAGGTGATGGCCATGGGCCGCACGCTGCAGGAGTCGATGCAGAAAGCCCTGCGCGGCCTGGAGACCGGCTTGTCCGGCTTCGACTCGGTCACCACCGACGAAGCCGCCATCCGCCACGAACTGGGCGCGCCGGGACCGGAACGCATCCTGTATGTGGCCGACGCGTACCGCATCGGCATGAGCCGCGACGACATCCACGCGGTCAGCAAGATCGACCCGTGGTTCCTGGCTCAGATCGAAGACATCGTCGGCGAGGAAAAGGCGCTGGCCGGCCGCAAGATCGAGGACATGGAGTACAGCGAACTGCGCCGCCTGAAGCGCAAGGGATTCTCCGACCGCCGCCTGGGCGAGTTGCTGGGCTCTGACCAAGCCGCCGTGCGCGCCAAGCGCTGGAGCGTGAACCTGCACCCGGTGTACAAGCGCGTCGACACCTGCGCCGCCGAATTCGCCACCAATACCGCCTACATGTACTCCACCTACGAGGAGGAGTGCGAGTCCAATCCGTCCGACCGCAAGAAGGTGATGGTGCTGGGCGGCGGCCCCAACCGGATCGGCCAGGGCATCGAGTTCGACTACTGCTGCGTGCACGCGGCATTGAGCCTGCGCGAATCCGGCTTCGAGACCATCATGGTCAACTGCAATCCGGAAACCGTGTCCACCGACTATGACACCTCCGACCGCCTGTATTTCGAGCCGCTGACGCTGGAAGACGTGCTGGAAATCTGCCGCATCGAGAAGCCGTTCGGCGTCATCGTGCAGTACGGCGGCCAGACTCCGCTGAAGCTGGCGCGCGCGCTGGAGGCCAACGGCGTGCCCATCATCGGCACCACGCCGGACATGATCGACGCCGCCGAAGACCGCGAGCGCTTCCAGAAGCTGCTGAACGAGCTGGGCCTGAAGCAGCCGCCGAACCGCACCGCGCGCGCGCCGGCAGAGGCGATGAAGCTGGCCGAGGAAATCGGCTATCCGCTGGTGGTGCGCCCGTCCTACGTATTGGGCGGCCGCGCGATGGAAATCGTCCACGAGCCGGCCGATCTGGAGCGCTATATGCGCGAGGCGGTGAAGGTGTCCAACGATAGCCCGGTGCTGCTGGACCGCTTCCTCAACGACGCGATCGAAGTCGACGTGGACTGCGTGTCCGATGGCGAAAACGTGGTGATCGGCGGCATCATGCAGCACGTGGAGCAGGCCGGCGTCCACTCCGGCGACTCCGCCTGCTCGCTGCCGGCGTACAGCCTGTTCCCGGCGCTGCAGGACGAAATCCGCCGCCAGACCGAAGCGATGGCCCGCGCGCTGAACGTGGTCGGCCTGATGAACGTGCAGTTCGCGATCCAGGGTGACACCATCTACGTGCTGGAAGTGAATCCGCGCGCCTCGCGCACCGTGCCTTTCGTGTCCAAGGTGACCTCGGCGCCGCTGGCCAAGATCGCCGCCCGCGCGATGGCAGGCATCAGCCTGGTCGAGCAAGGCTTCACCAAGGAGGTGATCCCGCCGTTCTACGCAGTGAAGGAAGCGGTGTTCCCCTTCATCAAGTTCCCGGGCGTCGATACCATCCTGGGGCCGGAAATGAAGTCCACCGGCGAGGTGATGGGCGTGGGCAAGACCTTCGCCGAAGCCTACGTCAAGGCGCAGCTGGGCGCGGGCGACCGTCTGCCCAAGACCGGCAAGGTGTTCCTGTCGGTGCGCGACGGCGACAAGAACGGCGCGGTCGATGTGGCGCGCGAACTGCAGCGGCTGGGCTTTGGCGTCTGCTGCACCCGCGGCACCGCCAAGCATCTGACCGAGGCCGGCCTGATCGTGCAGGTGGTCAACAAGGTGAACGAAGGCCGTCCGCACATCGTCGACATGATCAAGAACGGCGAAGTGGATCTGGTGATCAACACCGTGGACGAGAAGCGCACAGCGATCCAGGACAGCCACTCGATCCGCCGCTCCGCGCTGCAGGCGCGCGTGCCGCAATACACCACGCTGTCCGCCGCCAAGGCGGTGTGCGTGGGCATGAAGCACGCCGAGTCCTTCGATGTGTACAGCGTGCAGCAGCTGCACGCGCAGATCGCCGGCTGATGGAGAGCAGGCACCGGTAGGCTTTGATGCGGAAGCGATTTGCCGTTACAATTCCGCTCAAACCCGCTCGCGCAAGCCGCCGTCCCGTACGGCGGCTTGTGCTTTTGATGAAGGCGGACAACCGCCTGTGGAGAATACTGTAATGATCAAAGTCCCGTTGACTGTACGCGGCGCCGAGCTTCTGAAGGAAGAACTGCAACGCCTGAAGAGCGTGGAGCGTCCGTCGGTGATCGAGGCGATCGCCGAGGCTCGCTCGCATGGCGACCTGTCTGAAAATGCCGAGTACGACGCGGCCAAGGAACGCCAGGCCTTCGTCGAAGGCCGCATCGCCGAGCTGGAAGGCAAGCTGTCCAACGCCGTGATCATCAATCCGGCCGAACTGGACGCCGACGGCCGCGTGGTGTTCGGCGCGACCGTCGACCTGATGGATCTGGAAACCGAAGAGAACGTCACCTACCAGATCGTCGGCGACGACGAAGCCGACATCAAGGTGTGCAAGGTATCGGTGAACTCGCCGATCTCGCGCGCGCTGATCGGCAAGGAAGCCGGCGACGTGGCCGAAGTGGTGGCCCCGGGCGGCATCCGCGAGTACGAAGTGCTCGACGTCAAATACATCTGATCCGGACCGCGCGGCATTGACCGCGCGTTTTTCATCGGCCGCGTCTGTTGCCGAGCATGGGGGTGGAAATGGACGGCTTGCGTGCAGTGGCCAAGACCTTGTGGATTGGCGGTTTGTGGGTGATCGGGCTGATCGTGGCCCCGGTGCTGTTCAAGTCTCTGGACGCGGTCACCGCCGGTATGGTGGCGGGGCGGCTGTTCGCGGCCATCGCCTGGGTCGGGCTGGTGTGCGGGGTGTTCCTGCTGGTCGACCAGGTGTGGCGCAATGGCGTGAATGGTTTGAAGCAGGGCGCGTTCTGGCTGATCGTCGGCATGCTGGCCTGCACGCTGATCAACCAGTTCGGCGTCGCGCCCATCATCGTCACCCTGAAGCAGCAGATGAACCACGCGGCGGAAGGGCTGTTCGGCGGCGGCTTCGCCACCTGGCACGCGATTTCCAGCCTGATTTACCTGGTGCAGAGCGTGCTCGGCCTCGCCTATATCTGGCGCAGCGAGTGACGGAACAATAAAAAAGCGGTGGCAAGGCCACCGCTTTTTTCATCTGCCGGGCGGGAGGACTCAGTCCTTCATCGCCTGCTTGTTCTTCGGCAGCGCGATGCGCGCCTTGTCGCTGGGGCGCCACAGAACCAGCAGCTTGCCGATGTGCTGCACCGGAGCGCAGCCCAGCTCGTCGCAGATCTGCTCGAACATGGCGATGCGGGCGTCGCGGTCGTCGCCTTGCACGCGGACCTTGATCAACTCGTGGGCGTCCAGGCTGATGGCGATTTCGCGCACCACGGCCTCGGTCAGGCCGTTGTTGCCGATCATCACCACCGGGTCGATGCCGTGCGCCAGACCCTGCAGGTACTTGCGCTGAAACGGCTTGATGTCAATTTTCATGGAAACATGGAATTCAAAGCAAAACGCGATTCTACTAGAATTTGGCCCCAGGCCCAAAGTTTGGGGCTGAAATAACCGAAAAACAACAGGATAGCGCGCCGCCCGGCGCGTATCGGCTATCCTGACGATTGAACCGACAGAAAGCACCGCCGCGTATGGCAAGAAGCAAGAGCAGCAACAGCTGGTTGCAGGAGCACGTCAACGATCCCTATGTGAACATGGCGCAGAAGGACGGCTACCGCGCCCGCGCAGCCTACAAGCTGCTGGAAATCAACGACAAGGACAAGCTGATCCGCCCCGGCACCGTGCTGGCGGACCTGGGCTCCACGCCGGGCAGCTGGTCGCAGGTGGCCGCGCGCATCGTCGGCGATTCGGGCAAGGTGTTCGCGCTGGACATCCTGGAGATGGATCCGGTGCCGGGCGTCGATTTCATCCAGGGCGACTTCCGCGAGGAAGAGGTTTTGCGTGAATTCGAGCAATTGCTGGGCGGACGCGAGCTCGACCTTGTAATTTCCGATATGGCGCCCAATATGTCAGGCATGAGCGCCATCGACCAGGCCAGGAGTTTCCTGTTATGCGAGCTGGCGTTGGAATTTGCGCGCGATCATTTGAAACCCGGCGGACATTTTCTCGTCAAAGTGTTCCAGGGGAGCGATTTTCAATCCTATCTCAAGTCCATGCGAGAGCTGTTCGACGAGGTGGTGACGCGCAAGCCCAAGGCGTCGCGGGACCGTTCCAGTGAAATCTATCTGCTGGGCAAGGGCCGCCGCTGACATAAAAGGGCGCGCAGCGTACAATCGTAGCCATTCAATACAAGCAACCAAAAAGTCAGGGCACAGAGGAGTCCGCTACTCGTGAACAATATCGGCAAAAACATCGCCATCTGGGTGATCATCGGCTTGGTTCTGATGACCGTCTTCAATCAGTTCAACAAGCGCCAGGACACCCAGAACCAGCTCGAATACTCGCAGTTCGTCAGCGACGTCGAGTCGGGCAAGGTGCAATCCCTGACCATAGAAGGACATCCGCTGCGCGGCCAGTGGCTGAAAGGCAAGCTGACCGACGGCACCGCTTTCTCCACCTTCGCGCCGTATGACCCGCAGTTGGTCGACGACCTGATCAAGAACAACGTGCGCTTCTCCGCCAAGCCGGAAGAAGAGCCGTCCATGCTGATGAGCATCTTCATCAGCTGGTTCCCGATGCTGCTCTTGATCGGCGTGTGGGTGTTCTTCATGCGCCAGATGCAGGGCGGCGGCAAGGGCGGCGCGTTCTCGTTCGGCAAGAGCAAGGCGCGCATGCTGGATCAGGACGCCAACACCGTGGTGTTCGCCGACGTGGCGGGTTGCGACGAGGCCAAGGAAGAGGTGAAGGAGATCGTCGACTATCTGCGCGATCCTTCCCGCTACCAGAGCCTGGGCGGCCGCATCCCGCGCGGCATCCTGCTGGCCGGCTCTCCCGGCACCGGCAAGACGCTGCTGGCCAAGGCCATCGCCGGCGAGGCCAAGGTGCCGTTCTTCAGCATCTCCGGCTCGGACTTTGTCGAAATGTTCGTCGGCGTGGGCGCGGCCCGTGTGCGCGACATGTTCGAGCAGGCCAAGAAGAACTCGCCGTGCATCATCTTCATCGACGAGATCGACGCGGTCGGCCGTCAGCGTGGCGCCGGTCTCGGCGGCGGCAACGACGAGCGCGAGCAGACGCTGAACCAGCTGCTGGTGGAAATGGACGGCTTCGACACCAATTCCACGGTGATCGTGATCGCCGCCACCAACCGTCCGGACGTGCTGGACCCGGCGCTGCAGCGCCCGGGCCGCTTCGACCGCCAGGTGGTGGTGCCGCTGCCGGACATCCGCGGCCGCGAGCAGATCCTGAACGTGCACATGCGCAAGGTGCCGATCGCCGCCGACGTCAACGCCGAGGTGATCGCGCGCGGCACGCCGGGCTTCTCCGGCGCCGACCTCGCCAACCTGATCAACGAGGCCGCCCTGTTCGCCGCCCGCCGCAACAAGCGCCTGGTGGACATGGAAGACCTGGAGTCCGCCAAGGACAAGATCATGATGGGCGCCGAGCGCCGCAGCATGGTGATGACCGAGGAGGAGAAGAAGAACACCGCCTACCACGAGTCCGGCCATGCCGTCGTCGCCAAGCTGCTGCCGAAGTCCGATCCGGTGCACAAGGTCACCATCATCCCGCGCGGCCGCGCGTTGGGCGTGACCATGCAGCTGCCGGAACAGGACCGCTTCGCTTACGACCGCGGCTACCTGATGGACCGTCTGGCCATCCTGTTCGGCGGCCGCATCGCCGAAGAGCTGTTCATGAACCAGATGACCACCGGCGCCAGCAACGACTTCGAGCGCGCGACGCAGATGGCGCGCGACATGGTCACCCGCTACGGCATGTCCGACAAGCTGGGTCCGATGGTGTACGGCGAAAACGAGGGCGAAGTCTTCCTCGGTCGTTCCATCACCACTCACAAGAACCTGTCGGAAGCGACGCTGCAACAGGTCGACGCCGAGATCCGCCGCATCATCGACGAGCAGTACGCGCTGGCGCGCCGCCTGCTGGAAGAGAACCGCGACAAGGTGGAGGCGATGACCGCCGCGCTGCTGGAATTCGAAACCATCGACGCCGAGCAGATCAACGACATCATGGAAGGCAAGCCGCCGCGTCCGCCGAAGCCGGGTTCCGGTTTCGCCGCCAAGGCGGAAGAGAAGCCGGCCGAACCGGAGGAGCCGGCAGCCTCGTCGGCCACCTCGGACCCGGCCCAGGAAGTCTGATCGCCGCATCCTCTTCAACCGGGCAAGCCTTTGCGGGCTTGCCCGGTTTTTCATTCCGCGCTTCGTCGCGCAGGTCCGGGCCATAGGAACGAGAACCAAGATGAAAACTTTGCTGTGCGGGCGCTTCACGCTCGACTTGTCCCGTCCGCTGGTGATGGGCATCCTCAACGTCACGCCGGATTCCTTCTCCGACGGCGGCCGCTTCAACCGCGTGGACGACGCGCTGCGGCGCGCCGAGGCCATGCTGGCCGAGGGGGCGGATATCCTCGACATCGGCGGCGAATCGACTCGGCCTGGCGCGCCCTTCGTCAGCCCGGAAGAGGAGATGGCGCGGGTGATGCCGGTGCTGGAGAAGCTGCGCGGCATCGGCGCGCCGCTGTCGCTGGACACCCGTCGCGCCGAGGTGATGCGGGAAGCGCTGAGGCTTGGCGCGGTGGATCTGATCAACGACGTGTCGGCGCTGGAGGACGAGGGCGCGCTGCCGCTGGCGGCCGCCAGCCGCGCCGCGGTGTGCCTGATGCACAAGCAGGGCAATCCGGACACGATGCAGAACCGGCCCGAGTACGCCGACGTGGTGGCCGAGGTGGCCGGTTATCTGCAACGCCGTCTCCAGTTATGCCTGGATGCAGGCATCGTCCGCGAGCGGTTGCTGGTCGATCCCGGTTTCGGTTTCGGCAAGACGCTGGAGCACAATCTGGCGCTGCTCGCGCGTTTGGACGAGGTCGAGAAAATCGCCGGCGCGCCGTTGCTGGTGGGCCTGTCGCGCAAATCGATGCTGGGCGCCATCACCGGCGAGGATGCGCCGTCGGAGAGACTGGGCGCGAGCGTCGCCGCGGCGCTGGAGTCGGCGCGGCGCGGCGCTGCGGTGATCCGCGTGCACGACGTCAAGGCGACGCGCCAGGCGCTGCAGCTATGGCAGGCGCTGCGGGATTATTGATTTGACGCTGGTTTTCCACCCGGCGGTGATGGCAAAATGGCGGGCACTGCGCCTGGCAAGGCATTGAACTGATACAGAGAATATTGAATGAGTCGCAAATATTTCGGCACCGATGGCGTGCGCGGCGAAGTCGGCAAGTTTCCGATCACGCCCGAATTCGTGATGAAGCTGGGCTACGCGGCCGGCCGCGTGCTGGTCAACCATGACAAGGACAGCCGCCCCACGGTGCTGATCGGCAAGGACACCCGGATTTCCGGTTATATGCTGGAAGCGGCGCTGCAGGCCGGTTTCACCGCCGCCGGCGTCAACGTGCTGCTGACCGGCCCGCTGCCGACGCCGGGCATCGCCTACCTGACCCGCGCGCTGCGGCTGGAGGCCGGCGTGATGATCTCCGCTTCCCACAATCCGTTCCAGGATAATGGCATCAAGTTCTTCGCCGAAGGCGGCAACAAGCTGGACGATGCGCTGGAGCTGGAGATCGAGGCGATGCTGGAACAGCCGATGGCCACCAACCCGTCGCTGGAGCTGGGCCGGGCCCGCCGCATCGACGGCGCCGCCGAGCGCTACATCGAATTCTGCAAGAGCACGTTCCCCAACGAGCTCAGCCTGAAAGGGCTGAAGCTGGTGGTCGATTGCGCCAACGGCGCCACCTACCATATCGCGCCCAAGGTATTCCACGAGCTGGGCGCGGAACTGGTGGAGATCGGCTGCGAGCCCAACGGCTACAACATCAACGACAAGGTGGGCGCCACCTATCCCAAGACGCTGCAGGTGGCGGTGCTGGAGCATCAGGCCGACTTCGGCATCGCGCTGGACGGTGACGGCGACCGCCTGATCATGGTGGACGCCGCTGGCCGAATCTACGACGGCGACCAGCTGATCTACGTGATCGCCAAGGCCCGCGCCGCACGCGGCGAACTGAAGGGCGGCGTGGTCGGCACCGTGATGACCAATATGGCGATGGAGCTGGCGCTGCAAAAGCAGGATGTGCCTTTCGGCCGAGCCAAGGTCGGCGACCGCTACGTGCTGGAAATGCTGCATGCCGATGGCTGGCAGGTGGGCGGCGAAGCCTCCGGCCACATCCTGTGCCTGGACAAGCACAGCACCGGCGACGGCATCATTTCCAGCCTGCAGGTGTTGGCGGCGGTGCAGCAACTGGGCACAGGCCTGGCCGATATCTGCGCCGACTGGCAGCCGTTCCCGCAGACGCTGATCAATGTCCGCCACAATGGCTGCGACTGGAAGGGCGCTTCCGCCGCACCGCTGGCTGAGGCCGAGGCCGCGCTGCAGGGCCGCGGCCGCGTGGTGTTGCGCCCGTCGGGCACCGAGCCGGTGGTGCGAGTGATGGTTGAGGCCGACGACAAGGCGTTGGCCGATACTTGGGCCAAAGCCATCGCAGCGGCGATCGAGAAGGTTGTTGTCTGATCGTTTCGTCTTGAAGCCAACAAAAATGCCAACCTGTACGGGTTGGCATTTTTTGTGTCAAAAATTTGCTATCCGATAATAATAAACTTGAATGTCATCAATCTGTGGATAGAATTGCCGCACCTCTACTCAGGATGACAAAAAGATGAGAACAATACCCGCATTCACCCTTTCCCGCGTCGCCATCGCCGCTTCGCTGGCGCTGGCCGGCTTGCAGGCGCAGGCGGCCTGCAGTCTGCCCGACGCGCGCATCCACCAGGTCCAGGGCAATGGCCCGCAAAGCCCGATGCAGGGCAAGACCGTCGCCGTGCAGGGCGTGGTCAGCAGCCTGTTGTACGGCAAGGACGGCCCGGTGGGCTTTTTCATCCAGGAAGCGCCGCAGAACCAGGATGCCGATTCCGCCACTTCCGAGGGCATCTACGTTTACACCGGCAAGCTGGCCTTGCCGGCGCTGAGGGCCGGCGACGTGGTCGGCGTGCGCGGCAAGGTGCTGGAGTTCGGCCGCAAGGGCGACGCGCGCACCGAGACCCAGCTGCAGCCATCGGCCGCGGCCGATGTGCAGCTGTGCGGCTACCAGGGAGCGCTGGCTCCGGCGAGCCTGCGGCTGCCCTTGAGCGGCGACGCGGCTCAGCTGGAGTCGCTGGCCGGCATGGTCGTCAAGTTCGAGCAGCCGCTGTTCGTCGTCGACAGCTACAACTACGGCCGCTATGGCGAGCTGGCGCTGTCCAGCCAGGCGCGCCAGTGGGTGCCGACCCAGCTATACCGCCCCGGCAGCGCCGAGGCCCAGGCGCTGCGCGCGGCCAATCCGCGCGACCGCCTGCTGCTGGACGACAGCAAGACCTGGCAGAACGCCGACGCCTGGCTGCCGGGGCCGGGCGGCCTGTCCGCCGCCAACACCCTGCGGGTGGGGGACCGCCTGGACGGCCTGACCGGCGTGGTGTCGTTCAGCAACGGCGCCTACCGCGTCCAGCCGTTGTATCTGCCGCAGGTTTCCGCCGCCAATCCCCGCGCGGCGGCTCCGGCGCGCAAGGCCGGCCAGCTGCGGGTGGCCAGCTTCAACGTGCTCAATTTCTTCAACGGCGACGGCCTGGGCGGCGGCTTTCCGACCGAGCGCGGCGCCAAGACCCGCGACGACTTCCTGCGGCAGAAGGCCAAGATCGTCAGCGCCATCCGCCAGCTGGACGCCGACGTGCTGGGCCTGATGGAGTTGGAGAACGACGGCTTCGGGCCGCAATCGGCGGTGAAGGAGTTGGTCGACGCGCTGAACGCGGGACAGGACGCGGACAAGCAGTACCGCTTCGTCGATCCCGGCCTGCCCAAGATCGGCACCGACGCCATCACCACCGGCATGCTCTACCGCCCGTCGCGGGTGAAGCCCGATGGCGCCGCCAAGGCGCTGACGGTGGGCGATCCGGCCAAGAACCGCCTCAGCCTGGCGCAGACTTTCGCCGCCGACGGCAAGAAACTGACGCTGGTGGTCAACCATCTGAAGTCCAAGGGCAGCAGCTGCGACCAGGTCAAGGTGGATGGCGCGCCCGACGCGGATACCGGCGACGGCCAGGGCAATTGCAATCTGACCCGCGTGCAGGCGGCGCGCGATCTGGTGAAATGGGCGAAGCAGCGCGGAGCCTCTTCCAAAGAGGGCCTGCTGGTGATGGGCGACATGAACGCCTACGCCAAGGAAGATCCGATCCGCGTCTTCGAGGATGGCGGCCTGTCCAATCTGCTGGCGCGATTCCAGAAGGATGCTTATTCCTATGTGTACCAGGGCGAGTCCGGCAACCTCGACCACGCGCTGGCCGACGCCGCGCTGACGAAATGGGTGGCCGCCGCCGGCGAATGGCACATCAACGCCGACGAGCCGACCGCGCTGGAGTACAGCAGCGAGTTCAAGTCCGCCGCCCAGCGGCAGAACTACTACGCGCCCGACGCCTACCGCTCGTCCGACCACGATCCCTTGTATGTCGACCTGCAACTGGTGCCGATCGCCGGCGCGGATGAGCTGGCCCTGGGCATGCTGGGGCTGGCGGGTCTGCTGGCCTGGCGACGCCGCAAGTGAGGCTGCCGCCGGCCAGCGTGCTGCCGGCGCTGCTGCCGTTGCTGACGCCTTGGGGCGAAGCGGCGCGGCGCTGGCTGTTCGATCCGGCCGCCGGCGGCGAGTGGTGGCGGGCCTTCACCGCCAGCTGGGTGCACGCCGACTGGCGGCACGCGGCATTGAACAGCGCCAGCCTGCTGTTGCTGGTTGGCCTGGGCGGCCGGCGCGCGGCCTGGCCGCTGTGCGCGCTGGCGCTGTTGCTGCCCTGGCTGATCGCGCTGCAGCAGCTGGCCTTGCCTGAGCCGCAGCCCTTCCTCGGCGCGTCGGGCGTGGTCTATGGCTGGTGGGCGGCATTAGCCTGGTTGAAGCGACGCGAGGCCGCCGGCTTTTGGCTGGCGGCGGCGCTGCTGCTGCGCCTGGCCTGGCAGGGGCTGTGGCCTAATCTGGGGCCGGGCGGAGAGCCGGTGCTGTGGTCGGCCCATGTCGGCGGCGCCGTGCTGGCGCCGCTGCTGCTGATCGGCCTCAGCTATGCGCGACGCGCGGCACTCGCGGCATCACCGCGCTCATCAGTTCATAGCTGATGGTGCCGGCGGCGGCGGCCACCTTTTCGATCGGCGCGTTCGGTCCCCACAGTTCCACCCGGCTGCCGACGCCGGCCTGGGGCAGGTGGCTGATGTCCACGGTCAGCATGTCCATCGACACCCGGCCAACCAGTTGGCACGGTCGGCCGTCTATCGCCGCCGGCGCGCCGTTGGCGGCCACGCGCGGATAGCCGTCGGCGTAGCCGCAGGCGACCACGCCGATGCGCATCGGACGGTCGGCGACGAAGCGGCGGCCGTAGCCGATGGCGTCGCCGGGCTGCAGCTGCTGCACGGCGATGATGTCGGCCGACAGCGTCATCGCGGGTTGCAGGCCGAGGTCGGCGCCGGTTTCGTTCTCGAACGGCGATGCGCCGTATAGCACGATGCCGGGCCGGCCGATGTCGCCATGGGTGTGCGGGTGGCGCAGCAGCGCCGCGGAATTGGCGGCGCAGATTTTCAGGCCGCTGGCGGCGGCCGTCGGTTCGAAGCGGCTCCATTGCTCGGCCACGCCGTAGTCTTCGTCGGCGGTGGCGAAGTGGGTCATGATGGCGGTCAGCCGCGCGGCCGGCAGCGTTCGCAGCCGGGCTTGGGCGGCGGAGGCTTCTTCCGGGCGGAAGCCCAGCCGGTTCATGCCGCTGTTGACCTTCAGCCAGACCTCAACCGGGCGGTCGGCGGAACCTTTGGCCAGCCAGTCCATCTGTTGTTGTGAGTGGACGGCGCCGCCGAGGCGGTAGTCGGCCATCGCGGCGGCCTCGGCCGCGTCGAACGGGCCTTCCAGCAGCGCGATCGGGCAATCGATGCCCGCCTCGCGCAGCAGCACCGCGTCTTCGATATTGAGCAGGGCAAAACCGTCGGCCAGATCGGCCAACGCCTTTGCAGTGTCCAATACGCCGTGGCCGTAGGCGTTCGCCTTGATCACGGCGAACAGGCTGCGGGCCTGCGAGTGCTGGCGGGTAAATAGGAAATTGTGGCGGATGGCCGGGAGGGAAATCTCCAGCCGGATAGGGCGTGTCATGTCAAGAAAGCGTGTGCGAGAGGTGTGCTATTATACACCTCCGTGCATGGACATTAGCCGCCCAGCCGCTTGATTGCGACGATTTGGAATAAAGCCGGCGGACGGAATACTAGATGGATACTCTGCAGATACTTCTCGACTTTTTCGCTGGTTACGGCTACGTGGCCGTGTTTGCGGTGCTGTTGATTTGCGGTTTCGGCGTGCCGATTCCGGAGGACATCACTTTGGTGGCCGGCGGCGTGATTTCCGGCCTGGGCTACGCCAATGTGCACTACATGTTCGTGGTCGGCATGGCGGGCGTGCTGGTCGGCGATGGCATCATGTTCTTGGCCGGACGCATCTTCGGCCACAAGGTGCTGCGCTTCAAGCCCATCGCCCGCATCCTGACCAAGGAGCGTTTCGAGGCGGTGCAGGAGAAGTTCGAGAAATACGGCAACTGGGTGCTGTTCGTCGCCCGCTTCCTGCCGGGTCTGCGCTCTCCGATCTTCATCACCGCCGGCATGACCCGGCGCGTGTCCTACTGGCGCTTCCTGATGATGGACGGCTTCGCCGCGCTGATCTCGGTGCCGGTATGGGTTTACCTGGGTTATTACGGCGCGGCCAACCGCGACTGGCTGATGATGATGGTGCATCGCGGCCAGGCGGGCATCCTCACCGTGGTGGCGGTGCTGCTGCTGGTGGTCGGTTTCGTCTGGTTCAAGCGCCGCCGCCTGTCCTGCGCGAAGAAGTAAGCGCGCTGACGCATGAAAAAGGCCATCCTCGGGATGGCCTTTTTGCTGGATGGCGGAATGATCAGCCCACCTGCAGCAGCTCCACTTCGAATACCAGCGTCGCGTGCGGCGGGATCACGCCGCCGGCGCCGCGCGCGCCGTAGCCCAGTTCGGACGGAATGGTCAGCTTGCGTTTGCCGCCTACCTTCATGCCTTGCACGCCCTGGTCCCAGCCCTTGATCACGTAGCCGGCGCCCAGCTCGAAGCTGAACGGCTGCATGCGGTCCTTGCTGGAGTCGAACTTGGTGCCGTCGGTCAGCCAGCCGGTATAGTGCACGGTGACTTCCTGGCCCGCGGCGGCTTCGGCGCCTTCGCCGACCAGCAGTTCCTCGATGATCAGTTCGCTCATGCTATTTCCTTCCGGGAGAATGGGGTTGACCGCGCGATTGTAGCAGCCGGCCGGCGGATTTGTGTTTTCTCCTGTGTGGCATATAACGAAAAACAGAGCGTTCGGCTCTATTTTCCACGCGATGCAAGGGAGTGTGCCATGGATGTCACTCACCACGATGTACCGCCTGTGCGCCCGGTGGCGCGCAAGGTGGAGTTGCGGCAGCCGCTATTGTGGCTGAAAAGGGGGTTCCGGGACTTTCAAAAGGCGCCGGCCGATTGTCTGTTCTACGGCGCGGTATTCGTCTTGATGGGTTATCTGTTGGGCGCCTATTTCGAGCAGGCGCCGGAGCTGGTGATCACCTTCGCCACCATTTTCCTGCTGGCCGGCCCCTTCCTGGCCATCGGCCTTTACGACATCGCCAAGCAGATGGAAGCCTTCGACGGCCATGGCCGGGTCAAGCTGTTGCACAGCATGGCCGCCTGGCGCGTCAACATGCCGGGCTTCAGTCTGTACGCGGTGCTGCTGGCGGTGCTGGTGTTCGGCTGGTTCCGCGTGTCGCTGCTGATGTTCGCGCTGTTTTACGACACCGCGGCGCTGCCCAATCTGAACGAGATCGTCGCCGACGCGTTCAATCCGGACAATCTGGAATTCCTGATCGCCTACTTCGCCGTCGGCTTCCTGTTCGCCCAACTGGTGTTCTCGGTCAGCGTCGTGGCCATTCCGCTGCTGCTGGACAAGGAAGTGGACACCATCACCGCGATGATCGCCAGCGTGCAGGCGGTGTTCCGCAATCTGCTGACGATGGGTTTCTGGGCCGCTATCATAGTCGTGATGACGGTGGTGGGCTTCGTCACCTATTACCTGGGCCTGATCATCATCATGCCGGTGCTGGCGCTGTCCAGCTGGCATGCCTATCGGGATTTGATCACCTTCGAGAGATGACCGCCAAGCAATGACTCATAACGTCGTATTCCTTGACCGGGACAGCTTGCCTGTCCCGGTTCCCGTTTTTGGCTTTCCTGTTCATTACCGCGAATATCCGGCAACCGCCGCCGACCAGGTCGCGGCCCATGCCGCCGAGGCCGACGTGGTGATCAGCAACAAGGTGCCGCTGTCGCGCGACACGATCGCGCGGCTGCCGAACCTCAAGCTGATCGCCATCGCCGCCACCGGCTACAACCATGTCGATCTGGACGCCTGCCGCGAGCGCGGCGTCGCGGTGTGCAATATCCGCCATTACGGCGATCACACCGTCGCCGAGCACGCGTTCATGCTGATGATGGCGCTGATGAAAAACCTGCCGGCCTATCAGCGCGATGTCGCCGCCGGCGTCTGGAGCCAGGCCAAGCAGTTCTGCCATTTCGGCGCGCCGATACGCGAGGTGCGCGGCGCGACGCTGGCCATCGTCGGCAGCGGCGGCATCGGCGGCCGGCTGGCCGAGATGGCGCGCGCCTTCGGCATGGAGGTGGTGTTCGCCGAGCGCAAGAACGCGGCGGAGGCCAGGGAGGGGCGCGTGCTGTTTTCCGAAGCGCTGGCGCGGGCGGACGTGGTGTCGCTGCACTGTCCGTTGACCGACGAAACGCGTGGCATGATCGCCCAGCCGGAGCTGATGGCGATGAAGCCGGGCGCCATCCTGATCAATACCGCGCGCGGCGGCCTGGTGGACGAGGCCGACCTGGTGGCGGCGCTGAAATATGGGCAGCTGGGGGGGGCGGGTTTCGATGTGCTGAGCAGCGAGCCGCCGTCGCCGGACAATCCGCTCTTGAAGGCGCGCTTGCCCAATCTGATCGTCACCCCGCATGTGGGCTGGGCCAGCGGAGAGGCGATGGGCCGCTTGGCCGCGCAGCTGGTCGGCAATATCGAAGCGTTCGCGCGCGGCGAAAAAGTAAACCGTTTGGTTTAATCAGTACTAAGAAATTTTATGGTATCGCTTGGCATTCTTTACCGGATAGCCAGCGCGCCTTGTCATGCCGCGATAGATTTTGTTGTTTTTGTTTAAAAAGAATTTGATTGTAGTTACATTGTTGACTATTTTTCAAGGGCTCGGCTGGTTCTCCGGCTTGAGCTACCCCGCTTGTTGCACCGTGGACAGTACGCCTGCCACGGTGTTTTTTTGCCTATCGGGTTGATCAGTCGCCGATATCGTTGGGATTGACGCGCGGCGCGTCCTCTTCTCCCATGCCCAGCTTGCCGCGCACACAGGTGATGTAGCGGTTGACGTCGGGGCCGCCGCCGTAGCGCTGGGCATGCCAGATCATCTCGCCCAGGCATTCCATGATCTCGTGCTGGGCGCGGTGTTCGTCGCCGTGGCGCAGCGCCAGCTGCGCGTAAAGCGCGCGGATGCCGAAAGGCTGGTCGATGGAGCGCTGCTCGGCGATGGCCACATGCAGGCCCAGGTGCAGGAAGGGGTTGGTCTCGCCCATGTCCGGGGTCCACTCCTGCTCCATGAAGGCATCCGGGTTTTCCAGGATGGGATGATACTCAGGGTGGTCTATAAGAATGGAGAGGACGATCTGTTCCAGGTCGGACAAGGTCTCGCCGGACTTGGATTTGTGCCAGGTGTCGAAGAAGAAGCGGCGGGCATCCTGGCGGCTGGGGCTGAACAACATCGATAAAGACCTCGGGCGATTGCTGGCGGGGCTCGGCGCGGGCGCGCCGCTTGAACGCAACAGGGTATCTGGGTCGCAGGCGGCTGCCATTCCGGGCTGCGGCATTATACGGGAGGGAGCTAGCCATGACCACGCTCTACGATTTTAGCGCGAAGCGGGCCGACGGCGCCGAGCAGGCGCTCTCGGCTTACGAGGGCAGGGTGGCGCTGCTGGTGAACACCGCCAGCGAATGCGGCTATACGCGGCAGTACGCCGGCCTGCAGGAGCTGCAGGACTATTTCGCCGGGCAGGATTTTGTCGTGCTCGGCTTTCCCTGCAACCAGTTCGGCGGGCAGGAGCCTGGCGGCGAGGATGAGATCGTCGCTTTCTGCCAGAGCCGTTTCGGGGTGACCTTTCCCTTGTTCGCCAAGCTGCAGGTGAACGGCGACGGCGCGCATCCGTTGTGGCGTTGGCTGACCCAGGCGGATTCCGATCGGCCGCATCCCATCAAGTGGAATTTCACCAAGTTTCTGGTCGACGGCCGGGGGCGGGTGGTGAAGCGCTACGAGCCGGCGGTGGAGCCGCACGAGCTGCTCGATGACGTCAAGGCGCTGCTGGCGAGGTGAAATGCGAACGGCCCGCGCAGGCGGGCCGTTGAGAGATGGGAGGATGGTTATTTGCGGCGGAAGACCACATCCCACACGCCGTGGCCAAGCTTGATGCCGCGCGCTTCGAACTTGGTCAGCGGGCGGTAGTCCGGACGCGGCGCGTAGCCATCGGCGGTGTTGCCCAGATCGGCGTTGCCGCTCAGCACTTCCAGGATCTGGACCGCATAATCCTCCCAGTCGGTGGCGGCGTGGAAGTAGCCGCCCGGCTTCAGTTTTTTGGCCAGTTTCTCCACCAGCGGCGCCTGGATCAGGCGGCGCTTGTTGTGGCGTTTCTTGTGCCACGGGTCCGGGAAGAAAATGTGCACGCCGTCCAGGCTGCCGTCGGCCAGCATGTTGTCCAGCACTTCCACCGCGTCGTGGCGCATCAGCCGCAGATTGGTCAGTTCCTTCTCTGCGATCAGCTTGCACAGATTGCCGACGCCGGGTCCATGCACTTCGATGCCGAGGTAATCATTGCCCGGATTGGCGGCGGCGATCTCGGCGGTGGCGCCGCCCATGCCGAAGCCGATTTCCAGAATCTTGGGCGCGGCGCGGCCGAAAGCCTGTTCCAGGTCGATTGTTTCCGGACGGTACTCTATGCCCCACTTGGGCATGCCTTCGTCCATCGCCCGCTGCTGGCCTGCGGACAGATGGCCCTGGCGCAGCACAAAGCTGCGGATCGCGCGTTTGAAAGCCGGATTTTCCATTTTGCTGGCCTGCTGAAAACTCAAAAAAACCGCGATGTTACCGAATCTCGGCGTAGCTTGCGAGTATTGCCGCCCGCCGCGGCTCGTCCCGCCGCAGCGCGTCCAGATAATCGAGCACGCTGGGCCATCGCAGGCGGACGGCCAGTTCGCGCCGCATCCGGCCGTTGTCCAGGCGGCGCGATTCGGCCAGGAACGACCATTGCTGCGGCGTGACGCGCGCCTTCACCTCGTCGCGCGGCAATTGCGTCGGCACCGGCAGGCCCAGCGTTTCGCCCAGGCGCCGGTACCACAGGCTGACCGGCAGCGGCTGGTCGTCGCAGGCGTTGTAGACGCGGATGCCGCTTCTGCGGCGCAAGGCCGCCGCGCACAGCAGGGCCAGGTCGTCGGCGTGGATGTGGTTGCTCCAGCTGTCTTCGGCGTCGATGATCAAGGGCGCGGCGGCGGCGAAACGCGACAGCGGCAGCCGTTCATCTGCGTAAATGCCCGGCGCGCGCAGGATGGTCAACGCGCAGCCGCGGGCGATGGCGAAGCGCCGCAGCTGGCGTTCTGCGTCGGCGCGGCGCTGCGCGCGGTCGTTGCGCGGGCGCACCGCCGCGGCTTCGTCCAGCACGCCGCCGCCTGCGTCGCCGTAGACGCCGCTGGTGCTGATGTAGATCAATTGCTGTGGTATGCTGTTCGTTTTTGCCAGCGCGTACAACAACTTGCGCATCCTTGGATCGGTCCGGCCTTGCGTCGGCGGCGGCGCGGTCAGCAAGGCGGCGTCGGCTAGCCCGGCCAGCCGCTCCAGGCTGGGGCCATGGTCCAGATCGCCGATCATCGGCAGGGCGCCCAGCGCGCGCCAGCGGGCGGCGGCTTCTTCGGTTCGGCACAGGGTCAGTATCCGCCAGTTCCGGCGCAGCAAAGGCAGGGCGCGCCGGGCGACATCGCCGGCGCCGATGACAAGTAGTGTACGCATGGTGTGCATTTTAGCCAGAATTCGGGATTGAGAAACGATTATGACTTGCCAGGTGAAGGTGCTCCCCAGCGGGCATGCATTCGGTGTCGAAGCGCATGAAACCATTCTTGAAGCCGCGCTGCGCCAGGGCGTGGGCTTGCCCTACGGCTGCCGCGACGGCGCTTGCGGCGCTTGCAAGGGCAAAGTGGTGGAGGGCGAAGTGAGCCAGGACGGCTTCCAGGAAAAGGCGCTGTCCGCCGCCGAGCGCGCGCAGGGCATGGCGCTGTTCTGCTGTGCGAAGCCGAAAGGCGACATCAGCATCGAGGCGCGCGAAGTGACCGGCATCGGCGATATCCAGATCAAAACGCTGCCGTGCCGCGTCGAAGCGGTCGAGAAAATCCACGACGTAGCGGTGCTGAAGCTGAAGCTGCCGGTGTCCGAGCGTTTGCAGTTCCGCGCCGGCCAGTACATCGACATCCTGATGAAGGACGGCAAGAAGCGCAGCTTCTCGATCGCCAATGCGCCGCACGACGATTCCTTCCTGGAGCTGCACATCCGCCATCAGCCCGGCGGCTCGTTTTCCGAATACGTGTTCCATCAGATGAAGGAGCGCGAGATCATGCGCTTCAAGGGACCGATGGGCTCCTTCTTCCTGCGCGAGGAATCGGACAAGCCTATCGTGCTGATCGCCAGCGGCACCGGCTTCGCGCCGGTCAAGGGCATCATCGAGCATGCGATCCATCATGGCATCACCCGGCCGATGAAGTTCTACTGGGGCGCCCGCACCAAGGCCGACCTGTACATGGCGGAGCTGGCCGAGGGCTGGGCCGCCGCGAACCCGAACATCAGCTATGTCCCGGTGTTGTCCGAGGCGTTGCCGGAAGACAACTGGACCGGCCGCACCGGATTCGTGCACCAGGCGGTGCTGGAAGACTTCGCCGACCTGTCCGCTTACCAGGTGTACGCCTGCGGCGCGCCGGTGATGGTGGAGGCGGCGCACGGCACTTTTATCCGCGAGCGCGGCTTGCCGGAGGACGAATTCTTCTCCGACGCTTTCTTCCTGGCCAAGGACATGGGCGGCGGCAAGTAGATAGACAAGCTGTTGATCTGTATGTAAAAAGCCCCCGGCAATCGCTGGGGGCTTTTTATTTGTCCTGCATCAAATCGCCGGGATGGGCGATTTGACTTGGGTCAATTCCATGGTTTACCTAGTGGTTATTATGTCGCTGGCAAGTCAATTGAAACCGCGTGCGGGTAGGAGGGAACCATGGAGTTGCTGACCCTATTGTTGGCCGACGATGTCGGCCGTTTGAGCCTGTTGACTATCGTGGTCGCCACCGTGGTGGCTTTCGGGGCTTTGTGGGTGATTTTCCGGAACATGAACAAGCCGGGCAAGTAAGGATCACTCCCGTTGTTTTCAGTATTTCCTCTTGATGTGTGTGTTGGCGGATACGGTGGTGGGCCGTATCCGTTTTTTTTGCCCGCCGCGCCTGGTTTTTGTTCTTCATCAGACTATTTCCGCTTCGGGCTTTCTCTTCCGCCTCTCCTTTCTATGCTTAAGAGCCGTTGGCAAACCTGGCGGAAGATCCGGGCTGTACAGGATTGGTAGTCGGCTTGCGGCGCTGAGCGCCCATTTTCGCCGCCCCGGGTTCCGCTGCCCATGACGCCTTAATGCAAGCCTTGGTCGCATTCCCCGGAAGTCGCCGGATTGATGGCTGGGCCTGCTTGATGCAAATCAACCTAACAACCGACACCGCTGGAAAGCCTTGTTTTTCGGGGTATACCATAATTTCAGATGATAAGAATTTAATAATGTAATGCTCGGTTTACATACCAGATCGGAGAACGAAAATGTCCACTGAAACTGCAACTCAAGCCGGCTTGGCCGAGGGCGCGTCGCCCAGGCTGAAGCTTGGCGCGCTGACGGCGCTGGTCGTCGGCTCCATGATAGGCGGCGGCATCTTTTCGCTGCCGCAGAACATGGCGGCCGGCGCGGGCGCCGGCGCCATCCTGATCGGCTGGGCCATCACCTTCGTCGGCATGCTGGCGCTAGCCTTCGTGTTCCAGATGCTGGCCTCGCGCAAGCCGGAAGTGTCCGGCGGCGTGTATGGCTACGCCAAAGCCGGTTTCGGCGACTACATGGGCTTCAATTCGGCCTGGGGTTACTGGATCTCGGCCTGGATCGGCAACGTCTCCTATTTTGTGGTGATGTTCTCGGCGCTGGGCTTCTGGGTGCCGGCCTTCGGCGACGGCAACACGCCCATCGCCATCGCCTGCGCGTCGGTGGTGTTGTGGGGCCTGCACTTCCTGGTGCTGCGCGGGGTGCACGGCGCGACTTTCATCAACACCATCACCACCATCGCCAAGCTGGTGCCGCTGGCTCTGTTCATTCTATTGATCGTGTTCGCCTTCAAGGTCGATACCTTCAACCTGGACTTCTGGGGCAGCGCCAAGCTCGGTTCCATCGTCGACCAGGTGAAGAGCACCATGCTGGTGACGGTGTGGGTATTCATCGGCATCGAGGGCGCGTCGATGTTCTCCGGCCGCGCCGAGAGCATGAAGGATGTGGGCAAGGCCACTGTGATCGGCTTCCTGCTGACCATTGCGCTCTTGGTCGCCGTATCGGTGCTGTCGCTGGGCGTGATGACCCAGGCTGAACTGGCCGCGCTGAAGAATCCGTCCACCGCCTACGTGCTGCAGAAAGCCTTCGGCACCTTCGGCGCCAACTTGATGAACGCGGGCCTGGTGATCTCCGTCGGCGGCGCGCTCCTGGCCTGGACCTTGCTGGCCGCCGAAGCGCCTTACCTCGCCGGCAAGGACGGCGTGATGCCCAAGGTGTTCGGCACCGTCAACGGCAACGACACCCCGGCCGCCTCGCTGTGGCTGACCAACGGCCTGATCCAGCTGTTCCTGCTGATCACGCTGAAGAGCTCGGCCGGCTACCTGGCGCTGCTGTCGCTGGCCACCTCGATGATTCTGATTCCCTATCTGCTGTGCGCCGGCTACTCCTTGCTGGTGGCCAAGCGCGGCGAGGGCTACGCCCAGGGCGAAAGCACTGCCAAGGAATTTTGGACCGCCGCGCTGGCCACATTGTATGGCGCCTGGCTGATCTACGCCGCGGGTCCCAAGTATCTGTTCCTGTCCATGGTGCTGTACGCACCGGGCCTGCTGTTCTACCTGTGGGCCAAGAAAGAGCAAGGCCGGAAGCCGTTCAACCTGATCGAAGCCGTGCTGGCCGCCATCGTGGTGGTGCTGGCCCTGATCGCGGTCTACATGCTGGCGACCGGTCAGATCGGCCTGTAAGCGAAAGATTTTGAAACCAGTGGGGGCGGATGCCCGCCCCCGAAGTCAGACAAGACTCAAGGAGTAGCGTTATGACCAAGTTTGGTGTTCATTCTGAATGCGGCAAGTTGCGCACCGTGATGGTGTGCCGTCCCGGCCTCGCCCACAAGCGCCTGACCCCCGACAATTGCCATGACCTGCTGTTCGACGACGTGATCTGGGTGGAGCGCGCGCAGAAGGACCACGCTTACATGGTCGAGCAGATGCGCGCCCGCGGCATCGAAGTGATCGAGGTGCACGACGCGCTGGCCAAGGTGCTGGATGACAAGGCCGCCCGCAACTGGATCCTGGACCGCAAGGTCAAGGCCGACAACGTAGGCATCGGCATGCTGTCCGACCTACGCAGCTGGCTGAACGAAATGCCGTCGTCGCAGCTGGCCGACCATCTGGTGGGCGGCATCGCCAAGTTCGAGCTGCCGTTCGACCCGAAAGGCCTGTTCGGCGGCTATCTGGACCGTTCCGACTTCGTGCTGCCCCCGGTGCCGAACAGCCTGTTCCAGCGCGACCCGTCTTGCTGGATCTACGAAGGCGTGACGCTGAACCCGATGTACTGGCCGGCCCGCCGTCAGGAAACGCTGATCCTGCAATCGATTTACCAGTTCCACCCGTACTTCGCCGGCAAGGTCAATATCTGGTGGGGCGGCTGCGACACCGATCACGGCCCGGCCACGCTGGAAGGCGGCGACGTGATGCCGATCGGCAACGGCGTGGTGTTGATCGGCATGGGCGAGCGCACCAGCCCGCAGGCGGTGGTGCAGGTGGCCAAGCGCGTGCTGCACCGAGAGGGCGGCGCCCGTCGCGTGATCGCTTGCCAGATGCCCAAGTCCCGCGCGGCGATGCACCTGGACACCGTGTTCAGCTTCCTCGACATCGACCTGCTGTCGGTCTTCCCGGACGTGGTGGATGAAATCACCTGCACCAGCATGTACGCCGGCGACCGCGAAGGCGAGGTCGTCTTCGAACGCCATGAGGGCGTGAAGCTGGTGGACGTGGTGCGCGAGGCGCTGAACCTGAAGGAAATCCGCGTGATCCAGACCGGGGGCGACGCCTATCAGCGCGAACGCGAGCAATGGGACGACGGCAACAACGTGGTGGCGCTGGACCGCCGCGTGGTGGTGGCCTACGACCGCAACACCTACACCAACCGCCTGATGCGCGAGCACGGCGTGGAAGTGATCGAGATCCCGGCCTCCGAACTGGGCCGCGGCCGCGGCGGCGGCCACTGCATGACCTGCCCGATCATCCGCGACGAAGTGAAGGTGTAAGGCTGTTTGACCCGGCCGGCGAGTCCGGCCGGGGGCTGAAAATACTCATCTAGTTTGTTTGCAAAAAGACAGGTTGACCGCTGCCTCCACGGGGACGGCGGCCCGCTTGCCCAGACTCTAATCAGGAGCAACATCATGGCTTTCAATCTGCGCAACCGTAACTTCCTCCGCATGCTGGACTTCACCCCGCGCGAAATCCGCTACATGCTCGACCTGGCCCGCGACCTGAAGCGCGCCAAGTATTCCGGCACCGAACAGCAGCACCTGAAGGGCAAGAACATCGCCCTGATCTTTGAAAAGACTTCCACCCGCACCCGCTGCGCCTTCGAAGTGGCCTGCTACGACCAGGGCGCCAACGTCACCTACCTCGGGCCGTCCGGCTCGCAGATCGGCATCAAGGAATCGATGAAGGACACCGCCCGCGTGCTGGGCCGCATGTACGACGCGATCGAGTACCGCGGCTTTGACCAGCACATGGTGGAAACCGAGCTGGCCAAGTTCGCCGGCGTGCCGGTGTACAACGGCCTGACCGACGAATGGCACCCGACCCAGATGCTGGCCGACGTGCTGACCATGTGGGAAAACAGCGACAAGCCGATCTCGCAGATCAGCTACACCTACCTGGGCGACGCCCGCAACAATATGGGCAACTCGCTGCTGGTGATCGGCGCCAAGCTGGGCATGGACGTCCGCATCGGCGCGCCCAAGCACCTGTGGCCGACCGACGAGCTGGTGGCCGAGTGCCGCGAGATCGCCGTCAAGACCGGCGCCCGCATCACGCTGACTGAAGACGCCAAGGCCGCGGTCAAGGGCACCGACTTCATCCACACCGACGTATGGGTGTCGATGGGCGAGCCGGCCGAAGTGTGGGCCGAACGCATCAAGCTGCTGAAGCCGTTCCAGGTCAACAGCTCGCTGATGGCCGCCGCGGAAAACCCGCAGGTGAAGTTCATGCACTGCCTGCCGGCCTACCACAACAGCGAAACCAAGGTGGGCAAGGAAATCGCCGCGCAGTATCCGGAATTGGCCAACGGCATCGAAGTGACCGAGGACGTGTTCGAGTCTGAAGCCTGCATCGCCTTCGAACAGGCCGAAAACCGCATGCACACCATCAAGGCCATCCTGGTGGCCACGCTGGGCGACTAAGCCCGGGCTTGGGCCGGCGCAGTCCGGCCCGATCACACATCAACCGGCCAAGGCCTCCTGACCGGGAGCTTTGGCCGGCGTCGTTAGAAGAATGAGGAAGGAAGAATTATGCGAGTCGTCGTAGCTTTGGGCGGCAATGCCCTGCAGCGTCGTGGCGAGGCCATGACCGCCGACAACCAGCGCGCCAACGTCAAGGTGGCCGCCGAACAACTGGCCGCCGTGACCCGGCTGGGTCACAACCTGGTGATGTGCCACGGCAACGGCCCGCAAGTGGGCCTGTTGGGTCTGCAGAACGATGCCTACGCCCGCCACGTGGACGAGAAAGTCACCCCGTATCCGCTGGACGTGCTGGGCGCGCAGACCGAGGGCATGATCGGCTACATGGTGGAGCAGGAGCTGGGCAATGTGCTGCCGTTCGAGGTGCCGATCGCCACCATCCTGACCCAGACCGAAGTGGACGCCAACGATCCGGCCTTCCAGAACCCGACCAAATTCGTCGGCCCGGTTTACTCCAAGGAAGAGGCCGAGAAGCTGGCCGCCGACAAGGGCTGGGCGGTGAAAGCCGACGGCCAGTACTACCGCCGGGTGGTGCCGAGTCCGAAACCGAAGCGCATTTTCGAAATGCGTCCGATCAAGTGGCTGATCGAGAAGGGCGCGGTGGTGATCGCGGCCGGCGGCGGCGGCATTCCCACCATGTATCAGGGCGACAAGCTGGTGGGCGTGGAGGCGGTGATCGACAAGGATCTGGCGTCCGCGCTGCTGGCGCGCGAGATCGACGCCGATTACTTCGTGATCGCCACCGACGTGAAGAGCGTGTTCGTCGGCTGGGGCACGCCGGAGGCCAAGGCCATCCGCCAGGCGCACCCGGACGAGATGGACAAGCTGGGCTTCGCTGCCGGCTCCATGGGGCCGAAAGTGGAGGCCGCTTGCGAGTTCGCCCGCCTGACCGGCAAGAAAGCGGTGATCGGCGCGCTGGAAGACATCGAGAAGATCGTCAAAGGCGAGGCAGGCACCGTGATTTCCACCGAGAGGCAAGGCATCGAGTGGTACTGAGCGGATAGCGATTCCGCGCCAAGCGAGAGGGCTGCCGACGGCAGCCCTTTTTCATGCCGGCGGCAGGCCGGCTTATTCCGACTTCAACTGGCGGATCAGATCCTCCAGCTCGGCCGGGTCGGGCGGCAGGCCGTCGCGGTCCGTCGCGGAATCAGCGCCCGGCGCTTTGACATTGCCCTGCGCGGCGGCGTCGGCGATCTGGTCGTTCACTGCTGTGGGAAGCGCCATGGCCGGTCTCCTTGGTTCAAGTGGGGGGAGGAAGTCCAGATTAGCCGTCTGTCCGGCGGACTGGAATCGTTGCAACTACGCAGTCATTTGCAAGGCCTCCGCCAGGCCCAGTTCGCGCGCGTGGCGCCGCGCCAGGTCCTGGCCGGCGCGGTAGCCGGCATCGTACAGCCGCGACAGGTTGGAGTAAGACCAGTCCAGCTCCTCGCTGAATCCTTCCCGGCGGATGTGGGCGTCGAAATTGATCTTCAGCACCTCGGTGCGCGGCCGGCCCTGCTCGTCGCGGTTGTGCAGCGCTTCGAACAGGCGCAGGTCGTCGCGGGCGATTTCCGTCAGCGGCGCGATGATGGATTGCACCCAGGCGTCGTACAGGTTGCGCGGCGGATGCAGCAGCTTGCTGCTGCCCAGCACGTCGAACACGATGGTGTAGTCGATGTGGGGATGCAGCTCGAACAGCCGCTTGAAGTTCAGCGTGTCTATCGCCGCGCCCTCGATGTAATAGTCGTCGCCCAGCTTGTACGGCGGATAGATGAAGGGAAAGGACAGCGCCGCGAGGAAATGCTCGTGGGTGACTTCGCTCTTGTCCCAGCAGCGCATTTCCCCCCGGCTGACGTTGTAGGCGTTCAGGTAGAACTCGCCGGTCAGCGACTGCAGCTTGGAGAAATCCACCACCTGATCGATGAAGGGCACGTGCGCGCACAGGCCCTGGCTATCCGAGGTGAGGCCGCTGGGGCACAGCGCGGCCAGCGCGAGCGAGGTCCAGTCGGCGAACAGCCGGTGGGCCGGGCTGCTGTCGGCCTGCCGCTGTATCGCCTGCAGAAATGGATTGTTCGACAGCAGCGAGCGCCAGGCGTCGGCCAGCGGGCCGGGCTTGTTGAATACCTTGTAGTTGACCGGGAACAGGCTGTAGATCCGGTCGGACACGCCCATGTCGGCCAGCCGGGACAGCGCCGCCAGGGCGTCGCCCTGGCGCGGCGCTGCGTACAGCAGGCCGACGATGGCGCCGGCGCCGGAGGCGGAGATGATGTCGAATTTGACGCCGGCTTCGGTCAGCGCGACCAGGGCGCCGGCCATCAGCGTGGCGTTGGGCGCGCCGCCGCCCAGCACCAGCGCGATCGAGGGACGTTTGAATTGTGCCATCGCATGCTTCTCCATCGTGGATTGCCATAGGGAAATGCCGCTGGAAAATACAAATGCATGGCTGAAGTATGGCCGGAAAACTGTGGTTTGCAACGCAGCATGCTGTTGCGCCGCTGTGGCGGAAAAGACGCATTCCGGATGTCATGGCGCAGAACAATGAAAGATACCTTGCGATACAAGGTATCTTGCCATACAGTTCACTCAGACATCCGGGTGCAGCAGTTTACCGATGTTCCTTGTAATGCAAGGTATCGTGTATTGCCAGTCGGTGAGGAAGGCAACAATGAAGACGCAATTGAAAAAAGGCACGCTGGACATGTGCGTGCTGGCGGTGCTGTCCCAGGCCGACAGCTATGCCTACGAGCTGGTCAGCAAGCTGTCGCAGGGCATGGACATCAGCGAAGGCACCATCTACCCCTTGATGCGCCGGCTGCAGAACGAATCGTGGGTGAGCACCTATCTGGTGGAATCGTCGTCGGGTCCATCGCGCAAGTACTACAAGCTGACCGAAGCGGGCAGGCGAGAGCTGGAGACGATGAGACAGGAATGGCAGGAGTTTGTGGCCGAAGTGGAAAACGTGCTGCGGGGCGGCCCGGCGGCAGCGACAGAGGGAGCGCAACAATGACACGCAAGGAATTCCTGAGGCAGCTGGAGCAAGCGCTGTCCGGCCTGAAGCCGGAGGCGGTGCGCGAAATCCTCGCCGATTACGACGAGTATTTCAGCGACGCGCAAGCCGATGGCCGCGACGAGGCCGAGGTGGTGGAGGCGCTGGGCAGCCCGCAGAAGCTGGCGCGGGAGCTGAAGGCGCAAACCCATTACCGGCAATGGCAGGAGCACCGCTCCTTCGCCAACCTGACGCGGGTGGTGGCGTCGATCGCGGGGCTGGGCGTGCTGAATTTCATCCTGGCCATCCCCTTGCTGGTCTATCTGCTGTTTTTGACCGTCGGCTACATCGCGTCGGCCGGCTTCCTGCTGTCGGGATTGGCGGTGGTGCTGGCCTGGGGCAGCCACAGCCTGTTCGGCTGGCCGCAGTTCACCAGCGACGGCTCCGGCTGGTATATCGGCCGCTATGGCGACAGCGGCGCCGAAATGGCCTGGCGCAGCGAGATGGACGACCACTCCGGGCAGGTCTGGATCGACAAGGGCCTGCTGATGCTGGAGCCGGACGACGGCGACCGTTTCGAACTCAAGACCAGCCAGGGCGCGCTGCTGCTGGTGTCCAAGTCTGGCGGCAAGCTGGCGGTCGATGCCAGCCAGCCGGCGGTGCGGGAGCTGGCCCGGATCGATGACGGCCAGGTCAGCATCGACGGCGGCGCGATCCGCGAATTGAAACTGCGCGAGGACAGCGGGGACGTATTCACCGCCCGGGTCGACGACGGCAAGCGTCTGGAGACGCTGGATGTGTCCGTCGGCGGGACCGTGCTGAAACTGGTGGCTAGCGGGCCGAACGGCAGCATCTCGCTGAAGGATGGCGACAGCACGCTGGAGATTTCCGAGCGCAGCATCGAATTGAAGGACGGGATGGACCACATCCAGATCGACGCGTTGCCTGGCTTGTCGGTAGGCATGAGCGCGCTGGTGGTGGGGCTGATGCTGCTGCTGGGCGGTTCGCTGGGGCTGGTGTTCTGCGTGTGGCTGACCCGGCTGACCTGGCGCGCGCTGGTGGCTTACGTGAAGTATCAGATTGAACTGGTGTCCGGCAAGGGCGGCGAAAACGCCGCGGCCTGAACCTTAAACTTGCGATGGGAGTATGGATCATGAAGAACGATGCCTGCCTGCAACAGTTGCAACTGACCCTGGTCGAATTGCCGGAAGCCGAATTGCGCAAGATCCTCCGCGATTATCGCGGCTATATCCGCGGCGCGGTGGCCGACCGCGCCAGCGAAAGCCGCTTGCTGGCCGTGCTGGCCGATACCCGCCAGCTGGCCGCGGGCCTGTCCCGCCGATCCGGCCGGGAGAGGCTGGCCATCCATGGCCTGGCGCTGGCCGCCGCGCTGGCGGCCACGCTGGCCGGCTACTGGCTGTTCCTGAATTGAAACGCTTGCTGAGGAAAACCGAGATGAACATCGTCAAGATTGGCTGCGGGCTGTTGCTGCTGGGTAGCGCGGCCGCGCGGGCGGAGGACGCCGCCGGCATCGACAGGCTGAATTTCAACGGCGACGCGCTGAAGCTGGAGCTGAGCGCCGACGCCGCCAGGCCCTACAAGCTGGATGTGGAGAAGCGCAATTGGTCGGACGCCGACTGCAAGCTGACGGTGACCCGGATGGGCGGGGATCTGACCTTCCAGGTCAAGCTGAACAAGCCGGTCGGCGACCGTTGCAAGCTGACGGTCCGCGGCAACGTCAAGCCCGGCAAGCAGGTGGGCGTGGATATGCGGGCGTTCGACGGCGACCTGAACGGACGATTCTCCTCGGTGCAGATGCGCGGACAGGCGTTGAAAGTGGATCTGAAGGGCGCTTACGGCGCGGTGGCGCTGAGTGGCGACGCGGTCAAGGCCGAGGTGGATGCCAGCGTCGATGACCTGAAGGCCAAGGGCCAGGCGGTGAATCTGGAGTTCGACGGTACGACCCGCGGCGTGGCGCTGGAAGGGCAGGCGGTGAAGGCCGACCTCAAGCTGCGCGGCGCGCAGCCGGCGGCCGGCGTCGACGTCAAAGGCCAGATGGTGAATCTGGATTTCCATGCCGACCGGCAGGCCAAGCTGGATTATCAGGTCAGCGGGCAGGCCAGCAAGGTCAGCGGCGACTGGGCCAACACGCCCGGCGCGCCGCTGAAGCTGAGAGTGGGCGGTTCGGCGGTGAAGGTGTCGCTGGAACACAACTGATTACGGTATGACTCCGTGTCCCTTTGCCCGGCAAGCCCGCCGGGCTTTTTTCGTTGCGCCATGAAAAACGGAGCCGTCGGCTCCGTTTTCAACATGCGCGGTCGCGAATCGCGCTGGCCGCGCTCAATGGCCTTCGTAGCTGCAGACGGTGAACAGGTCCAGGCCGCCGTCGCGCACCAGCTGGCCGCCGCCCAGTTCCGGCAGCTCGATGATGGCTGCGGCTTCCAGCACGTCGGCGCCCATGCGCTTGAGCAGCTTGTAGCCGGCCATCATGGTGCCGCCGGTGGCGACCAGATCGTCGATCAGGATCACGCGGTCGCCCGGCTTGCAGGCGTCGGTGTGCATTTCCACCGCGGCGTTGCCGTATTCCAGCTCGTATTCTTCTTCCACCGTGGTGAACGGCAGCTTGCCCTTCTTGCGGATCGGCACGAAGCCGACATTCAGCTCATAGGCCAGCACCGAGCCGATGATGAAGCCGCGCGCGTCCAGGCCCGCCACCAGATCCACCTTTTCCATCATGTAGCGATGGACGTAGATGTCGATCAGCATGCGGAAGGTTTTCGGGTTCTGCAGCAGCGGGGTGATGTCGCGGAACATCACGCCCTGTTGCGGCCAGTTGGGCACGGTGCGGATCCAGCCCTTCAGGTAGCTGGAGTAGTCGAGGTTGCTGAGGTTTTCCATGGGCCTATTGTACTTCGAAATCAAGAGACTGTGCCGACTGGCGTCGGTCAGAAAAAAACGGCCCGCCGCGAGCGGCAGGCCGTCGGATGAGCCGATTATTGTGCGTTCAGTGGAAGAAAGCCAGCTTGAAGATCCACAGCGCGGCGATGATCACCACCGCCGGGCGCAGGTCGGAGAAGCGGCCGGCCAGGATCTTGATCACCGCGTAGCTGATGAAGCCGAAGGCGATGCCGTCGGCGATCGAGAAGGTAAACGGCATCGCCAGCGCGGTCATCACCGCCGGGGCGGACTCGGTCAGGTCGTTCCATTCGATTTCGGCCAGGCCCCGCGCCATCAGCACGGCGACGTAGCACAGCGCCGGCGCGGTGGCGTAGGCCGGCACGGTGGCGGCCAGCGGCGACAGCCACAGCGCGGCCAGGAACAGCAGCGCCACCACCACGGCGGTCAGACCGGTGCGGCCGCCGACGGCGGTGCCGGCCGCGGATTCGATGTAGGCGGTGGTGGACGAGGTGCCCATCGCGGCGCCGGCGGTGATGGCGATGGAGTCGGCCATCAGCGCGCGCTTCAGGCGCGGCAGCTTGCCGTCCTTGTCCAAAAGGCCAGCGCGGTGCGACACGCCGACCAGGGTGCCGGTGGTGTCGAACAAGTCGACGAAGAAGAACACGAAGATCACGCCGATCAGGCCGGCATGCAGCGCGCCCTGGATGTCCATCGCCATGAAGGTGGGCGCCATGCTCGGCACCGGGGCGACGATGCCCTTGAACGGCGACAGGCCGAGCGCGATCGACAGCACCGTCACCACCAGGATGCCGATGATGATGGAGCCGGGCACCTTGCGGTATTCCAGCGCCACGATCAGGAAGAAGCCGAAAATGGCCAGCAGCGCGGTGGGCTTGTGGATGTCGCCCAGCGTCAGATAGGTTTCCGGGTGCGGCGCGATCACGCCGGCGTTCTTCAGCGCGATGATGGCGAGGAACATGCCGACGCCGGCCGAGATGGCGAACTTCAGCGACTGCGGAATCGCGTTGACGATGGCTTCGCGCACCTTGAACAGGCTGACCGCCAGGAACACGATGCCGGAGATGAACACCGCGCCCAGCGCGGTTTCCCACGACAGGCCCATGCCCTTGACCACGCTGAAGGTGAAGTAGGCGTTCAGGCCCATGCCGGGCGCCAGCGCGATCGGGTAGTTGGCCACCAGGCCCATGATGGCGGTGCCCAGCGCGGCGGCGAGGCAGGTGGCGACGAAGACCGCGTTCAGGTCCATGCCGGTGGACGACAGGATCAGCGGGTTGACCAGGATGATGTAGGCCATGGTCAGGAAGGTGGTGAAGCCGGCTATCACCTCGGTTTTGACCGTGGTGCCGTGCTCCTTGAGCTTGAAAAAGCTTTCCAGCAGTTGCATGAAGAATGACTCCGGGCGGATCGCGCGAGTTCGGAAAACGCGGCATTATCGGCCTCCAGGCGCTCAAACACCTAAATCTTGACGTGAAAATATGTCATTGCTTAACAATGGCAGCCCCGCTGTGATATCCTGAAAAATTACTCTTCGGCAAACGTTTGTATTTATGAGCCAGCTTATCGGGAACATTTACATCGTGGTCGCCCCGTCCGGCGCCGGCAAGACTTCGCTGGTGGCCGCCTTGCTGCAGGCCGAGCCCAGCGTCGAGCTGTCGGTGTCCTACAGCACCCGCGCGGCGCGCAAGGGCGAGGTCGACGGCAAGCATTATCACTTCGTCGACCGCTCGGTGTTCGACGCCATGGTGGAGCGCGGCGACTTCCTCGAGCACGCCGAGGTGTATGGCAACTGCTACGGCACCAGCGCGCCGTGGATACGCAGCCGTCTGGAAGCTGACCAGGACATCCTGCTGGAAATCGACTGGCAGGGCGCCGAACAGGTGCGCGCAGTGTTCCCCGACGCCATCGGCATCTTCATCGCCCCGCCGTCTATCGAAGAGCTGGAGCGCCGCCTGCGCGGCCGCGACACCGACACCGAAGAGGTGATTTTGCGCCGGCTGGCCTCGGCCCGCGCCGAGATCGACAAGATCGACGAATACGACTACATCGTGGTCAACGACGATTTCGAGCGCGCCAAGCTGGACCTGATCAGCATCGTCCGCGCGCAGCGCCTGAAGAGCGGCCCGCAGCGCCGCCGCCTGGCCGACATGTTCCGCCGCATGGGCAGCGCCGGCGCGAAATGAAAATAGTTCCGTCCCGCTGTGCCGGACGGGACGAAAATCGATATAGTGAACCCTGTAACCGTCATTTAGCTGAGAGAGATCATGGCCCGTATTACCGTTGACGACTGCCTGGACCGCATCCAGAACCGTTTTGACCTGACCCTGGCCGCCGCCTACCGCGCCCGCCAAGTGGCTTCCGGCGCCAGCTCCTTCGTGGAGCCGGGCCGCCACAAGCCGACCGTGATCGCCCTGCGTGAAATCGCCGCCGGCCACGTCGGCAAAGAACTCCTGAACCGCGGCAAGGCCTGATTGACGCAGCGCGGAGCGTGAAGATGGGCACCGGCATTGAGACAGGCATCGACTACAACGCCCTGATCGACTCCGAAGCGGCGGCGTTCCTGGAGAGCGCCGCGCGCTATCTCAAGCCGGAAGACGTCGAGATGCTCAGGCTGGCCTTCCAGGTCAGCCGCGAGGCGCACGAGGGTCAGACCCGCAAGAGCGGCGAGCCCTACATCACCCATCCGCTGGCGGTGGCCACCATGCTCACCGACTGGCGGCTGGACGTGCAGGGCCTGGCCGCCGCGTTGCTTCACGACGTGCTGGAAGACACCGGCGTCACCAAGCCGACGCTGATCGAGAAGTTCGGCAAGATCGTCGCCGATCTGGTGGACGGCCTATCCAAGCTGGAGAGGCTGGAATACCAGACCAAGGAAGACGCCCAGGCCGAAAGCTTCCGCAAGATGGTGCTGGCGATGGCGCGCGACATCCGCGTCATCATCGTCAAGCTGGCCGACCGGCTGCACAATATGCGCACGCTGGATTCGATGCGCGAGGACAAGCGCCGCCGCATCGCGCTGGAAACGCTGGAAATCTACGCGCCGATCGCCAACCGCATCGGTCTGAACAAGGTCTACCGCGAGCTGCAGGACCTGGCGTTCAAGCATCTGCACCCGCACCGCTACAGCGTATTGTCCAAGGCGGTGCGCGCCGCGCGCGGCAACCGCCGCGAAGTGGTCAACAAGATCCTGCTGGCCGTCAGCCAGCGGTTGGTGCAGAGCAATATCGAGGCCACCATCAAGGGCCGCGAGAAGAACCTCTACAGCATCTACAAGAAGATGCAGGAGAAGCACCTGTCCTTCTCCGAGGTGCTGGACATCTACGGCTTCCGCGTCGTCGTCAACGACATCCCGGCCTGCTATCTGGCGCTGGGCGCGCTGCACAGCCTGTACAAGCCGATTCCCGGCAAATTCAAGGATTACATCGCCATTCCCAAGGGCAATGGCTACCAGAGCCTGCATACCACGCTGTTCGGCCCCTACGGCACGCCGGTGGAGATGCAGATCCGCACCCGCGAGATGCACAACGTGGCCGAGGCCGGCGTGGCCTCGCACTGGATGTACAAGAGCGGCGAGGGCGTCAATACCGCGCAGCAGCGCACCCACCAGTGGCTGCAGAAGCTCTTGGACATGCAGGAGGAGAGCGACGACGCCGTCGAATTCCTCGAGCACATCAAGATCGACCTGTTCCCGGACGAAGTCTACGTGTTCACGCCCAAGGGCAAGATCATGGTGCTGCCGCAGGGCTCCACCCCGGTGGACTTCGCCTACGCGGTGCACACCGACGTCGGCCACCGCTGCATCGCCGCGCGCGTCAACCACGCGCTGGTGCCGCTGCGCTCCGCCTTGCGCAACGGCGACACCGTCGAGATCATCACCTCCACCCAGGCCAAGCCCAATCCGTCGTGGCTGGCCTTCGTGCAGAGCGGCCGCGCCCGCTCCGGCATCCGCAACTATCTGAAGAGCCTGCAGCGCGAGGAGGCGGTGGCGCTGGGCGAGAAGCTGCTCAGGCAGGCGGTGGGCGCGCTGGCGTCGACGCCGCTGGCGGTCAGCGACGAGCTGCGCGCCGAGTATCTCGCCGCCTACGGCGAAAAGATGCATGGTTTCGACGACGCGCTGGCCGAGATCGGCGCCGGCAAGCTGCTGCCCATCGTGGTGGCGCGCCGGATGCTGGAGCTGGCCGGCGAGCGGCTGGGCGAGGGCGTGCGCGTCGGTCCGATCACCATTCGTGGCAACGAGGCGGGCATGGTGCAGTTGTCCAGCTGCTGCAACCCGCTGCCCGGCGACGACATCCTGGGGGTGATCACCAAGGGCCAGGGCCTGGTGATACACCGGGTCAGCTGTCCGAACGCGCGCCGCGCCGATCCGGACAAGCTGCTGGAGGTCAACTGGGAGGCGCAGCGCGACCGGATGTTCGGCGTCACCGTCGGCGTGTTGTCGCGCAACGAGCGCGGCGCGCTGGCCGACATCGCCACAGCGATCTCGCAGGCCTCGGCCAATATCGAGAGCGCCGACACCCAGGACAGCAGCCGCGACGGCGACAGCCTGTTCAATATCCACTTCCGCCTGCAGGTGGAGGGCGTGGAGCACCTGGAGCGCGTGCTCGCGGCCGTCCGCCAGCTGGCGGTGGTGCAGCGCGTGGAGAGAAAGTGAGCCAAATGAATCTACGCATCAACGGCGAAGACAGAAGCTTCGCCGGCATCGCCACGTTCGCGGAGCTGGTCGCCGCGCTGGATCTGGGCGGCAAGCGCATCGCGATCGAGCGCAACGGCGAGATCGTGCCCCGCGGCAGCTTCGCCGAGGCGAGGCTGGCCGACGGCGACGAACTGGAAATCGTGGTGGCGGTCGGCGGCGGCTGAGTCCGCTCTCCTGCCGTTCTGACGTCAATGGAAGAAAAGGGAATGCAGGTGGACGATAAACTGGTGATAGCCGGCCGAGAGTACGGCTCTCGCTTGCTGGTGGGGACCGGCAAATACAAGGATTTCGAGCAGACCGCGGCGGCGCTGGACGCTTCCGGCACCGAAATCGTCACCGCGGCGATACGGCGCGTGAACCTGGGTCAGAACGCTAACGAGCCGAATTTGCTGGACTTTTTGCCGCAAAACCGGTATAACCTTCTGCCCAACACGGCGGGATGCTATTCCGCCGAAGACGCCGTGCGCACCTTGCGGCTGGCGCGGGAGCTTCTGGACGACCATCGTTTCGTGAAGCTGGAAGTGCTGGGGGACCCGAATAATCTGTACCCCAATGTGAAGGAAACCCTCAAGGCCGCCGAGGTGCTGGTGGCGGAGGGATTCGATGTCTTGGTTTATACCTCGGACGACCCCATCGTCGCGCGCGAGCTGGAGCAGATCGGCTGCTGCGCGATCATGCCGCTGGCCAGCCTGATCGGCTCCGGCATGGGGATACTGAATCCGTGGAACCTGCAATTGATCATCGAGCAGTCCAATGTTCCCGTGATCGTGGATGCCGGCGTCGGCACCGCGTCCGACGCGGCGATCGCGATGGAATTGGGCTGCGACGGCGTGCTGATGAATACCGCGATTGCCGCTGCGCGCAATCCTGTTCAAATGGCGCACGCCATGAAATTGGCCGTGGAAGCTGGCCGCGCCGCCTATCTGGCCGGCCGGATGCCGAAACGTTTTTATAGTGCAGTGCCAAGTTCTCCTAGTGAGGGGGTGATTTCTTCCGTCAAGTCGTGATGTTCATGGCCCAGGCTGGCCGCGCCAAACCGCGCAAAACACCACAAGATGACCTGACGTTGTCGTTTCAGACTTTTACAAATGCAGTAACATTGCTAAAATGCTGTTTTTACAGGCGGCGGCTTTAGCCACGCCCTAAAGAAATCTAAGGACCCTTAAGTAAATGCCGACTATTCGCGTTAAAGAGAACGAACCGTTCGAAGTTGCCCTGCGTCGTTTCAAGCGCTCCGTGGAAAAAACTGGCCTGCTGACCGAACTGCGCGCCCGCGAGTTCTACGAGAAGCCGACCACCGAACGCAAGCGCAAGCACGCTGCCGCGGTTAAGCGCCACTACAAGCGCATCCGCAGCCAAATGCTGCCGCCGAAACTCTACTAAGAGTTTTCCGGCATCAAGCAGGACCGCAGGCCATGCCTGCGGTTTTGCCATTTGTACTCCCGAATTTCCCCCGCTGCCCGCGCAGCGCCTGATTTCCAAGTGAGCACGACATGAGCCTCAGAGTTCGCATCACCGACGACATGAAGTCCGCCATGAAAGCCAAGGAAGCCGACAAGCTGGGCGCGATCCGCCTGCTGTTGGCCGCCGTCAAGCAAAAAGAGGTGGACGAGCGCATCGAACTGGACGACGCCGGCGTCATCGCCGTCGTGGACAAGATGATCAAGCAGCGTCGTGACTCGATCTCCCAGTACCTGGCCGCCCAGCGCCAGGATCTGGTCGACAAGGAACAGGCCGAGATGGACGTGCTGATGGGCTATATGCCGCAGCAGCTGTCCCAGGCCGAGATCGAGGCGCTGATCGCCAAGGCGGTGGCCGATACCGGCGCCGCCGGCATGCAGGACATGGGCAAGGTGATGGGCGCGCTGCGTCCGCAATTGGCCGGCCGCGCCGACATGGCGCAGGTGTCCGCGCTGATCAAGGCCCAGCTGAGCGCCTGACGCCCGGGTAGCAGGATTTGATTCCGCAGGATTTCATCGACCAGCTGCTGTCCCGCGTCGACATCGTCGACGTGGTGGACCGCTACGTTCCGCTGAAGCGGGGCGGGCAGAACTATATGGCCTGCTGCCCCTTTCACAAGGAAAAGTCGCCCTCATTTACGGTAAGCCCCAGCAAGCAGTTCTATCACTGCTTCGGCTGCGGCGCGCACGGCTCGGCCATCGGCTTCGTGATGGAGTACCAGGGCATCGGCTTCATCGACGCGGTCAAGATGCTGGCCGAGGGCATCGGCATGCAGGTGCCGAACGAGCGCAACGTCAATCCGGAAGCCAGCCGCAAGGCGCGCGAGAAGCAGGTGTCGCTGGAGCAGCTGATGCAGCAGGCCAGCGATTTCTACCGCCGCGAGCTGAAGGGCGCGGCCAACGCCGTCGCCTACTGCAAGGGGCGGGGGCTGTCAGGCGAAGTCGCCGCCCGTTTCGGCCTGGGCTACTCGCCGGACGGCTGGCAGAACCTGGAAGCCGCGGTCGACAACTACCAGGACGACAAGCTGGTGGAAGCCGGCCTGGTGATCGTGGCCGAGGACAGCGGACGCCGCTACGACCGCTTCCGCGACCGGCTGATGTTTCCGATCCGCAACCAGCGCGGCGCCATCGTCGGCTTCGGCGGGCGGGTGCTGGGCAAGGGCGAGCCGAAGTATCTGAACTCGCCCGAGACGCCGCTGTTCGAAAAGGGCCGCGAGCTGTACGGCCTGTACGAGGGTCGCCAGGCGATACGGGAGAAAAACCGGGTTCTGGTGGTCGAAGGCTATATGGATGTGGTGGCGCTGGCGCAGTACGGCGTCGGGTACGCGGTGGCCACGCTGGGCACCGCCACCACCGGCGAGCATGTGCGCAAGCTGCTCAAGCACGCCGAGCAGGTGTATTTCTGCTTCGACGGCGACGCCGCCGGGCAGAAAGCCGCCTGGCGCGCGCTGGAGAACAGCTTGCCGCAGCTGGTGGACGGCAAGGCGCTGAACTTCCTGTTCCTGCCGACCGAGCATGATCCGGACAGCTATGTGCGCGAATTCGGCGCCGATGCGTTTGAGCAGTTGTTGGTTCAGGAAAGCCTGCCGCTGTCGGTGTATTTCACCCGCGAGCTGTGCCGCGGCGTCAACCTCGGCACGCCGGAAGGCAAGGCGGACCTGATCCGCCAGGCGACGCCGCTGCTGGCCCAGATCGCCGCGCCGGCGCTGGGCTACATGATACGCAAGCGGCTGGCCGAAATGGCCGGCGTGGACGTCGACGAGCTGGACATGCTCACCGGCGGCGGCAAGCCGCCGCGGTCGGAGCGCGGCAGCCGCGGCGGCGGCAAGCGCGAGTACAGGCTGCCGGCGGAGTCGCAGCGGGTGGTCAACACCACCATGGTCAAGAAGCTGATCAAGTGGCTGTTGATGAATCCGCAGTGGGCGGGCGACGTCAAGCTGCCGGACAGCCTGGCGCTGTCGGACGAGCTGGGCTGCTTCGCGATGCTGGCCGAGCGGGTGCTGGAGCATGGCGACGCGCCTAACACCGCGCAATTGATCGAAGGACTGCGCGGCACGCCGTACGAGGGTTTGATCGACGGCGTGCTGCAGCAGGCGATGCAGGATCCGGACGAGTTCGCCGACCCGAGCGAAGACGACCGGCAGCTGTTCCAGGACGGCAACGCCAGGCTGATCAAAATGCTGCATGCGGAGCAACTGGAGCGGCTAAAACTGAAGGACCGGCACGAGGGACTGACTCCGGAGGAGAAGGTTCTGATGGGCCAGTTGTTGCGGGAAATGTTCTCGCCGTCGAACTAACGGGTTCGGCGGAAAAGTTCAAGTGGTTGTGTTATAATCAACTGTTTTTTTCGGCTTTTTTTCAAGCAGGAAGCGAAATGGCGGCCTCTCCCGAAAACCAGAAAGATGTGCAGGACAGCCAACAAGAGGTGATGAGCCTGGAAGAGCAGCGGAAACGCTTGCGCCAGCTGATCGCCCTGGGCAAAGAGCGTGGGTATCTGACCTACGCCGAAATCAACGACCACCTGCCGGAAGACGTATCCGACGCCGAGCAGATCGAAAACATCGTCACGATGATCGCCGGTCTGGGCATTCAGGTATGCGAGGAAGCGCCGGACGCCGAAACCTTGCTGATGTCCGACGCCACCCCTTCGGTGGCGGATGAAGACGCCGTGGAAGAGGCCGAGGCGGCCTTGTCCTCGGTGGACTCCGAATTCGGCCGCACCACCGATCCGGTGCGCATGTACATGCGCGAAATGGGTTCGGTCGAGTTGCTGACCCGCGAGGGCGAAATCGAAATCGCCAAGCGGATCGAAGACGGCCTCAAGTACATGATCCAGGCCATCTCCGCCTGCCCCGGCACCATCGCCGAGGTGCTGGAGTTGATGGAGCGCGTGTCGCGCGATGAAATCCGCGTCGACGAAGTCGTCGACGGTTTCATCGACCTCAACGCCCCGACCGAAGACGAAGCCCAATTCGCCGAAGCCGAGGACAGCGACGATCTGCTGGACGAGGAAGAGGAAGAGGAAGAGGACGAGGAAGGCGAGGTCGACGCCGACGCCGACGCCGCGGCCAATCTGGAAGAACTGAAGCAGCACGCGCTGGAGCACTTCGCCGGCGTGCGCATGCTGTTCGACAAAATGGTCAAGGCGCTGGGCTCCAAGGGTCCGCAGAGCAAGGAATACCAGGAGTTGCAGGACGCGATCACCACCGAGTTCATGCTGGTGCGCTTCGCAACCCGCCAGGTGGAAAGCCTCTGTGAGTCGCTGCGCGGCCGCGTCAACGAGATCCGCACTTACGAGCGCGACATCCAGGACATCTGCGTCAGCCGCGTGCGCATGGATCGCGCCCACTTCATCAAGGTGTTCCCCGGCAACGAGATCAACACCGACTGGGTGGAAAGCGAAATCGATTCCGGCAAGGCCTGGAGCGAGGCGCTGACCCGCTTCAAGCACGCGATCATCGAGAAGCAGACCCGTCTGTCCGATCTGCAGGACAAGGCGATGCTGTCGATCAAGGCGCTGAAGGAAATCAACCGCCAGATGTCGGCCGGCGAGTCCAAGGCGCGCCGCGCCAAGAAGGAAATGATCGAGGCCAACCTGCGTCTGGTGATTTCGATCGCCAAGAAGTACACCAACCGCGGTCTGCAATTCCTGGATCTGATCCAGGAAGGCAACATCGGCTTGATGAAGGCGGTGGACAAGTTCGAATACCGCCGCGGCTACAAGTTCTCGACCTATGCCACTTGGTGGATCCGCCAGGCGATCACCCGCTCCATCGCGGACCAGGCGCGCACCATCCGCATCCCGGTGCACATGATCGAGACCATCAACAAGATGAACCGCATCTCGCGTCAAATCCTGCAGGAAAGCGGCCGCGAGCCGGATCCGGCGGAACTGGCCGAGAAGATGGAGATGCCGGAAGAGAAGATTCGCAAGATCATGAAGATTTCCAAGGAGCCCATCTCCATGGAAACCCCGATCGGCGACGACGACGATTCCCATCTCGGCGACTTCATCGAGGACCAGAACAACCTGGCCCCGTCCGACGCGGCGATGTATTCCAGCCTGAAGGACGCGACCAAGGAAGTGCTGGACACGCTGACGCCGCGCGAGGCCAAGGTTCTGCGCATGCGTTTCGGCATCGACATGAACACCGACCACACGCTGGAAGAAGTGGGCAAGCAGTTCGACGTGACCCGCGAGCGGATCCGTCAGATCGAGGCGAAGGCGCTGCGCAAGCTGCGTCATCCGACCCGTTCCGAGCGTCTGCGCAGCTTCCTGGACAGCGAGCCGGGCGGCCAATAAGCGCACTGCTTGAAATGTCGGAAATCCCCAAGCTCCTTGAATAAAGGGCTTGGGGATTTTTATTTTCCCCTGCTATAATCGCCCACTCTTCAGGGCCTCTAGCTCATGCTTGGTTAGAGCAGCGGACTCATAATCCGTTGGTGCCGAGTTCGACTCTCGGGGGGCCCACCAGATACAAGGGGTTGCGCGTAAGCGCAACCCCTTTCCCTTTCCCTTTCCTGTTTGCCCGCCAATTTCTGCCCGGTCGCCGTTTTCTTGGATGAGCGCGCGCTCTGCCTGGTGGCGATCCATCCTTCCCATGCAAGAAACCCGAGGCGTTTGCGACTAATCTGCAAACGGCGGGGGAGAGAGCCATGGAATGCTGGAAAGCGATTTGCTGGGTTGGAATGCTGTTGATCTGCGCGCCGCCGGCGCAGGCTGCCGCGGCTTGCGTTTTGAGCGGCGCGCAGGATGCCGGTCGTCAGGCGTCCTTGCTGGAGCTGTACACCTCGGAGGGCTGCAGCAGCTGTCCGCCGGCCGAAAGCTGGCTGTCAGGCCTCGCCGCGGCCGGACTGGACGCGAAGCGGGTGGTGCCGCTGGCTTTCCATGTCGATTACTGGGATGGCCTGGGCTGGCGGGACCGTTTCGCCAGCCCCGATTATTCGCAGCGCCAACGCTGGCGCGCGGCTCTGGCCGGATCGCCACTGATTTATACCCCACAGATGCTGGTCAATGGGCGCGACTGGCGTTTCTCCGGCTACGACGGCCTGAGGGCTGGCCTTCCCGGCGGGCAGGCGGGAGCCGCGCTGCGGGTGAGGGGGCGGCAAGCGGGAGACGGCGTGGACATCGAGGCCGAAGCCGTGCTCGGGCCCGGCGAGCCGCCGCTGCGCCTGATGCTGGCGCTGTTCGAGGACGGACTGCAAAGTCGGGTGAGCGCGGGAGAGAACCAGGGCAGGCTGTTGCGGCACGATGCGGTGGCGCGGACCTTGGCCGGTCCCTTTCCGTTGAGCGGCGCCAAAACGACGCTGAAACGGCATCTGCGCTTCGCAGATGGCCAGAGGCCGGGCGTCAGCGGCGTGGTGGTCTGGCTGGAGGACGGGCAGGGGCGGGTGCGCCAGGCGCTGGCCGCGCATTGCGCAGGTGGCTGAACAGACAGGTGCGCTTTGCTCCGGGAATGCCGATCCTATGCGGGGTCCAGCCACGATATTCGCGGCATGGATTGTCGTTCCATCAGTCCGAGGAGCCTGCATGATGTCGCCAGCCGAAGCCCGCAGCATAGTGGAAGCCCTCGCCATTGGAGTGGATCCGCTCAGTGGCGAGCTGTTGTCGCAACACGCCGTTCTCCGGCAGCCGGAAGTGGTGCGCGCGCTGTTCCTGGCCAGCCGGGCGCTGGAGACCGCCTTGAGCCGCGATGAGGAGCGGGAAGGCGGAGAGGCCGCGCCCGCAGCGCTTGTTCGCTTCCTCCCGCCATCGCCGTGCGCCGCCGGCCGCGCGCGCTGGCGGCCTGAGCCGGCTTGAAAACCGAAACGGAGCCCTTGGGCTCCGTCTGCCGTGATGCGCGTTACAGCGCGGCGCCGGGAGACAAGCCCTTAGGCAGCAGCAGCCATAGGCTGCCTTGCTGTTTCATCCGGCCGGCGTACATGCCGGCCTCGGTGCCGTAGCCCCAGAACAGGTCGGCGCGCAGCGCGCCCTTGATCGCGCTGCCGGTATCCTGGGCATGCACCAGCCGGGTCAGCGGCTCGCTGGAGTGGGGCCAGGTGGTGGACAGATAGACCGGCGCGCCCAGCGGGATGTAGCGCGGGTCCACCGCGATGCTGTAGCCGCCGGTCAGCGGCACGCCCAGCGCGCCGATCGGCCCGCCGTTGTCGCCGGGCAATTGCTTGAAGAAGATGTAGCTCTGGTTGACCGCCAGCAACTCGTCGCGGCGCTGCGGGTTTTTCGCCAGCCAATCCTTGATTCCCTGCATCGACGCCTGCCCCAGCGTCATTTCGCCCTTGTCCACCAGCCATTTGCCTATCGACTGGTAGGGATAGCCGTTCTGGTCGGCGAAGCCGACGTGCAGGAAGCTGCCGTCGTCCAGCTGGATGCGGCCGGAGCCCTGGACCTGCAGGAAGAACAGCTCCACCGGGTCCTCTACCCAGGCGATCACCGGCGCGCTGCCGGCGATGCTGCCCTGGTTGATCTGGCCGCGGGTGAAGTAGGGCAGCAGGCGGGAGCCGGACAGTCTGCCCTTCATGCGGATGCCGCGCGGATCGGCGGGGAAGTCGGCCGGGTTGATTTCGATATTGCCGCCTGAGGCCAGCGCCAGCCGGCCGGGACCGGTCTGTTTGGCGCGCAGCACGCCGCGATTGCGCTGGCTCATCGGCACGTCGACGCTGACCATGTCGCGCGGCGCGCCGTAGATCGGCCACGGCGTGCGGTCGGAGCGGTTGAGGCTGCCGTTGAGCAGCGGCTCGTAGTAACCGGTGATCAGGCCGCTGTCGCGGCCGCCGTCGCGCAGCTTCCAGGCGGTGAAGCGGTTTTCGAAGAAGCGGCGCGCGGCGTCGGCGTCATTGTCCGCCAGCGCGCCTGCCTCGCGGCAGACGCCGCTCCAGGCTGGTTTCTTCTGCAGGGTCCGGCAACTTTGACGCAGGCCTTGGATCGTGTCGCCGACGGCCTGGTCGTTCCAGGCGGGAAGAGCGGCCGGGCTGGCGCTGTCGGCGCCGGAGGGGATGCCGGGAGCCGGGCGGTCGGGAACGACGGACGAGGTGGTGGTGCAGCCGGCCAGCGCCAGCAAGGCCAGCCATAGCGGCCAGCTTTTCTTGAACAGTGTCTGCTTCATGCTTGGGGCCGAATGGCCTTCCCGTGGTAGATGGTCTGGATTGTAACCTGATGGACGGCCCGGCGTGATGCCGGGCAGATGTGAAGTCATGGAGCTGAAACAAAACCGAAAAGTTTCATCGTTAACATGGACGGGTCCCATGGATATGGCCGGCGGCGCGGATGCCGAACGGCCATCGTCGCGAGAAATTTGGAGAAAACGATGAAACGAATCGCAAGCCGCACCCTGCTGTTGGCCGCTCTGGCCTGCTCCGGCGCTTTCGCCGCCCACGCCGTCTACGCCGAAGACGCGGCGGTCGCCGCGCCGACCGACGAGCAACTGGCCGCCAGCGTCAAGCAGGCGCTGGACGCCGAGCCGGCATTGAAGCCGCTGGACCTGAAGGTGTCGAGCAAGAAGGGCGAAGTGACGATCGAAGGTGTGATGACCGACGATCAGCAGATGTTCCAGGCCGGCCAGGCGGCCGAGAAGGTGCCGGGAGTCAAGTTCGTCATCAACAAGATGGAACAGAAGGGCTGATTCCGGCCTGGGTTTGACGGAATGTGCGAAAAAGCCGGACGACGTCCGGCTTTTTTGCGTTCTGCGTTGGGCTGCTCAGGCTTCCAGCGCCAGCAGCTCGGCCATGGTCTGGCGGCGGCGGATCAGCCGGACTTCGGCGCCGTCGACCAGCACCTCGGCCAGCAGCGGCCGACTGTTGTAGTTGGACGACATCGAGGCGCCGTAAGCGCCGGCATCGTGGAACACCATCAGGTCGCCGACCGATGCCGGCGGCAGCGGCCGGGTTTCCACGGTGCCGCCTTCCTGCTGGGTGAATACATCGCCGGATTCGCACAGCGGGCCGGCCACCACGGTGTCGACGGCTCCGGTTTTCTCATGGCCGTCGGCGTCCAGCAGCGTGATGTGGTGATAGCTGCCGTACAGCGACGGCCGCATCAGGTCGTTGAAGCCGGCATCCACCAGGGCGAAGCGGCGGCTGCCCATATTCTTCACCGCGCGCACTTCGGCGAGCAGCGCGCCGGATTCTGCCACCAGGAAGCGGCCGGGCTCGATTTCCAGCCGCACCGGATGGCCGAGGCGCTCGGCGATCCGCCGGCGGGCGGCGTCCCATAACTGGAAGTAATGCCCGGTGTCGATGCGCGGCTCGCCGTCGCGGTAGGGGATCGACAGGCCGCCGCCGGCGGAGATAGCCTCGATGTCGCAGTCCAGCTTCGCCACCAGATCCACCATCGCGCCGCACACTTGCTCCAGGTGGCCGTAGTCGACGCCGGAGCCGATGTGCATGTGAATGCCGATCAGCCGCAGCTTGAACTGGCGCACAGCCTGCAGCGCTTCGTCCAGATCGCCGTGCCAGATGCCATGCTTGCTGTTCTCGCCGCCAGTGTTGGTCTTCTGGCTGTGGCCGTGGCCGAAACCGGGATTGATGCGCAGCCACACCGGATGGCCGGGCGCGGCTTCGCCCAGCTGGCGCAGCATGTCGATGGAGCCGGCGTTGACCGGGATGTTCTCGGCCACCACCCTGGCCAGCGTCGGACGGTCCAGGACGTCGGCGGTGAACACGATGTCGGCGTCCTCGCCGCCGCCGCGGTAGCCGGCGGCCAGCGCGCGCTCGATCTCGCCCAGCGACACCGCGTCCACCTTCACGCCCTCGGCGCGCATCAGCCGCAGGATGTGGGTGTTGGAGTTGGCCTTCTGCGCATAGCGTATGGTGTCGAACGCCTTCAACTGAGCGATGCGCTGGCGGATGGAGCCGGCATCGTAGATCCATAGCGGGGTGCCGTATTGGCGGGCGATATCGGCGAGTCGGCGGTGGTCGAAGGCGTGCATGGCGGGCATTCCGGTTGAGATTTCATTCAATGATCCACCGGCTTGCTGCAAAAATAAAATAGCAATTTATTGGCAGGTCTTTCATTTATGATATGGATTGAATTCAAGCAACGGGAGTGGCCGTGTCGATCAATCTGCGTCACGTCGAGGTATTCCGGGCGGTGATGACCAGCGGCAGCGTCAGCGGCGCCGCGCGGTTGCTGCATACCTCGCAGCCTACCGTCAGCCGCGAGCTGGCGCGTTGCGAGCAGCTATTGGGCTTGGCTCTGTTCGAGCGCGGCCACGGCCGGCTGCGGCCCACCCAGCAGGCGCTGCAATTGTTCACTGAAGTGGAGCGCAGCTTTGTCGGCCTGGAACGCATCGTCGCCAGCGCGGACGCGATTCGCCAGTTCGCCGGCGGCCAGCTGGCCATCGCCTGCCTGCCGGTGTTCGCGCAGGCCTTGCTGCCGGCGGCCTGCGCCGACTTCGTCGCCGATTTTCCCGACGTGGGAGTGGACATCAGCCCGCAGGAGTCGCCGTGGCTGGAGGAATGGTTGTCCGCGCAGCGCTTCGACCTGGGCCTGACTGAGCAGCAGCAGGCCCCGGCCGGCTGCCTGGCGCAGCCCCTATGGCAGGGGGACGAGCTGTGCGTGCTGCCGGCGGGGCATCCGCTGGCGGAAAAGCGCAGGCTGGACGCGCGCGATTTCGACGGCCTGTCCTTCATCAGCCTGGCCGCCAGCGACAGCTACCGGCAGCAGGTGGACGCCTGGTTCGCGCGCGAAGGCGTGGCGCGGCGGCTGCAGTTGTCCAGCCATAGCGCGGCCTCGGTCTGCGAGATGGTGAGGCTGGGCCTGGGGGTGGCCATCGTCAATCCTTTGACGGCGCTGGCCGAGGCGGGAAGAGGGGTGGCGGTAAGGCCGCTGGCCGAGGCCATTCCATTTTCGGTGCAGCTGGTGTTGCCGCAGTTCCGCCCGGCGTCGCCGTTGCCGCTGCGTTTCGTCGATGCCTTGCGTCGGCGGGGAGGCGAGCTGGACCGCAGGCTGGCGGCTTTGTGTAGATGAGGGCTGGAGTTGGCGGAGAATAGATGTTGGTTTGATATAAAAGCAATTATATTGCTTAAATATGTCAATGGATTGTATTTATTCTTTTAATAATCGATTTAGCAGCATTCTGATTTGTAAAATACTGTCGCATTCTCGAATCCCGTCCTTGCCATGCGGGTATTTGCCCCTGATTTCTTCTCCCCGCATTGACAGGTCCGACTACTTCGTTCATCAATAGTTCCTGAACGCTATCTTTCATAGAGCAAAAGCGCTATTTGTCGTGCTTTTTCGAATGATGGCAAGAGTTTGCCTTATTTTTCAGTAGTGACCACTGTCTGTCTCACCCTGGCGTGACTGGCGATGGCCGGCGCCGCGGGTGTCTGTCTTTCCGTCATTCCGCCATGCAGGATTTTTTCCCGGGTCCGCGGCAGTTCTGATTACAAGGAACCCATAATGACGTCGTCTGCGCTCAATCCCTTGCGCCAGCCCAAGCCGTTTTACCTGATCTTCTCGATCGAATTCTGGGAGCGTTTCGGCTTCTACGGCCTGCAGGGCATCCTGGCCGTCTACCTGGTGAAGGCCCTGGGCCTGCGCGAGGCCGACTCCTTCACGCTGTTTTCGTCCTTCATCGCGCTGGTGTTCGGCCTGATCGCCGTCGGCGGCTGGCTGGGCGACAAGGTGCTGGGCACCAAGCGCACCATTCTGCTGGGCGCGCTGGTGCTGACCGCAGGCTATGCGATGGTGACCGCGTCGGCCGACCACATCAGCTTGCTCTACCTGGGCATGGGCACCATCGCGGTGGGCAACGGCCTGTTCAAGGCCAACCCGTCGTCGCTGCTGTCCAAGTGCTACGAGGAGAACGATCCCCGCCTGGACGGCGCCTTCACCATGTACTACATGGCGATCAATATCGGTTCGCTGCTGTCGATGCTGGCCACGCCGTGGCTGGCCGACCGTTTCGGTTACGCCCATGCTTTCGCGCTGTCGGTGGTGGGCATGCTGATCACCGTCGTCAACTTCGTTTTCATGCAGGGCTGGGTCAAGGATTACGGCTCCGACGCCGATTTCCGCACGCCCAAGCTGTCCACCTGGCTGGCGGTGCTGGCCGGCATCGTCGTCGCCTGCGGCGCGGCCGCGCTGCTGCTGAAGCACGAGATCATCGCCAATGTGGTGCTGGCCGTGCTGTCCATCGGCGTGGTGGGTCTGTACGTCAAGGAAACGCTGCTGCTGAAGGGCGCGGAGCGCAAGAAGATGATCGTGGCCGCCATCCTGATGCTGCAGGCGACCGTGTTCTTCGTGCTGTACAACCAGATGCCGCTGTCGCTGAACTTCTTCGCCATCCACAATACCGAGCACACGCTGTTCGGCATCCCGGTGCAGCCGGAGCAGTTCCAGTCGCTGAATCCGTTCTGGATCATGCTGGCCAGCCCGCTGCTGGCGGTCTGCTACAACAAGCTGGGCAACCGCCTGCCGATGCCGCACAAGTTCGCGATCGGCATGGTGCTGTGCGCCGCCGCCTTTCTGGTGCTGCCGCTGGGCGCCAAGTACGCCAACGCCCAGGGCCTGGTGTCGTCCAACTGGATGGTGCTGAGCTATCTGCTGCAGAGCGTGGGCGAGTTGCTGATTTCCGGCCTGGGCCTGGCGATGGTGGCGCAACTGGTGCCGCAGCGTCTGATGGGATTCATCATGGGCGCATGGTTTCTGACCTCGGCCGCGTCGTCGGTGATCGCCGGCTGGGTGGCGGGCCTGACCGCCGCGCCGGACAACGTCACCAGCCCGCTGGCCACGCTGGAGATCTATAGCCGCGTGTTCACCCAGATCGGCGTGGTGACCGGCGCGATCGCGATCGTGACCATCATCATCGCGCCGTGGCTGCACCGGATGACGCTGGACGAGAAGCCGGAGCATCCGGAGCACGAAATGGCGCTGGACGCCCGCTGAGCGCGGCATCCGCCAAATAGCAACGGGGACCGATTCGGTCCCCGTTTTGCTTGCCTAGCCGTCCAGCCGGCGGCTCCAGTCTTCCAGCTGTCCGCTTTCCAGCCTTTTCTCGATCAGCTGCCGCCAGGACTCCACCAGCGGCAGCCGGGCGATCTCCAGCAGCAACGCCCGCTCCAGGCCGCGGCGGTAGAAGACATCGGCCAGCCGCGCCAGCGTCCACTCCGGATGCGGGCGCGCCAGCAGGCGGATGTCGTCGCCGGCGCCGACGTCGCCCTCGCGCAGCACCCGGCAGTACCAGCCGGTGCGGCCGCTGTCCTGCAAGCGTTTGGCCATGTCGCGCTGGTCGAAGCGGTGATTGAGCTTCCAGCAAGGCTGGCGGCCCTGGGAGATCTCCAGCACCGCGGAGCCGATTGCCAATTGGTCGCCCAAGCACAGCGTGGCCTCGTCCATGCCCAGCGTGCTCAGGTTTTCGCCGAAGCCGCCGGGTTGCTCCAGCGCCGGACGCGGGCCGATTTCGTCGCGCCAGCGGGTGTAATGCTCGAAGGCGTACAGATGCACTGCCTTGTGCGGGCCGCCGTGGTAGCGCGGATCGCCTTGCTCGTCGCCAGCCAGGCCCAGCGCGCCCACGGATGCGCGTCCAGCCAGCGGCTGCTTGGCGATGGCGCTGACCGCGCCGGGGCGGGCGAAGGGCACGGCTTTGCCGGTCAATACCGCCAGCACGCTGCCGATGACGGTTTCCCGGCTCATTCCGCCAGCTCCACCACCACCCGCTTGTTGCGCGCCCCCTTGCTCTCTATCTTCTTCACCCGCACCCGGCCCACTTCGCCGGTGCGCGCGACATGGGTGCCGCCGCAGGGCTGCAGATCCACCCCCTCCACCTCGATCAGCCGGATCTCCGGCAGGTGCAAGGGCGGCGTCACCGACATGGTGCGGATCAGCTCGGGCTGCGCCTTCAGCGCTTCGCCGCTGGTCATTTTCACGACGAGGGGCAGGTCGGCCGCCACCAGCCGGTTCAGCTCGGCCTCGATATGCTCCTTGTCCAGCTCCATGCCTTCCGGCAGCGCGAAGTCCAGCCGGCCCGATTCCGCAGTCATATTGCCGCCGGTGACGCCGGCCTTGATCACCACGCCCAGCAAATGCAGACAGGTGTGGATGCGCATGTGGCGGTAGCGGCGCTCCCAGTCCAGCTCCAGCGTCACTTCCGCGCCGGGCGCGAGGCGGGTGTCGCCTTCGGTCTGGTGCAGGATGGCGCGGGTGTCGCGGTCGCGGCGGGTGTCAGCGATGCGCAGCATGGCGCCGTCGGCCAGCGTCAGCGTGGCGCTGTCGCCGGGCTGGCCGCCGCCCAGGGGATAGCACAGCGTGTCTTCCAGCGTCAGGCCGGCGTCGTCGTGGCTGAGCACGCGGGTGGCCAGGCGGGTCTGGTAGGGGTCTTGATAGAATCGTTCCGTCATGATGCGTCCTTTGTCGTCTTGTCTGAACAGGGTGATGGCTGCCGGGCGGGATTTCAAGTGACAGCGCCGCGGAGAAAAGACGGTAACAGCTTGTGGCGCAAGGCTTTAACGCCGATAATCGCCGCCAAATCGTTTTTCTTAAAAGCCGTTTTCAATGCAAAGACACAATCTGGAACACTACAACCCGCCGCCGGACACCGGCCTTTCCGTGATCTACGCCGACAGCTGCCTCCTGGTGCTGGACAAGCCCAGCGGCCTGTTGTCGGTGCCGGGACGAGGCGAGGACAAGGCCGACTGCCTGATCAGCCGCGCGCAGAAGGTCTACCCGGACGCGCTGACCGTGCACCGCCTGGACATGGACACCTCCGGCCTGGTGGTGATGGGCCGCGGCCCGGAGATGCAGCGCGCCTTGTCCATCGCCTTCATGGACCGCAAGGTGAAGAAGCGCTACATCGCGGTAGTGGACGGCATCGTGGAGAGCAATAGCGGCACGGTGGATCTGCCGCTGATCATCGATTGGCCGAACCGGCCGCGGCAGAAGGTGGATTTCGACGAGGGCAAGGAAGCCATTACCCATTACCGGGTGATTCTGCGCGACACCGGCCGCAACATCAGCCGGATGGAGTTGGATCCGCAAACCGGCCGCGCCCACCAACTGCGCATGCACATGCTGAACCTGGAATCCGGCCACCCCATCCTCGGCGACGACATCTACGCGCCGCCGGAGGCGCAGGCCAAGGCCGACCGCCTGCTGCTGCACGCGTCGAGGCTGGTGTTGCGCCACCCGGTGACTTTCGAGGAGATGGAATTCGAGGCGCCGGCGCCGTTCTGAGGCCGGGCCTGGTCCGCAAAAAAGGGATGCTCTTTGGCATCCCTTTTGTTTTGGCCGGCCGGGCCGCTTACTGCCGCGCGGCGCGGACGTTGTCCGTCGGCGCGGCGTCCGCATTGCTGCGCCACGGATTGATGTCCAGGCCGCCGCGGCGAGTGTAGCGGGCGTAGACGGTGAGCTTCTCTGGCGCGCAGGCGCGCAGCACGTCGACGAAGATGCGTTCCACGCATTGCTCGTGGAATTCATTGTGCTGGCGGAAGCCGATCAGATATCTCAGCAGCGCCTCGCGGTCGATCTTCGGCCCAGTGTAGCGGATGGATACGCTGCCCCAGTCCGGCTGGCCGGTGACCAGGCAGTTGGATTTCAAAAGATTGCTGCACAGGGTTTCGCTGACGATGTCGGCGGCGTCGGCCTTGAGAACCTCAGGGCAGGGCGCGTAGTGGTCGACCTCGATGTCCAGCTCGTCGATGTACTCGCCTGCCAGTTCGCGTACCTGTTCGGCGGCGAAGGCCTGCGGCAGCGCGATGGAGACCGAAACCTCCGCGCCGGCGGCTGCGGACAGGTCGCGCGCCAGTTGGGCTGAGAGGGCGTCGACGCCGTCCATCCGCGTCTGGTTGTAGCTGTTCAGGTAGAGCTTGAACGACTTGGACTCGATCAGCCTGGGGCTGGCCGCCGGGATGCGGAAGGTGGCGATGCCGACCTGCGGCTTGCCGCGGGCATTGAGCCAGGACAGCTCGAAGCCGGTCCAGATGTCGACGCCGGCGAAGGGCAGCGCGGCTTCATCCACGCCGATCTCGTCGCGCTTGGTCTTGCGCGCGATCGGGAACAGCAGGGAGGGATCGTACTGGTCCTGGTAGCTGACGGTCTTGCCCAACGGCGAATGTTCGGGGGTGAGATGGCTCATGGTTGCGACTTTCTAACCGAATGCTGATGAATCATAGGCTGGCGGCTCAATGCTCGCGGCGCATGAACTGGCGCGGGCGGAAACCCAGCGCGAACAAGGCGGCGAAGTAGACCGTCGCGCCGACGCCGACCAGCAACAGCAGCCACAGCGCGCGCTGCCAGGCGTGGCCGTGCCAGTCTATCGGCAGCCACTGCAGGCAGGCCAGCAGCGCGGCGGCCATCGCCGCGATGGCGACGAACAATTTGGCGAGGAAGGGCTTCCAGCCGGCCTCCGGCCGGTAGATGCCGCGCTTTTGCAGCGTGTGCATCAACAGGCCGGCGTTGATGCAGGAGGCGAGGCCGATCGACAGCGCCAGGCCGGCGTGCTTCAGCGGAAACACGAAGGCCAGGTTCATCACCTGGGTGATGACCAGGGTGGTCACTGCGATGCGGACCGGGGTCTTGATGTCCTGGCGCGCGTAAAAGCCCGGCGCCAGCACTTTGACCAGGATCAGGCCCAGGAGGCCAAACGAATAGGCGATCACTGCCTGCTGCGACATCAGCGCGTCGTGAGGCGTGAATTTGCCGTACATGAACATGGTGTACAGCAGCGGGCCGGACAGCAGGCCCAGGCCAACGGTGGCCGGCACCGCGAGCAGCAGCGACAGCCGGATGCCCCAGTCCAGCAGCACGCTGAACTCGGCGTCGGACTTGCTGGCCGCGTGTTTGGACAAGGACGGCAGCAGGATGGTGCCGAGCGCCACGCCCAGCACGCCGGATGGGAATTCCATCAGCCGGTCGGCGTAATACATCCACGACACGCTGCCGGTGGGCAGGAAGGAGGCGAAGGTGGAGTTGATCAAGAGGGAGATCTGCGCAACCGACACGCCGAAGATCGCCGGCCCCATCTGCCGAATCACCCGCCAGACTTCCGGGTCGCGGAAGGCCAGGATGGGCCGGGCCAGCATGCCGATCTGCTTGAGGAAAGGCAGTTGCCACACCAATTGGATCAGGCCGCCGACGAACACCGCCCACGCCATCGCCATGATGGGCGGATGGAAGTAATGGGTGAAGCACAGCGCGAACACGATGAAGCTGAGGTTCAGGAAGGTGGGCGTGAAAGCAGGGATCGAGAATTTGCCCCAACTGTTCAGGATGCTGCCGGTCATCGACGACAGCGAGATGAAGAATATATAGGGGAAAGACACGCGCAGGATGTCGGCGAACAGCGCGGCCTTGGCCGGCTCGCGGTAGAAGCCGGGCGCCGAGATCCACATGATGGCCGGCGCGGCCAGCATGCCTATCGCCGTCACCAGCAGCAGCACCGAGCCCAGCACGCCGGTCACCTTGGCGACGAACTCGCGCGTTTCCTCATGGGTCTTGTTCTGCTTGTACTCGCCGAGGATGGGCACGAAAGCCTGCGAGAACGCGCCTTCGGCGAACAGCCGGCGCAGCATGTTGGGAATTTTGAAGGCGGCGTTGAAGGCGTCGGCGGCCATGCCGGCGCCGAAGATGCGGGCGACCAGGGTGTCGCGCACCAGGCCGAGGACGCGGGACACCATGGTCATGCTGCTGACTGCAGCCAGGGCCTTGAGCAGGTTCATTTTGGTTTGACGGCCGATACTGGGCGGATTGAGCAAGCCCGCTAGTTTACGCTGGCGGGTTTATTGTTGCAAAACCTGAGTTTAGGGCTTAGAATCGCGGGTTTCAGATTCCGCTATCAGGAGAAATTCATGGCTAACAGCGCACAAGCTCGCAAGCGTGCACGCACAGCCCTTAAGCAGCGCGCGCACAACGCCAGCCTGCGTACTGCGTTCCGTACCGCAGTGAAGAAAGTGCTCAAGGCTATCGAAGCCGGTGACAAGGCCGCCGCTCGCGTGGTGTTCCAGACTTCCGAAAAAGTGATCGACCGCATCGCTGACAAGGGCGTGTTCCACAAGAACAAGGCTGCTCGTCACAAGAGCCGTCTGTCCGCCCAGATCAAGGCCATGGCCTAATCGATCGACAGCCCAGGCTGCAAGAATACGCAAAGGCTCCGCATCGCGGGGCCTTTTGTGTATCCGCGCCCCCGTCGCAGCGATGCGGCGGGGGCGTTGTCCTTTCCCGCGTCGACAAGGGCAAGGGGCTTATGCATACTCGATGAATCCGCACGCAGAAACGGGAGCGCCGCCGATGAAAACCGCCATTGCGATCCGCCATGTCGCGTTCGAGGACCTGGGGTCCTTGCGCCGCCAGTTGGAAATGCGCGGCTACCGCATCGAATACCGCGAGGCCGGCGTGGACCGGCTGGACAGCCCGGCGCTGGAGCAGGCCGATCTGCTGGTGGTGCTGGGCGGCCCGATAGGCGTCGGCGACGACGATCTGTATCCGTTTCTCCAGCAGGAGCGGCTGCTGCTGGAGCAGAGGCTGAGGCGGCGCCGGCCGACCTTGGGCATCTGCCTGGGGGCGCAATTGATGGCGAGCGCGCTCGGCGCGCCGGTGGCGCCGATGGGGCATAAGGAAATCGGCTACGCGCCGCTGCGTCTGACCGATGCCGGCCAAGCGTCGCCGCTGGCGCCGCTGGCCGACGCGCCGGTGCTGCACTGGCATGGCGACCAGTTCGCCATTCCCGACGGCGCGCAGTGCCTGGCGGGCAGCGAGCTGTGTCCGAACCAGGCTTTCGCCGTCGAGGATTACGCGCTTGGCTTGCAATTCCATCCGGAAGTGGAGCCGGCGCAGCTGGAACGCTGGCTGATCGGCCACAGCGGAGAGCTGGCGGCGGCGGGCATCGACCCGCGCGATTTGCGCGAGCAGAACCGGCGGCACGGCGAGGCTATGCCCGCGCTGGCCGCCCAGGTGCTTACCCGCTGGCTGAGCGCCGCCGAGGCCTGAGCCTGAAGGTTTGACGCTGGTTCAAAGTCTCGCCAGCGCAGGCGGGGCTAGGAGAAAACGGCCGGGGAGGCGGAGCGCGCATGCGCTCCCCGGGTATTCTGCAGCCGTTTGCAACGCCGCATCGCCGATGCGCGGGGCCAGCGAACCGCTTCTTAGAGCAGGCGCGCCGCCTGGCGGGCCATCTCGCCTTCCTCGTCGGTGGGCAGCACATAGGCCGGCAGACGGCTGCCGGCGGCGGTGAGCCGGCGCGCGTGGGCGAGGTTGGCCGCGTGGTCCAGCTCGAATCCCAGCCAGGACAACTGCTGCAATATCCTGGCCCTCACTTCCGCCGAGTGCTCGCCGATGCCGGCGGTGAAGATCAGCGCGTCCAGGCCGCGCATCGCCGCGGCCAGGCTGGCGGCTTCCCGCGCGGCGCGGTAGCAGAACAGCTCCACCGCCTCGCGGGCCTCCGGCAGTTCGCTGTCCAGCAGCTCGCGCATGTCGGCGGACACGCCCGACACGCCCAGCAGGCCGGAGTTTTTGTACAGCTCGCGCCGCACGTCCTTCACCCCCATGCCTTCATGCTCCTGCCAGTACAGGATCACCTCCGGGTCGATATAGCCGGGCCGGCTGCCCATCATCAGGCCGTCCACCGCCGAGAATCCCATGCTGGACGCCACGCTCTTGCCGGACTCGATCGCGCAGGCGCTGGCGCCGCTGCCGAGGTGGCAGACCACCACCTTGCCGTGGGCCAGGCCGATTTCCGGCAGCCGCCGCGCGATGGCGGCGTAGGACAGGCCGTGGAAGCCGTAGCGGCGCACGCCCTCGTCGTGCCAGTGGCGTGCGATGCCGAAGCGGGTGGCCACCGTCGGCTGGGTGGCGTGGAAGGCGGTGTCGAAGCAGGCGATTTGCGGCAGTTGCGAATCTATCCGGCTGAAGGCGTCTATCACCGCCAGGCTGACCGGCTGGTGCAGCGGCGCCAGCGCGATGTAGTCGTCCAGCGCCGCCCGGGTGTCGGCATCCACTAGCGTCGGTTGGCGGAAGCGGCTGCCGCCATGCACCACGCGGTGCGCCACCGCCCGCGCCTCCAGGCCCTGGTCGGCCAGGCCGTTCAGCGCCGCCGCCAGCGCGGTGTCGTGGGCGGCGTCGGCCAGGCCGCGCTCGGCCAGCTTCTGGCCGTTGGCGTCGGCCAGCGAGAACAGGGCTTCGCGGCTGCCGAAGCGGTCCACCATGCCGCGCGCCAGCAGCGTCTGGCCGTCCAGCGAAAACGCGCGGAACTTCAGCGTGGCGGAGCCGGCGTTGATTGCCAACAGGCAACGGTTCATGAACGTCCTCCCTGGCGGCGCTTCTGGTGAGCCAGCAGGCTGGCGATGGCGCTGGAGGCCAGACGGCCGCTGGCGTCGTCGGCGCGGCTGGTCAGCACCATCGGCACGCGGGCGCCCATCACGATGCCGGCGGAGGCGGCCTGGGCGAGGTAGGTCAGCTGCTTGCCCAGCATATTGCCGGCCTCCAGGTCCGGCACCAGCAGGATGTCGGGATCGCCGGCCACCGGCGAGACGATGCCCTTGCTCTCGGCGGCTTCCTTGGAGATGGCGTTGTCGAAGGCCAGCGGGCCGTCGAGGATGGCGCCGGTGATCTGGCCGCGGTCGGCCATCTTGCACAGCGCGGCGGCGTCCAGCGTCGAGCGCATGTCGGGGTTGATGGTTTCCACCGCGGCCAGGATGGCCACCTTGGGGCAGGGGATGCCGAGCGCGTGGGTGAGGTCGATGGCGTTCTGGCAGATGTCGCGCTTGGTGATCAGGTCCGGCTCGATATTGACCGCCGCGTCGGTGATGAACAGGTAGCGCGGATAGCTTTCCACCTTCATCACCCAGATGTGGCTGATGCGGCGGTCGGTGCGGATGCCGGTGTCGCGCGCCAGAGCGGCGCTCATGAATTCGTCGGTGTGCAGGCTGCCCTTCATCAGGATGTCGGCGTAGCCGTCGCGGGCCAGCTGCACCGCGCGGGCGGCGGCGGCGTGGCTGTGCTCGACGTCCAGGCATTCAAAGCGCCGGAGGTCCACTTCCAGTTCGTCGGCCAGCTTCTGCAGCCGCGCCAGGGGCGCGACCAGGATGGGGGTGGCGATGCCGTTGTCGGCGGCCTCCACCGCGCCCAGCAGGGATTCGCGGCTGCAGGGGTGAGCCACCGCCATCGGCAGCGCGCCCAACTGGCGAGCCTGTTGCAGGATGTCGTCGAATGCGTGGGTATCGTGAATCATGCCGCTCTCCTCAAGCCTTGATGTGGTGTCCGCCGTCTACGTAGATGGTCTGGCCGGTCAGGCCGCTGGCGGCGTCGGAAATCAGGAAGGCGCAGGTCATGCCTACTTCCTCTATCTCCACCAGGCGATTTTGCGGCGCGCGGGCGATGGCGTCCTCGATCAACTGGTCGAAATGCGCGATGCCGGAGGCGGCGCGCGTTTTCAGCGGGCCGGGCGACACCGCGTGCACGCGGATGCGCTTGGGGCCGAGCTCGTTGGCCAGATAGCGCGACACGCTTTCCAGCGCTGCCTTGACCGGACCCATGATGTTGTAGTTTTCCACGACTTTGTCGGCGCCGTAATAGCTCATCGTGATCAGGCTGCCGCCGCGCTTCATCAGCGGCTCGGCCAACCGCGCCATCTCGATGAAGGAGTAGCACGACACCCGCATCGCCTGCTGGAAGCCGGCCAGCGAACAGTCGGTGACGCGGCCGTGCAAGTCTTCCATCGGGCAATAGGCGATGGAGTGGATGATGAAGTCCAGCCCGCCCCAGTGCTTTTCTATCTCGGCGAACACGCTCTCCAGCTGGCCGGCTTGCTCCACGTCCAGCGGCAGCACCAGCTTGGCCTGCAAAGCTTCGGCCAGCGGCCGCACGTATTTCTCGGCCTTGGCGTTGAGGTAGGTGACCGCGCACTCCGCGCCCAGCTGATGCAGCACAGTGGCGCAGCCGTAGGCGATGCTGTCTTCGTTGGCGATGCCGACGATGAGCCCCCTCTTGCCGGCGAGAATGTTGCGTATGCTTTCCATCTGACCTTCTTGGTAAACCATTTGGACCTCCGGGATAGCGTTGCAGGGCGGTGTTGCAGCAGAATGAGTAAAAGTGGTTTTTGTATTGCCGTTTCAGTCGGATATAATGGCTGGTTTGCAGACGGCGCACTTGTGTTTGAAAGCTGGCGGCCGCATCTGTACAGTCAGACCTGTCCTGAGTTTAGTTCCGGATGTGGTGCAGTGCAGCAATCATGCGTATTATGCCATTGTGGTCAATTGGCGGGAAAGTAAAGCTATGCCGATCTATGAATATCGTTGCGGCGCCTGTGGCGTCGCCAAGGAACACCTGCAGAAACTGAGCGACGCGCCGGTGGCCGCCTGTCCGGAATGCGGCAGCGCCGACTACAACAAGCAGCTGTCCGCCGCGGGTTTCCAGCTGAAGGGCTCGGGCTGGTACGCCACCGACTTCAAGGGCGGCGCTTCCTCGTCTTCGTCCTCGTCCGGCGATTCCACCTCTTCCGGGGGCCATAGCTGCGGCGCCGGCTGCGGTTGCGACTGATGTCGGTTCCCCCGCAAATCAAAATGACCCTGAAGGGCTATCTGATCGCCGGCCTGCTGATCTGGCTGCCGCTGGCGATCACCCTTTGGGTATTGAACCTGATCATCGGTTCGCTGGACCAGACGCTGACGCTGCTGCCGGCCGAGTGGCGCCCAGAGCAGCTGTTCGGCATGCACATCCCCGGTTTGGGGGTGGTGTTCGCGGTATTGGTGGTGATGGGCACCGGCATGCTGGCCGCCAACGTGCTGGGCCGCCGCCTGGTGGAGTTCTGGCACGGCCTGCTGTCGCGCACGCCGGTGGTCAACTCGATCTACAACAGCGTCAAGCAGGTCAGCGACACGCTGTTGTCCGACTCCGGCAACGCGTTCAAGAACGCGCTCTTGGTGCGCTGGCCGCATCAAAATGCCTGGACCGTGGCCTTCCAGACCGGCACGCCGGCCCAGGAAATCCTGCGCCACGCGGAGAACGGCGAGGAACTGGTCAGCGTTTACGTGCCGACCACGCCGAACCCGACCTCGGGCTACTTCATCGTGGTGCCGCGCAGCGATACCCGCGAGCTGAACATGAGCGTCGACGAGGCGCTCAAGTACGTCATTTCCATGGGCGTGGTGGTTCCGAACCCGCCGCCGCAGGCTCAGCGCCCGCGGCTGAATGATGAACATAATCGGCAGGGCTAGGCCGTCACCCTGTCTAGCCCCTAAGCATGTCGTCCCCTAGCGGGAACTTCGAAGAATTCAATCAAAAAGGTTTTACCCAATGCGCACCGATTATTGCGGACTCATCGACAAGAAATACCTCGGTCAAACCGTGACCGTCAAAGGCTGGGCCCACCGCCGCCGCGACCATGGCGGCGTGATCTTCATCGACCTGCGCGACCGCGAAGGCCTGGTGCAGGTGGTGATCGATCCGGACACCCCGGAAGCGTTCCGTCTGGCTGACAGCAGCCGCGGCGAGTACGTGCTGTCCATCAGCGGCATCGTGCGCGAGCGTCCGGCCGGCACCGCCAACAGCAAGATGATCTCCGGCGAGATCGAAATCCTGGCCAAGGAAATCGAGATCCTGAACGCCGCGGCGACGCCGCCGTTCCAGATCGACGACGAGAACCTGTCGGAAAACGTCCGCCTGACCAACCGCGTGATCGACCTGCGCCGCCCGGCGATGCAGAAGAACCTGCGCCTGCGCTACAAGGTGGCCATGGGCGTGCGCAACCACCTGGACAAGCAGGGCTTCATCGACATCGAAACCCCGATGCTGACCCGCTCCACCCCGGAAGGCGCCCGCGACTACCTGGTGCCGTCCCGCGTGCATCCGGGCGAGTTCTTCGCGCTGCCGCAATCGCCGCAGCTGTTCAAGCAGCTGCTGATGGTGGCCGGCTTCGACCGCTACTACCAGATCACCAAGTGCTTCCGCGACGAAGACCTGCGCGCCGACCGCCAGCCTGAATTCACCCAGATCGATATCGAGACCTCGTTCCTGAACGAGGACCAGATCATGGACATCACCGAGACCATGACCAAGGAGATCTTCAGCGACGTGCTGGGCGTGACGCTGCCGACCTTCCCGCGCATGACTTACGGTGACGCCATGTTCTACTACGGCTCCGATAAGCCGGATATGCGCGTTTCGCTGAAATTCACCGAACTGACCGACGTGATGAAGTCGGAAGAGTTCAAGGTGTTCCGCGGCGCCGCCGACATGGCCAATGGCCGCGTGGTGGCCCTGCGCGTGCCGAACGGCGCGTCGTTCAGCCGCAAGGAAATCGACGACTACACCCAGTTCGTCGCCATCTACGGCGCCAAGGGTCTGGCTTATATCAAGGTCAACGACGCGACCAAGCTGAACGAAGAGGGCCTGCAGTCCCCGATCGTGAAGTTCCTGTCCGCCGACGGCCTAAAGCAGATCATCGAGCGCACCGGCGCGCAGAACGGCGACATCGTCTTCTTCGGCGCGGACAAGGCCAAGGTGGTGAACGAGGCGATCGGCGCGCTGCGCATCAAGATCGGCCACGAGCACGGTCTGGACAACGGCTACTTCGTCAAGGAATGGCGCCCGCTGTGGGTGGTTGACTTCCCGATGTTCGAGCATGACGAGGAAGCCGACCGCTGGACCGCCTGCCACCATCCGTTCACCAGCCCGAAGCCGGGCCACGAGGACTTGATGGAAACGGATCCGGCCAACTGCCTGGCCCGCGCCTACGACATGGTGCTGAACGGCTGGGAAATCGGCGGCGGCTCGATCCGTATCCACCGCGCCGAGATCCAGGAGAAGGTGTTCGGCGCGCTGAAGATCAGCCCGGAAGAGCAGCAGAACAAGTTCGGCTTCCTGCTGGACAACCTGAAGTTCGGTGCGCCGCCGCACGGCGGCCTGGCTTTCGGTCTGGATCGCCTGGTGACGCTGATGTGCGGCGCGGAATCCATCCGCGACGTGATCGCCTTCCCCAAGACCCAGCGCGCCCAGTGCCTGCTGACCAACGCGCCGAACGCGGTGGATGACAAGCAGCTGCGCGAGCTGAACCTGCGCCTGCGCCAGAAGGCCGAGCCGAGCGCCTGATTCGCTCGCCTGGCATGAGAAAAACGGACAGCTTGCTGTCCGTTTTTTTTATTCCCGCGAGGATTGGCGGGTGTAAATCGTCGGCTGGACCGACATGCCGACCCGCAGCTGTTTCAAGGCTGCTTGGCCGGGGTCCAGCTGGATGCGGACGGGCAGCCGCTGCACCACCTTGGTGAAGTTGCCGGTGGCGTTCTGCGGCGCGATGGGGGCGAAGGCCATGCCGCTGGCCGGCGCCAGGCTGCTGACGCGGCCGTTCAGGCTGACGCCGGGCAAGGTGTCGACCTGAACGTTGACCGCCTGGCCGGGACGTATCGAGGCGAGCTGGGTTTCGCGGTAGTTGGCTTCGATGTAGACCGCCTGCAAGGGCACTACCGCCATCAGCGGAGTGCCGGTGGTGACATAGCTGCCGACGCGCGCGGACAGCCTGCCGACGGTGCCGGCCACCGGCGCGCTGATACGGGTGTAGGAGAGGTTGAGCTGCGCGGTGTGCAGCGCCGCCTCGCTGCGCGCCAACGCCGCTTCGGCCTTGTGAAGATCGGCGGCGATGATGTCGGACTGCAGCCTGGCGGCGGTCAGCGCCGCTTGGTCGCGCTCTTTCGCCGCCGCGCTGATGCGCAGCTGCGCTTCGGCTTGCTGGGCGTCCTGCTCCGAACCCGAGCCATCGGAAGACAGGTCGCGATAACGGCGCTGGTTGGCCTTGGCCAGCGCCAGCGAAGCGTCGTCGGCGCTGACCGCGGCGCCGGCCTGGGCGATGACGGCGCCCTGGCGGCTGGCCTGGGCCTTGAGCCCTTCGACATTGGCCCGGGCCGCCTGCACGTCGGCGCGGGCGGCGGCCAATGCGGCCTGCTGGTCCTGATTGTCCAGCTCCGCCACCAGCTGGCCCGCGGCGACGGATTGGTGATCCTTCACCAGCAGCCGGCTGATCTGGCCGGACAGGCGAGGAGCCACCAGGGTGAAGTCCGCCTGGACGTAGGCGTCGTCGGTGCTTTGTTCCGAGGTGTCGCTCTCGTGGCGGTTCAGCAAGTGGACGGAAGCGGCGGCGAGGGCGAGCAGTACGCCGGCGCTCAGGTATTTTGCGGATCGTGGCATGGTCATGGTTTGTCTCCGGATTCAGGGTGTCTGGGGGGCGGCTGGCGGCGCGCTGCCGGGCGGAGGCACGTATTGCAGGCACAGCACGGGGAGGATGAGCAGCAGCGCGATGGCGCCCAGCAGCCAGTAAGCGTCGGATATCGCCAGCACGAACGCTTGCTGGCGCACGCCTGCGCCCAAGCCATCGGGCAGCTGAACGACGCCGGCCACCTGGCCCAGGCGGTCGGTCAGGTCTGTGTTGTGGAAGCGCTCGCGCAGGGTGACGAAATGGCTGACCACCGCGCTGCCGAGCAGAATGCCGAACGCGCGCAGGGTGTTGACGGTGCCCGCCACGTAAGGGCCTTCCGGCGGCAGCACCACGCTGGTGCACAAAAACAGGGTGGAAATCACGGCCATCGGCTGGCCGACGGCTTGCAGCGCCTGGGCCAGCAGGAAGTATGTCCAGGTCCAGTCGCTGGTGATGCGGCTGGCGAGAAGGCAGGCCAGCGCGATCAGGCCCAGGCCCAGCGCGAAGACGTGCCGCGCGTCGACGCGGCGGCGATAGAGCAGCAGCGCCACCAGAGAGCCCAGCAGCAATTGCGGCACGGCGATGATCAGGCCGATGGGGGCGCTTTGCTGGCTGCGGTAGCCCCAGACGCGCTCCAGGTGGATGGCGGGCAGCAGCGAGCCCGACAGCATCACGACCAGCAGCACGACGAAGGCGGAAAAGCCCAGGGCCAGATTCCGCTTGCCCAGCAGCTGGAGCTTGATGAAGGGCGCGGGGTGGAACCATTCGCTGAGCAGGAACAAGGCGGTCATGCCTGAGCCGCCCAGCGCCAGCCAGCAGATCAAGTCTGAGCGCCACCAGTCCAGCCGCCCCCCTCGATCCAGCGCCAGCGCCAGCATGGACAGGCCGACGCAGGCGCAACCCATGCCGAACCAGTTGGCCTGGCGCAGGCGGGGCAGCAGAACCGGATCCTGGGGCAGGCCCCAGGCCACCATCGCCATCGACAGCAGCGCCAGCGGCAGGCTTTGCCAATAGACCAGCGGCCAATGGCGCCAGACGTCGGTCCATTGCCCGCCCAGCCAGGCGGCGAGATTGGGCGAGAAGGTGGCGGTCAGCGCGTACAGCGCCAGGCCGTGCAGCCGGACCGACAAGGGCAGAAAGCGCAGCGCGGCCATCATCAGCACCGGAATCAGCATGCCGCCTATCAGGCCTTGCGCCGAGCGCAGCGCCAGCAAAAGCGGCAGGCTGTGGATGGCGGGCAGCAGCGCGGCGAGCAGGGCGAAGGCGGCCACCATCGCCAGGTGGAAGCGGCGCAGCGAGAAGGTGATGGCCAGCCAGCAGGAGAACGGCATGGCCACTAGCTCGCCGGCCAGGTAGGCGCTGTTGAGCCAGGCGCCCTCGTCGGCGCCGAATCCCAGCGCGCCGCGCAGATCGGCCAGCGCCAGCGCGCCGACGCGATTGTTCAGGCCGGACATGATGGTGGCCAGCAGCACGCCGCACAGGCCGATGATCAGGCGGGGGCCGAAAGGAGCCGGCGGCGGCGGGGAGGGGGCTGGCGCGCTCATGACGCGTCTTTCCCGCTTGCCGCGGCCAGATCGGCATCCCAGCCGCCGCCCAGCGCCTTGTACAGGCCGACCAGGGCCAGCGCGATGCCGGTGCGGCTGTCGGTCAGCTCGCGCTGGCTGGAGAGGAGGGCCTGCTCTGCGTGGAGCACCGCCAGGAAATGGCTGGCGCCCTCGCGGTAGCGTTGCAAGGCCGCGTCGCGCGCGATGCTCTGCTGCTCGAAGGCCCGCTGCAGCTGGATTTGCCGCGCCTGCTCGCTGGAATAGGCGTATAGCGCGTCGTCTACCTCGTGCCAGGCGCGCAGTACGGTCTGGCGGTAGGCCACGGCGGCTTCCTGTTGCTTGGCCTGGCTCAGCTCCAGCTTGCGGCTGAGCCGGCCGCCTTCGAAGATGGGCAGGTAGAAGGACGGGCCGGCCGAGAAGAAGCGGGAGGACCAGCTGCCGAAGTCGCTGGCCTCCAGCGCCTGGTAGCCGAAGCTGCCGTTCAGGCGGACGCGGGGGTAGAAGTCGGCCTGGGCCATGCCTATCGCCGCCGTGGCTTCGCGCAGCTGCGCTTCGGCCAGCAGGATGTCGGGCCGGCGGCGCGCCAGCTCGGACGGCAGGCCCACCGGAACTTCGCCCGGCAATGGTGGCAGGCCGGAGGGCGGCGCCAGCAGCGCTTCCAGCGCATGGGGCGGCTCGCCCAGCAGCAGCGCCAGCGCGTTCATCAACGCGGCGCGCTGCTGGCGCAGCCGCGGCAGCTGCGCCTCGAAGACCGCCAGCTGGGCGCTGGCGGCGGCGGTTTCGTAGCGGGTGGCGACGCCATGCTGGGCGCGCCGCTGGGTCAGCTCCTGCAGTTTGAGCGCCGACTGCCGGTTGTGTTCGACGATATCCAGCTGGGCCTGCGCATTGCGCAATAGCAGATAGTTGCGGGCGATGTCGGCCGCCAGGATCACCCTGGCGCCTTCGCTGCGCATCCGCGCGGCGTCCAGGCCGGCGTAGGCGGCTTCCCGCAAGCGGCGGTTGTAGCCCCAGATGTCCAGTTCCCAACTGCTGTCCAGTCCGGCCTGGCGCAGATTGTGCGGCGTATTCGGCGCGCCGAGCCTGGCCAGCGGTCCTTCGCCGCTGATCGCTTCGCGCGAATACTGGGCGCCCAGCCCCAGCCTGGGCAGGTTGGCGGATTCCGCGATGCCGAGCTGGGCGCGGCTCTGCGCCAACCTGGCCTCGGCGATCTTCAGATCCAGGTTGCCCTGCGCGGCCAGCTGCTGCAGCGAGTCGAGCACGGGGTCGTTGAACAGCTTCCACCACCGGGCGTCAATGGGGCGGGAGGCGGCTGCGCCGGCTTGCGTCGCTGAGGCGCTGTCCGGCAGGCGAAAAGCGGGCGGCGGGATGGACGGACGCTGGAAGTCGGGTCCGACCGCGCAGCCGGCCAGCTGCAGGCTGGCGGCCAGCAGGATCAGCAAGGCCGGTTTGCGCGGCGGGACGGATGGGGTGGGCGGGGCGATGCGGGGGCGTGGGGTCATGCCGTTCTGCCATGAATGGTTATGCAGGCGTTATATTGCTACCGGCATCAGGGCGCGTAAAATGCACAAATATGAACCGGGATATTCATTTGATGCATCTTCTGCGCGAGGACTTGAACCTGCTGGTGCTGTTCTCGACGCTGGCTGAAACGCGCTCGGTGACGCGGGCCGCCAAGCAACTGGCCTTGAGCCAGCCGGCGGTCAGCCATGCCTTGGGGCGCTTGCGCCAATTGCTGAACGACGCGCTGTTCATCCGCGGCAAGGAGGGATTCGTGCTGACCGCGCGGGCCGAGCAGCTGGTGGCGCCGGTGAACGATGTGCTGGCCCGCGTCTGCGCCATCCTGCAGCCGCCGGTTTTCGACCCGGCCACCGCCAGCCGCAGTTTCCGCCTGGCGGTGAGCGACTACACCGAGGCGACGCTGTTGCCGCCTTTGCTGCGCGGGCTGCGGCGCGAGGCGAGGGGCGTCAGGCTTTCCCTGCAGCCGGTCGGCGACAAGGTGTTGTCGCAGCTGGAGTCGGGAGAGCTGGATCTGAGTTTCTGGGGATGGACACCGCCGGGAGCGGGGTTCCACTACCGGGAGTTGTTCCGCGAGCGCTTCATCGGCGTGATGCACCGCGACCATCCGCTGTCGGGAAAGGCGAGGGGCGGTTCGCTGGATCTGGACGACTATCTATCCTGCGGACATGTCGACGCGACTTTTCTGAAGGAAAACCAGGGCTTGGTGGACCGAGCGCTGGAGCGGCTGGGCCGCAGGCGGGATATCGCGCTGCATGCGACTGGCTTCATCGGCAGCCTGAGCGCGCTGGAGGGCACGGATCTGCTGATGAGCCTGCCCTCCAGGCTGGGGAGCGGATTGCGGGAACGATTCGGCTTGCTGGCGTTCGAACTGCCATTCGAGATCGACAGCTACGCCTACGCCTTGATCTGGCATGCCCGCATCGACGGCGACCCCGGACTGGCGTGGCTGCGGGAGCGGATTTTGCAGCACGGCGAGCTGGAGGGCGGGGCCGGGACGAGCCCCCGGCCTTGTCCTTCGACGCTTGAATCGGCCGCGATCGTCCCCACATAGGGTTTGCGGCCTGCTGGATTCGATGGCATTGCGAAACTTAATTGCCATCATATGGAATTACAATTGGCCGGTTCGACGCGGTTGTTTTATAAAGCCTCGCATTCCCCCGACGTTTCCCGATGCCCGATCAGGGACGCGTTGTCATACCAAGACTTTCAAGGAGATCCAAATGGCCGTACTCGTTGGCAAGCAAGCCCCGTTCTTCGCTGGTGAAAAGACTTTCTCCGCCGTGCTGGGCAATGGCGAGATCGTAGACAACTACTCCTTCAAGCAAGCCACCGCCGGCAAGTACGCCGTGGTGTTCTTCTACCCGCTGGATTTCACCTTCGTCTGCCCGTCCGAATTGATCGCCTTCGACCACCGCCTGGCTGACTTCAAGGCCAAGAACGTGGAAGTGATCGGCGTGTCCATCGACAGCCAGTTCAGCCACGCCGCATGGCGCAACACCCCGGTGGAAAAGGGCGGCATCGGCCAAGTCGGCTACACCCTGGTCGGCGACATCCAGCACGACCTGTGCAAGGCCTACGACGTTGAAGCCGACGGCGGCGTCGCTTTCCGCGGCTCCTTCCTGATCGACAAGTCCGGCGTGGTGCAGCACCAAGTGGTGAACAACCTGCCGCTGGGCCGCAACGTCGACGAAATGCTGCGCATGGTCGACGCGCTGCAATTCACCGAAGAGCACGGCGAAGTGTGCCCGGCTGGCTGGAACAAGGGCAAGAAGGGCATGAAGCCGTCCGCTGAAGGCGTGGCTTCCTACCTGGCCGAGAACGCCAAGGACCTGTAATCCGCGACTGATCCGGATTCCGTTCCGCACCCCGCCCGCGCAAGCCGGCGGGGTGTTGTTTTATCGGCCACCCCGCGCGAGGCCGGGGCGCGAGCCGCCTAGCGGCTTGCCGCCGCGGGGGAGAGCATGGTTTTCAGCGCGCCGTGCTGGATGGCCACGCTCAGGCAGGCGGCCAGCGCGCACAGCCACCACAGCGCCGCGCCGCCCAGCTGGCCGTACAGCGCGGTGCCCAGCGCCGGCGCCACCAGCGTCCGGCCGTTCCAGGCGGCGTTGTAAAGCCCCAGATAGCTGCCGCGCAGGCGGCCCTCCGAGCGATGCATCACCAGCTGCGCGTAGCTGGGCGACAGCAGCAGCTCGCCAAAGGTCAGCGTCACCATCATCAGCACCGCCCACTGCGCGCCGTGGCCGGCGTTCAGCCACAGGAAGGAGCAGCCGGTCAGCAGCACGCCCAGCTGGGTGCTGCGCGCCAGCCCCCAGCGCAGGATGCGGCGGCTGACCGGGATCTGCAGCGCCACCACCATCAGGCCGTTGATGGTGAACAGATAGCCCACCCATTGCGGACCCAGCTGGTAGTGCTCGCGCAGGAACAGCGCCAGCGTCACATACATCTGGTCGAAGGCCAGCGTGACCAGCACCAGCGCGAAGATGGTCCGCAAAAAGCTGGCGTCGCGCCAGGGACCGGCCAGCGGGCCTTCGTTGCCGGCCTGTCGACGCTGCGGCCGGGTATCTTCCCGCTGGCGGCTGTAGGACCAGGCCATCCAGCAGGTGCCAAGCAACGTGCCGGCGGCGTTGGCCGCGTACACCCACTGGTAGCCGTAGGCGGCGAGGAAGCCGCTGGTGATGCCGGCGATGGCGACGCCCAGATTGAACGCCACCCGCATCATGCCTTGGGCGACCGGGCGCTGCTGCGGGGTACAGGGTTCCAGCGCCAGCCGCTGGTTGATCGGCCGGAAGCCGCCGTCCGCCATGCCCGACAGCACCAGCAGCGGCATGAACAGCCATACCGGAATCTGCGACGCCAGCGCGGCCATGCACAGGCCGGACACGGCCAGGGCCAGCACGCCCAGCGCGCGGCTGTCGAAGCGGTCGCTCAGGCTGCCGCCCTTCAGCGAGCCGGCCAGCATGCCGGCGCCGTAGAAGGCCATCAGCATGCCGATCTGGCTATAGGGCAGGTGGTAGTTCTCGCGCAGATAGAGCGGCAGGAACAGCTTGGAAATGCCGCCTACGTTGTTGATGAAGCTGCAGACGACCTGGATGTAGACGCTGGGCGGCAGGCCGCGGTAGGGGCGGGTGATACGGCTGAGCAAGGGGGATTGGGGCATGGCGCGGCAACGGCCGTTCGGTCTGGTTCCGGCTGCGCGGCGGAAGCAGATTGGCGGATCGTCGTATGGTTATGCGATATGCTTATTCTTCTATTTAAAACAATAACCAGTCAATGGCTTTGTTGCATTATTTCACTGGTAGTTTTGCCTTGACCGTGCGCATCATGGTGGCCTGCTTCTCCGCGCGGGGATGCAGGCCGTCAGGCTGGAAGGCGCTCAGATCGCCGGCGAAGCCCTCGACCAGCAGCGGCACGTAGGCCAGGCGATTGCGCCGGGCCAAATCGTCATAAACGGCGCGGAACTCGGCGCCGTAGCGAGGGCCATAGTTGGGTGGCAGCGCCATGCCCACCAGCAGCACCTTGGCCTTGCGGGCCTGGGCCAGATCTATCATCCGCTGCAGGTTGCGCCGCATCTCGGCCATCGGCAGGCCGCGCAGGCCGTCGTTGGCGCCCAGCTCCAGCACCAGCACGTCGGGCCGATGGCGGGCGAGCGCGTCGGGCAGCCTGGCCAGGCCGCCGGCGCTGGTTTCGCCGGAGACGCTGGCGTTGACGACCTGGTGCCGTGGCGCGAGATCGCGCGCCAGCAGCGCCGCCCAGCCCTGGCCCGGCGCCAGGCCGTAGCCGGCCGACAGGCTGTCGCCGAACACCAGCACCGTGGCGGCGAAGGCGGGCAGCTGCCACAGCAGCAACAAGGGGAACAGCATTTTGCAGACGATAGAACGCATGAACCATCCTGAGAAAAAGAAGGCGGTATTGGCCGCCAGCGAGTTGGCGAAACAAGTGCATTTCCGCGGCGACGTGCTGCACATCCTGCGCAGCGCGTCGTTGACCCTGTATTCCGGCGAGAGCGTGGCCATCGTCGGCACCTCGGGCTCGGGCAAGTCCACGCTGCTGTCGCTGCTGGCCGGCCTCGACCACCCCAGCGACGGCGAGGTGGCGCTGTTCGGCAAGCCGCTGTCGCGGCTGAACGAAGACGCCCGCGCGCTGCTCAGGCGCGACAAGGTGGGTTTCGTGTTCCAGAACTTCCAGCTCTTGCCGCAATTGACCGCGCTGGAGAACGTCATGCTGCCACTGGAGCTGGCCGGGCGCAACGACGCGCGCGAAGCGGCGGAGCGGATGCTGGAGCGCGTGGGGCTGGCGGCGCGGCTTGGCCATTATCCGCGCCACCTGTCCGGCGGCGAACAGCAGCGGGTGGCGCTGGCGCGCGCCTTCGTCATCCACCCCGGCTTGTTGTTCGCCGACGAGCCGACCGGCAATCTCGATCCGCACACCGGCCGCCAGATCATAGACCTGCTGTTCCAGCTGAACGCCGAGCAGGGCACGGCGCTGGTATTGGTCACCCACGACAACGAGCTGGCCAGCCGCTGCGACGCCATCTACCGGCTGGTGGACGGCAAGCTGAACGGAGCGCGAGCCGAATGACCATGTTTGGACGTTTCCGTTTCGTTTCCCGCTTCATCCGCCGCGAGCTGGCGGCGGGGGAGCTGACCATCCTCGGCCTGGCGCTGCTGGTGGCGGTGGCGGCGATGAGCAGCGTCGCCTTTTTCTCCGACCGGGTGGAAAAGGCGCTGACCACCCAGGCCACCCAGCTGCTGGCGGCCGACCTGGTGCTCTCCGGCAACGAGACGGCTCCGGACGCGGTGCGGGCCGAGGCGAAGCGCCGCGGCCTGCAGACCGCCGACAACATCACCTTCCCGTCCATGGTGTTCGCCGGCGGACAGGCGACGCTGGCGCAGTACAAGGCGGTGAGCTCGGGCTATCCGCTGCGCGGCGAGACCACGGTGCGGTTGACCGACGGCGGCGAGAAAAGCGGCCAGCTGCAGCCGGCGCCCGGCACCGCTTGGGCCGACGCCAGGCTGATCAGCCGGCTCAAGCTGAAGCTGGGCGACGAGATCGGCGTCGGCAACGCCCAGTTGAAGCTGGCCGGCGTCATCGTCCGCGAGCCGGACGGCAGCATGGACATCTACAATTTCGTGCCGCGGCTGATGTTCAACAGCGCCGACCTGCCGGCCACGGGCCTGGTGCAGGAAGGCAGCCGCATCCGCTGGCGCTTGCTGTTCGCCGGCGAGGACCGCCAAATCGCCGATTTCCGCGCCTGGCTGCGCGCGCACAAGCCCAAGGGCGCCAGGCTGGAAAACGTGGAAGAGATGCGGCCGGAAATCCGCACCGGCCTGGAGCGCGCGCGGCGCTTTCTCGGCCTGACCGCGATGCTGACTGTGGCGCTGGCCGCTTCGGCGGTGGCGCTGGTGGTGCGCCGCTACCTGCAGCGCCATTGGCAGCAGGTGGCGGTGCTGCGTTGCCTGGGCCTGGGCTCCGGCGAGGTATGGGGGCTGTTCGTCGGCCTGTTCGCGCTGGTGGGGCTGCTGGCCGGACTGATCGGCACGCTGGCCGGCTTCGGCGTGCAACTGGGGCTGATGCGGCTGTTCAGCGGCTATGTCGGCGAGATTCTGCCCGATCCGGGCTGGCAGCCCTGGCTGATAGGCCCGTTGGCGGCGCAGCTGCTGCTGGCCGGCCTGGCGCTGCCGCCCCTGATGGGCATACGCGACGTGTCGCCGGCGGCGGTGCTGCGCAACGAACTGCCGCCGACGCGTCAGGGCGTGATCGCGCCGGTGCTGGCGCTGGCCACGTTGCTGGGCCTGGCTTCGTGGCAGGTGGGCGAGTGGTCGTTGGCCGGCTGGCTGCTGGCGGCGATGCTGGGTTTTCTCGGCGTGTCCGGCGCGCTGGCGCTGGGCCTGGTGCTGTTGTTGCGCCGGCTGCCGCGCGGCGGCAAGGTGGGCTGGCGCTTCGGCATCGCCAATCTGGCGCGAAGGCGCTGGCTGGCGGTGCTGCAGATCGCCTCGCTGTCGGTGGGGCTGATGGCGCTGCTTACGCTGACCGTGGTGCGCGACGACCTGATCGGCGCCTGGCAGCGCAGCGTGCCGGCCGACGCGCCGAACAAGTTCGTGATCAACATCCAGGGCAACCAGCTGGACGGCGTGCGCGACGCGTTCGCCGCGGCCGGGCGGCCGCAGCCCGAGCTCGCGCCGATGGTGCGCGCCCGGCTGATCGCCATCAACGAGCAGCCGGTGCGTCCGGCAAGCTATGACAACGAGCAGGCGCGGCGCCTGGCCGAGCGCGAGTTCAACCTGTCCTGGCGCGCCGAGCCGCCGCCGGGCAATCAGGTGGTGTCCGGCAAGTGGTGGGACGAGGGCAAGCGGGTGAAGCCGCAATTCTCGGTGGAGAAGGGCCTGGCCAATCTCCTGGGCATCAAGCTGGGCGACACGCTGGCCTTCGACCTGGCCGGCACTGCCTACCGCGCCAAGGTGACCAGCTTGCGCGAAGTGCCCTGGGACAGCTTCCGCGTCAATTTCTTCGTGATCGGCACGCCGGGCCAGTTCAGCCGGCAGCCGGCCAGCTGGATCACCAGCTTCCGCCTGGAGCCGGCGGACGAGGCCTTCGCCAACCAACTGGTGGAGCGCTTCCCCAATCTGACGGTGATAGACGTGGGCAGCATCTTGGCCGAGGTCAGGGCGATGGTGGACAAGCTGACGCGCGCGATCGAGGCGATGTTCCTGCTGGCGCTGGCGGCCGGGGTGCTGGTGCTGTGGGCGTCGCTGACCGCCACCCGCGACGAGCGGCTGGCCGACGTGGGTTTGATGCGGGCGCTGGGCGCGTCGCGCAGGCAGGTGCGCAGCGTGGTGCTGGCCGAGCTGGTGTGGCTGGGCGCGGTGTCCGGCCTGCTGGCGGCGCTGGGGGCGATGGGCATCGGCGTGCTGGCGGCGGTGAAACTGTTTTCCCTGCCTCTGCTGCTCAACTGGTGGCTGCTGCCGCTGGGGATGGCCGGCGGGGTGCTGGTGGTGACGCTGGCTGGCTGGCCGCTGGTGGGCAAGGTGACGAGAACGCCGCCGCTGAGGGTGCTGCGCGCCATAGGCTAGCGGCGGAACAAGCGGGACGAACCCGCGGAAGGAGAAGCGATGGACGAAATGGTGTTGGCGGCGCTGGCCAAGTGGCCGAACGTGCCGGCGGTGTTCGGCTGGCTGCGGCTGGACGCCCGGGGCCAGTGGTGGATCAAGGACGCTAGGCTGCAGCATGAGGGGATGGTGGAGTTCTTCAACCGCAATTACAGCCGAGACGGCCAGGGCCGCTGCTATGTGCAGAACGGCCCGCAAAAAGTGTATGTGCAGCTGGACGCCGCTCCCCTGGCGGCGCGGCGCACGCCCAAGGGCTGGAGCACCGTGCCCTACGACGACGACGTGCCGGCGCGCGCGGCCTGGCTGACGCCGGACGGCATGCTGCTGCTGGAGATCGGCGGCGAGCTGGCCGCGGTGGACGACCGCGACCTGGCCGCGGTGCTGGAGGAGGCGCTGCCGGACTGGGACGGCGACGCGGCGTCGCTGCCCGCCGTGCTGCAGGTGGGCGAGGCCGGGCTGCCTCTGGCGACCGAAACCTTGCCGGCGCTGCAGGCGCGCTACGGCATCATCGCCCGGCCCAGGTAAGTCGTTTGGCTGGATGAGAAAAAGCCCCGCCGAAACGGCGGGGCTTTGTCATGGGAAGGCTGGGATCAGACCGGTTCGGCCTTGACGCCGACCAGCCGCTTGCGGCCGGCCAGCATGCCGACGCAGAAGGCGGCGGCGGCGATCAGGCTGAACAGCAGCGCCAGCGGCCAGGCCTCATGGCTGTGGCCGCGGATCAGGCCGACGGCGAACGGGCCCATCGAGGCCAGCATATAGCCTATGCCCTGCGCCATGCCGGACAGGCTGGCCGCCACGTGCTGGTCGGGCGAACGGTGCGCCAGCAGGCTCAGCGCGGTGCTGAACAGGCCGCCCTGGCCGAAGCCGAGCAGCACCGCCCACAGGATCAGGCTGTCGGTGGGCGCGTACAGCATGCCCAGCAGGCCGGCGATCACCGCCAGCAGCGTGATGGCGATCGGCGGACGCTGATTGCGGCAGCGGTGGGCCAGGATCGGCACCAGCAGGGATGCCGGCACCTGAACCATGGTGGACAGCGACAGCATCAGTCCGCCCTGCATCGCGGTCAGGCCGCGGTCCATCAGGATGGAGGGCAGCCAGCCGAACACGATGTAGGCCAGCGACGACTGCAGGCCCATGAACAGCGTCACCTGCCAGGCCAGCGGGTCGCGCAGCAGGCCGCTGACCCGCCACTGGCCGCGGCCGGCGGCGTGGCGGGTGTTCAGCTGCGGCCACCAGACGGCCAGCGCCAGCGCCGCCGGCAAGGCCCACAAGGCCAGCGCGGGCCGCCAGTCATGGCTGAAGTGCTCTGCCACCGGCACGGTGAAGCCCGCGGCCAGCGCCGCGCCCAGGCACAGCGCCATGGTGTAGACGCCGGTCATCAGGCCGGCCCGGCTGGCGAAGTCGCGTTTGACGATGCCGGGCAGCAGCACGCCGATCACGCCGATGGCGGCGCCGGCCAGCGCCGAGCCGGCGAACAGGCCGAACAAGCCCAGTTGGGTGCGCAGCAGGATGCCGGCGGCCAGCGCCAGCAGGACGACCGCGATGGTTTTTTCGCTGCCCAGGCGGCGGGCCAGGTGCGGCGCCAGCGGACCGAAGATGCCTAGGCAGGCCACCGGCAGCGTGGTCAGCAGGCCGGCCATGGCCGGGCTGAGGCCGGTATCGGCGCTGACCATGGCCAGCACCGGCGCCAGGCTGGACAGCGCCGGCCGCAGATTGAGCCCCACCAGCACCAGCCCCAGCAACAACAGCAGCGCGCGTTTGCGGCTGCCGGTTTGCGGCATGGCGGAGGGGGTGTCGTCATCGATCAACAGTTCGTCGGCGATCGCTTGGGGCCGACCCGTATTTTCTTGCATCGTGCTTCCTTCTTATTGTTGCTTGTCCAGCAGCCGGTCCAGCGTGGCCAGCAGCGGGCGGGTGATGGCGGCGGCGGCTTGGCCGGCTTCGTCCGGCCGGCCCTGCCGGATCGCGTCGAAGATGGCGGCGTGGGCGGCCAGGTCCGGGTCGGGCAGCGCTTCGTCGCGGATCGAGTCCTGGACGCTCTGCCGCACCGCGCGCGAGAAAAAGTGGTAGAGGCCGGCCAGCGCCTGGTTGCCGCTGGCGTCGGCGATGGCGACATGGAAGGCGAGGTCGCGCTCGGCGTAGCTTTCCGGCGTTTCGCCGTCCTGCGGCCGCAATCCTTCCAGCGTGGCGGCGATGCGGGCGATGTCGGCGCCGCCGGCGCGCTCGGCGGCCAGCCGCGCGGCGCTTTCCTCCAGCAGGCAGCGCACTTCCAGGTGCTCGCGCAGGCTGGAGCGGCTGATCGCGCGCATCGCCTCGCCCGGATTGACGATGGCCCGCACATAGGTGCCGTCGCCCTGGCGCACTTCCAGCAGCCCGGCGTACAGCAGCACCCGCACCGCCTCGCGCACGGTGTTGCGGCTGATGCCCAGCTCGTCGGCCAGTTCCGGCTCGGTGGGGATGCGGCTGCCCACCGGCCAGCGGCCTTGTTCCAGTTGCAGGCCCAGATTGTCGACGGCGATGTCGACCAGCGAGCGTTTCGCGGCGGTAATATTCATCGTAATCCGTTTAAACATCCAATCATCCGATGAATTTTACCGGCAAACGCCGAGAAGGGCAAAACTAAGGGGGGAGCGGTTCAGGCGGTGGCGGAGAAGCCGGCGGACGACAGGCCCAGTCCCTGGCCCACCAGCAGCGCGTTCAGCGCGTACGGCGCGCCTATCGAGTACACCAGCGCGTACATGGCGAGGCCGCTGATCTGCTGGGCGGACAGCATGCTGTTGCTGGACGGGTAGCTGAGCAGGTTCTGCAGATTGAATGGGAAGGTATTGGGCGTTTGCGGGGTGTTGATCACCAATTGCTGGGTGCGCTGCTGGGTCTGCAGCGCGCGGGTTTCATTGACCAGCGAGCCGCTGCCCTGCGAGGTGTAGCTGTTGGCCAGCGAGTTCAACGATTGCGCCGCCGTGTACAGCAGGTTGGCCGTGCCGCTGGAGTCGCTGTTGTACGCCGCTTGCAGTGAGTTGACATTCAGGCTCAGCGTGCCGCCCAAGCCGTATTGCGACGGACTCTGGTAGCTGAGGCCGACCTGGCTCAGCATGGTCATCAGCGAACTGCCGTTGCTATAGCTGTTCTGCACCTGCTGGTTCAGCATCAGCGGCAGCATGGCGGCGATCGGGTCATTGCTCGGCAGCACCTGATTGCCCAGCAGGCTGTTGATGGATCCCTGGGCGGTATTGAAGGCGCTGGCCAGCGACTGGGCATTGGTGTTGAGCTGGCCGAAATCGACATTGACCGAGATATTGCTGCTGCCGGTCGCCAGCAGATTGGCCGACACGCCGCTGCCCAGCTGAATGCCAAAATTGCTGGCGTTGGAGCCGGAGGTGCCGTTGACGGTGTAGCTGGCGTTCAGCGCGGCCTGGCTTTGGGTCAGGTTCTGGCCGCTGCCCACCGCCTGGGTCTGATCGAAGGCCAGCCGGGACAGGCCGCTCTGGTCGGTGTTGTTGCCGTCGTTGTCGCTGACGGTGATCTTGAAGTTGTTGCTGGCGCCGGTGCTGGCCTGGCTGATCTGCAACTGATAGGCGCCGGAGGAGTTCTGCACCACATTGGCCACCACGCCGGCCCCGGCGCCGTTGATCGCGCTGGCGATGCCGGACAGGGTGCCGTTGCTGATGCTGATGGTCACCGGGGTATCGTTGGCGGTGAAGCTGGTGGCCGAAGTCGAGCTGGTGTAGGCGTAGCTGCCGGTGGTGATGGTCAGGCTGCCGGTGCCGACCGAGGTGCTGCTGGAGTCCGGCAGCGTAAAGCTGGTCGTCGCGCTTTGCGCTTGGGCGAGTTGGGAGACATTGAGCAGGTAGCTGGCGTTCTGCGCGCCGGTGGAGGTGCTGACGCTGGCCACGGCGGGATTGCTGCTGGTGGCGGTGCCGCCGCCGAATTGTATCGACGGCGCGTAAATCTGCTGCAGGCTGCTTTGGAAGGTGTCGAGAACGGACATCAGCTGGCCCAGCGTGGACAACTCAGCCTGGATGGGGTCGGTGGGGGCGCTGCTGGCGCTGCTCTGGCTGGCGGCGCTGGAGGAGCCCAGCAACAAGCCGCTCGACAACAAACTGCTCAAGTTTGGCAGCAAGCTGTCGAAAGACGAGAAAGAGGAGTTGTATCCGGACAGGGAGTTCATTGCCAACACTCGCAAGCCACATCTTGTTCAAGTGTAGACTACATTGTCCAAGTCATTGCTTATTCAGCGTTTTTCTGGGGCTTTGTTGTGTGTTTGTATGTCCGGTTTGGCGCGGACGAGACATGAAAAACGGCATGCGCGAGGCGGCATGCCGTGTGGCGGGAGGAGGGCCGCTTACTTGGCCATCGCGTCCTTCACGCACTTTTTGGCGAAACTCTGTTTGGCGGCGCCGGCCAGCTTTTTCTCCGCGGCTTTGGCGTCACAGCTGGCCTGGGCGGCGGCGCTGTCTTTTTCGCACTTCTTCAGGAAGCTTTGCTTGGCGGCGCCGGCCAGTTTCTTTTCGGCGGCCTTGGCGTCGCAGGCGGCGTCGGCCAGCGCCAGATTGGCGCTGAACAGGGCGAGTACGGCGATCAGCACGGATTTGCGCATGATGATTGGTCTCCAGTGAAGGCCCGCGGCGCGGGCGGATGTCATTCCGATTGTTTTTGTCTGGCGTTCAGCCAATAAACGGCGCTCAACGCCGCCAGTGAAAACAGCAGCAACATCAGCGCCAGCTGGTGGGCCGCGCCATAGTTGGCCTGCTCCACTTGATTGTACAGCGCGATCGATATCACGCGCGTTTCGCCGTCGATATTGCCGCCTATCATCAGCACCACGCCGAATTCTCCCACCGTATGCGCGAAGCCCAGGCAGGCCGCGCTCAACAGGCCGCTGCGGCAGGATGGCAGGATCACGTGGCGCATCCGCTGCCAGCGGCCTGCGCCCAGCAAGAGCGCGCTTTCCAGCTCTTCCTGTCTTACCGCGCGGAAGCTGGCGAGCAGCGGCTGCAGCACGAAGGGCAGCGAGTACAGGATGGAGGCGAGCACCACGCCGGGAAAGGTGAAGGCGAGGCCGGGCAGGCCCAGCGAGGAGGTCAGCTTGCCGACCGGGCCGTGCGGCCCGAAAGCCAGCAGCAGATAGAAGCCCAGCACCGTCGGCGGCAGCACCAGCGGCAGCATGGCGCCGGCCTCCATGAAGGGGCGCAGCCGGGAGCGGCTATGGGCCAGCCACCAGGCGCAGGGGATGCACAGGGCCAGCAGCAGCAGGGTGCTGATGCTGGCCAGGCGCAATGTCAGCGCGATCGCGCTCCAGTCCTGGGGACTCACGGTTTGAAGCGATAGCCGGCCTGGGCCATCAGCGCGCGCGCCTGCTCGCCTTTGAGGAAGGCCATCAGCGCGGTCGCGGCCGGGGTGGGCTTGATCAGCAGCGCGTCCTGGCGGATCGGCTGATGCAGTTTTTCAGGCACCAGCCAGTAGCGGCTGTGTATGCCTTGCTCCAGCAATTGGGAATAGGCGACGAAGGCGAAGTCGGCGCCGCCGACATCGGCGAACTGCATGGTTTGGCCGATGTTGTCGCCGGTCAGCAGCTTGGGTTTCACCGCCGTTTCCAGCTTCAGCGCGGCCAGCGTTTCCATCGCGGCGCGGCCGTAGGGCGCGGTGGCCGGGTTGGCGACGGCCAGCTTGGCGAAATTGCCCTGGCGCAGCGCCGCTTCGCCGGCATCGTCGCGCTGCTTGCTCCACAGGGCCAGCTGGCCGTAAGCATAGGTGAACTGGCTGGAAGCCTGGCCCACGCCGGCCTTGGCCAGCTCGGTCGGGCGCTCGTCGTCGGCGGACAGGAACACCTCGAACGGCGCGCCCTGGCGGATTTGCGCGGCCAGCTTGCCGGACGCGCCGGCGCTGGCCTTGATGTCGTGCCCGGTGGCGGTTTTGAAAGATTTGGCTATCTTGTCCAGGGTCTGCTGGAAATTGCTGGCGACGGCGACATTGACGGTGTCGGCGAGGGCGAGTGGGGAGAGAAGCAGGCACAGCAGGGCAAGGCGCAGGCGCGGCATGGCGGACTCCAGGGACAGGATCATCCGCCCATTATGCTGCCAAAGGCCGGCGGCTAGCCAGCCGCCCGGCCGGCGATCTTGAACTGGAGCAACTGTTGCCAGTCACAGCCTAGCAGGTCTTGCCAGTCTTCCCCGCGGACGCCGGCGGAGTGGGGCGCCGCGCTTTGCAGATTGACCACGCCGCCCAGCAGGCGGCCGTCGCGCGAGTCCTCGAACTGCGCGACGCTGGCCACCTGCTCCAGGTAGGGCGCGATGCCGCGGATCAGCGGCGATTGGCCGTCTATCGGCCGGCCGGGGGTCGGCCCGGCGTCGACTCCGGGAACCACCAGCCGCAGCCTGACGATGCCGGGCGCCGGCTCCGCCACCTGGGGAATGGCCGGCATCCAGGCGCGCAACAGCGTCTGCAGGCGAAGATTGAGGCTGTGTCCGAGCGCGGTGGCCACCAGTTGCCAGCGTCCGTCGCGGCGGGTGTCGAGCAGCCACAGCGGCTCCAGCAGCAGGCCGTGATAAGGGGTGAGCAGCCGGGGGGACTCGGCGTAGACGAACTGGCGGTTGTGCCTGCCCTGGCAGAAGCCGGGGCGGGCGGTTTGCGTGTCGCCGCCGCCACCACGGGCCACCCGGCACAGTTCGTTCCAGGCGACCAGCGCGCATCCGAGATTGAAGAAGGGTTTCATCGTTTGTTCTACCCTGGCCGTATCTTGTTGAATAAAGTGAAGGAGCGCCCGGCGCGAGGCCGGTTGTCTAGGCTGAAAAATAGGCAAAAACCGGCAAATGACTATTGATTTGGCGCAAACGACCGGGCTTGTGGCCAGTACAAGCTGTCATGTCGGACAGCCTCGCTTGCTGGTATGATTCCGCCTTCGTCGCCGCGGCGGCCGTCACATCTGGATTTGCGAAGCGTTAAATGAAGAAAATTTCCCGCGTTCTGTTGTTGCTGCTGCTGTGCGCGGCGGGGTGGCTGGCCTGGGCGCTGCTGCTGCCGGTCGAGATGCCGGCGGGCGGCTACAAGCTGCTGGTCGGCCCCAATCGCACGATGAAGCAGATCGCCCATTCGCTGGCGAAGGATGGCGCGATACGCGACGGCCAGCTGATGGTCGCGCTGGCCAGGCTCACCGGCTCGGACCGCAAGGTGAAGGCCGGCCTGTACCGGCTGGACGGCAGCCAGTCCATGCTCGAGGTGCTCGATCGGCTGGTGCAGGGGCACCCGGACGAGGCGAGCCTGACTACGATCGAAGGCTGGACCTTCCGCCAGGTGCGCCAGGCGGTGGAGCGCAATCCGGACATCCGCCACGACGCGCGGAAGCTGAGCGATGTCGATCTGATGCAGCGCATCGGCCTGGGAGACGCCAGCCCCGAGGGCCTGTTCTTCCCCAGCACCTATCTGTTCACGCCGGGCACGTCCGATCTGGACTTGTATCGCCAGGCCTATGCCATGATGCGGCAGAATCTCGATGCCGCCTGGGCGGCGCGCAAGCCCGATCTGCCCTACGCCTCGCCGTACGAGCTGCTGACCATGGCCAGCCTGATCGAGAAGGAAACCTCCAGCGAGGCGGACCGGTCTATGGTGGCGGCGGTGTTCGTCAATCGTTTGAAGAAGGGCATGCGGCTGCAGACCGATCCCTCGGTGATCTACGGCATGGGCGCCAGCTATCAGGGCAATATCGCCAAGGCCGACCTGCGCCGCGATACGCCTTACAATACCTATACCCGCGCCGGCCTGACGCCGACGCCGATCTCGATGCCGGGCAAGGCCGCGCTGTACGCGGCGGCCCAGCCGGCCGAAACCGACGCGCTGTACTTCGTCGCCCGCGGCGACGGCAGCTCCGAGTTTTCCAGCACCCTGGAGCAGCACAACCAGGCGGTGCGCAAATACATTCTGAAGAAAGGCCAGCAATGAGCACGCAGCAGGTCCGACGCGGCCGTTTCATCACGCTGGAGGGCATAGACGGCGCGGGCAAGAGCACCCACCTATCCTTCATCCGCGACTGGTTGTCCGGACACGATGTCGACGCCGCGTTCACCCGCGAGCCGGGCGGCACGCCGCTGTCGGAAAAGATACGCGACCTGCTGCTGGATCCCGGCACCGTGGCTTCGCTGGATGCCGAGGCGCTGCTCGCCTTCGCCGCGCGCCAGCAGCACATCGCCGAAGTGATAGAGCCGGCGCTGGCCGCCGGCCGCTGGCTGGTGTCCGACCGCTTCACCGACTCCACCTACGCTTTCCAGGGCGGCGGCCGCGGCGTGCCGTTCGAACGCATCCGCGCGCTGGAGGACTGGGTGCAGCGCGGCCTGCAGCCGGACCTGACCTTGCTGTTCGATTTGCCGACTGAAGTGGCCGCCGGGCGCATGGCCGGCACCCGGGTGCCGGACCGTTTCGAGCAGGAGGCCGCCGATTTCCATCGCCGCGTGAGAGCGGCTTACCTGCGCCGGGCCGAGGAGGCGCCGCAGCGCATCGTCGTGCTGGACGCCGGCCGCGGCATCGCCGACATCCAGGCCGACATCGCCGTCCATCTGCAACGCCTGCTGGAGCGCGGTTGATGTTGTACCCGTGGCAGAGCGATGACTGGGCGCGGCTCTCCGCCGAGCGCGAACGCATGCCGGGCGCCTGGCTGTTCACCGGCGGCGCCGGCATCGGCAAGCTGGCCTTCGCCGAACACCTGTCGCTGTCGCTGCTGTGCGAGAGCCCCGTGGCCAACCATCAACCCTGCGGCCAATGCCAGGGTTGCCGCTGGTTCGCCAGCGGCACCCATCCGGACTTCCGCCGCCTGTCGCCGTTCGCCGACGAGGAGGAAGAGGGCAAGGAGGCCAAGACCACCCGCAAGCTGCCGCAGATCAAGATCGAGGCGGTGCGCGAGGTGATCGATTTCGCCCATCTGACCGCGCACCGCGCCGGCCGGCGGGTGATTCTGGTGGAGCCGGCCGAGAACCTGAACCTGGCCGCCGCCAACGCCTTGCTGAAGATACTGGAGGAGCCGCCGGAGGCCGTGCTGTTCCTGCTGGTGTCGCACGCGCCGCAGCGCTTGCTGCCCACCATCCGCAGCCGCTGCCGCCAGTTCGCGCTGACCCGCCCGTCGGAGCCGGCCGCGCTGGCCTGGCTGAAGGAGCAGGGCGTCGCCGGCGCCGAGGCTGAGCTGGCGCACAACGGCGGCGCGCCGCTGTTCGACCACGACCCCGATCTCGCCGCGCTGCGCGCCCAGTTCGTCCGCGGCCTGGGCCAGCCCAGCTTCGCCGGCATGCTGCAACTGGCGGAGCTGATCGACAAGAACAAGCAGCTGTCTTTGGCGCAGCCGCTGGCCTGGATGCAGAAATGGCTGCATGATCTGGCCGCGCTGTGCCTTGCCGGCCGGGTCCGCTATTATCCAGATCAGGAGAGGGCGCTTGCCGCGCTGGCGCCGCGCTGCGACGTCGTCTTGTTGATGGCCTGCCAGCAGGCGTTGACCGCGCTGGCGCCGTTCTCCCAGCACACCTTGAACATCCGCTTGCAACTGGAGGCGGTGTTGATGGATTACCTGAAGATCTTTGCCGGCGGCAAGGCCGGCTGAGCAAAAGGGGCCTGAATGGATGCCGCCAAGCCGGATCTGAACAATCCCAATCGCCCCGGCGTGCTGTCGCTGCATATCAAGGAGCGCAGCGCGCTGTTCGCCGCCTACATGCCTTTTCTGCGCAACGGCGGCATTTTCATTCCCACCAACAAGGAAATGCAGCTGGGCGAGGAGGTGTTCCTGCTGCTGACGCTGATGGAGGATCCCCAGCGCATCGCGGTGCAGGCCAAGGTGGTGTGGATCACGCCGGGCGGCGCCAACAACAGCCGGGTGCAGGGCGTGGGCGTGGAGTTCGTTTCCGGCGAGGCCGGCAAGCAGGCCAAGGACAAGATAGAGACGCTGCTGGGCGGCGTGCTCAACTCCAGCCGTCCCACCCATACCATGTGAGGTCCGGGTAGCGGACGTGATATCCTGTGGACCGGATTCACGTTTTTCTGCCCACCGACCATGTTGATCGATTCCCACTGCCACATCAATTTTCCCGACCTCGCCGAGCGCATGCCCGATGTGCTGGCCAATATGCGCCAGAACCAGGTGACGCACGCGCTGGTGATCGGCGTCAGCCGCCCCAAGTACCCGCAAGTGCTGGCCCTGGCCGAGGCGCATCCCAATCTGTACGCCACCGTCGGCGTGCACCCGGATGACCCGGAGGCCGAGGAATACAGCGAGGACGAACTGGTCGAGCTGGCCGCCCATCCGCGCGTGGTCGGCATCGGCGAGACCGGCCTCGACTACCACTGGTGCAAGGGCGATCTTGATTGGCAGCATCAGCGCTTCCGCACCCATATCCGCGCCGCCCGGCGCGTCGGCCTGCCGCTGGTGATCCATACCCGGGAATCCGCCGAGGACACCATCCGCATCATGCGGGAAGAGCATGCCGAGCAATGCGCCGGCGTGATGCACTGCTTCACGGAAACCTGGGAAGTGGCCGAGGCCGCGCTGGCGTTGGGCTTCTACATCTCTTTCTCCGGCGTGGTGACCTTCAAGAACGCCAAGCAGGTGCAGGAGGTGGCGCAGAAGGTGCCGCTGGACCGGATGCTGATCGAAACCGATTCGCCCTATCTCGCGCCGGTGCCGTTCCGCGGCAAGACCAACGAGCCGGCCTATGTGCGCCATGTGGCGGAGTTCATCGCCGAGCTGCGCGGCATCCCGTTCGAGGAGGTGGCGCAGGCCACCACGGACAATTTCTTCCGCCTGTTCGCCAAGGCGGCGGGCTGAAACGGAGAGGAATATGCGGCTGCCCGCATTGGTTTTGATCGGATGGCTGATCGCGCTGCCGGCGCTGGCCAATTGCGTCAGCCTGGGCGGGCGCAGCTACTGCGCGCCGCCGGGTGGCCAGGCGGTGCTGCACCAGGGCCAGCCCTACTGCGGCGCCGGCGCCTGCGTGTCCGACGAATTCGGCAATCTGTTCTGCTCGCCCTATCCGGGCGGCGGCGTGGTTCGCGCCCGGGGCGGCTTTTACGCCGGGCCCGGCCTGTGCGTGCTGGGGCCGGACGGCGCGCCGCAGTGCGCGGCGCAGCCGGGCGGAAGCTGCGCGATGGGCCCGGGCGGCCAGCCGGTTTGCGAAGGCGGCTCCGTCGCCGTGCCCGCGGCGCGGGCGCAGCCGTGCCAGTGATCAAGCAAGGAGAGTCGTGAATACGCTAGAAGTCACCATTCTGGGCTGCGGCTCCAGCTCCGGCACGCCGGCGATAGGCTGCGGCTGTCCCACCTGCCGCTCGGACGACGTCCGCAACAAGCGCACCCGTGCCAGCGCCTATGTGCGGGTGGGAGAGCTCGGTTTCCTGATCGATACCGGGCCGGATCTGCGCCAGCAGGCGCTGCGCGAGGGCGTGAGTCGGCTGGACGCGGTGCTGTACACCCATCCGCACGCCGACCACCTGAACGGCATCGACGACCTGCGCGCCTTCTGTTACCTCAAGAAGGGGCCGATCTCGCTGTATGGCAACGATTTCACTATCTCGAACATCCGCGAGCGCTTCGGCTACGCGCTGCAGCCGCCGTCCAAGATGTGGGACAAGCCGGTGCTGTTGCCGGAAGTGGTCAATGGCCCGTTCCAACACCAGGGCGTAGAGCTGACGCCCATTCCCCTGCTGCATGGCAGCTGGCCCTGTCTGGGCTGGCGCATCGGCGACGTGGCCTGGCTGACCGACCTGTCCCACATCCCCGATAGCAGCCTGCCCCTGCTGGAAGGGCTGGAGCTGCTGTTCCTCGATTGCCTGAACCAGGATCCCTATCCATCCCACCTGTGCGTGGACCAGGCTTTCGAATGGGCGGGACGCATCGCCGCGCGCCGCACGGTGCTGATCCACATGACCCACAAGCTGGAATACCTTGATCTCAGCGAGCGCTGTCCGCCCGGCGTGGAGGTCGGTTTCGATGGCTGGCGCGCCGAAGTGGCCATGGAATGATGGTTGTCATGTTAAAAAACATGATCTTTTTCAATGGCTTGTGATGTTTATTTCTTGAGCGGAATCTTCTGGTCCAGCACCGCCACCGCGGTGATCGCGTTGTCCGGGCTGCCGTCCACCAGCTTGTCCGAGTAGGTGAGATAGGTCAACACATTGCGCTTGGGGTCGACGATGCGCACCACGCGCACGTGCTTGAACACGAAGGACGCGCCCTCCTTGAATACCTGCTCCTGCGGCGGAATCGGCTTGTTGAAGCGGATCGCGCCCACCTGGCGGCAGGCGACGGAGAAGCGGGACGGATCTTTGGCCAATCCCATCGCGCCCTTGTAGCCGCCCGTCTTGGCGCGCGACACGTAACAGGCGACGCCCTGCACCGAGGGATCGTCAAAGGCTTCCACCACTACCTTGTCGTTGGGGCTGAGCAGCTTGAAGGTGGTGGACACTTCGCCCACCTCTTCGGCCAGGGCCGGCAGGGACAGGCAGGCGAGCAGCAGCAGGGCGGCTTGTTTCATCGGTTTTCTCCGGCGTGGGCCGGCCGCCTGGAGCGGCCGGGCTGGGTCACTGGGTGCGACGATTGTAGGCAAAGCCGCCCGCCGCCTCAATCTCCGGCGGCCCGGCCGCGGAAAGCGGCCATCTCGTCGGCGACGAAGTACTCTATCATCGTGCGGTAGACCGCCGCGGTCAGCGCCGGATCGGCACCCAGTTCGCCGGCTAGCCGCTCCACGCGGCGCATCACCTGGTCCACCCGCTTGCCGCCTTCCACTTCTTCCCGGCTGTGCTTGAACGCGGCCGCCTGGCGCACGTAGATGCCGCGCTCGGCGATCAGCGCCACCAGCGAGCGGTCGACGCGGTCTATCTGTTCCCTGACTTCAGCCAGGTCCTGGCATTGAAAAACGCTGTCCATTCATGGTCTCCTTGAAAGCGCGGAATCGGCGCATGCGCATGAGCGGCTGGCTAAGCCCTGAAGCGCGCCAGCCTGCGGCGCGTCAGTAGTAGTTGAGGCCCATCGCGGCCTTCACTTCGGACAGCGTGCGGGCGGCGACGTCGCGGGCGCGGCGGGTGCCGGTCTTCAGCATTTCCAGCACCGCGGCCGGGTCCTGGGCGTAGCGCTCGCGGCGTTCGCGGATCGGCGCCAGCATCTCCTGCAGGCAGTCTTCCAGATGCTTCTTGATCACGGTGTCGCCCAGACCGCCGCGCTGGTATTGGGCTTTCAGCTCCGCCACCAGCGTCTGGTCGGGATGGAAGGCGTCCAGATAGGTGAAGACCACATTGCCTTCCACCTGGCCCGGGTCGGCCACCCGCAGGTGGTTGGGGTCGGTGTACATCATTTTCACCGCCTGGCGGATGTCGTCGGGCGTGGCGGATAGCGTGATGGTGTTGCCCAGCGATTTGGACATCTTGGCCTTGCCGTCTATGCCGGGCAGGCGGGCGCCCACCTCCGGCACCACGGCGCGGGTCTCCACCAGCACCGGCCGTTCGACGCTGGCGTTGAAGCGGCGGACGATCTCGTTGGTCTGTTCGATCATCGGGATCTGGTCGTCGCCGACCGGCACGATGGTGGCCTTGAAGGCGGTGATGTCGGCGGCCTGGGCGGCCGGGTAGGTGAGGAAGCCGGCTGGGATGTCGCGTTCGTAGCCGCGCTGCTTGATCTCGTCCTTGATCGTGGGATTGCGCTCCAGCCGCGCCACCGTCACCAGGTTCAGATAGTAGGACGCCAGCTCGGTCAGTTCCGGCACCAGGCTCTGGATGAAGATGGTGCTCTTGGCCGGATCGATGCCGACGGCCAGATAGTCCAGCGCCACCTGCAGCACGTTGTCGCGCACCTTCAGGTAGTTGCCCATATTGTCGGTCAGCGCTTGGGCGTCGGCCAACAGCAGGAACTGCACGCAGCGGTTTTGCAGGATCACGCGGTTGCGCAGCGAACCGACGTAATGGCCCAGATGCAGCTGACCGGTGGTGCGGTCGCCGGTGAGGATGATGTCTTGCGAGCTGATGTTGTCCAGATTCATTTCGATCTCCACTGTTGGAATGAGGAGACCGGCAGGGCGGACTGGGGGGAGGTGAGGCTAAAAACAAACCCGGTGCGCCTTGTCGGCAGCCTCCGGGTTTTTATTGCATATGCGTTCGCCGGCGCCGCCTAGGAGAGGCGCCACCACCAAAATCGGATTGCGAATGCGGGTGCGGTTTTCATGCTTTCATCAAAACACGGGGCCGCGCGCCGCGTCAAGCCCCTTGAGTTTCAGTGGCGCGAGCCGAGGTCATGGTCGGCGGCCGGGCCTTCCAGCTGGCGGGTCAGCTCGTCGCAGGCGATGATCCTGCCGTCGCGCAGCGTGATGTGGGCCTGTACCTGGAAGCGGGCGGCGCTGCCGTCCTTCTTGGCGACGCGCACCTGGTGGTGGGTCAGCACGCAGTCGAGATCCTGGGCCACGGCGAGGAAGTGCACTTCCATTTTCTCCACGACTTCGCGCAGCGCGCGCAAATGGCGCTTGAGGCCGGAGAGGTCCAGTTCGCGGCCGTCGACGCGCTGGCGGTAGCCGGGGGCCATGTAGCGGGCGATGCTGTCGTCGTCGACGCGGCCGGCTTCGATCAGCTCGGCGAACATGCCGCGGACAATGGCGAGGTTGTCGGGGGCTCGGAGGGAAGAGCTCATGGTGCAGTCTCCTGAGGCGGCGCGGCGCGCCGATGGTGGATGACGACACTGTAGGAGCTTTACGGTTTGATGCGTTAGCGGCAAAGTATCAATTATTGTCTTAATCGGATCAATCATGGATACCGTCAATCTGCCGTTTCGCTGTCTGGCGGTGCAAGGAGTGTCGCGCGGCGGGGTCGCCAGCCACGTGCACGAGGTGGGCCAGCTGATCTATCTGCGCCGCGGCGCGATGCTGTGCCAGAGCGAGACCATGCGCTGGCTGATGGCGGCGGGGCAGGTCGGCTGGATTCCCGCCGGCATGGCGCACAGCGCCGAACCGCTGGCGGAGCTGGATGGCGTGACGGCCTATGCCGACAGCGCCGCCTACCCGGATCTGCCCGCCGAGGCGAGAGTGGTGCCGGCCGGCGGCATGATGGGTTTGCTGCTGGAGAGGCAGCTGAGCTACGAGGCGGAGCCGTGGCATGGCCGCCGGCAACGGCTGGCCGGGGTGATCGTCGACGAGCTGCTGCAACTGGCGCCCTTGCCGCAGCAACTGCCTTTGCCGGCCGAGCGCCGCTTGCGCGCGCTGTGCCGGCGGGTGCTGGCGGATTTGGGGCGGGGATGGCTGTTGGATGAGCTGGCGGCCGCGCATGGGTTTTCCCGCGCCAGCCTGACCCGGGCGTTCTCCAGGGAAACCGGGGTATCGTTCGGCAATTGGCTGGGACAGGCCAGGCTGCTGGAGGCCGTGCGCCTGCTCAGCGGCGGCGCGGCGGTCGGAGAGACCGCGTTACTGGTAGGCTATCAGTCCCTGAGCGCGTTTTGCGCGGCGTTCCGTCGCCATCTGGGTATGGCGCCGGGCGAATTCCAGCGTGCTCAGGCCCGCGCTTGAGTCTAACAGGGCTGAGCGGGGCTGCGCCGGACTGGGCGCGGCCTGCTGGCTGTTCAGCAGCCGGCGGAACAGCATTTCCGCCAGTTCGCGTTGGGCCGGCGTTTGTCCCTGGCTGGCGGCTGCGATGCCGTCGACCCGTTGCGGGGAGTGCTGCCGCAGCGCCGCGATGGGCGGCAGATGGGGATCGGGCAGATTCATGACGCTCTCTTTGGTAATATTCACAATATTTGAGAGCGAATAGTTGCTATTGTTCTTGGGTTTGCAGGAAATTTACAAATAAACAATGGCATAGCGCATAAAGGCGCTTTGCCTGGATGGCATGGGTGCCCATGCCGGGAGCGAAACCGAGATGGGAAGAGAAAAAACGGGCGGGCTGGTGTACTCCACCGAGCATGGACGGATGTGTCCGGAATGCGGGCAGCCCGAGGCGCAATGCCGCTGCAAGACGCCGGCCGCGCCGGCCGGGGACGGCGTGGTTCGGGTGTCCAGAGAGACCAAGGGCCGGGGCGGCAAGGCGGTCACGGTGGTGAAGGGGCTGCAGCTGGCGGCCGACGAACTGGCCAAGGTGGGGAAGCAGCTGCGCGCGCGTTGCGGCAGCGGCGGCACGCTGAAGGACTGGACGCTGGAAATTCAGGGCGACCACGTGGAGATCGTGATCGCCGAGCTGGCCAGGCTGGGCTTCAAGGCCAAGCGGGCGGGCGGCTAGGCGCCGCCCGCGCCGGGGTCAGAATTTCCGGCCCAGCGCCGCCTTGTGCATGATGGTGGACGCGATCTCCTCGATCGACTTGTGGGTGGTGCTGATGAAGGGCACGCCGTGATGGCGGAACATCGACTCCGCCTCGTTCACCTCGCGCCGGCAGTTGTCCATGCTGGCGTATTTGGAGTCGGGCCGGCGCTCCGAGCGGATGTGGTGCAGCCGGTTGGGATCGATGGTGAGGCCGAACATCTTGTCCTTGAACGGCAGCAGGATTTTGGGCAGGGTCGGGCTGCCCAGGTCTTCCGGCGTCAGCGGATAGTTGGCGGCGCGGATGCCGTATTGCAGCGCCAGATACAGGCAGGTCGGCGTCTTGCCGGAGCGGGACACGCCGACCAGAATCACATCGGCTTCGTCCAGATCCTTCAGCTTGACGCCGTCGTCGTGGTTCAGCGAGAAGTTCACCGCCTCGATCCGGTGATCGTATTTCTCCTCGTTGACCATGCCGTGGGCCTTGCCCACCGTCAGCGTCGCTTTCTGGCCGAGTTCGCCCTCAAGATGGCCGATGAAGGTTTCGAAGAAGTCGATCAGCACCACGTTTTCCAGCCGCAGCGCCTCGCGCACCTCCGGGTTGACGATGCTGGTGAACACCAGCGGCCGCAGGTGGTCGCGTTCGGCGATTTCGCTGATCCGTTCGGCCAGCGCGCGGGCCTTCTCCACGGTGTCGACGAAAGGCACGGTCTCGCGCTGGAAGTCCAGCGCGTCGAATTGGGTCAGCAGCGTGTGGCCCAGCGATTCTGCGGTGATGCCGGTGCGGTCTGAGATGAAGAAGGCTGAACGGTGGTGCGACATGGATGACCCTGCGGATGGTGGATTTGCCTGCTGCAAAGTGTATACCGGCGCGGGCGGCGGCGATATGGCGGGATTCGGATCGTTTCCTTCATGTAATCATAAAATTACATGACAAATAACTATTGAGAACGGTCATTTTCAAAACAACTGTTTGATTGTATTTATTTTGTCGACCATCCTGTCGCAAAAAGTCTTGTGCAGCGCAAAAGATGCTACGCAATTCGCACGTAATTCGGCTAGAATGCGGCCCATCGTCCCAATCCCAACACAGGAAGTGAAGTGATGGCAGACAACTACGTCATCTGGTTCGAGAAGCTGCGTATGACCGACGTGGAAGAGGTAGGCGGCAAGAACGCCTCCCTCGGTGAAATGATCAGTCAGCTGGCGGGTTCCGGCGTTCGTGTTCCCGGCGGCTTTGCCACCACCGCCCAGGCGTACCGGGATTTCCTGCAGCATAATGGCCTGGCCGACAAGATCAGCGCCGCGCTCGCCAAACTCGATATCGACGACGTCAGCGAACTTGCCCGGGTGGGCAAGGAAATCCGCCAGTGGATCATCGACACCCCGTTCCCGGCCAAGCTTGATGCAGACATCAAGGAAGCCTGGGACAAGATGGTGGCCGATGCAGGCGGCGCCGACATCTCCGTAGCGGTCCGCTCTTCCGCCACCGCGGAAGACCTTCCCGATGCCTCGTTCGCAGGCCAGCAAGAAACCTTCCTGAATATCCGCGGCCTTGACAATGTCAAGGATGCGATGAAACACGTTTTCGCTTCCCTCTACAACGACCGCGCCATCTCCTACCGCGTGCACAAGGGCTTCGCCCACGACGTGGTGGCCTTGTCCGCCGGCGTGCAGCGCATGGTGCGTTCCGACAAGGGCGCGGCCGGCGTGATGTTCACCATCGACACCGAGTCCGGCTTTGAAGATGTGGTGTTCATCACCGCTTCCTACGGCCTGGGCGAGACCGTGGTGCAGGGCGCTGTGAACCCGGACGAGTTCTACGTGCACAAGCCGACGCTGCGCGCGGGCCGCCCGGCCGTGCTGCGCAAGACCATGGGCTCCAAGCTGATCAAGATGGAGTTCACCGACGCCTCGCAAGCCGGCCGTTCGGTCAAGACCGTGGATGTGGAGCCGGCGCTGCGCAAAGAATTCTCGATCAACGACGCGGAAGTGGCCGAACTGGCCGAGTACGCGCTGATCATCGAAAAGCATTACGGCCGCCCGATGGACATCGAGTGGGGCCGCGACGGGGTGGACGGCAAGCTGTACATCCTGCAGGCGCGTCCGGAGACGGTTAAGTCGCAGGAAGACCGCAAGGACACCCTGCGCCGCTACCGCCTGAACAGCAAGTCCGAAATCCTGTGCGAAGGCCGCGCCATCGGCCAGAAGATCGGCCAGGGCACCGTGCGCACCATCCGCGACGCGTCCGAGATGGATCAGGTCAAACCCGGCGACGTGCTGGTGACCGACATGACCGATCCGGATTGGGAACCGGTCATGAAGCGCGCAGCCGCCATCGTCACCAACCGCGGCGGCCGCACCTGCCACGCGGCCATCATCGCGCGCGAGCTGGGCATCCCGGCCGTGGTCGGCTGCGGCGACGCCACCCGCGTGTTGAAGGAAGGCATGCAGGTCACCGTGTCCTGCGCCGAGGGCGATACCGGCAACATCTACGACGGCCTGCTGGATGTGGAAATCATCGATCTGGAACTGGACAAGATGCCCAAGGCGCCGGTCAAGATCATGATGAACGTCGGCAACCCGGAACTGGCGTTCGACTTCGCACAATTGCCGAACGAAGGCGTGGGCCTGGCGCGGATGGAGTTCGTCATCAACCGCCAGATCGGCATCCACCCGAAGGCGCTGCTGGAATTCGACAAGCTGAGCCCGGAGCTGAAGGAAACCATTTCCGACCGCATCGCCGGCTACGCCAGCCCGGTGGACTTCTACGTCGACAAGATCGCCGAAGGCGTGTCCACGCTGGCCGCGGCTTTCTATCCGAAGAAGGTCATCGTGCGCATGTCGGACTTCAAGTCCAACGAGTACGCCAACCTGATCGGCGGCCAGCTGTACGAGCCGCACGAAGAAAACCCGATGATCGGCTTCCGCGGCGCCGCCCGCTACGTGGCCGAGTCGTTCCGCGACTGTTTCGAGCTGGAATGCCGCGCCATCAAGAAGGTGCGCGACGTGATGGGTCTGACCAACGTGGAAGTGATGATCCCCTTCGTCCGCACGCTGGCCGAAGCCGAGAAGGTAGTCGAGATCCTGGCTGAAAACGGCCTGAAGCGCGGCGACAACGGCCTGCGCCTGATCATGATGTGCGAACTGCCGACCAACGCGGTGCTGGCCGAGAAGTTCCTGCAGCATTTTGACGGCTTCTCGATCGGCTCCAATGACATGACCCAGCTGACGCTGGGCGTGGATCGCGACTCCGGCGGCCCGATCGCCTCCACCTTCGACGAGCGCAACGAAGCGGTGAAGGCGATGCTGCACATGTCCATCCAGGCTTGCCGCAAGCTGGGCAAGTATGTGGGCATCTGCGGCCAGGGCCCGTCCGATCATCCGGACTTCGCCAAGTGGCTGGTGGAAGAGGGCATCGAGACCGTGTCGCTGAACCCGGACACCGTGGTGGAGACCTGGCTGTATCTGGCCAAGGAACTGAACAGCTAAGGTTGCCAGTCATCCATCGGTGAATGAGAAACCGCCCGGAAACGGGCGGTTTTTCTTTATCTGCGGCCGGCCGGGCTCAGCGTCCGGCGCCGCCGTTCCGGCTTAGCTGATCCTGAATCAGCTTGGCCTTCTCCAGCAGCCGCTCGGTGCCTTTTTCCCGTTCTGCCTCCTGCTCCTGCCGCACTTCCGCGGCTTCGCGCTCGGCGGCCATCGCCTGTTGCTCGCCCTCCTGCAGCAGCGCCTCGATGGCGTCGAAATTGAAGAAGTCGCGGGTATTCGCCAGCCGCTCCGAGTAATGGACCACGTTGGCGGCGTCGGCCAGGATGATGGACGGCGAGGTGTAGCCGCTCAGCGGGTACTCGGTGATCAGCACGCCGTAGCGCTTGTGGAAGTCGCGGCCGCGCAGCGTGGAAAGCAGCGCGATATTGGGCAGGCCGTGTTCGTGCCGCGCGCGGGCCAGCGACGACGGTGAGTCGACGGTGATCACGATCAGCTTCAGATGGGGCCAACTGTCCAGAAAGCGCCGGGTTTCCCGCAACAGCAGCAGGCCGGCGTGCTCGTCCTCGTCGACCGACAACAGGGTGACGATCAGCTTCGGCGTGTGGGAGAAGCCCTCCAGCGGGGCGTCGCGCTTCTGGTCGTCCACCAGCATGAAGCTGGGCAAATAGCTGCCTTGGCGTGGGAAATCGCCGATGACGGGCAGCATTTCATCGCCGTATTGCACCCAAAAGTCTTCCATTTCCACTCCTCCTAGCATTTTCATCGTGGACGAGCGGACAGCGAAATCAAGAATTTCGTCCTAAATGAAACGAAAAACCCGCCTGGCGGCGGGTTGGCGGAAACGGGCGCGGGCGCCTCAGGAAGTCTGCAGCGCCGGTTCCGGCGCGGTTTCCTGCCGGCTTCTGGGCGGGGCGGGCGGCTCTGCGCCTTCCAGCACCTGGCGCATCCGTTCGACGTCCAAGGCTTTTTCCCACTTGGCGATCACCACGGTGGCGACGCCGTTGCCGATCAGGTTGGTGATGGCGCGGGCTTCGGACATGAAGCGGTCGATGCCGATCAACAGCGCCAGGCCTTCCACCGGCAGCTTGCCGCCCAGCGTGGCCAGCGTGGCCGCCAGCGTGATGAAGCCGCCGCCGGTCACCGCCGCCGCGCCTTTGGAGGTCAACAGCAGCACGCCGATGATGGCCAGCTCCTCGCCCAGCGTCAGGTTCACATTGGTGGCCTGGGCGATGAAGATCGCCGCCATGGTCAGGTAGATGGAAGTGCCGTCCAGGTTGAACGAGTAGCCGGTGGGCACCACCATGCCGACCACCGGCTTGGAGCAGCCCAGGTTCTCCAGCTTCTTCATGATGCCCGGCAGCGCCGATTCCGACGAAGACGTGCCCAGCACCAGCAGGATTTCTTCCTTGATGTAGACCAGGAAGCGCCACAGGCTGAAGCCGGAGAAGCGGGCGATGGTGCCCAGCACGATGAAGACGAAGGCGAAGCAGGTCAGATACACGCAGGCCATCAAAAAGCCCAGCTGCTTCAAGGAGCCGATGCCGTACTTGCCGATGGTGAAGGCCATCGCGCCGAAAGCGCCGATCGGGGCCAGCTTCATCAGCATATTGATCACGCCGAACAGCGCGTGGGAGAACTCGTCCAGGATGTGGACGATGTTCTTGCCGTTGTCGCCCATCTTGGTCAGAGCCAGGCCCAGCAGCACCGAGAAGGTCAGCACTTGCAGGATCTCGCCGCTGGCGAAGGCGCCGACGACGGTGTCCGGGATGATGTGCAGCAGGAAATCGACGGTGTTCATTTCCTTGGCGCCGGCGGTGTACTTGGCGATGTCCTTGGCGTGCAGCGTGTGCGGGTCGATGTTGAGGCCGGCGCCCGGCTGCAGCAGATTGACCACGATCAGGCCGATCACCAGCGCCAGCGTGGTGACGGCTTCGAAGTAGAACAGCGCCTTGACGCCGACGCGGCCCACTTCCTTCATGTCGCCCATCTTGGCGATGCCGACCACGACGGTGGCGAAGATGATGGGGGCGATCATCATCTTGATCAGCTTGATGAAGGCGTCGCCCAGCGGCTTCATCTTGGCGCCGAGGTCAGGCGCGAGGGCGCCGAGCGTGACGCCCAGCGCGATGGCGATCAGCACCTGGACGTACAGGCGCGAAAAGAATGGAGTCTTGGTTTGCATGGTTCTCCCGACTGGCGTTGATTGCAGGAACGCGGACTCTTGAACGGTCCATTTTCCAGCGATGCTAACAACTGCCATCAGCCGGGAGCATTGTCGATATCCCTATCGGGGATAACCCTGATGCCGTATCTGATTTGAATATTCAGTGCAGCTGCTTCAGATAGGAGGCGAAGCCGCTGAGCAGCATTTCCACCGAGATGGCGGTCAGCACCAGGCCCATCAGCCGCTCCAGCGCGGTGATGGCCTGTTCGCCCAGCAGCTTCTGCAGCTTGCCGGAGAACAGGAACACCACGGTGGTGACCAGCATGCAGATGGTCAGCGCGCCCATCCATTCCAGCATCCGGCCCGGCTCGCGGGTGGACAGCAACAGCACGGTGGCCATCGCCGACGGGCCGGCGATCAGCGGAATGGCGATCGGCACGATGAAAGGCTCGCCGTGCAGCTTGTCGCCGCCGAACACGCTGCCTTCGCCGGGGAAGATCATCTTGATCGCGATCAGGAACAGGATCACGCCGCCGGCGATGCGCATCGATTCGTCGGTCAGGTGCATCAGTTCGAGGAAATTGCGGCCGAACAGCATGAAGATGGTCAGCACCAGGAAGGCGATCAGGCATTCGCGGTAGACCACGCGTTTGCGGCGCTCGGGCTTCACCTGCTTCAGCGCGGAGATGAACAGCGGGATATTGCCCAGCGGGTCGGTGATCAGGATCAGCAGGATGGTGGCGGACAGGAAGGAGGTTTGCATGTTGTGGCGGCGGCTCGGTTGACGCTGGGAAAGCTTCCCGGCAGTCATGGTCATTGTGTTGAAAATTATTTTGATGACATCGTATTTGCGGTGCCGGCTTTTGTTAGACTGCCAGTCCGTGAAGATACGATGGCGGATTGTCCGCTTTGTTTTGTGTTTTCTTTTAGCGTACTGACTCGCAGAGATATTTGGATGATATTTAAAAATTATAAGCTTTTTTCCGGCGCAAATCGCTGGTTCGCAGTGTGTCTGCTGGCAGGCAGCTCCCTGCTGACCGGCTGCGCCAGCGTTTATGTCGATACCGCCACCAAGGATGTGCCGGTATCCGAACTGAAAAAACCGGCGTCGCCTAAGCCGGTTCAGCTGGTATTCGAGTTCCAGAACCAGGGCATGCCGGTGCCGCGCGCCACTGAATTCCTGCAGACCGCGGTCAAGACCCAGGTGGCGGAATCGGGCCTGTTCTCCGCGGTGGAAACCCAGCCGGCGGCGGGCATGCCGATCCTGAACATCAGCCTGAACAACATCCCGCTGACCAAGGGAGAGGCCAGCGGCTTCGTCACTGGTTTGACCTTCGGAGCGGTCGGCTCCGCGGTGACCGACGGCTATGTCTGCACCGTCAGCTACCTGCCTGCGGGCAGCAGCAAGCCCATCGTCAAGACGGCTCGGCACGCCATCCACACCACGGTAGGCAACGCCCAGCCGCCGGCAGGGGCGCAAAAGTCGGCCAATATCGGCGATGCGGTGCTGCAGATGACGCACGAAGTCTTGAGCAACGCGCTGCACGATTTGTCGCAGGACAGCGGATTCGGCAATTAATTAAGTTAAAGGCACATCATGCAAAAAATTATCAAACTGGCGGTAGTGGCGCTGCTCGGCGCATCTTCCCTGTTCCTGACTGGTTGCGCGCAGATGGTGATGTCTCCGGCCAAGTCGTCGATGGAAAACATCGCCAAGATCCGCGAGAGCAACCTGACTCAGGTAGCAGTTGGTGTGTTCAAGCCGGCGGCCAATTTGAGCGCCGACTCTGACAGTAGCCTCAGCATGCGCGGCGCGAACAGTCTGACGGCGCCAACCGACGGTTCTTTCTCCAAGTACCTGGGCGCGACGCTGAAAGCCGAATTGCAGGCGGCTGGCCTGCTCGATGACAAGTCGAGCGCGCAGGTGAGCGGCGAATTGCTGGAAAATTCGCTGGATCCGGCGGTGTCGACCGGCACGGCGGCGTTGGCCGCGCGCTTCGTGGTGACGCGCGATGGCGCGGTGCGCTATGACCGCAAAGTGGAGGCAGCGTCGCAGTGGGAGTCATCCTTCATCGGCGCGGTAGCCATTCCGCTGGCGGCTAGCCAGTATGAGGGGCTGTATCGCAAGTTGGTGAGCCAGCTGTTGGCGGACGAGGACTTCCGCAAGGCCTTGGCGAAGAACTGACGTTCGCCGGCAACGGCGGACAGATATAAGAAAGGGCCGGGAGGGCATGATGCCTCCCGGCCCTTTTCACGCCATCCGGGGGATGGCGGCAAGGCATCCGATTATTCTTCGGCTGTTTCGTTGTCGTCTGCCGCTTCGCCGCCGTCCTTCTGCTTGCGGGCGCTGCCTTCCACCATATTGATGACGAACAGGCGGCATTGCAGCGAGCCGTTGAACAGCGGCGTGCGGCGTTTCGGCGCCAGGTGGATCAGCTTGCCCAAGCGCAGGTCGCCGCTGAACAGGCAGGCGGTCCAGCCGGCGAAGTGGGCCTTCAGCCAGTCGCCCAGCTCCGGGTACCAGGCCGCCAGCTGGTCCTGTTCTTCCAGCCGCACGCCGTAGGGCGGGTTGCTGACGATCAGGCCGTGCTCGGCGTGCGGGCGGGTGTCGGCGACATCGGCGGCCGCGACCTCGATCAGGTCGGCCAGGCCGGCGCGCTCTAGGTTGGCGCGGGCGATGTTGATCATGGCCTGCGAGCGGTCCGAGCCGCGGATGGCCAGCGAGGCGGCCGGCTGCTCGGCCTTGCGCGCGTCCAGCTGCAGTTTTTCCCAGGCGGCGGAATCGAAGCTGGACAGCGCTTCGAAGCCGAAGCCGCGGGCGCGGCCCGGCGCGCGGTTCAATGCGATGTCGGCGGCTTCCACCAGGAAGGTGCCGCTGCCGCACATCGGGTCCAGCAGCGGCTGGCTGCCGTCATAGCCGGCCAGCATCAGGATGCCGGCGGCCAGGTTTTCGCGCAGCGGCGCCTCGCCGGTTTCCTCGCGCCAGCCGCGCTTGAACAGCGGCTCGCCGCTGGTGTCCAGATAGATGGTCGCCTCGTCGGCGGTCAGGAATACGTTGACGCGCACGTCCGGGTGGCGAGTGTCGACGCTGGGGCGGCCCTGCTGGGTCTGGCGGAAGCGGTCGCAGATCGCGTCCTTCACCGTCAGGCCGATATAGTCCAGGCTCTTGACGCGGGCGGCGATGCCGTCGGCTTTCAGCTTGATGGTGCGCGACACGTCGAACCAGCGCGGCCAGTCCACGCTCATCGCCAGCCGGTAAATGTCCTGGTCGGCGTGGTAGCCGCCGTGGGCCAGGCGCAGCAGCACGCGGCTGGCGGTGCGGCTGTGCAGGTTGACGGCCATCATCAGCCGCGCGTCGCCAGCGAAGGCCACGCCGCCGTCGGTCGGCGCGATGTCGCCGGCACCCAGCGACAGCAATTCGTCGGCCAGAATCTGCTCCAGGCCGCGCGGGCAGGGGGCGAACAGCGACAGCCGGCTGTCCAGGCGATTGGTGATCACGTTTTCGGCGCGGACGGCCGGCGCGTGGCCGTGGCCGCCGTCATGCGGGCGCTGTTCGAAAGCGCGGCGCGGCTGGTCGACGCGGTGGGTGTCGCCGAAGGGCTGCAGGCCGCGCGGGCGATGCTCGTGCCGGTCGCCGCGCGGGCCGCGGTCTTCGCGCGGTTGCCATTGCGGCTTGTCGTCGCGGCGGAAGCGGTTGTCGCGTTCGCCATTCTCGCGCTTGGAGAATAGTTTGCGCGGCGCGTCGCCGTCCTGGCGCGGGGCGCGGTCTTCGCGCGGCTGCCATTGCGGTTTGTCGTCGCGGCGGAAGCGGTTATCGCGCTCGCCGTCCTCGCGCTTGGCGAAGGTCTTGCGCGGCGCGTCGCCGTCGTGGCGCGGAGCGCGTTCTTCGCGCGGCTGCCACTGCGGCTTGTCGTCGCGGCGGACGCGGTTGTCGCGCTCGCCGTCCTCGCGCTTGGAGAACAGCTTGCGCGGCGCGTCGCCGTCGTGGCGGGGCTCGCGCTCTTCGCGCGCTTGCCATTGCGGTTTGTCGTCGCGGCGGAAGCGGTTGTCGCGCTCGCCGTCCTCGCGCTTGGAGAAGGCCTTGCGCGGCGCGTCGCCGTCGTGGCGCGGCCCGCGTTCTTCGCGCGGCTGCCATTGAGGCTTGTCGTCGCGGCGGGAATGGCTGTCGCCGCCCTCGCGTTTGGCGAACAGCTTGCGCGGACCGTTGTCGCCGTAGGGCGCGCGGTCTTCGCGGGCTTGCCATTGCGGTTTGTCATCGCGGCGGAAGTCGCCTTCGGCGCGCGGCTTGAATTCGCGCGGCGGGGCGTCTTCGGTATGCAGCGGCTTGCGGCCGGACGGGCCGCGGTCGCGGCTGTAGCGCTTGTCCTGCGGCGCGCCGTCGCGGCGGAATTCGGAAGAGCGTTCCACGCCTTCCGGCAGCGGCTTGCGATTGGACGGACCGCGGTCGCGGTCGTAGCGGCGCTCATGGCCGGCTTCCGGCTGGCGCTTGTCGAAGCGGCGGTCGTCCTGGCGCGGCTGCCAGGCCGGCTTGTCTCCGTCGCGGTTGAAACGCTTCTGCTGGCCTTCGCCGCGGTCGTCCGAGCGCTTGTCGAAGCGGCGATCGTCCTGACGCGGCTGCCAGGCCGGCTTGTCGCCGTCGCGGTTGAAGCGTTTCTGCTGGCCTTCGCCGCGATCGTCCGAACGCTTGTCGAAGCGGCGGTCGTCCTGGCGCGGCTGCCAGGCCGGCTTGTCGCCGTCGCGGTTGAAGCGCTTCTGCTGGCCTTCGCCGCGGTCGTCAGGGCGCTTGTCGAAGCGGCGCTGCTCCTGGCCGGGCTTCCAGTCCGGCTTGCCCGGACCGGGGCGCTGGCCGGAATAGGGCGCGCGCGGCTTGCCGTCCTGCGGCTGCCGATCGGGGGCGCTCGGGTTTCCGCCTGCCGGCGAGTTGGCCGCGCGTTCGCGGCTGGTTTGATCGCGGCGCTGGCTGGCGCGTTGGCGGGAGCGGAAACTGGACATGAAACGACCTCGAATGGACAAGCTAAAATAAGTAATCCTTTAATTTTAACGTATTTGGCCGCCGCCTGCTTGGTGACGCTGCGGCTTTCCGCTACCATAACCGGTTCGATTGGATATTGGATTGCGATGTTGCATAGCAGTTTCGCCTCCCGGCTGGTGGCCTGGCAACGGCGGCACGGCCGCCACGACCTGCCCTGGCAGGTGACGGATCCATACCGCGTCTGGCTGTCCGAGATCATGCTGCAGCAGACCCAGGTGAAGAGCGTGCTCGATTATTATCCGCGCTTCCTGGCCCGTTTTCCGGATGTGGCCGCGTTGGCTGCCGCGCCGGCGGACGACGTGCTGGCGCAGTGGAGCGGCTTGGGCTATTACAGCCGGGCGCGCAATCTGCACAAGGCGGCGCGGATGGTGATGGACGAGTTCGGCGGCGCGTTTCCGGCGGAGCGCGAGCAATTGGAGCGCTTGCCCGGTGTCGGGCGCTCCACCGCCGCCGCGATTTCGGCCTTCGCCTTCGGCCGGCGCGAAACCATTCTGGACGGCAATGTCAAACGCGTGCTGGCGCGCTGTTTCGGCATAGACGGCTTTCCCGGCGACAAGGCGATCGAGAAACGGATGTGGGCGCTGGCCGAGCAAATTCTGCCGGCCGACGCCGCCGACATCGGCCCCTATGTGCAGGGCCTGATGGACTTGGGTGCCACGGTATGCAGCCGCGGCAAGCCCGCCTGTACCGTCTGTCCGATGGTGGATGGCTGCGCGGCGGCGCGAGAGGGCCGCACCGGCGAGCTGCCGACGCCGCGGCCGAAGAAGGCGGTGCCGACGCGCCACACGGCAATGCTGCTGGCGCGGCACGAAAACAAGGTATGGCTTGAGCGCCGGCCGCCCACCGGCATCTGGGGCGGCTTGTTGTCGCTGCCGGAGTTTGGCACCACGCTAGAGATGGAAGGCTGGCTGAGCGGCCGGGGCGATGGCGACATGCTGCCCGCCTGGCCGGAGCTGGAACATGTATTCACCCATTTTCGCCTGATCATCACGCCGCAGCCGGTCCGGATAGACCGTTTGGCCGCGGCGGGAGTCGCCGAGGCCGACGGCCAGTGGCTGGACATCGATCAGGCGGTGGACGCCGGCGTGCCGGCTCCGGTGCGCCGATTGCTGCTGAGGCTGGCGGCGCATGATTGAAAGAGGGCAGGCTAGCCCTGTCCGCGTGGCCAATCCGCTGGCCGGGCGCGCCCGGCCGCGGTTTTAAGACGGCGAGTCCGTCCAGATAGAACTGATATGGTTTCCGTAGTCCGCACCGTTGCCGATACCCTGGCCGACGCCGCCGACCCGGCGCGCTGGCTGGAGCGCATGTCCGCCGTCTTTCCCCATGAGGAAGGCGAGCTGCTGGCGCGCGCCTTTCATGCCGCGCGCGGGCTGTACGCCGGCAAGACCGTTCCCTCCACCGGGGAAGACCTGTTCACCCACGCAGTGGCCGCCGCCGCGGTCGTCGCCGATCTGAACCTGCTGCCCGACGCCATCGTCGCCACGCTGCTGTTCTCGGCGCCGGACTACCAGCCGGAATGGCAGGCCTGGCTGACCGAGAACTTCAACCCGACCGTGGCGATGCTGGTGGACGGCGTCGGCGGCGTGCGCCGCATCACCGAGTTCGCCCGCATCGACAGGATGGCCACGCCGGAAGACTGCGCGCGCCAGGCCGAAACCATGCGCAAGATGCTGCTGGCGATGGTGGCGGACATCCGCGTGGTGCTGATCAAGCTGGCCTGGCGCACCCAGACCATGCACTACCTGGCCAACGTGCCGGATGAGACGACGCGCCGCCGCATCGCCGGCGAGACGCTGGAGCTGTTCGCGCCCCTGGCCAACCGCCTGGGCGTATGGCAGATCAAGTGGGAGCTGGAGGACCTGGGCCTCAGGCACACCGAGCCGGACACCTACAAGAAGATCGCCAAGCTGTTGGACGAGCGCCGGCTGGAGCGCATCGACTACATCGAGCGGGTGCTGGATGTCCTGCGCGACGAATTGAAAAAGGCCGGCGTTCGGGCCGAGGTGGCCGGCCGGCCCAAGCACATCTATTCCATCTGGAAGAAGATGAAGAAGAAAAAGCTCGATTTCACCGAGCTTTACGACATCCGCGCGGTGCGCATCCTGGTGGACAAGCTGCCGGACTGCTACACCGCGCTCGGCATCATCCACGGCATGTGGCAGCCGATACGCGGCGAGTTCGACGACTACATCTCCCATCCCAAGGCCAACAACTACCGCAGCCTGCACACCGCGGTGGTCGGCCCCGAGGACAAGGCGCTGGAGGTGCAGATCCGCACCTTCGAGATGCACGAGCACGCCGAGTTCGGCGTGGCCGCGCACTGGCGCTACAAGGAGGGCGGCAAGGGCGATGCGGCTTACGAGGAAAAGATCTCCTGGCTGCGCCAGCTGCTGGATTGGCGCGAGGAGATGTCCGACCGCGAAGGCCTGGCCGAGGCGTTCAAGACCGAGCTGTTCGCCGACACCATCTACGTGCTGACGCCGCAGGGCAAGGTGTTGGCGCTGCCGCAGGGCGCGACGCCGATCGACTTCGCCTACGCCATCCATTCCGGGCTGGGCAACCGCTGCCGCGGCGCCAAGGTGGAAGGGCAGATCGTGCCGCTGTCCACGCCGCTGCAGAACGGCCAGCGCGTGGAAGTACTGGTGGCCAAGGAAGGCGGCCCGTCGGTCAACTGGCTGCACGACGGCTGGGTAAAGAGCCACCGCGCCATCTCCAAGATCCGCCAGTACATCCGCCTGCAGAACGCCGACACCGTGCGCGAGACCGGCAAGGCGCTGTTCGAGCGCGAGCTGGCGCGCCGGCCGCACATCCAGCCCAATCTGCAGCAGCTGGCGGAGAAGTTGGGCTACGACAAGCTGGATGAAGTCTACGGCGCGCTGGGGCACGGCGAGCTGACGATACGCGCGGTCAGCAACGCGATCACCAGCTTCGCGCCGCCGCCGGCGGTGGAGGTGCAGCCGGAAAGCCTGATCCGCGCCAGCAAGGGCGGCCACGACGCCGGCGGCGTGCTGATCGAGGGCGTGGACAATCTGATGACGGTGCTGGCCAAATGCTGCAAGCCGGCGCCGCCCGACCAGGTGATGGGCTTCGTCACCAAGGGCCGCGGCATCTCCATCCACCGCAGCAGCTGTCTGACCCTGAAAAAGCTGTCACAGGAAGTGCCGGAGCGGCTGATCGCCGCCGAGTGGGGCGAGCAGAAGAACAGCGTGTTCCCGATCGACATCGAGGTGATGTCGCAGGACCGGCCTGGCCTGCTGCGCGACATCTCCGACGTGCTGTCGCGCGAGAAGCTGAACCTGATCGGCGTCAACACCCTGTCGCGCGACCAGAGGAGCCGGCTGCGGCTAACGGTGGAAGTGCGCCAGGTGCAGGACATCAGCCGCGTGCTGTCGCGTCTGATGGAATTGTCCGGCGTGCAGGAGGCGCGCCGGGTCTGAGCGGTAACGGAGAAGCCGGCTGGAATGCCCGCGGGATGGGCGTTGCGGCCGGTTTCGCTTTTGGCGCGGGCGCGTGGCCGGCGCCGGACGGTTTGCGTTTAAGCAAGTCGCATCGATTCGCAATTTGCTTTCATGTGAAGAAATTTTCATAATCGTGAGCATTGCCCTGGGCAAACCGTCGTCATGCGGTTTGCGCCTTTTGGACGCATACGAGAGAGATCGATATGTCTGCACTGATTGAAGCCGCGCGCCGAGCGCTGTCCCTGATGGACCTGACCACCCTCAACGACGACGATACCGACGAGAAGGTGGCCGCGCTGTGCCGCAAGGCCAAGAGCCCGGACGGCACCGTGGCGGCGGTATGCGTGTATCCGCGCTTCGTGCCCATCGCCAAGAAGACGCTGCGCGAAGCGGGTTGTCCCGAGGTGCGGGTAGCCACTGTCACCAACTTCCCGCACGGCAATGACGACATCTCGATCGCGGTGGCCGAAACCCGCGCCGCCATCGCCTACGGCGCCGACGAAGTGGACGTGGTGTTCCCGTACCGCGCGCTGATGGCCGGCAACCGCGACATCGGCTTCGAGCTGGTCAAGGCCTGCAAGGAAGCCTGCGGCGGCAAGCTGCTGAAGGTGATCATCGAGAGCGGCGAGCTGAAGGACGCGGAGCTGATCCGCGCAGCCAGCGAGATTTCCATCCGCGCCGGCGCGGACTTCATCAAGACCTCCACCGGCAAGGTGCCGGTCAACGCCACCTTGCCTGCGGCCGAAGCCATGCTGGCCGTGATCAAGGAGCAGGGCGGCCAGTGCGGCTTCAAGGCCGCCGGCGGCGTGAAGAGCGCCACCGAGGCCGCCGAATACCTGGCCTTGGCCGCGCGCCTGCTGGGCGAGGGCTGGGCGGACGCCCGCCATTTCCGCTTCGGCGCGTCCAGCCTGTTGGCCAATCTGCAGATCGAGATCGCCGGCGGCGTCGCCAAGCCGACTTCCGGCTACTGATCGATTCAAGAATTCGCGGGGTTACCGCACTCTGGCCGGGCGATTTCCCGGCCGCACCGCCCGTTGCCGTTTCATTCTGCAGCGCAATGGGTTTCAGGCAGGAGAATGCCATGTTTTTGCCGCAGGAAATCATCCGCAAGAAACGCGACAACCTGACGCTGTCGCAGCAGGACATTCAGCAATTCGTCGCCGGCATCACCGACAACAGCGTCGCCGACAGCCAGATCGCCGCCTTGGCGATGGCCATCTACTTCAACGGCATGGAGCTGGATGAAAACGTCCACCTGGCGCTGGCGATGCGCGATTCCGGCCGTCGCATGCACTGGAAAGATCTGAACCTGCCGGGCCCCATCGTGGACAAGCACTCCACCGGCGGCGTCGGCGACGTGGTGTCGCTGATGCTTGGGCCGATGGTCGCCGCTTGCGGCGGCTTCGTGCCGATGATTTCCGGCCGCGGCCTGGGCCACACCGGCGGCACGCTGGACAAGCTGTCCGCGGTGCCCGGCTATAACCCATTCCCGGAGCCGGAACTGTTCCGCAAGGTGGTGAAGGACGTCGGCGTGGCCATCATCGGCCAGACCTCCGACCTGGCTCCGGCCGACCGCCGCTTCTACGCCACCCGCGACGTCACCGCCACGGTGGAGTCGATCGCGCTGATCACCGCGTCCATCCTGTCCAAGAAGCTGGCGGCAGGGCTCGACGTGCTGGTGATGGACGTGAAGGCCGGCAGCGGCGCCTTCATGCCGACTATGCAGAAGTCCATTGAATTGGCCGAGCGCATCGTCAAGGTGGGCAACGGCGCCGGGGTGGCCACCACCGCGCTGATCACCGAAATGAGCCAGCCGCTGGCCTCCACCGCCGGCAACAGCATCGAAACCCGCGAGGCGGTGCGCTACTTGAAGGGCGACGAGCGCAACCCGCGCCTGCATGAAGTGACGATGGCGCTGTGCGCGCAGATGCTGATCGGTGGCAAGCTGGCCGCCGACGAGGCCGATGCCCGCGCCAAGCTGCAGGCCGCGCTGGATTCCGGTCGCGCCGCCGAGATTTTCGGCCGCATGGTGACCGCGCTGGGCGGCCCGGCCGACTTCATGGAAAACTACGACCGCCATCTGGCGCCGGCGCCCATTGTGCGCCCGGTGTACGCCGACCGCGCCGGCTATGTCGGCGCGATGGACACCCGCGGCATCGGCATGGCGGTGTGCGCGCTGGGCGGCGGACGCCGTCTGGCCACCGACGTGCTGGATTTCCGCGTAGGACTGTCGCAGTTCGTCGAACTGGGCCAGAATATCGGCAAAGACACTCCGCTGATGATGATCCACGCCGCCGACGAGGCGAGCTTCGAAGACGCGGCGCGCCGCGTCAAGGCCGCCATCCGCGTTGACGAAGCCGCGCCGTCCGAGCTGCCGCTGGTTTACCAGATCATCCGCGGCGAATAAGGCCGGGGAGGCATCATGAAACGCGCAATCATCTTGATCTTGGATTCGCTGGGCATCGGCGCGGCGGCCGACGCGCCGACGTTCGGCGACGCCGGCAGCAACACGCTGGGCCACATCGCGATGGAGGCGGCCGCCGGCCGCGCCAACGTCGGCCGCAGCGGCCCGCTTAAGCTGCCCAATCTGTCCAAGGTAGGCCTGGGCCACGCCTGCCAGCTGTCGTCCGGCTATTTTCCGGAAGGCATGGACCCGGCCGATCCGGTGGCCGCTTACGGGTATGCCCGCGAAATCTCCAGCGGCAAGGACACGCCGTCCGGCCACTGGGAAATCGCCGGCGTGCCGGTGCTGTTCGACTGGGGCTATTTCAGCGACCACGACAACAGCTTCCCGCAGGCGCTGCTGGACGCCATCGTCGAGAAGGCCGGCCTGCCGGGCTACCTGGGCAATTGCCACGCTTCCGGCACCGAGATTCTGGACCGCCTGGGCGAGGAGCACATGAAGAGCGGCAAGCCGATCTTCTACACCTCGGCCGACTCGGTGTTCCAGATCGCCTGCCACGAGGAAACCTATGGCCTCGAGCGCTTGTACGAGCTGTGCAAGATCACCCGCGAGCTGTTGGAGCCTTACAATATCGGCCGCGTGATCGCCCGGCCCTTCGTCGGCGAAGGCAAGGGCAAGTTCGCCCGCACCGGCAACCGCAAGGACCTGGCGGTGGAGCCGCCGGCGGCCACGGTGTTGAAGAAGCTGGCCGACGCCGGCGGCGACGTGGTGTCGATCGGCAAGATCGCCGACATCTACGCCCACGTCGGCATCACCCACAAGCACAAGGCCACCGGCTTCGACCAATTGTGGAACGCCACGCTGACGGCGATGGATCAGCATCAGGACAAGCCGGCCATCATCATGGCCAACTTCGTCGATTTCGATTCCAGCTACGGCCATCGCCGCAACACCGCCGGCTACGCCGCGGCGCTGGAGGAGTTCGACGCGCGCCTGCCCGAGGTAATGGCCGCGATGGGCGACGACGACATCCTGATCCTGTCCGCCGACCACGGCTGCGACCCCACCTGGCCCGGCACCGACCACACCCGCGAGCACATCCCGGTGCTGTGCTACGGCAAGAAGGTTAAGGCTGGTCCGATAGGCGAGCGCGCCACTTTCGCCGATATCGGCCAGAGCGTGGCCAGCTATCTGGGCCTGCCCGATATGGATTACGGCACGTCCTTTTTGGACTGATGCCGCCGCCCCGGGCCGCCGCGAGCGGCCCGGCGCCGTTTTTTCCGGTCCGCGCAAGCGGGGCGGGAACAGAATCATTTAGAGGAGACCTTGAATGGCAACCCCGCATATCAACGCCAAAGACGGCGCCTTCGCCGAAACCGTACTGATGCCGGGCGACCCGCTGCGCGCCCAGCTGATCGCCGAGACCTTCCTGGAAGGCGCGGAGCTGGTCACCAACGTGCGCAACGTGCTCGGCTACACCGGCACCTACAAGGGCAAGCGCCTGTCGGTGATGGCCCACGGCATGGGCATCCCGTCCGCCAGCATCTACACTACCGAGCTGGTCAAGGATTACGGCGTCAAGAACATCATCCGCATCGGCTCCTGCGGCGCGGTGACGCCTGACATCAAGCTGCGCGAGCTGTTCGTCGCCATGGGCGCGTCCACCGACAGCAAGGTCAACCGCATGCGCTTCAACGACCACGACTACGCCGCCATCGCCGATTACACGCTGCTGCGCACCGTGGTGGACACCGCCGCCGAACAGGGCAAGCGGATCACCGTCGGCAACGTGTTCTCCGCCGACCTGTTCTACGGCGTGCAGCCGAATATGCTGGACGTGCTGTCCAAGATGCAGGTCAACGTGATCGAGATGGAGCTGGCAGGCATCTACAGCGTGGCCGCTCAATACGGCGCGCGCGCGGTCGGCATCCTGACCGTGTCGGACATTATTCCGACCGGCGAGGCCACCAGCGCGGAAGAGCGCCAGACCTCCTTCCGCGACATGATGGAAGTGGCGCTGGACGCCGCGATCAAGCTGTAAGCTGCTGATAGCCATGAATAAACGGACGCCGCCGGGCGTCCGTTTTCGCATTGAGGAACAGGGTGTGGCGTGCGCGCACATCGTTTATCGTGCAGTGCACAAAAAATGCTTGCCTAATCCAGATGGGATACCGATAATCGGTATTGCATCAGGGCGTTGCGCACTGTGGCGTTCCTGGTGTTGTCTCCTCCATCCTCCTTCTTTAGGTGGAACTTGGCGCAACAAGCTTGAGCGTTGCGCTTTTTTTTTGCCGTCGTTTTTCGCCCGGATTCCACCGTTTCCCGCCTGCTGGAAATCTGTTGTGTCACAAGGGTTTGACAGCTACCCGGCCACTGCACTAGAATCCGTAACTTTCAAGAATTACGATGGAAGAGTTCCATGAAGACCTTTTCTGCCAAGGCGCATGAGGTAAAGCGCGAATGGTACGTGGTCGACGCCGCCGATAAGGTGCTGGGTCGCCTGGCTGCCGAAATCGCCCGCCGTCTGCGTGGCAAACACAAGCCGGAATTCACCCCGCACGTTGACACTGGCGATTTCATCGTCGTAGTGAACGTCGACAAGCTGCGCGTGACCGGTACCAAGGCACAAGACAAGAAGTACTACCGTCACTCTGGTTACCCGGGCGGCATCTACGAACGCACCTTCACCGAACTGCAAAACCAGTTCCCGGAGCGCGTTCTGGAAAAGGCCGTGAAAGGCATGCTGCCGAAGGGTCCGCTGGGCTACGCCATGATCAAGAAGCTCAAGGTATACGCCGGCGCTGAGCACCCGCACGTCGCCCAACAGCCCAAAGTGCTGGAAATCTGATTTTAAGGCTTAACAATGAACGGTAAATACTACTACGGCACTGGCCGTCGCAAGAGCTCCGTTGCTCGCGTGTTCATGCAGAAGGGTTCCGGCCAGATCATCGTTAACGGCAAGCCTGTTGACGAGTATTTCGCCCGTGAAACCGGTCGCATGGTTATCCGCCAGCCGCTGGTTCTGACCGAAAACGTCGAATCCTTCGACATCAAGGTGAACGTTGTCGGCGGCGGTGAAACCGGCCAAGCCGGCGCGATCCGTCACGGCATCACCCGCGCCCTGATCGACTTCGACGCTGCTCTGAAGTCCGCTCTGTCGGCCGCTGGCTACGTGACTCGCGACGCTCGCGAAGTTGAACGTAAGAAGGTCGGCCTGCGCAAAGCTCGCCGCGCCAAGCAGTTCTCCAAGCGTTAATCGCGGATATCTGCTCGAAAAACCGCCCGGCTTCGGCCCGGCGGTTTTTTCTTTTGCTGTGCACTTGCCGCCACAGCGTCTACTGCCTAAACTGTCGCTTTTGCGACATTTTTTTATATAAAGGGCAGTCCACATGATCAAGGTTGGGATCGTCGGGGGCACCGGTTACACCGGCGTCGAGTTGTTGCGTTTGCTGGCCAAGCATCCGCAGGCGCGCGTGACGGCGGTGACTTCGCGCAAGGATGCCGGCATCCGAGTCGACGAGATGTTTCCCAGCCTGCGCGGCCGCATCGATCTGGCGTTCAGCACGCCGGACGAGGCTAGGCTGCAGGACTGCGACGTGGTGTTCTTCGCCACGCCCAACGGCATCGCGATGCAGGAGGCCGCCGCGCTGCTGGACGCCGGAGTGCGGGTGGTGGACCTGGCGGCGGACTTCCGCATCAAGGACGTGTTGGAGTGGGAGAAGTGGTACGGCATGCCGCACGCCGCTCCGCAACTGGTGGCCGACGCCGTCTACGGCCTGCCCGAGGTGAACCGCGAAGCCATCCGCGGCGCCCGGCTGGTGGCCAATCCGGGTTGCTATCCGACCGCCGTGCAACTGGGTTTCCTGCCGTTGATCGAGTCGGCGGCGATCGACGCCGCCAGCCTGATCGCCGATTGCAAGTCCGGCGTGTCCGGCGCCGGCCGCAAGGGCGAGATCGGCGCATTGCTGGCTGAAGCTGGCGATTCGTTCAAGGCTTACGGCGTGGCCGGCCACCGCCACTTGCCGGAAATCCGCCAGGGTTTGGCGCGCGCTAGCGGCAAGCCGGTGGGCCTGACTTTCGTACCGCACCTGACGCCGATGATACGCGGCATCCACGCCACGCTGTACGCGCGGCTTTCCAAGGATGTCGATCTGCAGCAGCTGTTCGAGAGTCGTTATGCTGCGGAGGCCTTCGTCGATGTGCTGCCGGCCGGCAGTCATCCCGAAACGCGCTCGGTGCGCGGCGCCAACCTGTGCCGGATCGCGGTGCACCGGCCGCAGGGCGGCGACACGGTGGTGGTGCTGTCGGTGATAGACAATCTGGTCAAGGGCGCGGCGGGCCAGGCGGTGCAGAACATGAACCTGATGTTCGGCTTGCCGGAGACGGACGGCCTCGATGTGGTGCCGCTGTTGCCGTGATCGCAGGGCGGGGCTTGAACGCTCGCCATTCGCCCCGATATCCGACTAAAATAGTGGGTGAATGGCCGCGACCGGCCCGATTGAATTGCGAGGTTACACATGACAGAAGCTGCTACCGAAATGCCGTGCCCGATCAACTTCACCGAAAGCGCCTGCGCCAAGGTGCAGGATCTGATCGCTGAAGAGGGCAATCCCGACCTGAAGCTGCGCGTGTTCGTCACCGGCGGCGGCTGTTCCGGCTTCCAGTACGGTTTCACGTTCGATGAAATCGCCAACGAGGACGATACCGCGATCGAGCGTCAGGGCGTGACCTTCCTGGTGGACCCGATGAGCTACCAGTACTTGGTCGGCGCCGAGATCGATTATCAGGAAAGCCTGGAAGGCTCGCAGTTCGTGATCCGCAATCCGAACGCCACCACCACTTGCGGTTGTGGTTCTTCGTTCTCGGTGTGATACTGAACGCAGGTAAGAACCAGGCCCGGGCCCTTGCCCCGGGCCTTTTTGCTGTGGAATCCAGAACATGAACAAGCTGCCGCCGGTGGTATTGCCCAAGATCGAATTCAATCGTGAATTCTCTTTCACGGATGCCGACTTCGAGCGCATCCGCAAGCTGATCTACAAGGAGGCGGGGATTTCCCTGAATCCGTCCAAGAAGGACATGGTATACGGCCGGCTGGTGCGGCGCATCCGCGAGCTCAAGCTGCCCGGCTTCGCCGCCTATGTCGATTTTCTGGAATCGATTGGCGGCAAGCGCGAATTCGAGCAGTTCGTCAACGCGCTGACCACCAATCTGACCTTCTTCTTCCGCGAGGAGCACCATTTCCCGATTCTGTCGGAGCATCTGAAGAAGAAGGCGGCGGCCAGCGGCGAACTGGCGATCTGGTGCGCGGCGGCGTCCACGGGCGAAGAGCCTTACTCGCTGGCGATTACGGCGCTTGAATCCTTTCCGGGCGCCACGCGGCCCAATATTTCCGTGCTCGCCACCGATCTGGACACCAGCGTGCTGGAGACCGGCCGCAAGGGCATCTATCCGGCTGAGAAGATCGCCCGCCTGCCGGCCGGCCATGCGGTCAAATATTTCGACAAGCAGCCCGACGGCAGCTACCAGGCCAAGCAGGCGCTGCGCAATATGATTACTTTCCAGCGCTTGAACCTGGTCGAAAGCAATTGGAGCGTGCGCAAGCAGTATGACGCGATCTTCTGCCGCAACGTGATGATCTACTTCGACCGCGATACCCAGTTCGCCGTGCTCAAGCGCTTCGCGCCGTTGCTGAAGCCGGATGGATTGCTGTTTGTCGGCCACTCGGAAAACTTCTATTTCGCGTCCGATTACTTCCATCTGCGCGGCAAGACCGTGTACGAGCACGCGAAAAAGTAGGCATTTGTCAGACAAAACAGTCGCCGCGCCGCGCGATTGCCATTACCATTTCGTCTCTAACGGGCAAGCGAGTCTTGCCCGTTGTCTTTGCGCGGGGAGGCGGTATGCGAGTGGCGGTTCTCGGGGCCGGCGTGGTGGGTGTGTCCACCGCCTGGTTCCTGGCCAGGATGGGACACGAGGTGGTGGTGCTGGAGCGCGCCTGCGGCGCGGCTAGGGAGACCAGTTTCGCCAATGGCGGCCAGCTGTCGGTCAGCCAGTCCGAACCCTGGGCGAACCCGGGCGCGCCGTGGCAGGTGCTGCGTTGGCTTTGGCGCGACGACGCGCCGTTGCTGTTCCGGCCGAGAATGGATCCGTCGCAATGGCGCTGGATCGCCGGATTCCTGGCGGAATGCCTGCCTGGCCGACATCAGCGCAATATGCGGCAAATGGTGGCGCTGGGGCTGTACAGCCGTGACGCGATGCGCCAGTTGCGCGAGGAAACCGGCATTTCCTACCGCCGCCTGTCGCGCGGCATTCTCAGCCTGCATTATGATGCCTGCCAGTTGCGCCACGCTCACCGTTCGGCCGAGCGGCTGCAGGCGCTGGGGGTGGACAAGCGCGTGCTGAGCCCGATGCAGGCGCTGGCGCTGGAACCGGCGCTGGAGCCGACGTTGCCTGGCTTGGCCGGCGCCAGCTGGTGCCCGGACGACGAGTCCGGCGATGTGCATCTGTTCACCCGCGGACTGGCCGAGGCCGCCGCGGGCCTGGGCGTGGAGTTCCGTTACAATACCCGGATCAACGCGCTGGAGACGGCGGATGGCGGCGTGTCGGCGGTATCGGTGACGGGACCGGACGGCGGCTACCAGCGGGTGACGGCGGACGCCTACGTGCTGGCGCTGGGCAGCCACTCGCCGTTGCTGGCCGCGCCGTTGGGCTTGCGGCTGCCGGTCTATCCGGCCAAGGGCTATTCGGCGACTGCGCCGGTGAAGAGCCTGATCGCCGCGCCCATGGTCAGCCTGACCGACGAGTCCCATAAACTGGTGTTCAGCCGCTTGGGCGACGAATTGCGCATCGCCGGCACCGCCGAACTGTCCGGTTATTCGTCCAGCCTCGATCCGCTGCGCTGCGAGGCCTTGCTGCGGCGGGCCAGAACGCTGTTTCCCTCTGCCTGCGACTGGGAGGCCGCGCGTTTCTGGAGCGGGTTGCGGCCGGCGACGCCGGGCAACGTGCCCTTGATAGGCAGGAGCGGAATCGGCAGGCTGTTCCTGAACACCGGCCACGGCACCTTGGGCTGGACCGAGGGCGCGGGTTCGGGGAAGGCGCTGGCGGAGATCATCAGCGGCAGGACGCCGCAGCTGGATTTCGCGTTTTGCGGGCACTGAGGCCGCGAAGCGATTGATGAATGGTTTTTGGCCGGCGCGAAGCGCGCCGGCGCTTGGAGCGTGAATGAGCGAAGTGCAGGAAATGACGCCGTACCAGCTATTGGGCGGCGAGGGAGTGGTCCGCTGGCTGTGCGACCGGTTCTACGAGATCATGGACAGCGAGCCCACGGTGAAGCCGCTGCGCGACATGCATCCGGCCGATCTCGCCGGCTCGAGCCAGAAACTGTTCATGTTTCTGTCCGGCTGGCTGGGCGGTCCTTCGCTGTATATGGAAGCCTTCGGCCACCCCCGGTTGCGCATGCGCCACATGCCGTTCGCGGTGGACGAGGCCGCGCGCGATCAGTGGATGTTCTGCATGCGCAAGGCGGTGGGCGAGCTGGTGGCGGAGGACTGGCTGAAGGACAAGCTGCTGGAGGCGTTCTACAACACCGCGGATTTCATGCGCAATCGCTGAGGAGCGCGCGGAGCCGGCGTTTTGGGCGCTTGGCTCTAGTATCGTTGGCAGCTGTTGAAAGAGATGCTTGAAGTCGGCGTCCGTTTGTCCATGATTAAAGTATCCACACGTGGAGCCTGGACATGGGCCGCCGTCTGCTGCTGCTGCTCGTCATCGGATTGGGCGGAGAGTCCGCCCTGGCGGGGTGTTTGCCGCAGGCGATGATGTGCGCGTCGCCGCGCGATCCGGAGGTGAAGCGGCAGGAACTGTCCGAGCAGGGCCTGCAACTGGGCCCCTTGAGGCTGGAGCGCGAGCCCGGTAGCCAGAGCCTCAGGCTGACGCCAGCGCTGGATATGGGCAAGCGCACCCATCTGTCGGTGCGCATGCATCACAAAGACATTGGTCTGAGGCTGAAATTCAATACCGATTAGGCGCCGGGCTCAGCTTGGCCGATGGCCGCGCTCGATCTGCACGCCCACGCGCTTCACGCCGGGCAATATCCCCAGCTTGGTGACTGCCACTCTCACCCACGGCGCGCCGAACTCCTCGCGAACCATCTTCGCGATATGCTCGGCCAGCGCCTCAAGCAGCAGGAAGTGCTGCTCCTCCAGCGATTGGCGCAGCCGCTCCACCACCACGCCGTAGTGTATGGTGTCGCCGATGTCGTCGCTGTGGCAGGGCGTGTCGCTGGGAATGCCGATTTCCAGGTCGATTTCAATGGTCTGGGCGGCTGTGCGCTCCCAGTCGTACACGCCGATCACGGTGTCGGCGCGCACTTCGCGCAGGAATATGATGTCCATCTGTCAGTCAGGTGGTTGGGCTTTGGCGCCCGATACCGTAAAATCCGAAGCTCTCTATTCTAATGCAACGGATACCGCTCCACCATGACCACGACCGCATTCGCTTTTGTTCTGGCGGCCTATTTGATCGGATCGCTGTCTTTCGCCGTGATCGTCAGCAAGGCGATGGGCATGGCCGATCCGCGCAGCTACGGCTCCGGCAACCCCGGCGCCACCAATGTGCTGCGCACCGGCAAGAAGCTCGCCGCCGCGCTGACGCTGCTGGGCGACGGCGTCAAGGGCTGGGTGGCGGTGGCGCTGGCCGCCTGGCTGGGGCCGCGCTACGGCTTGGGCGAGCAGGGCATCGCCTTGTGCGCGCTGGCCGTGCTGTTCGGCCACATGTGGCCGGTGTTCTTCGGCTTCAAGGGCGGCAAGGGCGTGGCCACCGCGGTGGGCATCCTGTTCGGCATCAACCCTTGGCTGGCGCTGGCCGCGTTGGCCACCTGGCTGTTCATGGCCTTCGTGGTGAAGATTTCTTCGCTGTCGGCCATCATCGCCTGCGTATTGGTGCCGGTGTACGCCTTTTTCATCCTGGGGCCGCAGAGCGTGTATTTCGGCACCTGCATCATCATCGCCATCGTGGTGGTTCATAGGCACAAGTCCAACCTGATCAAGCTGATGACCGGCAAGGAAGACAAGATAGGCAATAAGGGCGACGCCAGCTGAGCCGCGCGTCGGGAATGAAAAAAGCCGTCCTTCTGGACGGCTTTTTGTTTGTCCGGCGCCTCTGTCAATGAAAGTCGCTGGCGAAACGGCTCCAGCGCGGCATCCAGTTGGCGGTGATGTCGGCGGAGGCGATCACGCCGACGGCGCGGCCGATCAGCAATTCGCGCGGCACCAGGCCGAAATAGCGCGAATCGGCGCTGTCGTCCCGATTGTCGCCCAGCATCAGATACTGTCCGGCCGGAATGGCGATGGGGCCGAAGCCGCTGCGGGCGTTGACGCCGGATAGCCACTGCACGCGGTGCGGCGGCAGCGCGCCGCTTTCCCGCAGGCGCAGCGCGGGCAGCGCCGCATTGTCCGCCACGGTCTCGGTCAGCCGCTCCAGCGGCTGGTAGCGCGCGGCATGGCCATTGATGATCAGCCGCTCATCGCGCATTTCCACCGTGTCGCCCGGCAGGCCGACCAGGCGCTTGATCAGCCTCATGCCGTCTTTGGGCGACGAGAAGGTGATGATGTCGCCGCGCTGGGGCTCGCCGGTGCGATGCAGGATGACGTTGGTCAGCGGCAGCTTCAGGTCGTAGGCCAGCCGGTTGACCAATACCACGTCACCTTCCAGGACTGTGGGGCGCATCGAGCCTGTCGGAATGGGGTTCCAGTCCGCGACGGCGGTGCGGAACAAGCCAAACACCAAAAGGAAAACCAGGAATCCGCGGTTATTGCGCAGCCAGTGGCTCATGCTTTTTTCCAATCATGTCGATGTTTGAAATACTGTTCCGGGCCGCGAGGCGGCGCAGGCCCAAAACGGCTGGCTTCCGAGCCGGAGCCCGGTTGGGATTTGGCGGCGACAGGGAAGCTTAGCCGTCGGACAGCACGCGGATATGGGCGGCGACGCTGCGGCCCAGCGCCGACAGGTCGTAGCCGCCCTCCAGCACCGACACGATGCGGCCGGCGCAGTATTGGTCGGCGATTCCCACCAGATGGCGGGTCACCCACTCGTAGTCGGACTCGATCAATCCCAGCGAACCCATGTCGTCCTCGCGGTGGGCGTCGAAGCCGGCCGAGATGAACAGCATCTGCGGCTGGAATTCATGCAGCAGCGGCAGCCAGACGTTTTCCACCGCTTCGCGGAATTCGCGTCCGCCGCTGCCTGCCTTCAGCGGCACATTGTGCATGTTCGGCCCCATCGGCTCGTCGCCGCTGTACGGATAGAACGGATGCTGGAAAATCGACACCATCAATACCCGCGGATCGTCTCGCAGGATCTCCTCGGTGCCGTTGCCGTGGTGGACGTCGAAATCCACCACCGCCACCCGCTCGAACTTGTAATGGGCCAGCGCGTGGGCGACGCCGACGGCGATGTTGTTGAAGAAGCAGAAACCCATCGCCTTGTCGCTTTCGGCGTGATGTCCGGGCGGGCGGATCGCGCAGAAGGCGTTGGGCGCCTTGTCTTCGGCCACCAGCTCCACCGCCTTCACCACAGCGCCGGCCGCGCGGCGGGCCGCCTGCAGCGTGCCCGGCGACATCGCGGTGTCCGGGTCCATGCGGAAGGTGCCCACGCTGGGCGCGCAGGCTTCCAGATATTCGACGTAGCGCGGCGGATGCACGCGAGCCAGCTGTTCGTAGCCGACTTCGGGCGCCTCCACCTCCTGCAGCGAGTCGAAAATCTGCGAGGCCATCAGCTGGTCGCGGATGGCGGTCAATCGTTCCGGGCACTCCGGGTGGCCCACCCCCATATTGTGTTGCAGACAGTCGGGATGGGTGACGTAGGCGGTCAGTCCGTTCCGCTGCAGGCGGTTTTTCAGCCAAGTGAACACGAATGCTCCCCGCGTGCTTACAATGGGATTGCGATATGTGAATTTGATAAATACTGCGCGCAAGCGGGGTCAAATGCAATCTCTCTCCCAGGCCTACCGGCAACTGAATACCTTGATATTGGGCAAGCCGCAGGCGATCCGGCTGGCTTTCGCCTGCCTGATCGCGCGGGGCCATTTGCTGATCGAGGACGTGCCCGGCGTAGGCAAGACCACGCTGGCGCACGGTTTGGCCGCCGTGCTGGGGCTGGAATACCGGCGGGTGCAGTTCACCAGCGACCTGTTGCCGGCCGATATCCTGGGCGTCAGCATCTACCAGCGCGACAGCGGCCGCTTCGAGCTGCACAAGGGGCCGGTGTTCACCCAGGTGCTGCTGGCGGACGAGATCAACCGGGCGTCGCCCAAGGTGCAGTCGGCGCTGCTGGAGGCGATGGAGGAGCGTCAGGCCTCGATAGACGGCGACACCCACCCGTTGCCGGCGCCGTTCTTCGTGATCGCCACCCAGAACCCCGGCGAGCAGATGGGCACCTTTCCCTTGCCGGAATCGCAGCTGGACCGTTTCCTGATGCGGATCTCGCTCGGCTATCCGCCGCGCGAGGCCGAGCGCGCGTTGTTGATGGGCGAGGACCGCCGCGCGCTGCTGGAGCGTTTCCGGGCCACGATGGCGCCTGATGAGCTGTTGGCGCTGCAGCAGAAGGCGGCCGCGGTCACGGTGTCGCCGGCGCTGGCCGATTACCTGCTGGCGCTGCTGGAGGCGACGCGCAGGCCGGGGCTGTTCGCGACTGGGCTGAGCCCGCGCGCCGGACAGGCGTTGGCGGCCGCCGCGCGTGGCTGGGCGCTGCTGGCGGGACGGGATCATCTGTTGCCGGAGGATGTGAAGGCGATTTTCACGCCGGTGGCGGCTCATCGCTTGCAGTCGGCGTCCGGCGCGCCGGTCGAGCCGGAACTGGACAAGCTGCTCGCCCATGTCGCCATTCCGTGAGCGTCTGCGGCGCTGGTGGTGGTCGCGCCTGCCGCAGGAAGACCGCTGCGAGCTGTCGCAGCGCCGCATCTATTTGTTGCCCACCCGTTTCGGCCTGCTGTTGATGACGGTGGCGCTGGCGGTCTGGCTGGGCGCGCTCAATTACCAGGTCAGCCTGGCTTACGCGCTGGCGTTCTGGATCGCCGGCCTGCTGCTGGTGGCGGTGCTGATGGCCTACCGGCAGCTGGCCGGGCTGAGGCTGAGCGCCGACGGCGGCCCGGCGGTGTTCGCCGGCGAGGCCGCGCGTTTTTCCCTGCTGCTGGAGAACCGGACGCCCGCCGCCAGGCGTTTGCGCGTCGCCGCCGAGGGAGGCGAGCCGCAGGCGTGCGAGCTGGAGGGCATGGCCGATGCCCGGATGGCGCTGGAGTTGCTCGCGTCCAGGCGCGGCTGGCTGCCTTTGCCAGCCTGCGTGGTGGAGAGCGACGCGCCGTTCGGCCTGGTGCGGGCGTGGGCGGTGCTGAGGCTGCGCGCGCGGGTGCTGGCTTATCCGGCCCCGCTGCCGGACGCGGCCAGAGGACGCCGGGAGGCGGAAGCCGGCAAGGGGGGAGGCGAGGGCGTCGGAGATGAGGATTTTTCCCATCTTGACGCCTATCGCCACGGCGACACGCCGCGGCAGATCGCCTGGAAGGTGATGGCGCGGCGCGATCTGCTGGCCAGCAAGCGCTTTTCCGCCGAGGCCGGCGCGGGGCTGCAGCGCCTGGGCTGGGACGACTACGCCGGCGAATCTGATCCGGAGCGCCGGTTGTCCCGCCTGGCCTGGCGGGTGGAACAGTGCGAGCGCCGCCGCCAGCGCTATCGGCTGTGTCTGCCGGATGGCGAAATCGGCCCGCAGCCGCGCCAGCGCGAGCTGGCGCTGGGCGCGCTGGCCTTGTTCGGGAGCGCGCGGTGACGGCTGCGGCCGAGCAAGAGCCGAACCGCTGGCCGGTGCTGCTGGCCTTGCTGTGGATCGTGTCGCCGCTGGCCTGGCATCTGCCGTTCTGGCTGCCGGCAGGCTGCGCGCTGGCCCTGCTGTGGCGCGGCTGGCGGCCAGAGTTGCCGCCGCGCTGGCTGCTGCTGCCGGCGCTGCCGATGGCGGCCGCGGCGCTGTGGATGAGCCTGGGCACGCTGGTGGGGCGGGAGGGCGGCGTCGCCTTGTTGACGATGCTGATCGCTTTCAAAGCCTTCGAGACCCGCACGCTGCGCGATTGGCGCGTGCTGACGGCCTTGGGTTTCTTCCTGGCGGCGATGCCGTTGTTGTTCGACCAGTCGCCGTTGATGGCGGCCTGGCTGGCGCTGGCCATGCTGTTGCTGACCTGGGCCGCCGCGAGGCTGGCCGGCGCGCTGCCGCGCGGCAGCTGGCGGCACGCCTGGCAGGCCTTGGCGCTGTCGCTGCCGCTGATGCTGGCGCTATTCGTGGCGATGCCGCGGCTGCCGCAGCCCTTGTGGAGCCTGAATACGCCGCCGCAAACCGCCTCCAGCGGCCTGGGCGACGATATGGAGCCGGGCAGCATCAGCCGGCTGATCCTGAGCCGGGAGCCGGCGTTTTCCGCGGTGTTCGACGGCGCGGCGCCGCGGCAAGACCAGTTGTACTGGCGAGTGGCGCTGCTGGACGATTTTGACGGACGCCGCTGGCAAGGCCTGGGCGGTGAGCGCGGCGAAAGGAGCGGGACAGCGGACGGGCCCGTTCTGCGCTATCGCCTGACGCTGCGGGCCGACCGGGGACGCTTGCCGGCGCTGGAGTTGGCGTCCGGAGCCGGGCCGGGCAGCCGCCTGGAAGGCGGCGGACTGTTGCGCCAGGACCCGCGCAGCGACGAGCTGCTCGGCTACGCGCAGGAAAGCCGGCTGGGCGCGCGCGGCCCGGCGGCGTTGAGTCCGGCCCGGCGGGCCTTTTATCTGCGTTTGCCGCCTGGGAATTCACAAAGCCGGGCGCTGGCCGTCCAATTGGCAGCGGCGGGAGGGGATGGCCGAGAATTCCTGCGCGGGGCGCTGGACTTCCTGAAGCGCGGCGGCTTCCGCTACACCCTGCAGCAGCCGTTGCTGGGAGAGCAGGCGGTGGATCACTTCCTGTTCGCCAGCCGCCAGGGCTTCTGCGAGCACTACGCGTCCTCGTTCGCCTTTCTGGCTCGGGCGGCGGGGCTGCCTGCGCGGGTGGTGGTCGGCTATCAGGGGGGCGAGTACAACCCGGTGGGCCGTTTCTGGCAGCTGCGCTCGTCGGACGCGCACGCCTGGGTGGAAGTCTGGCTGGACGGCGCGTGGCAGCGGGTGGATCCGACGGCCGCGGTGTCGCCGGGCCGGCTGGCGCTGGGCGCGGAGCAGGCATTGCCCGCGCTGAGGACGGAAAGCGGCATGGCGGCGGCATTGCCGCCCCAGTGGCTGAGGCGGGTCCGCCAGCAGTGGTTTGCGGCCAACTTCGCCTGGCAGCAGTGGGTGGTCGGCTATGACGCGGAACGCCAGCAGGGGTTGTTCCGATGGCTGGGACTGGGCGAACGGGTGGATGCCGCCAGCGTGTTGCGCGCGCTGGCGGCCGCGATGGCGCTGGCGATGATGCCGCTGGTCCTGTGGTGGCGCAGGAGGCCGGCGGCGGAGCCGCTGCCCGCGGGCTGGGAGGCATTGCGCAGGCGGCTGGAGAAGAGGGGCGTCGAGGCGCCGCGCGCGCAGGGGCCGCTGGAGCGGCTGAAGGCGGCGCGCGGGCTGCCGCGCGACGATTTCAACCGTCTGAAAGCGTTGGTCGATGAATACATCGAACTGCGTTATCGGCTAACCGCCGCCGATGGCGCGCGCGAAAAACGATGGCTGAGACGGGCGCGGCGCTGGAAATGACAAAGCCCGGCGGGAGGCCGGGCCGGTGGCTGCGTCTGGCGAACTTCAGAGCAGGAAGTCGCGGGAGATGCCTTTGCGGCGCAAGATGCGGCGCAGCTGCTCCAGGCCCTCGATCTGGATCTGGCGCACGCGTTCGCGGGTCAGGTTCAGCGAGGCGGCCAGTTCCTCCAGCGTGCAGATCTCGTAGCCGTTGAGGCCGTAGCGGCGCTCGATCACCAGCCGCTGCTTCTCGTTCAGCTGGCTCAGCCAGTCGTGGACAAACATCTCCAGCTGGCTGTTGTGCAGCTGCAGCTCAGGCTCCTCATGCTGCTCGTCGGGGATGGATTCGCCGATCGACAGCATCGGATCGATGTCCAGCGGCGCGTCCAGCGAGGCCATGCGCTCGTTCAGGTTCAGCACCTTGCGCACATCCTCAACCGGCTTGCCGACCAAGTGGGCGATCTCCTCCACGCTGGGTTCGCGGCCAATCTGGCTTTCCAGGTGGCGCGAGGCGCGCAGGTAGACGTTCAGCTCCTTGATCACGTGCACCGGCAGGCGGATGGTGCGGGACTGGTTCATGATCGCCCGCTCTATGCTCTGGCGTATCCACCAGGTGGCATAGGTGGAGAAGCGGAAGCCGCGTTCGGGATCGAACTTTTCCAGCGCGTGCATCAAGCCGATGTTGCCTTCCTCAATCAGGTCGAGCAGGGCCAGCCCGCGGTTGATGTAGTGCTTGGCGATGTTCACCACCAGCCGAAGATTGTGCTCGATCATCTTCTGCCGGGCTTCGAACTCGCCGGCCACCACCCGCCTGGCCAGCGCCAGTTCTTCCTGCGGCGTCAGCAGCGCGTTGTTGCCGATGTCGTTCAGATAGATCTGGGTGACGTCGGCGACCACGTCCTCGAAGACTGCCGGGCTTTCGGCGCTTTCCTCGGCCTCGGCTTCGGCTGCGTTTTCTTCGCCATTGTCTTCGTCAAGAATGTCATCCTCGTCGAGGATGTCTATTTCGTTGCTCATCTCTCTACCCCCGTCGCTGTCTTGTCCCGACGGGGGTGGGTGGCCACGCCCGGTCAGGACTTGTGTTCAAGATACTGCATCGGATCCACCGGCTTGCCAAAACGGCGGATCTCGAAATGCAGCTTGACTTGGTCGGCATCGGAATTGCCCATTTCGGCAATCTTCTGCCCTTTCTTGACAGACTGTCCTTCCTTGACCAGCAACTGGCTGTTGTGCGCGTATGCGGACAGGAAGGTCTTGTTATGTTTGATGATGATCAGCTTGCCGTAACCCCTCAGTCCGGCGCCGCTGTACACCACTTTGCCGTCGCCGGCCGCCAGCACCGGCTGGCCCATCCGGCCAGTAATCTCGATGCCCTTGTTGCTGTCCGAATATCCCTTGGTCATCTTGCCTTCGGTAGGCCAGGCCCAGGGCACAGCGTCTTCTTCCTGCTTGGCGCTGGGTGCGCTGGCTTCCTTGGCCGGCGCCGGGGCCTGCGCGACCGCGCTGGCTTCCGGTTTCTTCGCCGGCGGCGTGACAACCGCGGGAGCGGATGTTTGAGCGTTGTTGTTGTTGGCTGCGCGTCCCTCGCTCTGGGCCGGCAGATTCTTCACCGCTTCGCTGCTGTACGGCAGCTTCAGCGCCTTCGGATAAGCCTTGACGCTGGAGCCGCCGGCATTCTTCGTCGTCTCGCCCGCCGCCACGATCGGGGCGGCTGACGGCTTGTCAGCCGCGGGGGCCGCCTGGCTTGCCGCGCCTCCGCCCGGAGGAGACAAGCGCAACACCTGGCCGACCTTGATGCTGTTGTCGGGCAGATTGTTCCAGGCTGCCACATCCTTGTACTTCAGCCCGTGGTTCAGGGAAATCCGGAACAGGTTGTCGCCGGGTTTCACCACGTAAGTGTTGCCGTTTTCAGCTGCCGCGTCATCCGCCACAGGCTGGACTTTCAGACTGCCCTGGTCCCGATAGGGGGCGGCCACGGTGGCGTCGTGCGGGGCGGACGGCGTTTCAACCTTGGCCGGAGCCGCCTGGGCGACCCGCGCCGGCGCGGCGCTTTCCACCGGAGCGGCCTGTTGCACCATGCTGCTGCAACCGGCCAAACCGGCCGCTATTGCGGCGACTAATATATGCGCATACCTGCAATGCATTTTTAGCATGTTTTTTTTGTTCAAATGTTGAATAAGTGTTTTGATTGATTGTCTGACAGATTAAGTGTTGCGTTTTTGCAGTCTTAACTGCGTCCGTTCAGCAGCGGAACAAACTTGACCGGGTCCAGCCGGGTCTTTTGCAGGCCTTGAGCCGTCTTTTCCAGCAGCCACAGGTGCTGTTCGGCTTCGCCCAGCGGCAGCACCATGCGGCCGCCGTCGGCCAGCTGGTCCACCAGCGGCGCCGGCACCGCCCGCGCGGCCGCGGTGATGATGATGCCGTCGAAGGGCGCGGCTTCGGGCAGTCCGGCGTTGCCGTCGCCGTGCACCAGCCGGGCGTGGACCAGCTTGGCGGCGCGCAGATTGCGTCTTGCTTGGTCAAGAATCGCGCCCAGTCGTTCAATCGAATAGACCTCGGCGCCGGTCTTCAGCAGCACTGCCGTCTGGTAGCCGCAGCCGGTGCCGACCTCCAGTATCTTGCCGGGCTGCCGGCCCTGGATCAGCAGCTCGGTCATCCGCGCCACGGTCAGCGGCTGGGAGATGGTCTGGCCGTGGCCGATCGGCAGCGACACATCGTCGTAGGCGCGGGTGGCCAGCGCCTGGTCGACGAACAGATGGCGCGGCACCTCGTGCATCGCCGACAACACCCGCTCGTCGCTGATGCCGTGCTGGCGCAGGCGGTCGCTCATGCGGCGGCGCGTGCGTTCGGACAGCATGCCGTAGGCCTGGGCGTTCGGGGTCAGCGGTGCAGCCATGTGGAAATCCTGTCCAGTTGCCCGTAGGCGGTCAGATCCAGCATCAGCGGCGTGACGGACACCTGTTTGGACGCGACGCAGCCGAAGTCGGTGCCGGCGCCGGCATCCTGCACCGCGCCGACCGGTCCTACCCAGTATATCGTCTCGCCGCGGGGATTCTGTGATTTGATGACCGGCTGGGCGGCATGGCGGCGGCCCAGGCGGGTGACCTGGATGGAGCCCAGCTCCTCCGGCGGCACGTCGGGAACGTTGACGTTGAGCAGAACCGGCTGTTGGAACGGCTCTGCCTGGCAGCGCTCCACCAACTGCTCCACCACTTTGCCGGCGCTGGCGAAATGCTTGCCGCTGTGGCCGGCCATCGAGACGGCGATGGAGGGGATGCCCAGCATGAAGCCCTCGGTGGCGGCGGCGACGGTGCCGGAATACAGCGTGTCATCGCCCATGTTCGGGCCGTGGTTGATGCCGGTAAAGATCATGTCCGGCTTGAAGTCGAGGAAGCCGGTGACTGCTAGGTGGACGCAGTCGGTCGGGGTGCCGTTGACGTAATGGAAGCCGTTGGCGGCCTTGCGCACCGTCAGCGGGCGGTCCAGCGTCAGCGAGTTGCTGGCGCCGCTGCGGTCGCGCTCAGGCGCCACCACCGCCACTTCGCCGTAGCGCTGCAGCGTCTGGGCCAGCATGGCCAGTCCAGGCGCGAAATAACCGTCGTCGTTGCTGAGCAGAAACTTCATACTGTCTTTCCGTGTGTATCGCCCGATTGTAGCGCCGCCAGCATGACGGCGGATAGCGCGGCGTGGGCGCGGGGACCGTAAAAAAACCCGCGGAAGGCGGGTTTGTCTAGCCTGTTCAGGCGTAGTAGCGTTTGCTGAATTCCAGCATCCGTTCGATGGGCACGCGAGCGGCGTCCATCTGCTCCGGGCTCAGGTAGTCGATGGCCAGGCCTTCGCCCTGCTGCGCGCGCTTCACCGCCTCGATGGTGTTCATCTTCATGTAAGGACAGGAGTTGCACTGGCAGCCGGCGTAGATCGGCGCCTGGCGCAGATCGAGATCGGGACGGGCCAGGCCCATGTTGTACAGGATGCCGTCCTCGGTGGCGACGAAGATCACCGCCTTGGCGTCGCCCTGATAGGCCTTCACCCAGTTCAGCATGCCGGAGGTGGAGCCGACGTAATCGGCTTTCTTCAGCACCGGCAGCGGGCTTTCCGGGTGGGCGATCAGGTATTTCTCGCCTGGAACGGCCTCGAACGCCTCGTTCAGCGCCGCCTCGTTGAACTTGTCGTGCACCTCGCACACCGCCGACCACAGCGGCATGTCGTAGCCGTACTGGTCGTTCAGGTAGCCGCCCATATTGCGGTCAGGCGAGAAGATCACCTGCTTACCCTCGGCGTACAGGTGGGCGATGATGTCGTCGACGTTGCGGCTGGTGACGATCCAGTCCGACACCGCTTTGTGTTCGGCGCTGGAGTTGATGTAGGACACGTGCACGTGGTCTGGATAGCGCTTGCGCCACAGGGTCAGTTCGGCGACGTCGGTCTGGGTCACCAGAGAGCAGGTGGAGCCTGCGTCCGGCAGGATCACCGTGGCTTCGGGGTTGAGGATCTTCGCGGTCTCGGCCATAAAGCGCACCCCGGCGAAGACGATGATGTCGGCCTGGGCCTCCTTGGCGTACAAGGACAGTTCCAGGCTGTCTCCCACCTTGTCGGCCATCTGCTGGATTTCCGGCTGGGTGTAATAATGAGCGAGGGTGACGACGCGTTTCGTCATGGTGTTTCGGCTCCTGCCAGACCGGGAGAAGGGCCCCGGCCGGTTGAATGCTGCGGCGCAATAAACGTTTGTTGCGAAACTGTAAAGGTTAGCAATATTGTAAAGCTTGCGCCACTGGCTGGGTATCGCCCCAGGTTAATTTCACCGGGCGCCGTGGCTGAAATGCATCTGTCAGTGGTTTGTCGGAGGTCAAAATGACGCCTGGTTTCCATCTGCATGATGAGGACGGCGTGGATCACGCCCATGACGACGATCACGACGCCAACCACTCGCATCTGCATCGCCACGGCGGTCCGGAGGGCGGAGACGGCAGGCGGCTGAGCAGCCGCGCGCTGGCCAAGGTGTTGGCGTTGACCTGCGGTTTCGCGCTGGTGGAGGCGTTGGGCGGCTGGTGGAGCGGCTCGCTGGCGCTGTTGTCCGACGCCGGCCACATGCTGACCGATTCGCTGTCGCTGCTGCTGGCGCTGTGGGCGGCCCGCATCGGCAGCCGGCCGGCCACCGATCGGCTGTCGTTCGGCCATGGCCGGGCCGAGGTGCTGGGCGCGCTGCTGAACAGCCTGCTGCTGTTCGGGCTGTCGGTCTTCATCGTCGCGGAGGCGGCGGAGCGGCTGCTGCGGCCGCACGCGGTGAACGGAATGGGCGTGATGCTGATCGCCGCGATCGGCCTGGCGGTCAATGTGCTGGCGGCCTGGGTGCTCAGCCGCGGCGCGCATTCGCTGAACAGCAGGGCGGCGCTATTGCATGTGCTGGGCGATCTGTTCGGCTCGGTGGCCGCCATCGCGTCCGGCGTGATCATCTATCTCACCGGCTGGACGGCGGCGGACCCGTTGCTGTCCATCCTGGTGGCGTTGTTGCTGCTGGCGGCGGCCTGGCGCCTGATCCGCCAGGCGGTGATCGTGCTGATGGAGGGCGTGCCGGCGCATCTGGACTACAACCGCATCGGCGAGGCGCTGTCGGGCATCGCCGGCGTCCGCTCGGTCCATGATCTGCACGTGTGGACGATGTCGGCCGAGCGGGCGGCGCTGTCCGCCCACGTGCGCATCGCCGCGCCGCAGGACTGGCCGCGCATCCTGGCCGCATGCCAGCTGATGCTGTCGCGCGAATTTTGCATAGATCACGTAACCTTGCAGGCGGAATGGCCGGCGTCCGCGCCCGCCGGCAAGCCGGTACCGATAGATATCATCTCCGAGGACAAGCATTCATGAGGCCGCATTACCTGACCCCGCTGTTTTCCCCGCGCACCGTGGCCGTGGTCGGCGCCAGCGACCGCCCGGGTTCGATCGGCCAGGCGGTGTTCGCCAATCTGCTGGCCAGCTCCTTCCAGGGCAAGCTGTTCCCGGTCAATCTCAACCACAAGGTGGTGGGCGGCATGCCGGCGGTGGCCTCGGTGCGGCAGATCGAGGAGCCGGTGGACCTGGCGGTGGTGGTGACGGCGATCCGCTCGCTGCCGGCCGTGATCAAGGATTGCGGCAAGAAGGGCGTGAAGGCGGTGCTGCTGGCCAAGGAGTTTTCCGACAGCGAGCAGCTGGAGCAGGAGCTGATCAACGAGGCCCAGTCCATCGCCCGCCATTTCGGCATCCGCATCCTCGGCCCCAACGTGCTGGGCCTGATGCGCCCGGTGGCCGGCTTCAACGCCAGCAATTACAACGGCAAGGTGAGGCCGGGCAATCTGGCGCTGGTGTCGGAGTCGTCGGCCTTGTGCGCGGCGATGCTGGACTGGGCCGACAGCAAGGAGATCGGCTTCTCCAGCGTGGTGCCGCTGGGCGGGGCGCTGGACGTCGGCTTCGGCGAAATTCTCGACTACCTGGTGGCCGACAATGCCACCCAGGGCATTCTGTTGCATGTTCACCACATTCACGACGCCCGCCGTTTCATGTCGGCGCTGCGCGCCGCCGCCCGCACCAAGCCGGTGGTGGTGATCAAGTCCGGCCGCTTCGAGAACGACGCCAGCGGCCTGACCCACGCCAGCAATCTGGTGGCCAGCGGCGACGCCTTCGACGCCGCGCTGGCGCGCGCCGGCGTGCTGCGGGTGTCGTCCATCGCCCAGCTGTTCACCGCCGCCAAGGTGCTGGCCGCCAACTACCGCGTCGGCGGCCGTCGGCTGGCCATCGTCACCAACGGCTTCGGTCCCGGCATGCTGGCCGCCGACAGCGCCGTCGATTACGGCGTGGAGCTGGCCAAGCTGAGCGACGGCACGGTCAAGCTGCTGGACAGCGTGCTGCCGCGCAACTGGTCGCACGGCAATCCGCTGGACATCATCGGCGACGCCAGCCCGATGCGTTTCCGCACCGCGGTCAAGGCCTGCGTCGACGATCCCGGCGTGGACGGCGTGATGGTGATCTTCACGCCGCAGGCCGGCACCGACCACCTGACCACCGCGCAGCTGATGATAGGCCTGCAGCGCGAGACCACCAAGCCGCTGTTCCTGTCCTGGCTAGGCGACGCCAAGGTATCGGAAAGCCGCGAACTGTTCTCCAAGGCCAAGTGCGCCCACTTCCGCGCGCCGGAATACGGCATCGAGGTGTTCCGCCATCTGGCCGACTACCAGCGCAACCAGCAATTGCTGTTGCAGACGCCGGGGCCGCTGGAGGGCCTGCGGAACGATCCGGACGTCAATACCGCGCGCAAGGTGATGGACGCGGCGCTGGCCGAGGGGCGCACCGTGCTGTCCGAGCGCGAATCCAAGCAGGTGCTGGCGGCCTTCCATATCCCGGTCAATCCGACCACGCTGGCCCGCACCGCCGACCAAGCGGTCAAGCAGGCGGCCAAGATAGGCTATCCGGTGGTGCTGAAGATCGACTCGCCGGACATCATCTACAAGTCCGACGTCGGTGGGGTGGAGCTCAATATCAGCAACGAGGAGACGCTGCGCGCCGCCTTCGACGCCATCCTCTCCCGCACCCGGCAGGCGCGGCCGGACGCGCGCGTCGACGGCGTGTCGGTGCAGCCGATGCGCAAGCGCCGCTTCGCGCGCGAGCTGATGGTGGGCGTGGCGCGCGACGCCGGCCTCGGCCCGGTGATCGCTTTCGGCGCCGGCGGCATCGCGGTGGAGGTGATGCGCGACCTGGCGCTGTCGCTGCCGCCGCTGAACGATTATCTGGTGGACAGCATGATAGGGCAGACCCGCATCGGCCAATTGCTGGGCCCGTTCAAGAACCTGCCGCCGGTGGACGTGGACGAGCTGCGCCACGTGCTGCTGCAGGTGTCGGAGATGGTGTGCGAGTTGCCGCAATTGAGGGAGATGGACATCAATCCGCTGGTGGCGGACGAGCAGGGGGTGATCGCTCTGGACGCGCGCATCTTCGTCGGCCCGGCGCGCGCCGACCAGAAGCGCTACGGCCACATGGCCATCATGCCTTATCCCACGCATATGGTAGTGTGCGCCAAGCTGCGCGACGGCACGCCGGTGATGATACGGCCGATCCGGCCGGAGGACGCGGACATGCAGCAGGCCTTCGTCCGCAATCTGTCGGAGGAGAGTCGTTACAACCGCTACCTTTCCAGCATCAAGCAGCTGTCGCAGAGCATGCTGGTCCGCTTCACCCAGCTCGACTACGACCGCGAGATGGCGCTGGCGATGACACGCGAAGGCGATGGCGGCGAGGAGATGCTGGCAGTGGCGCGCTTCATCACCGATCCGGACAACGAGGCCTGCGAGTTCGCGCTGGAGGTAGCCGACGACTGGCAGGGGCGCGGCATCGGCACCTTGCTGCTGCAGGCCTTGTTCGACGCGGCGCGCGAGCAGGGGCTGAAACTGATGCGCGGCGAAGTCCTGGCCGGCAACAAGGGCATGCTGAAACTGATGCATAAACTGGGATTTAGCGTCGAGCCGCACCCCGAGGACAGGGCGCTGACGCTGGTGCTGAAGACGCTGTAAGCGGACGCTTCGGGACGGTCTTGCATTAAGCGCTTGCAAGATAAGGGAAATCTGCCATAAAATCGTGGGCTTTTCTATATCCCGTTTTTTTCAAGGACAATCGACAATGGTAGTGATTCGTCTGGCCCGCGGCGGCGCCAAGAACCGTCCGTTCTACAACATCGTGGTGACCGATTCCCGCAACCGTCGTGACGGTCGCTTCATCGAGCGCGTTGGCTTCTACAACCCGGTAGCCAACGAGAAGCAAGAGCGCGTCCGCTTCACCATGGACCGTCTGAACTACTGGGTCGGCGTTGGCGCACAGCTGTCCGACTCCGTTGCCAAGCTGCTGAAAGAGCAGAAAGTCGTAGCCGCTTAATCCGGCTATCCGACATCAAGACGGAATTGGGCGCATGCGCGACGAAGATCTCGTAGTAATGGGCTTTGTGCGCGGCGCCTTCGGTATCAAGGGCTGGGTGAAAATCCACGCCGATACCGAATACGCTGACGGCCTGTTCGATTACCCGGTCTGGTGGCTGGGCAAGAACGGCAGCTGGAAGCCGTATACATTTGAGAACGGCGCAGTCCAGCCCAAGGCGCTCGCCGCCAAGCTGGAAGGCGTCGAAGGCAGAGATGCCGCCGAGTTGTTGCGCGGTTCGCAGATCGCGGTTCCGCGCAGCGAACTGCCTGCTCCCGCTGATGACGAGTACTACTGGAACGACCTGATGGGTCTGACCGTGGTCAATCAGCAGGGCGAAACGCTGGGCAAGGTGGACAATCTGCTCGAAACCGGCGCCAACGACGTGCTGGTGGTGAAGGGCGACGATGGCCAGCAGCGGCTGATTCCGTTCGTGGAACAGTATGTGCTGGACGTGGTGCCGGCCGAAGGCCGCATCCTGGTGGACTGGGGTCTGGATTACTGATGCAGATCGACGCGGTGACGCTGTTCCCGGAGATGTTCGATTCGATTGCCCGCTTTGGCGTCAGCCAGCGGGCGCTTGACTTGGGTCTCTGGCATTTCAAAGCCTGGAATCCGCGCGACTTCACCCACGATAATTATCGTCGGGTGGACGACCGGCCTTATGGCGGCGGTCCCGGCATGGTGATGCAGATAGAACCCTTGGAGCAGGCGATAGACGCCGCGCGCGCGCGTCAGCGCGAAGCCGGCGTCGAAGCCAGCCACGTGGTCTACCTGTCGCCGCAAGGCGTCAGGCTCAGCCACGCCAAGGCGGCGGAGCTGTCGCAGCGGCAAGGCCTGATCCTGCTGTGCGGCCGCTACGAAGGCATAGACGAGCGGCTGATCGCCACCCAGGTCGATGAGGAAATCTCGATCGGCGATTACGTGCTGTCTGGCGGCGAACTGCCGGCGATGGTGCTGGCCGACGCGGTGGTCCGGCTGCTGCCGGGCGTATTGAATGACGCCCAATCGGCGTATGAAGACTCATTTGTGGACGGTCTGCTGGACTGCCCGCACTATACCCGACCCGAAGAGTATCGAGGCATGCGGGTGCCGGACGTGCTGTTGTCCGGTAATCATGCCCTGATCGCCAAATGGCGGCTCAAGCAGTCGCTGGGGCGGACGTGGAAACGTCGGCCCGAGCTGTTGCAAGACCGCGTTTTGACAAAACAGGAATCTCGGCTGCTGGCGGAGTACCAGCAGGAACAAGATATCCGCAAAAAACCGGAGTAAAACATGGATCTGATCCAGAAACTCGAGCAAGAAGAAATCGCACGCCTGGGCAAGACCCTGCCGGAATTCGCCCCGGGCGATACCGTCGTGGTTCAAGTCAAGGTAAAGGAAGGCAACCGCGAGCGTCTGCAGGCTTACGAAGGCGTTGTTATCGCCAAGCGTAACCGCGGCCTGAACAGCGCGTTCACCGTGCGCAAGATGTCCGCCGGCGAAGGCGTTGAGCGTACCTTCCAGACCTACTCCCCGCTGGTGGCTTCCGTTGAAGTGAAGCGCCGCGGCGACGTGCGTCGCGCCAAGCTGTACTACCTGCGTGGTCGTACCGGCAAGTCCGCACGCATCAAAGAAAAGCTGCCGGCCCGCAAGCAGGGCTAATCCTGCCGGCGACAGCCGCTATCATCAAAGCGCAAGGCCTGGCCTTGCGCTTTTTTTATTGGGGGAAGGGAATGGACTATCGGGTGGTGATCGCCGCGCCGTTCGGCCGGCTGGGCGTGCGTTGCGAGGCCAGCGAATTGCGCGAGTTGCGCTTCCTGCCGGCGGGCGCGGTCTTGTATCCGCCTGAGCCGGGCAGCCTGGAGGCGGAGGTGGCGAGGCAGCTGAACGCCTATTACGCCGATCCGCGCCATGTCTTCACCGTGCCGTGGCGGCTGGACGGCACGCCGTACCAACTGCGGGTATGGGAGCGGATTTCGGCGATACCCTGCGGCGAAACCCGCCGCTACCTGGACCTTTCCCGCGACTTGGCGTCGTCGCCGCGCGCGGTGGGCGGCGCTTGCGGCCGCAACCTCATTCCCGTGATCGTGCCCTGCCACCGTGTTGTGGCGAGCACTGGGCTCGGCGGCTTCAACCAGTCCACCGGCGACGAGACGCTGGACATCAAGAAATGGCTGCTGCGGCATGAGCTCGGATAAAGACAGCATCGACGCCTTCCTCGATCAGCTGTGGCTGGAGGATGGCCTGTCGCAGAACACGCTGGCCGCTTACCGCCGCGACCTGTGCAAGCTGGCCGCCAGGCTGGCAGAGCAGGGCGCGACGCTGGAGGCCGCCAGGGCGGAGGATCTCGAGCGGGCGCTGCTGGCCGGCGTGGCCAGCGAGAAGCCGGCCACCCGCGCGCGGCTGATTTCGGCCCTGCGCCGCTATTGCCAGCACCTGCTGCGCAGCGGCATCCGCGCCGACGATCCCAGCGCCAGGCTGGCGTCGCCCAAGCGCGGGCAGCGGTTGCCCAAGTCGCTGTCCGAGGTCGACGTCGAAGCGCTGCTGGACGCGCCGGATGCGGAGACGCCGCTCGGCCTGCGCGACCGGGCGATGTTGGAGGTACTGTACGCCAGCGGCTTGCGGGTGTCGGAGCTGGTGGGCATGACGCTGAACCAGCTGAACCTGCTGGACGGGGTGGTGAAAACGATGGGCAAGGGCAGCAAGGAGCGGCTGGTGCCGCTCGGAGAAATCGCCCAGGACTGGCTGCTGCGCTACTTGAAGGAGGCGCGTCCGCTGCTGCTGGCCGGCCTGCCGTGCGACGCGGTGTTCGTCACCCAGCGCAAGGCCGGGATGACCCGCCAGATGGCCTGGCATCTGATCTCGCAATACGCCAGCCGCCAGGGCCTGTCCAAGGTCAGCCCGCACGTGCTGCGCCATGCCTTCGCCACCCATCTGGTCAACCACGGCGCCGACCTGCGGGTGGTGCAGCTGCTGCTGGGCCATTCCGATATCTCCACCACCCAGATCTACACCCATGTCGCGCGGGAGCGGCTGAAACAGCTGCATGCGCGCCACCATCCGCGCGGCTGAGGCCCGCGGCGTTGGAAATAAAAAAGACCCGGCATGCCGGGTCTTTCGCTGCGTGGAGGGGCGTTGCGGTCAGACCGGTTCCGCCGCCAGTGCGCTCTGGTCGAACAGCAGTTCCACCTTGTCGTCGGCGACCGTGACCGTGACCTCGCCGCCAGCCACCAGCCGGCCGAACAGCAGCTCGTCGGCCAGCGCCTTGCGCAGCGTGTCCTGGATCAGGCGGGCCATCGGACGCGCGCCCATCAGCGGGTCGAAGCCGTTCTTCGCCAGATAGCGGCGCAGCTCGTCGGTGAAGTGGATGTCGACGTGCTTCTCCGACAACTGCTGTTCCAGCTGCATCAGGAACTTGTCCACCACCTGCAGAATGATCTGCTCGTCCAGCACGCCGAACGGGATGATGGCATCCAGACGGTTGCGGAACTCGGGGCTGAACAGCCGCTTGATGTCGCCCATCTCGTCGCCGGTAGCCTTGGTCTGGGTAAAGCCCAGCGAAGGCTTGGACAACGATTCGGCGCCGGCATTGGTGGTCATGATCAGCACCACGTTGCGGAAGTCCGCCTTGCGGCCGTTGTTGTCGGTCAGCGTGCCGTGGTCCATCACCTGCAGCAGCACGTTGTAGATGTCCGGATGAGCCTTCTCGATCTCGTCCAGCAGCACCACCGCGTACGGATGCTTGTTGATGGCCTCGGTCAGCTGGCCGCCCTGCTCGAAGCCGACATAGCCCGGAGGCGCGCCGATCAAGCGGGATACCGCGTGGCGTTCCATGTACTCGGACATGTCGAAGCGGATCAGCTCGACGCCGAGGATGTAGGCCAGTTGGCGCGCCAGTTCGGTCTTGCCGACGCCGGTCGGGCCGGAGAACAGGAACGATCCGATCGGCTTCTGCGGGTTGCCGAGGCCGGAACGGGTCATCTTGATCGCGCTGGCCAGGCCTTCGATCGCCTTCTCCTGGCCGAACACCACGTTTTTCAGATCGCGTTCCAGGTTCTTCAGCACGTTCTTGTCGTCGCTGGAGACCGTCTTCGGCGGAATGCGGGCGATCTTGGCGACGATCTCTTCGATCTCCGACTTGTTGATCACCTTCTTCTGCCGCGACTTGGGCAGGATCTTCTGCGCGGCGCCGGCTTCGTCGATCACGTCGATGGCTTTGTCCGGCAGATGGCGGTCGTTGATGTAGCGCGCCGACAGCTCGGCCGCGGTGGACAGCGCCGACTGCGTGTACTTGACGCCGTGATGGGCTTCGAAGCGCGACTTCAGGCCCTTCAGGATCTCCACCGTCTGCTGCACCGTCGGCTCGGTGACGTCTATCTTCTGGAAACGGCGGGACAGCGCGTTGTCCTTCTCGAAGATGCCGCGGTACTCGTTGTACGTCGTCGCGCCGATGCAGCGCAGGCTGCCGTTGGACAGCGCCGGCTTCAGCAGGTTGGACGCGTCCAGCGTGCCGCCCGACGCCGCGCCGGCGCCGATCAGCGTGTGGATCTCGTCGATGAACAGGATGGCGTTGGTGTCCTCGGTCAGCTGCTTGATCACCGCCTTCAGCCGCTGCTCGAAATCGCCGCGGTACTTGGTGCCGGCCAGCAGGGCGCCCATGTCCAGCGCGTAGACGGTGGACTTGGACAGGATCTCCGGCACCTCGCCGCCGACGATGCGGCGGGCCAGGCCCTCGGCGATCGCGGTCTTGCCGACGCCGGCCTCGCCGACCAACAGCGGATTGTTCTTGCGGCGACGGCACAGAATCTGCACCGTCCGCTCAAGCTCGTGCTCGCGGCCGATCAATGGATCGATCTTGCCGTCGCGGGCCATCTGGTTGAGGTTCTGGGTGTAGTTTTCCAGCGCCCCGCCCGGCCCGGTGGCCTGCTCTTCGCCGTCCGCGTCGTTGTTGCTGTTGTCGCGCGGCTCCTGCGGCGGCTGCTGCGACCGCTGCTTGGTGATGCCGTGCGAGATGAAGTTGACGACGTCCAGACGCGAGATCCCTTGCTGGTGCAGGTAGTACACCGCGTGCGAATCCTTCTCGCCGAAGATGGCGACCAGGATGTTGGCGCCGGACACTTCCTTCTTGCCCGACGACTGCACGTGCAGGATCGCGCGCTGGATCACGCGTTGGAATCCAAGCGTCGGCTGGGTTTCGACTTCGGCTTCGCCGGGCACGGTGGGGGTGTGCTCGTCGATGAAGTCGGTCAGCTGCTTCTTCAGTTGGTCGATATTGGCGCCGCAGGCCCGCAATACTTCTGCGGCCGACGGGTTGTCGGTCATCGCGAGCAGCAGATGCTCCACGCTGATGAACTCGTGGCGCTTGCGCCGTGCGTCCATGAACGCCATGTGCAGGCTTACTTCAAGCTCCTGGGCAATCATCAGTTTTCCTCCATTACGCACTGAAGCGGATGCTGATGCGCTTTCGCATATTGCAACACCTGCTCGACCTTCGTTGCAGCCACGTCTTTGGTATAAACGCCACACACGCCGTGACCTTGCGTGTGGACTTGCAGCATGATCTGGGTGGCCTTCTCTCTGTTCATGTAGAAGAACTGCTGGAGAACCTGCACCACGAAGTCCATTGGGGTAAAATCATCGTTCAATAACAACACCTTATACATCGGGGGTGGGTTTTCCCTAACCCGTGACGCCTCAAGCTGGGCATCGTCTTTGACCGAGGTGGACATGTCGACTTTCACTGAAACGGTGCCTCACTTCAATTTTGGTTCCCCCAGACTTTTTTTCAAGGGGGCTCTCAAGACCGCAATCACTTGACTCCGTCGCCGCGCTTGCGTAGAAATGCAGCTGGTGCTTGGCTTAACTGTTTGGCATTTTGCGGCACAGCATTTTGTCAAACTCTATTAAGCTCTAAGTTGGTCGGCTTCACCAGCCTTTTTTTCGCAAGGAAGTTAAATGGCATTTGGTACCGTGAAGTGGTTCAATGACGCAAAAGGCTTCGGCTTTATTACCCCGGACGAAGGTGGCGAGGATCTGTTCGCCCATTTCTCGGCCATCAACATGCAAGGCTTCAAGACCCTGAAAGAGGGTCAGCGTGTAAGCTTTGAAGTGGTGTCCGGCCCGAAAGGTAAGCAAGCGTCCAATATCCAGAACGCGTAAGTCTGTTCTGGACTCAGTCCCGCCGCGTGGTGGGCTGCAAGGCATATTTCAAAGCCCGCCTCAGGCGGGCTTTTCATTTTCATGGCGGCCTACTTGGCCGTCGCGCGCGAAATATAGACCAATGACGCCGGCGCGGCGTGGATGTCGCGCAGGCTGCCGTGATGGCTGAAGCCGGACCGAAGCAGCACTCGGATCGAAGGCAGATTGGCTGGGCGGACCTTGGCGAACACGGCAGGCGCGGCCAGGGCCTCGAACGCGCATCGCAGCGCTTGCCGGGCCATTTCGCTGGCCAACCCCTTTCCCCAGGCCGGAGGCGCGAAGCGATAGCCCAAATTCAGCCTGTCTTGCCCGCCGTAGTCGCCGTAGCTGAGGCCGCCGAAACCGATGATCCGGCCAGGCTCCTCCCGGCAGGCTACTGACCAGCGGCCGAAACCATGGCGTTTCCATTCCTCCGTCCATCCAGCCAGCGCCACGCGGGCATGTTCGATGGAGGGATGGGGGCCGTGCGGATTGTAACGGTTGGTTTCGGGGTCGCCGAAGATCGCGTACAGCGCTTCGGCATCGCCGGGGCTGACGGCGCGCAACAACAGGCGTTCGGTCTGGATATGCCGCATGTGTTTCTCATCTTTTTCCGTCGATTGGTAGTGAGTCCATTGTCGGAGGCGAAGAGCTATCATGTAACGCGTTGGCTGAAATATTTGCCATGGATTTTTATTATGTCTGTGAGTCTGGATGATCTTGAGTTGCTGTTGGACGTGGCGGCATTGGGCAGTTTCAGCCAGGCGGCGGCGCGAAGAGGCTGGTCGCAGCCACAAGCCAGCCAGCGCGTCGCCCTGCTGGAGACGCGGCTGGGGGTGAAGTTGTTCAGCCGGCACCGCCGCGGCGCGGAGCCTACCGCGGCCTGCATGGCGTTTTTGCCCGCGGCGCGAGCGGCACTGGACGCGCTGGCCGAGGGGCGGGAGCGTTTGGCCGGGGCGGAGGGGTTGCCTAGGGTGCGGGTGGCCTGCCTGCCTTCTTTGGCCGGCGTGGTGTTCGGCCCGCTGTTGGCGAGGCTGGCCGAGGCGCCGCTGGAAATCCGCTGCGATACCGATCATTCGCCTCAAATCCTGCAGCTGTTGCTGGGCGGGGAGCTGGATATCGGTTTTGTGTTGCAAGGTCCCGCTGTTTCCGGATTGGAGCTGGAAGCGTTGTGCGATTCGCCGATTGTCGCGGTGGCGGCTCCTTCCCACCCGCTGGCGGGGGAGCGGCGGGAACTGCCGCTTGGCAGATTGGCGGAATATCCGCTGGCGCCGCAGAACTGGGGAGACGGCGCCGAGGAACTGGTTCGTCGCCTGAGGCGGCTGCGCGCGCCGGGCAGGCCCATCCATCTGCCGCAACCGGCCTCGGCCGCGCGCGATCTGGCCCTCTGGCATGGTTATGTGGCCTTTGTGCCTCGTCTGGCGGTTCGGCAGGAGCTGGAGTGGGGCGCGCTGCGGGAATTGCCGTTGCTGGAGCCGGAGCTGGGCCGTTGGCGGCTGATGATGGCTTGGCGCGGCGGCAAGCGGCCGGATGCGGCGAAGACGATGACGCTGGAGGCGGCGCGGGCGCTGGCCGGCGATTGGCGTTGATTGGCGGAGCCACGCGCGGCGCGCAGGGGCATGAAAAAAGCCCCCGGCAACCGGGGGCTTGTGGTCTGCTGGCCAGGTTTTAGGCCTGCACGGAGGAGATCGCCGCGTTGAAGGTGGCGCTGGGACGCATCACTGCGCTGCACTTGGCGGCGTCCGGCAGGTAGTAGCCGCCGATATCGGCCGCTTTGCCCTGCACGGCCTTCAGTTCGGCCAGAATCTTCTGCTCGTTGTCGGCCAGTTGCTTGGCGACGGGCGCGAAGCGGGCTTGCAGCTCCTTGTCGTCGGTCTGCGCGGCCAGCGCCTGGGCCCAGTACATGGACAGGTAGAACTGGCTGCCGCGGTTGTCCAGCTCGCCGGTGCGGCGGGACGGGGACTTGTTCTCGTCCAGCAGCTTGCCGGTGGCCAAGTCCAGCGTCTTGGCCAGCACCTTGGCCTTGCCGTTGCCGGTCTTGATGCCCAGGTCTTCCAGCGACACCGCCAGCGCCAGGAATTCGCCCAGGCTGTCCCAACGCAGGTGGTTTTCCTCCAGCAGCTGCTGCACGTGCTTAGGGGCCGAACCGCCGGCGCCGGTCTCGTACATGCCGCCGCCGGCCATCAGAGGCACGATGGACAGCATCTTGGCCGAGGTGCCCAGCTCCATGATCGGGAACAGGTCGGTCAGGTAGTCGCGCAGAATGTTGCCGGTGACGGAGATGGTGTCCAGGCCGCGGGCCACGCGCTCCAGCGTGAAGCGCATCGCGCGCACCTGGGACATGATGTGGATGTCCAGGCTGTTGGTGTCGTGATCCTTCAGGTAGGCGTGCACCTTCTTGATCAGCTCGTTCTCGTGCGGGCGGTACGGGTCCAGCCAGAACACCGCCGGCATGCCGGAATTGCGGGCGCGGGTCACGGCCAGCTTGACCCAGTCGCGGATCGGCGCGTCTTTCACCTGGCACATGCGCCAGATGTCGCCGGCTTCCACGTTCTGGCTCAGCAGCACTTCGCCGGTGGCGAGGTCGACGATGTTGGCGACGCCGTCTTCCTTGATTTCAAAGGTCTTGTCGTGCGAGCCGTATTCCTCGGCCTTTTGCGCCATCAGGCCGACGTTCGGCACGGTGCCCATGGTGCGCGGGTCGAAGTTGCCGTGCCATTTGCAGAAGTTGATCATCTCCTGGTAAATGCGGGCGAAGGTCGATTCCGGCATCACGGCCTTGGCGTCGTACGGTTTGCCGTCGGCGCCCCACATCTTGCCGCCGGTGCGGATCATCGCCGGCATCGACGCGTCGACGATGATGTCGTTCGGCGAGTGGAAGTTGGTGATGCCCTTGGCGGAATCCACCATCGCCAGGCGCGGACGGTGTTCCTGGCAGGCGTGCAGGTCGCGGATGATTTCTTCGCGCTTGGAGGCCGGCAGGGTTTCAATCTTTTCGTACAGCGTGGCCATGCCGTTGTTGACGTTGACGCCCAGCTCGTCGAACAGCTTGCCGTGCTTCTCGAACGCGTCCTTGTAGTAGATCTTGACGCAGTGGCCGAACACGATGGGGTGGGACACCTTCATCATGGTGGCCTTCACGTGCAGCGAGAACAGGATGCCAGCCTCGCGGCAGTCTTCCATCTCGCGCTCGTAGAAGTCGCACAGCGCCTTCTTGCTCATGAACATCGAGTCGATGATCTCGCCGGCCTGCAGCGCGACCTTGGGCTTCAGCACCACGGTCTGGCCGCTCTTGGCCACCAGCTCCATCTTGACTTCGCGCGCCTTGTCCAGCGTGATGGACTTTTCGCCGTGGTAGAAGTCGCCGTGGTGCATGTGGGAGACGTGGGTCTGCGACCACTGTTTCCATTCGCCCATCGAGTGCGGATGTTTTTTGGCGTAGTTCTTCACCGCCAGCGGCGCGCGGCGGTCGGAGTTGCCTTCGCGCAGCACCGGGTTCACCGCCGAGCCCAGACACTTGGAGTAGCGGTCCTTGATCGCCTTTTCGGCGTCGTTGGCCGGATTTTCCGGGTAGTCCGGAACATTGTAGCCCTTGGACTGCAGTTCCTTGACGCAGGCGGCCAGCTGGGCCACCGAAGCGCTGATATTGGGCAGCTTGATGATGTTGGCTTCCGGCTGCAGCGTCAGCTTGCCGAGTTCGGCCAGGGTGTTCGGAACCTTCTGTTCGTCGGTCAGATAGTCGGGGAATTCGGCCAGCACGCGCGAGGCCACGGAGATGTCGGCGGTGTCTACCTGAACGCCGGCCGAGCCCGCGAAAGCCTGGACGATGGGCAGGAAAGAACTGGTGGCCAGCGCCGGCGCTTCGTCGGTGAGGGTGTAGATGATTTTCGATTGTTCTGCTGGCATTACTCTATCTCCATGTTGATCTTGTGACGACAGAACGATTGCGCGAAGAGTTCATCGCTCGGACGACGTCCCGGGGAACATCGGAGCGGGCGGCCCGGCCTGATGCGGGCATCTGGCGGCTCTTGGGCAATTTTCAAAAGCGAATTATACCTCTTCTCACAGGCTTGGTTGGCGACGCAACTGAAACTTTTATGCCTGATAACTGGTGGCGGGACGTTCGGATGCGAATAAAACGCTTGTTCGAACTGCCGGATGGCGGCGCATGGCGCACAATATCGATCACGGCGCGGCGCGGGCTTGCTATCATTCGCCTACCTTATGTTTCCTCGCGTTGTCCGCATGCCCCAGCTCATCCTGCTCAACAAGCCCTATGGCGTGATTTGCCAGTTCTCCGAACATCCTACCCACCCGACGCTGAAATCTTGCGTAGCCCAGTCCGGGGTCTATCCGGCCGGCCGGCTCGATACCGACAGCGAGGGGCTGCTGCTGCTGACCGGCGACGGCGCGCTGCAGCACCGCATCGCGGACCCGCGCTGGAAGCTGCCCAAGACTTATTGGGTGCAGGTGGAGGGCGAGCCTGGCGACAAGCAGCTGGAAATGCTGCGCCGGGGCGTGGACCTGGGCGATTTCGTCACGCAGCCGGCCCAGGTGAGGCGCATCGACAGTCCGGAGCTGTGGCCGCGCAATCCGCCGGTGCGTTTTCGCAAGACGGTGCCCGACTGCTGGCTGGAAATCATCATCAGCGAAGGCAAGAACCGCCAGGTGAGAAGGATGACGGCCAAGGCGGGGCTGCCGACGCTGCGCCTGGTGCGGGTGGCGATCGGCCCGTGGAAGCTGGATGGATTGCAGCCGGGCGAGGCGCGCGCGATCGAGGTTTCGCTTCAGGATTTGCCGCGGGCGCAGTCAGCCGGCCGCGTCGGCAAGCCCCGGACCAACGCGCCTCAGGCGCCGAGTCCAGCCAAGACGGGAAAAAAACCGGCCTTCCGTTTCGCGCGCGGCAAGAAACCCTAAGCCGCCGGGGCGGTGTTTTGGCGGGAATGGCGATTGGCGCAGGGGAGCCTGCGCGGCGCGGACCGAGATTGCCGTGTTTGCCGGGCTGAAATGCGGAGCGGGAAAGCTTTCGCTTTCCCGCTGGGGTGTTGCGGCGCCGATGCCGCGCGCCGATTTATTGGGTCACGGACCAAACAGCTAGTGGTTATGATGATCCTCGAAATAAGCGATCGGACCCGCGCTGGTTAGGCCAATATGGAAGTTCGAGCTTTCCGAGAACACCTCGCCGGCGCTTTCGGCAGCCCGTACGAATTCGAACAGCACTTCAACTTCCTTGAACTTGCGCGCCAGGATCAGATTGCCGTCCAGCCAATTGTGGATCTCGTCCGAATGCGGGTGCTGGTTTTCCAGCGAGAGCTGGAAGCCTTCACCGCTGATCAGACTGATGGCCGGCGGCATGCTGATGTCGAACTGGCTCAGTTCCTTTTGCGCCAGCTCCGCGAAGCTGGATAGTTCGTGGTTGGCCTTTTCCCGGATATCGGAAAGGGCAATGGACCCGTCGTCCCCGATGTGGCCAAGCAGCTGGCTCAGGCTGGGGATGGCGGAAACGGTTTCAAACGACATCACTTGCTCCTCTTCTGAACGTTACCATCTAGTAATAATAGGAAACGATTCCTGGAGTGAGCTGGTCAATTGGCCAGTTTTTTGAGTTCGAACAGCAGATCCAGCGCCTGGCGCGGGCTCAACTCATTGGGATCAATCTCGTGTAGACGGTCCACTGCCGGATTAAGTTCCGGTTCGGGGGCCGGCGCCGGCGCGGCGAACAGATCCGGCTGCACGCGGGCGGCGGACTGGTTCTCCAGGTCGGCGAGATGGCGGCGGGCATCGCGGATCACCTTGCCCGGCACGCCGGCCAGCTGCGCCACCGCCAGGCCGTAGCTTTGGCTGGCCGGGCCGTCCTCCACGTGGTGCAGGAACACGATGCGGTCCTTGTGCTCCACCGCCGACAGGTGCACGTTGGCCACCGCCGGGTATTCGCCGGCCAGCGTGGTCAGCTCGAAATAGTGGGTGGCGAACAGCGTGTAGGCGCGGTTCTTTTCGATCAGCGCGCGGGCGATGGCCCAGGCCAGCGCCAGGCCATCAAAAGTGGACGTCCCGCGGCCCACCTCGTCCATCAGCACCAGCGAGTGCTCGCTGGCGTTGTTGAGGATGTTGGCGGTTTCGGTCATTTCCACCATGAAGGTGGAGCGGCCGCCGGCCAGGTCGTCGCTGGCGCCGATGCGGGTGAAGATGCGGTCGATCGGACCGATCACCGCAGAGTCGGCCGGCACGAAGCTGCCGACGTGGGCCAACAGCGTGATCAGCGCGTTTTGCCGCATATAGGTCGATTTACCGCCCATGTTCGGGCCGGTAATCAGCAACAGCTTGCGTTCGGCCGACAGCTTGGTGTCGTTGGCGATGAAGCGCTCCACCTCGGCCTCCACCACCGGGTGGCGGCCGGCGACGATGTCGAGCTTGGGTTCCGGCACGAATCGCGGCTCGGCGTAGCTGCCGATGGCGGCGCGCTGGGCGAAAGCCGACAGCACGTCCAGGGCGGCGACGGCCTGGGCGATCAGCTTCAGCTCGGCGATGTGAGGGGCCAACTCGTCCAGCAGCGTCTCGTACAGCTGTTTTTCCAGCGCCAGCGCGCGGTCCTGCGCGGTCAGCGCCTTGTCTTCGAACTCTTTCAATTCCGGCGTGATGTAGCGCTCGGCGTTCTTCAGGGTCTGGCGGCGGCGGTAGTCGTCCGGCACCTTGTCCGACTGCGCCTTGGATACCTCGATGTAAAAGCCGTGCACGCGGTTGAATTCCACCTTCAGCGTGGTGATGCCGGTGCGCTCCTTCTCGCGCGCCTCCAGTTTCAGCAGGAAGTCGCCGCAATCGGTCTGGATGGCGCGCAGTTCGTCCAGCGTCGGGCTGAAGCCATCGTTGATCACGCCGCCGTCGCGCAGGAAGGTGGCCGGCTCCGGCAGAATGGCGTCGGCCAGCATCTTTTGCACCGGCGAATCGACCGGCAGCACGCCGGCGAGCTCATTCAGCAGCTCGGAGTCCAGCGAGGCCGCCAGCGTCTTGACGCCGGCCAGCGCGGTCAGCGAGTCGCGCAGCGCCGACAGGTCGCGCGGGCGGGCGGAGCGCAGCGCCACCCGCGAGGTGATGCGTTCGATGTCGGACACCTGGTCCAGCTCGGCATGCACGTCCTGATAACGCGCCAGCAGCGCGCGCACCGCGCCGTGGCGGCGGGCCAGCTTGCCGTGGTTGCGCATCGGATGGTGCAGCCAGTGGCCGAGCAGGCGGCTGCCCATGCTGGTGGCGCAGGTGTCGAGCAGGGACGCCAGCGTCGGCGAGGCTTCGCCGCGTATGGTTTCGGTCAGCTCCAGGTTGCGGCGGGTGGCGGCGTCCATGCGGATCAGCTCGCCGGCTTCTTCCACCGACAGCGCGGCGATGTGGGCCGGATTCACGCCCTGCGTCGATTTGACGTATTCCAGCAAGGCGCCGGCCGCGCCGACGGCCACCGGCAGCGTGTCGGCGCCGAAACCGGCCAGGTCGCGAGTGCCGAAGTGGCGGGTCAGCGCCAGCTTGGATGATTCGATGTCGAACTGCCACGGCGGCAGCTTTTTCTTCGGCATCGAGATGCCTTCAAAGGCGGCGAGGCCGGTGTCGTCCGGGATCACCAGCTCGGCCGGCTTCAGCCGCTCCAGTTCGCTGGACAGATCTTCCACATCGGCCTGCATCACCTTGAACTCGCCGCTGGCGAGCGACAGCCAGGCCAGGCCCAGCACGCCTTTCACCATATTGACCGCCAGCACCAAGTTGTCGCGCTTGTCGTCGAGCAGCGCGGCGTCGGTCAGCGTGCCCGGCGTGACGATGCGCACCACCTTGCGCTCCACCGGGCCTTTGGCCAGCGCCGGGTCGCCGATCTGCTCGGCGATGGCCACCGATTCGCCCATCTTCACCAGCCGCGCCAGATAGCCTTCGGCGGCGTGGTAGGGAATGCCGGCCATCTTGATCGGCACGCCGGCGCTGGCGCCGCGCGCGGTCAGCGTGATGTCCAGCAAGCGCGCCGCTTTTTCCGCATCCTCGTAGAACAGCTCGTAGAAGTCGCCCATGCGGTAGAACAGCAGCTTGTCTGCGTGGTCTCGCTTCAGGGAGAAATATTGGGCCATCATCGGGGTGTGCTGGGGCGTGCTCATCGGGTGTCGGGCTCTGCTCTTGGTCTGTCTGGGAAAATGCGTAACGCCCCGGTGAGGGCGGGGCGTTGGAATCGCCGCCATTCTAACGCGCGGCGGCGGGGGTGTCAGCATTGGCTGTTTGGACAGATTCCTTGTGTTTGGATAAGTACTGAGATGAGGGTAATGTAGCTGCTATATTTTTGCTAACTTTGGTTTCTAATGCTGAGAGCTGGACTCCCATGAAGTGTGCGTTGATTATGTTATAGTCGGATTTGTGGAGTAAATTTAATTTTCGTGGGGTGAGTTTGTGCGTTTTCTTAAGTTTGTTTTTGGCATGGCTCGTGGAGTGTACAGGGTGGTTGGTACAATTTTTTACCTTGCTCGAGAGGGTAGTCCAATTGTATTTATAGCGGTTATGTTTGTGCTGGGCGTGCTTAGTTTTATTTATTTGAATGCCGTATTGATGAGATGGATTGGAGATCTTGTTTTTGTGCATGTGGAGGGAGATTTTCAACATATTTCCCCTTATGGTTTGGCGTATATGATACCCATGGGTATTCCGGCGACATGCTGCAGTATTCTCGCGCTTAGTTATATAAGTGATTTTCGTAAGAATCGGTCCAAGCTAAAAGCCCGTAGAATAAATCAGGATCGATTGGGTCAAAATCGCAGGTTGGCTAAGAAATCGAAGAAAAAGAAAGCAAGAGAGAGTATTGCATCGGAGCAGCTTCCGGCAGCGCCGAGATTTGGCAAAGAAGAACGCTTGTTGTGCAAGCAGATTGCATGCTGCGGAGTGGCGGCCTTTGTAGTTTGTATGCCAGGAATGCGTAGCTACACTATATTGGCAAAGGATGGGGTGCATCAGCAAATATGGTATAAGCTTGATGAGAATGTTGTACCTTACTCAGATTTACGGGAGTTGGTGAGGGTTGAGCATCAGAATAGCCGAGCTAAGTTGCACGACAGTAGGCTGACTTATCTGAAAAATGGTTGGCTGGAGACGATGGAGATATCCTCTTACACTCAAAGCGCGCTTAAGGTTTTAAAAGAGCGCTCTAAAATTGAGTATATTGATAGGTAGTGGGTAGCTCTGGTTTTGGAGGCGCGGGGTTCTAGGTGTCTGGCAAACGATTATAGATGCTATTTGCTATGATATTAATAGCCAAATCGTTGATGGAGGAATGATATGTCGATTGAGGGGGTTTCTCATGGGAAGTTGTTGCGGCTTTTGTTTGGCCATGCCGTTGAGACCGCTCAGCCAAAACGGATATTAGACTTCCTTCCTCCCGTTCCCAAAGGCCGTACCGTGGTCATCGGCGCCGGCAAGGCCGCGGCGGAGATGGCGCGGGTGCTGGAGCAGGCTTGGCCAGGCGAGCTGTCCGGCGTGGTGGTGACGCGTTATGGCCATGCGGCGCCGACTGAGCGGATCACGGTGCTGGAGGCCTCGCACCCGGTTCCGGACCCGGCCGGTTGCGTGGCGGCCGAACGCATTCTGCAGGCTGTTCAAGGGCTGAGCGAAGACGATCTGGTGATCTGCCTGTTGTCCGGCGGGGGGTCAGCCTTGCTGACCTTGCCGGCCGATGGCGTCAGTCTGGCGGACAAGCAGGAGGTCAGCCGGCAATTGCTGGCCTGCGGCGCCGGCATCGATGAAATGAACGCGGTGCGCAAGCATCTGTCGGCGATCAAGGGCGGACGGCTGGCGCTGGCCTGCGCGCCGGCCAAACTGGTGACGCTGGCGATCTCGGACGTGGTGGGCGACGATCCGGCGGTGATCGCCTCCGGCCCGACCGCGGCGGACCCAAGCACCTATGCAGACGCCCGCGCGGTAGTCGCCAAATATGGTTTGACCTTGCCGCCCGCCGCAGCAGCATTGCTGGCGGCGGAGCCGGACGAGACTCCCAAGCCCGGCGACGTCAGGCTGGCGCATGCCGAATACCGGCTGATCGCGACGCCGCAGCTGGCCTTGCGGGCGGCGGCGGCCGAGGCGGAGCGGCTGGGGCTGAACGTGCTGTTGCTGGGCGACAGCATCGAAGGCGAGGCGCGCGAGGCGGCCAAGGTCCACGCCGGCATCGCGCGCCAGATCGCCGCGCACGGCTCGCCGGTGGCCAGGCCGGCGCTGATCCTGTCCGGCGGCGAGACCACGGTGACGTTGAAGGGCAAGGGCAGGGGCGGGCGCAACAGCGAGTTTCTGCTGGCGCTGGCCATCGCGCTGAACGGCTTGCCGGGCGTATACGCGCTGGCGGCCGACACCGACGGCATAGACGGCAGCGAGGACAACGCCGGCGCGCTGATGGCGCCGGACACGCTGGCGCGCGCGGCGGCGTTGGGCGTGGATGCCGGCGCGCGGCTGGCGGACAACGACGGCTACGGTTTTTTCGCCGCGCTGGATGATCTCTTGATCACTGGCCCGACGCATACCAACGTCAACGATTTTCGCGCGATTCTGCTGTTGTAAGCCTGTCTGAGCCGTGTGAGGCGGGGAAATCGCGCGAGCAGGCGCTCAGACCGTGAAGCGCCCGGCCAGGCTCACCAGCCGCTGGGCAATCGCCTGCAGCTCGCCCGCCGTTTCCGCGCTGTCCCGGACCGCCATGCTGTTCTGTTCCGACATCTTCGACACGTGTTCCACGTTCTGCGCCAGCGCCTGGCTGGCGTGGCTCTGCTCGCGCAGCGAGGACGTGATCTGATGGATGCTGTCCAGCACGTCGTCCACGCAGTGGCGGATATTGTCCATGCTGCTGCCGGCTTCGCGCGCGCGCTGTTGGCCGTCCATGATGGATTTCATGCCCAGCTGCATGCTGTCGTTGCCCTTCTGCACCGTGTTCTGGATCTGGCTGACGATATTGCTGATCTCGGTGGTGGACAGCGCGGTGCGTTCCGCCAGCTTTCTCACTTCATCGGCCACCACGGCGAAACCGCGGCCCATCTCGCCGGCGCGCGCGGCCTCGATCGCCGCGTTCAGCGCCAGCAGATTGGTCTGGTCGGCCACGTCGCGGATCACGTCGACGATGCCGGCGATGGATTCGGATTGCTTGCCCAGATCGGCGATGGTGTTGGAGACGGATGACACGTCGCGCACGATGCCGTCCATGCTGCTGGCGGTGGCGGCGATCACCTGGTTGCCGTCCGACGAGCGGCTGGCGGCGTCGGTGGACAGACGGTTGGCTTGCTCTGACTGTTCCGCGCATACCGACAGGCTGGTGCTCAGCTGCTCTATCGCCGCGGCCATGCTGGAGGCGGCCTCGCTCTGCTGGGCGCTGCCGGCGGTGATGCTCTGCGCGCTGTGCGCCATCGCGTCGGCGGCTAGATTGACCTCGCGCGAGGTGTCCAGCAACTGGGCCACGGTCTCGCGCAGCTGGTTGCGCATCTGGCGGATCGCCGCCAGCAGGCTGAGGTCGTCCCGGTCGCGCAGATGGATGCGGGTGTCCAGCCGGCCCGCCGCCAGCTGTTCCACCACCTGCTGCACGTAAAGCGGCTCTCCGCCCAGTTGCAGCGTGATGGACAGGTAGAGCTGGTGGAACAGGAAGATGGCCAGCAGCATGGACGCGACGCCGATGGCGATATAGGTGTTGCGCTGGCTGGCGGTGCGATCTATCCGCGCCTGCAGCAGCTGGTCCAGCTGTTTCAGGCCGGCGGCGATGTAGGAGGACACCGCTTCGGCGCCGGCGGCGCTGTGGCCCGCCACTTTCAGGCCGGCGGCGCCGGTCTTGCCGCCGACCGCGTCGTCTATCGCCGGCAGCTGGCTTTTGAGCGCCGCGGCCAGCTTGTCCGCCTGGGCCGACATGTCCGGCTTCAGGCCGGCGTTGTAGGCCACAGCCTTGGCGATATCGCTGGCCAGGCCGTCATTGACCTCGGCGATCAGCGGCCGCAGCTCCACCAGGCGGTCGCGCTGGGCGGGATCGAGCGGATGGTTGGCCTCGGCCAGCGAGGCGATGGCGTTGGCCTCGCCCAGATGGCTGATCAACGTGGTCAGCTTGGCGGTGGCGGCGTCCATCAGATAATAAGTGTCGATGTCCGGGTCCAGCGTCAGGTTGGAGTTGTCGCTGACGACGCCGATCAGATTGTTCAGCTTGTCGCTGAGATTGCCGTAGGCGGCTATCCACTGCGAGGGCTGGGCGGACTGGGTGGCTTTCAGTTTGTCCCAGGCGGCGGCGGCGTCCTTCCATGCGGCGTCGCTGGCCAGTTCCGGGCCGAGCCGGCCGTTGGCGTCCTGCAGCGCCTGCCATTTGCCTTGCAACTGCTGGACGGCGGCGGGAAAGTCGTTTCTGGCCTGAGTCTCGCCCAGCGCCGCGCGCACCGCCAGCTCCTGGCCCTGCTGCGCCTGGATCAACATCGCGGTCAGCGGCTGCATGTAGGCGACGCCCACCTTTTCCTTGGCGGTGGATTCGATATTGTCCTGGTTGCTGCGGTACAGGCCGTAGACCAGATACAGCAGCGCCGCGGCGAACAGCACGCCGATCACGGCGAAGCGTTGCGGATAGCTCAGACGCTGCATCAGCCTGACGATGGGTGTGGACATGGCGCGGCTCCTTGTGAAAGCGGGTTGCCGCGCCATTCTGTTGCCCGGCACGCTTGCATACCCTTTGTATAAGTGATTTTGCTTATCTCACAGGGAAAAATATCCGCTACTGGCTTTACTGGCAGTTCCGTTCGGAACGGAATGGCGCGCCGGGGCGGTCCCGGCGCGGGGAGGGGGATTTCAGATGGTTTTCGAGTAGCGGGCGCGGGTTTCGCGTTCGCGCAGATGGCGGTCGAAGATCATCGCGATATTGCGGATCAGGAAGCGGCCCTGGGGCTCCACCATCAGGAAGTCGCCGTCGAAGGACAGCAGACCCTGTTGCTGGAATTCGCGTATCTGTGGCATTTCCGCCTCAAAATAACGGGCGAAATTGATGCCGTGGATTTCTTCTATGGCCTCCACCGACAGCGCGAAGCGGCACATCAGGCTCTGGATGATGGTGCGTCGCAATATGTCGTCGTTGTCCAGCGTCAGCCCGCGCACCACCGGCAGCCGGCCCTGGTCCAGCGCCGCGTAATAGCCATCCAGCGTCTTGTCGTTCTGGCTGTAACAGGAGCCCACCTTGCCGATGGAGGAGACGCCGAAAGCCAGCATGTCGCAGTCGGCGTGGGTGGAGTAGCCCTGGAAATTGCGCTGCAGCCGGCCCTGGCGCAGGGCGATGGCCAGCTCGTCGTCCGGCTTGGCGAAGTGGTCCATGCCGATGAACACGTAGCCGGCGTCGGTCAGCGTCTTCACCGCGTCCTGCAGGATGTCCAGCTTGACCGCGGCCGGCGGCAGATCCGCCTCGTTGATGCGTCTTTGCGGCATGAACACGCTGGGCAGGTGGGCGTAGTTGTACAGTGACAGCCGATCCGGATCCAGCGCCAGCGCCTTCTGCAGCGTGTCGCGCATGGTTTCCCGGCTCTGCAGCGGCAGGCCGTAGATCAGGTCCAGGCTGACCGATTTGAACCCGCCCTCCCGCGCAGCTTCGATCACCGCGCGGGTTTCCTCTTCGGTCTGTACCCGGTTCACCGCTCGCTGCACCGCCGGATCGAAATCCTGTATGCCCACGCTGACGCGATTGAAACCATATCCTGCCAATTTCAGCATGGTTTCACGTTTTACCTTGCGCGGATCAATCTCTATGGAATATTCTCCGTCGCTCAGGAATTCAAAGTGGGTTCCGAGCATGCCCATCAGCCTTTCCAGCTGGGCATCGGACAGGAAAGTGGGCGTGCCGCCGCCAAAGTGCAGTTGTATCACTTTTTCCCGGATGCCCAGTTCCGCGGACACCAGGCGGATTTCCTTCTCCAGATAGTCCAGATACTGGTCCGCCTTGCCGCTATCCTTGGTGATGATCTTGTTGCAGGCGCAGTAATAACAGATGGTGTTGCAAAAAGGTATATGAGCGTACAATGATAGAGGTCTGCGGTTGGCGCCGATCTGGCGCTGACGCAGTTTGTCCAGATAGTCTTGCGTCGAGAAATTAGACGTAAAACGATCTGCCGTCGGGTAGGATGTGTATCTAGGCCCCGCGCCATCCAGCCTCTCGATCAACTCGCGATCGAAGACAAAATGGGCGGGAGAGAAGGGGTGGGTAGTTTTCATGTCGTATTCGGATGGTAAAACTTCTGGAGGACTGGTAAATTTGCGAAAAATTAGTGAATTCCGCCTTGATAAGGGTCAAGCTTCGCCGGCTTGCACACACAGCATGTCTGAACAAAACCAAACCTCCCTGCATACGCTGAAAATCTCCTGCTCCAGCTGCAGCCTGCGCGAGCTATGCCTGCCTGTCGGCCTGAACCGCGAGGAAATGGGCCAACTGGACGCGGTGATCCGCCAGAGCCGCCGCCTGAAGCGCGGCGAATACCTGTTCCGCAGCGGCGAGTCCTTCAAGTCGCTGTACGCGATCCGCACCGGCTTCTTTAAAACCTGTGTCGCCAGCCAGGATGGCCGCGAGCAGGTGACCGGCTTCCTGATGTCGGGCGAGCTGATGGGCCTGGACGGCATTTCCTCCAGCAACCACAGCTGCGACGCGGTGGCGCTGGAGGACAGCGAAGTGTGCGAGCTGCCGTTCACCCGGATGGAGTCGCTGTCCCGCGACATCCCCAGCCTGCAGCACCACTTCTACCGCCTGATGAGCCGCGAGATCGTGCGCGACCAGAACGTGATGCTGCTGCTGGGCAATATGAAGGCGGAGGAGCGCATCGCCGCCTTCCTGCTGAACTTGTCGCAACGGCTGTCCACCCGAGGCTTTGCCGCCAACGATTTCATCCTGCGCATGAGCCGGGAAGAGATCGGCAGCTTCCTCGGCCTGAAGCTGGAAACGGTCAGCCGCACGCTGTCCAAGTTCCAGCAGCAGGGCTGGATCACCGTCGATCACAAGCACATCCAGCTGGTGTTGGTAGACGAGCTGAAAAACCTGATTTCAGGCTGCATGCACGCTGACGGCCACTAAGGCAGTCCGGAATCGGCAATCAAGGCAGGCGCGACGCCTGCCTTTTTTCATGTCCGCGAGATTTTGAGTTTCAGCGCCGCCAGACGCTCGGGGGCCGGCCAGCCGGGCGGGACGGCGAAACCGCGCGCGACCTCGCGCCACAGGCCGCCGCCGACCGCTTGCAGTTCGGCCAACAGTTGCGGCGCCGGCATCGCTTGCAGCCGCGCGCGCAGGGCCGTCTCGTCCAGCGTATCGGCTTCGGCCAGCAGCGCCGGGGCGAGCCATGACAGCCTGGGCAGCCAGGCCCAGCGCGAATCGCCGCCGGCGCGCGGCCAGGGGGCGTCCCTGGGGGCGAGCCAGCCGCGCAGTTGATGGGGATTGAGCGGCGCGGGCGGCGATTGGCCCGCCGGATAGAAGAACCAGCCGCAGAGCCGGGCGGCGGCGCGGCAGTCTTGAAAGCCATCCGGAAGGATGGCAAGCGCGTCGGGATGGCGGGAAAGCCGCAATTGTGTTGTGGTTTTGGTCGCTTTCAAACGCCAGCCGTCATTGAGGCCGGGGCCGACCAGATCGTCGGCGGTTTCGCCTAGCGAAAGGTAAAACTTGCTGGCTGTTTCCAGATGCCAGGGCTCGCCGTCCAGCCTCAGCAGGAAGTCGAACTCTCCGATCGTCCGGTGCTCCCGATTTATGACTTTCAGATTTTCAGCGATGGGGTCGATGTGTTTCGCCTGGCGAAACCAGAAGGAGAAAAGCCGTTCGGCATATTGTCCCAGCCGTTTGGCGGCGGCGGCGGCGGCCAGCCAGGCTTCCAGCTCGGCTGGCGCATGATCCAGCCGGGCGAGCAGCGCCTCGCCGTCCGGTCCCAGCAATCGTTCAACGGGCAGGTCGGCGCCGCACAGCCAGGGCGAAGGAGAGGTCAGCAGAAAGGCGAGGTCGCGCACCGCGGGGCGCGCGTAGGGCAGGGCGAGGCTGGACTCAGTCGGCATCCCCGGGCCGGCCGGAGGCGGTGCGCTGCACCTGTTTGTAGAAGCCGCGCAGGATGTCGATCTCCTCGCGCAGCATCCCGGCGCGATGGAACATGGTGCGCATCCGGCGCATCAGCCGTTCGCTGTTGCGCCGTTGAAAGTAGCCGATCTCGTCCATCGCCTGTTCCAGGTGGCCGCACATGCCGTCCACCTCGCTCTGGGTCGCGGCTTCGCCCTCGGCGCGCAGGTATTCCACGTCCACGCCGGTGTGGCTGAACAGCTCGTAGGTCATCACCTGCACCGCCATCGCCAGGTTCAGCGAGAAGTAGTCGGGGTTGCCGGGAATGGTCACCAGGCGGTTGCATTGCTCCACTTCCTCGATCGACAGGCCGAAGGTCTCGTTGCCGAACACCAGGGCCACCTGTTCGCCGTCGCGGGCGCGGGCGATCAATTCCGGCGTGGTCTGGCGCGGGGTGGACAGCGGCGTGGTCAATTCACGGCGGCGGCTGGTCAGCGCGCAGGCGACGGTGACGTCGGACAGCGCCTCGGCCAGCGTGGAAACCACGATGGCGTTCTCCAGCAGATCCACCGCGCCCGAGGCCAGCGTGTTGGCCTCGTCGCTGGGAAATACCTTGGGTTCGACCAGATACAGGCGGCTCAAACCCATGGTTTTCATCGCGCGCGCGGCCGAGCCGATATTGCCAGGATGGTTGGGGCGGGCCAGCACCACGCGGATGTTTTTCAGAAAATCAGGTACTTGGGGTTTATTCATTGGCGTTTTCACATTAAAATAGCGGGCATATACCAAAAGCCCGCGCCCAGGCGTCGGGTTTTTTTGTTCCTTAACCCAGATTGTTACCGGCGGGTGTCGCGTCATCGACGGACACCCGCCCATCGTTCAAGTGTAGAGGCCGTCAATGCATCCGATGCTCAATGTCGCGGTTAAAGCCGCTCGCCGCGCAGGCAGTGTTATCCAGCGCGCGTCGCTCAACCTCGACGCCATCCGCGTAGAGAAGAAAAAGCACAATGACTTTGTGACCGAGGTGGATCGCGCCGCCGAGGAAGCGATCATCAACGTCATTCTCGAAGCCTATCCGAAGCACGCGATTCTAGCAGAAGAGTCCGGCGCCAAAGGCGTGGGTTCTTCCGAATACGAATGGATCATCGACCCGATCGACGGCACCACCAACTTCCTGCACGGCCATCCCCAGTACGGCATCTCGATCGCGCTGGCGCACAAGGGCCAGATCCAGCAGGCAGTGGTCTACGACCCGAACCGCAACGATCTGTTCACCGCCTCGCGCGGCGTCGGCGCCTTCCTCAACGATCGCCGCATCCGCGTCTCCAAGCGCTTCATGATGAATGAGTGCGTGATCGGCACCGGCTTCCCGGTCTCCGACCAGAGCTACATCGACCAATACCTGGGCATGCTGAAAGACGTGATCGGCAAGACCGCCGGCGTGCGCCGCGAAGGCGCTGCGTCGCTGGATCTGTGCAACGTCGCCTGCGGCCGCACCGAAGGCTTCTTCGAACTGAACCTGAAGCCGTGGGACATCGCGGCGGGCAGCCTGATCGTGCAGGAAGCGGGCGGCATCGTCACCGACTTCACTGGCGAGCAGGGTTGGTTCGAGTCCGGCGACATCGTCGCCGGCAGCCCGAAAGTGCTGGCGCAGCTGTTGCACCTGCTGACGCCGCACGTAAGCAAGTAAGCGGATAGGTTATCCAAACAAAACGGCAGACCGCCCGGTCTGCCGTTTTTTTATGCCCGCAAGCACAGCGCGCGGAACTGTTGCCATCGCCGCCACTCTAGGTTCAATATACCCGATGGGGGTATTAAGGCCTTAGACAGGCTCTCAATGGAGCGCGCGATGCAAAGACGTCAAATGATGCGATGGGGGGCCGCGCTGGCCTTGTCTCCATGGTTGTTCAGACAGGCTGCGGCCGAATCCGCCCATGCCGGCCACGGGGCGATGGCGATGGGGGAGGCGATGCCGGATGTCGCGGCCCTGGGTTTGGCCAGGGGCGTGCCGCTGCCTGAGCTGAAACGGCTGCCGCTGGAACGCAAGGACGGCACGCTGCAGGGCTGCCTGACCGCGGCCGCGGTGAGTCTGCCCTTGCTGCCGGGCAAGCCGGCGACGGCGTTCTGGGCTTACAACGACAGCGTGCCGGGCCCGGCGATCGAGTTGTCCGAGGGCGAGACGCTGGCCCTGCGCTTCGACAACCGCCTGCCGCAGCCTACCACCGTGCATTGGCATGGCCTGCCGATTCCGGCCGACCAGGACGGCAATCCGCATGATCCGGTTCAACCCGGCCAGGGCCGAGACTACCGTTTCTCCCTGCCGGCCGGCAGCGCCGGCAGCTACTGGTACCACCCGCATCCGCACGGCCACACCGCCGAGCAGGTATACCGCGGCCTTGCCGGCGTGTTCGTGGTGAGGGGGCGCGACGATCCGCTGGCCCACCTGCCGGAGCGCTGGCTAGTGCTGTCGGATCTCAAGCTGGACGAGGACGGCAAGATCGCCGCCAGCAGCGACGCCGACAAGATGGACGGCCGTGAGGGACAGTTCGTGCTGGTCAACGGCGCGTGGCATCCCAGGCTGGAACTGGGGCGCGGCGAGCGCCAGCGCTGGCGGATCTGGAACGCCACCAGCGCGCGGGTGCTGAAGCTGGCTCTGCCGGCGCACGAGGTTTGGCTGGTCGGAACCGACGGCGGCCTGATCGAAAAGCCGCGCCGCGTCGAATATCTGGTGCTGCCGCCGGGCGCGCGCGCCGAACTGGCCGTCACCGGCCGCTTTGCCGCCGGCAAGCCGGCCGGCCTGATCGCGTTGCCATACGCTCGCGGCAAAATGATGGGGCCGGAGCAGGATAAGGCGCTGCCCTTGCTGGACATCGAGGCCGGGAGCGCGGCAGTCACCGCCTCTTTGCCTGCAAGCCTGCGCCGGATCATCCCGCTACCCATGCCAGTGGTGAAGCGCCGCGTGGTCTTCAGCGAGGATATGGCCAATCCGGCGGCGATGTTCCTGATCAACGGCAAGACCTTCGACATGGACCGGATGGACTTCACCGGCAAGGTCGGCGCGGTGGAGGAGTGGGAAATCGACAATCGGGCCGACATGGACCATCCCTTCCACCTGCACGGCACCCAGTTCCAGGTGACGGAGCGGCATGACGGCAAGGGGTGGCGGCGCGAGCCCTACCTCGCCTGGCGCGATGTGGTCAACGTGCCGCCGGAGCAGAAGGTGAGGCTGCGCTTCCGCCAGGACATGCCGGGGCCGCGGATGTTCCACTGCCACATCCTGGAGCATGAGGACGCCGGCATGATGGGCACGCTGGATGTCCGTGCCTAGCGCGATGGGATGGGCGATAATGCCGATATGAAAAATCCAGGAACCGTCATGGGCGATACACATTCTCCCCAGGAGTGCTGCCATGAGGCGGCGCAGGCCGAGCGCAGCGTGGTGCAGCCCGGCAAGGCCGCGCTGCTGAAGCGCCTGGCGCGGATCGAGGGCCAGGTGCGCGGCATCAGCGGCATGATCGAGTCCGATCGCTACTGCGTGGACGTGCTGACCCAGGTGGCGGCGGTGAAGTCGGCGCTGGACGCGGTGGCGCTGCAGTTGCTGGAGAACCACATGAAGGGCTGCGTTTCGCGCGCGCTGCAGCAGGGCGACGCCACCGGCATGGTGACCGAGCTGATCGATGTGGTGAAGAAGGTGCGTTGAAGCAAAGCTTTGAGAAAGCCCGCATTGGCGGGCTTTCGTTTCTTTAACCGGGAGTCGGAAATGAAAAAACTGGCATGTCTCGCGCTGTTGTTTGCCGGCGCCGCCCACGCGGCGCCGATTCCGTTCGAAACCTACATCAAGCTGCACAACGGCATGCTGGAAGCCGAAGTCGTGTCCATGGTCGGCGCGCCGGATTACGGCAGCGACAGCAACCAGGGCAAGCTCGCCAGCGGGGTGGCTACCGTATCCACCACCCGCCAGTTGTCCTGGCTGGCCAACGGCCAGATTCCCTACACCACCATCGTCACGCTGCGCGACGGAGTGGTGGTGGATATCAAGCGCGACAAGAAGTTGTAAATCCGCCGCGGTTTACTGGCGCAGCGCATTGATGTTTCTGAATAAATGCGCCTAAAGTTTGCCTGGCCGCGGCAAAGTGCGTAGAATGCTGCGGTTTACTACCTTGCCTTTCGCAATCGCATGGCGGAAGGCTACGAATAGCCAAAAGGAGTTCACATGCGCCATTACGAAATCGTGTTCATCGTGCACCCGGACCAGTCCGAACAGGTCCCGGCCATGATCGAACGCTACAAGGGTATGGTTCTGGCCGCCGAAGGCAAGATCCACCGTCTGGAAGACTGGGGCCGCCGCCAACTGGCTTACCCGATCCAAAAGCTGCACAAAGCTCACTACGTTCTGATGAACGTTGAGTGCCAGTCGGAAACCCTGGCCGAGATCGAGCACGCCTTCAAGTTCAACGACGCTGTTCTGCGTCACCTCAGCATCAAGCTGGACCGCGCCATCACCGACGCGTCCCCGATGATGAAGGACGAAAAGGCTAAAAACCTGCTGGACGCCCAGCAGCCGGCAGCCGAGGCTGAAGCTTCTGCCTAATAGGCAGAGGTAACGGACTTGCAGAACCGTCTGGTATTGACCGTCACGGTTGAACGCGAGGATGCGCTGAGATACACGCCCGCCGGCTTGCCGGTAGTGGAAATGTGGCTCAAGCATCAGTCTAGACAGACAGCTGGCGGATTCGAACGCGATGTGGCCTGCGATATACAGGCCGTGTGGATAGGCGACGACGCCCGGAAACATTCCGGGAAACTGGCGGGACAGGTGATCAACGTCACCGGATTTCTCGGCCAGCGCAGTCTGCGCAATCCGCGGTTGGTACTCAATATCGAATATGTTGAATTTGTAAAAGGTTAGTCAAAATGGCTCGTCAACTCTTCAAGCGCAAGAAGTTCTGCCGCTTCACGGCAGAAGGCATCAAGGAAATCGACTACAAATCCGTTGATCTCCTGAAAGATTTCATCGCCGAAAACGGCAAAATCATCCCGGCTCGCATCACCGGTACCAAGGCTCGCTACCAGCGTCAGCTGACCACCGCTATCAAGCGTGCTCGCTTCCTGGCTTTCCTGCCGTACACCGACCAGCACTAAGACCGGGAAAGGAACTTAAAAGATGCAAATCATTCTGCTCGAAAAAGTTGCCAACCTGGGTCAACTGGGTGACGTGGTCAACGTGAAGAACGGCTTCGCCCGTAACTTCCTGATCCCGCAAGGCAAAGCCAAGCGCGCTACCGAAGCCAACCTGAAAGAGTTCGACGCTCGCCGCGCCGAACTGGAAGCCAAGCAAGCCGAAATCCTGGCCGACGCCAAGGTTCGCGCTGAGAAGCTGAACGAAGCCGTGATCACCATCGCCCAGAAGGCTGGTGTGGACGGTCGTCTGTTCGGCTCCGTGACCAACGTGGACGTGGCTGAAGCCGTGACCGCGTTCGGCGTGGAAGTGAAGCGTTTCGAAGTTCGCCTGCCGAACGGCCCGTTCAAGGCCATCGGCGAGTACGACATCGAAATCGCCCTGCACCACGACGTGGTTACCCCGATCAAGATCGTTGTGGTCGGCGAAGCTTAATTCCTGTTTCAGGAATCTTCGAGAAAAGCCCGCTTCGGCGGGCTTTTTCGCGTCTGGCGAAAATATGGTTGCGTAGCGCAACCTATATCGCTTATGGTTGCGTATCGCAACTGTAAAGAGACGCATGATGGACGAACGGGAACTGCGCGCCTTGTCGCGCGACATCGTCAGGGATCTGGGCATGCTGGCCGGCCGCTGCGGCGAGGTGGAGTTGAGCCCGGTGGAGGCGCATCTGCTGATCGAGCTGGAGGCGGGACCGGCCAGCAATCAGCAATTGGCCGGCCGTCTGCGGGTGGACAAGTCCAACAGCAGCCGGCCGCTGCAGCGGATGGCCGAGCGCGGACTGATCGCCTGGCTGGCGGACCCGGCAGATGGCCGCAGCAAGTTGGCGGAGCTGACGGATCTTGGCCGGAATTGGCTTGGGCGCCTGCATGCGGCGATGGACGCCGACATGGCGCGGGTGCTGGAGCAACTGGACCTGCCGGAGCGGGCGGCGCTGGAGGACGGCTTGCGCGTCTATCGCCGGGCGTTGCTGCATGCCGACCGGCAGCGCGGTTACGCGATCCGGCCGCTGGCGGCGGCGGACAACGGCGCGCTGGCGGCGCTGATCCGGCGAGTGTCGACCGAATACGGCCTGGGGAAGGGCTGCAGCTTTCTCGATCCGCAGCTGGACGCGCTGCATCCGGTTTACGACCGGCCGGGCTCGCGCTATCTGGCGGTGATCGCCCCCGACGGCCGGCTGCTCGGCGGCGGCGGCATCGCGCCGCTGGCGGGCGGTTTGGCCGGTGTTTGCGAGCTGCAGAAGATGTATTTCGACGCGGCGCTGCGCGGACGAGGCCTGGGGCGGCGTTTGCTGCGGCTGTTGCTGGACGAGGCGAGAGCGCGGGGCTATCGACAGTGTTATCTGGAGACGACCGCCGCGCTGGGCGAGGCGACGGCGCTGTATGAGGCGGAAGGCTTTGTCCGGCTGGACGCGCACTGGGGCGATACCGGCCATGGCGCTTGCGAGATCGCGATGGCGCGCGATTTGTAGGAATATCAGAATACCCTGATCATGGACAATCCGCGGATGTTGGCTTATTGCGACAATATGAGCCTGACAATGCAGAAAGTCGCATCATGGTATACCTGCAACTCGTAGTCGTGCTGGGGCTGATCTTCCTCGGCGTGCGCATGGGCGGCATAGGGCTGGGCGTCACCGGCGGCGCCGGCCTGTTCATCCTTACCTTCGTCTTCGGCCTCAAGCCAGGCCACGCGCCGATAGACGTGATCCTGATCATCATCTCGGTCATCACCGCGTCGGCGGCGCTGCAATCGGCGCGCGGGCTGGATTACATGGTGGGCGTGGCCGCGCGGCTGTTGCGGCGCAATCCCCGCCACATCGTGCTGCTGGCGCCGCTGGTGGGCTGGCTGTCCACCTTCCTCGCCGGCACCGGCTTCATCGCGCTGGCGCTGATGCCCATCGTGGTGGAAGTGGCCGAGAAGACCGGCATCCGTCCGGAACGGCCGCTGGCCGGGCTGACCGTGGCGTCGCAGAACGCCATCGTCGCCTGCCCGGTTTCGGCCGCGACGGTGGCGCTGGCCACGGTGCTGGCGCCGCACGGCGTCGCGCTGACCGACATCATCATGATCAGCATCCCGGCGACGCTGCTGGGCGCGCTGGCGGGCGGCGCGGTCATGCTGCGCTACGGCTGCGAGCTGGCCGATGACCCGGTCTACCGCCGCAGGCTGGAAGAAGGGCGGGTCAGCCGGCCGCAAGCCAGCTCGGACGAGGCCTTGCCGCGCACCGCCGCCTGGTCGGTATACGGTTTCCTGTTCACCGTGGGGCTGATCGTGTGCCTGGCCGCCATGCCGCAGCTGCGGCCGGCCTGGCCTGGCGCCAAGGGCATGGAGCCGGTGGCGATGGTGGATGTGATCCAGATGTGCATGCTGGCTTATTCCGCGCTGGCGGTATTGGCGTGCAAGGCGGATCTGCAGGCCATGGTGTCGGGCAGCATGTTCCGTTCCGGCGCGGTGGCTGCGGTGACCATCCTGGGCGCGGCGTGGATGAGCGACACCTTCATCCAGGCCAATCTGCCGCTGTTCAAGCACAACATCGTCGGCATTATCGAATCGGCGCCGTGGCTGTTCGCCTTCGCGGTGTTCACGATGGCGGTGATCCTGTTCAGCCAGGGGGCGACCACCAAGGTGATGATGCCGCTGGGGGTGTCGCTGGGCATCGCCTCGCCGGTGCTGATCGCCATTTATCCGGCGGTGGTGGGCGTCTATGTGTTGCCCAGCTATCCCAGCCTGATCGCCGCGGTGGAGATGGATTACACCGGCACCACCCGCATCGGGCGCTGGGTGTTCAACCACAGCTTCATCGTGCCGGGCCTGGTGAGCACCGCGGTGTCGATCGCGGCGGGGTTCGGGCTGATGGCGCTGCGGTGATTCAGTCTTCCGCCTTGAGCACCACGCGGGCGCGCAAACCGGGCGCACCGTGTTCGGCGATGGCCAGCAGGCGGTCGATATTGGGATGGCTGCCGGGATGGGCGCGGGCGGAGGCGGTGTGTTCGGCGAACAGCTCCAGCCCCTCGCGCGCGGCCTTGCGGTCGATGTGGCCGTGGCGTTTGACCAGCGCGTGGTAGACGCGCAGCGAGCCGGCGGTGCCGGGCAGGTTTTCCAGCCGGTGCATCGCTTCGCCTTCCGGGTTGAGCAAGACGATGGCTTCGATGCCGTCGGTGGCTGGCAGGGTTTGCAGCAGGTCCTGGAATGGGGTCATGGTCATTCTCCTTGTTATGTGTGTTGCCTGTCCGTCTAGGATAAGGGCTAAAGATGACAGTTCTAGTGGACGGCATTCATTAAACTGACAGCAAGTGTTAACGAATGTTTCATATTGGTGCGTTTTCTATCGGCATTGCACCGTAATGGTGCCATTTTTGGCGCAAGATCTTGATATGTTTGTTTGAAACGATGTTTTCAAACGCAATGCAGGCTGGCACGCCGTTTGCTTTATGCATCCGGAGCTGTGAGCAGGGTCGGGAGGCCCGCGCGCCAGTCTGCAAAGGGGAGGATGAGAGCGGCAAAGCCGCCCTTGAACGGGGTTGTCGAAGAGGTAAGCTTCGACAACCCCGATTCATTTTAGCGGCTCCGGTTTGTGCCGGCGGGCTGATCCTGTCGAGCCGACTCGAGGGGCGCTGCGAGGCGGGTCGTTTGCGAGCCTTGCATCTGGCGGGGAGGGGGAGTTGTCGGAAGCGTGAGGGACGGGCAGCGAGCGCCGCCAATCAAGCCGCGCTAGTGCGCGCGGCCTAATGCTGAAACGCAGGCGTCGACATGATGCCAAAAACATAAAACAGCGGATTCCCACGATCAAGGCCATGCGATGCATGGCCTTTTTGCGGCCTGCTTAATGACGATGGCTTGTGGTCAAGCCTACAGATCAGACTTTGTTCATCTTGACCCGAACTATCTTCGGCAACTATGATTCATATCAAAGTTTCAGAAATTCCTGAAAGTTGAGAATGTCATGAATATTCCACCTCTGGTGCAGGCCTTCGTGCTGCACTTCGGCGAGATGGGTAGCCGCTGGGGCATCAACCGCACCGTCGGCCAGATCTACGCCTTGTTGTACGTATCGGAAAAACCGCTGAACGCCGACGAGATCGGCGAGGCGATAGGCTGTTCACGCTCCAATGTCAGCATGGGGCTGAAGGAGCTGCAGTCGTGGCGGCTGGTCAAGCTGCAGCACTTTCCCGGCGACCGCCGCGAATACTTCTCCACGCCGGAAGACGTGTGGCTGATCTTTAAAACCCTGGCCGAGGAGCGCAAGAAGCGCGAGGTGGAGCCGACGCTGACCATGCTGCGCGGCGCGATCATGGAAAGCCCGGCCAGCGAGGCCGAGCAGCACGCGCAGGCCAGGATGAAGGAGATGTACCAGCTGATCGAACTGGTCACCACCTGGTTCTCCGACATCCAGCACATGGACGTGGAAACCCTGCAGCGTCTGATGAAGCTGGGCTCGCAAGTGCAGAAGGTGCTGCAGTTCACCCAATCCCTGTCCCGCCTGGGCAACCGCGATCATGATCGGGAGCACGCCGAATGATGACTGAAATCGATCCCGTCACGCTGGCGCGCATCCAGTTCGCCACCAATATCAGCTTTCACATCCTGTTTCCCACCATCAATATCGCGATGGCCTGGGTGCTGCTGTTCTTCAAGGTGCGTTTCCGCCAGACCGGCGACCAGGGCTGGATGGACGCCTATGGCTTCTGGGTGAAGATCTTCGCGCTGTCGTTCGCGCTGGGCGTGGTGTCCGGCGTGACGATGAGCTTCCAGTTCGGCACCAACTGGCCGGGCTATATGCAGACGGTGGGCAATATCGCCGGCCCGCTGCTGGCTTACGAGATCCTGACCGCCTTCTTCCTGGAGGCCGGTTTCCTCGGCATCATGCTGTTCGGGCGGAGCCGGGTGCCGGAGAAAGTGCACACGCTGTCCACCTTGCTGGTGGCGGGCGGCAACACGCTGTCGGCGTTCTGGATCATCGCGCTCAATTCCTGGATGCAGACGCCGACCGGCCACGTGATGCGCGATGGCCGCGCCCATGTGCTCAGCTGGATCGACGTCATCTTCAACCCGTCGATGCCGTACCGGCTGACCCATATGCTGCTGGCCTCCGGCCTGACCGTGGCTTTCCTGATCGCCGGCCTGTCCGCCTACCGCTACCTGCGCGGCGAGCGTGGGCGCGGCATGATGGTGGCTTTGAAAACCGGCGTGTTCCTGGCCGCGCTGCTGATTCCGCTGCAGATGTTCGTCGGCGACATGCATGGCCTCAACACCCTGAAGCACCAGCCGGCCAAGCTGGCGGCGATAGAGGGCATCTGGCATACCGAGAAGGATGTGCCGCTGCTGCTGTTCGCGCTGCCCAACGCCGAAACCCGCAGCAACGATTACGCCATCGGCGTGCCGCAGTTGGGCAGCCTGATCCTCACCCACCAGTGGGGCGGCGAGATCAAGGGCTTGAACGAGTTCGCGCAGCACCCGCCGGTGGCCAAGGTGTTCTGGAGCTTCCGCGTGATGGTGGCGATGGGCGGGCTGATGCTGCTGGCGTCGTGGCTGGCCGCCTGGCAGCTGAAGAAGCGCGGCGAACTGAATCCCAAGCTGGCGCGTCTGTTGGTGGCGATGACCTTTTCCGGCTGGATCGCCACGCTGGCCGGCTGGTTCGTCACCGAGATCGGCCGCCAGCCCTGGCTGGTGACCGGCATCCTCACCACCGCGCAGGCGGCGGGGGCGGCCACCGCGCCGATGCTGTTCACCTCGCTGGGCACCTATCTGACCTTGTACGCGCTGCTGCTGGTGGCCTATATCTCGGTGCTGTTCCACCTGGCGCGCAAGGCTGGCGCGCCTGAACTGGCGGCCGCCGCCCAACTGAAGGAGAAACTGGCATGAGCGAGGCTTATTACCTGCCGGCGGTATTCGCCGGGCTGATGGCACTGGCGATGCTGGTGTACGTGGTGCTGGACGGCTTCGACCTCGGCGTCGGCATCCTGTTGCCGCTGGCCAGCGACGAGGAAAAGGATCTGATGATCGCGTCCATCGGGCCGTTCTGGGACGCCAACGAAACCTGGCTGGTGCTGGGCGCGGGCCTGCTGCTGGTGGCCTTCCCTCTGGCGCACGGCGTGGTGTTCGGCGCGCTGTACCTGCCGGTGCTGGCGATGCTGGTGGGGTTGATCCTGCGCGGCGTGGCCTTCGACTTCCGCGTCAAGGCGCAGGACCCGCACAAGCCGTGGTGGAACGCGGCCTTCGCCGGCGGTTCGATGCTGGCGGCGCTGGCCCAGGGCGTGATGCTGGGCCGCTATCTGACCGGCTTCGCCGATACCTCCACTTCCTGGCTGTTCTCGCTGGTGGTGGGCATCGGCCTGGCGCTGGCCTATGCGCTGCTCGGCGCTTGCTGGCTGGTGATGAAGACCCATGGCGGCTTGCAGGCCAAGGCGATACGCTGGGCGCAGCTGAGCCTGTACGGCGCCGGCACCGCGGTGGTGGCGGTGTCGCTGGTGACGCCGCTGGCCAATCCTGCCATCGCCGCCAAGTGGTTCGCGTTGCCGCAATTCCTGCTGTTGCTGCCGCTGCCGCTGGGCACGCTGGCGCTGTTCGTGCTGCTGATCGCCTGCCTGCCCAGGCTGGCCCGCCGCCAGGCGGCCGGCAACGACAGCTTCTGCTGGCTGCCGTTCGCCGCCAGCGTCGGCATCGTGCTGCTGTCGTTCTGGGGCCTGACTTACAGCGTGTTTCCCGAGGTGGTGCTGGGCAAGATGACCATCTGGCAGGCGGCGGCGGACCCGGAGGCGCTATGGGTGATACTGTGGGGCGCCATCGTGGTGCTGCCCTGCATCATCGGCTACACCGCCTTCGCCTACCGGGTGTTCTGGGGCAAGGCCGACAAGCTCAGCTACCAATAGTTGAGAGGGAAAAACAAAAAAGCGCGCCATGCCGGCGCGCTTTTTTTGCGTCTTCATTCCTTTTTTGCGTCTTGATGCAAATTTAATGTCATATTATTGTAACGCTACTGTCATTTTGTCCGGCCACAATCCGCCGCGTGAATGCCAGCCGCCATAACGATAAATGGAGAAGCCGATGTCCCGAGCCCTGTCCCCCACCTTACGCCGCGTCGCCGCGCTCGCGCCGCTGACGCTGGCCTTGTCCCTGCCGGCGCAGGCCGCCACCGAAATCCAGTTCTGGCATTCGATGGAAGGCTCGCTGGGCGACCGCGTCAACGCCATCGCCGCCCAGTTCAACGCCAGCCAGAAGGACTACAAGGTGGTGCCGGTGTACAAGGGCCAGTACGACGAGTCTCTGGCCGCGGCCATCGCCGCCTACCGCAGCGGCAACGCGCCCGCCGTCGTCCAGGTGTTCGAAGTGGGCACCGCCACCATGATCCAGGCCAAGAAAGCGGTCAAGCCGGTATACCAGGTGATGGCCGACGCAGGCGAAAAGCTGGACGAGAAAGCCTTCATCCCGGCGGTGGCCAGCTATTACAGCGACGCCAAGACCGGCCATCTGCTGTCCTTGCCGTTCAACAGCTCCACTCCCGTGCTGTACTACAACAAGGACGCGTTCAAGAAGGCCGGCCTGCCGGACGCGCCGCCCAAGACCTGGCCTGAACTGGCCGCCGCCGCAGCCAAGCTGAAGGCTTCCGGCATGCGTTGCGGCTACAGCACTGGCTGGCAGGGTTGGGTGCAGCTGGAGAACTTCAGCGCCTGGCACAGCCTGCCGTTCGCCAGCCAGGACAACGGCTTCGGCGGCAGCAATGCCACGCTGCAGTTCAACGGACCGGTCCAGGTCAAGCACATCGAATTCCTGGCCAAGATGGCCAAAGACGGCACTTTCAGCTACGCCGGCCGCAAGGACGAGGCCACGCTGAAGTTCTACAGCGGCGAATGCGGCATCATGACCGGCAGCTCCGGCTCGCTGGCCAATATCCGCAAGAACGCCAAGTTCGCCTTCGGCATGGGCATGATGCCCTATGACCCGGCGGTGAAGGGCGCGCCGCAAAACGCCTTGATCGGCGGCGCCAGCTTGTGGGTGATGGCCGGCAAGTCCCCGGCCGAGTACAAGGGCGTGGCCCGCTTCTTCAAGATGCTGGTGTCGCCGGAAGTGATGGCCAAGTGGCACCAGGACACCGGCTACCTGCCGGTGGTGACCGCGGCCTACGATCTGTCGCGCAAGCAGGGCTTCTACGACAAGAACCCGGGCGCCGACATCGCCACCCGCCAGATGCAGAACAAGCCGCCCAAGTCCTATACCCGCGGCCTGCGCCTGGGCTATATGCCGCAGATCCGCACCGTGATGGATGAGGAGCTGGAGGAGGTGTGGACCGGCAAGAAGACCGCCAAGCAGGCGCTGGACAGCGCGGCCTCGCGCGGCAACGAGCTGCTGCGCCGCTTCGAGAAAACCGCCAACTGATCCCTCCGGAAACGGGCGCGCCGCGAGGCCGCCCGTTTTTCTCGATAGAGTCCACGCATGCAGAATCGCATTCATTTTTCCAATCGCTGGCTGGGCTTCGCCTTGATGGCGCCGCAGCTGGCGATCACCTTGATCTTCTTCCTGTGGCCGGCGCTGGAAGCCTTGTGGCAGTCGGTACAGCAGCAGGACCCGTTTGGCCTGGACAGCCAGTTCGTCGGCCTGGCCAATTTCAGCCTGCTATTTCATGACCCGCTGTATCTGGGCACCATCCAGACCACGCTGCTGTTCAGCGCGCTGGTGACCTTGCTGGGCACCGGCAGCGCGCTGATCCTGGCGGTGATGGCCAACCAGATCACGCGCGGCCGCCGCATCTACCAGACGGTGCTGATCGCGCCGTACGCGATCGCGCCGTCGGTGGTGGCGGTGTTGTGGCTGTTCCTGTTCAATCCCAGCCTGGGCTGGATCAGTTATCTGCTGCGCGAGGCCGGCTACGAGTGGAACCACGCGCTCAACGGCGGCCAGGCGCTGCTGCTGGTGGTGCTGGCCTCGGCCTGGAAGCAGATCAGCTACAACTTCCTGTTCTTTTACGCCGGCCTGCAGGCGATACCGGCGTCCTTGATCGAAGCCGCCGCGATAGACGGCGCCGGCCCCTTGCGCCGCTTCCGCGACCTGGTGTTCCCGCTGTTGTCGCCGACCAGCTTCTTCCTGCTGGTGGTCAACCTGGTGTACGCCTTCTTCGACACCTTCGCGGTGATCGACGCGGCCACCGGCGGCGGGCCGGGCAAGTCCACCGAGACCATGATCCTCAAAGTGTACCTGGAAGGCTTCAAGGGCCTGGATCTGGGCAGCTCGGCCGCGCAGTCGGTGGTGCTGATGGCGGTGGTCGGCCTGTTGACGCTGATCCAGTTCCGTTACGTGGAAAGAAAGGTGCAGTACTGATGGTGGAGAACCGCAAAGGGCTGGACCTGTTCTGCCACGCGATGCTGATCGCGGGCATGCTGGTGGTGGCCTTCCCCTTGTATCTGATGTTCGCCGCCGCCAGCCAGGACGCCGATCAGGTGACGCGGGTGCCGCTGTCGCTGCTGCCCGGCAGCCAGCTGTGGGCCAACCTCTCCACCGTGCTGTGGAGCGGCAGCGGCGGGCTGGCGGTGCCGCTGGCGCGCACGCTGTGGAACAGCTTCGTGATGGCGATGCTGATCGCCGTCGGCAAGATCGTGATTTCCTTCCTGTCGGCCTACGCCATCGTTTATTTCCGCTTCCCGTTCCGCAAGACCGGCTTCGCGCTGATCTTCGCCACGCTGATGCTGCCGGTGGAGGTGCGCATCTTCCCGACGGTGGAAGTGGTGACCAAGATGGGGCTGATCAACAGCTATACCGGCCTGACGCTGCCCTTGATCGCGTCCGCCACTGCCACCTTTCTGCTGCGGCAGTTTTTCATGACGCTGCCCAAGGAGTTGATGGAGGCGTCGCGGGTGGACGGCGCCGGGCCGATCCGCTTCATGGTCGACGTGGTGCTGCCCTTGTCGCGCACCAATATCGCGGCCTTGTTCGTCATTACTTTCATCTATGGCTGGAACCAGTATCTGTGGCCGCTCTTGGTCACCCATGATCCGGCGATGTCCACCTCGGTGATCGCGATCAAGGGCATGCTGGGCGAGGGCGCGGTGCAGTGGCACCTGGTGATGGCGTCCGCGTTGCTGACCCTGCTGCCGCCGCTGCTGGTGGTGGTCGGCATGCAGCGCTGGTTCGTCAAGGGCCTGGTGGACAACGAGAAATGAGAAAGAGCGCCAAATGGCAAAACTGAGTCTGAAGAATATCGCCAAGCGCTATCCCGGCGCTGAGCGCCGGGTGCTGGAAGAGATTTCGGTGGAGATCGCCGACGGCGAGTTCGTGGTCATCGTCGGCCCGTCCGGCTGCGGCAAATCCACCTTGCTGCGGATGGTGGCCGGGCTGGAGAGCACCGAGGACGGCGAGATCCGCATCGGCGAGCGGCTGGTGAACCAGCTGGAGCCCAAGGACCGCGACATCGCGATGGTGTTCCAGAACTACGCGCTGTATCCGCACATGACGGTGGCGGAGAACATGGGCTACGCGCTCAAGCTCAAGGGCCTGAAGAAGGCCGAAGTGATGGAGCGGGTGCTGAAGGTGGCGGCGGTGCTGGAGCTGGAGCAGCTGCTGCAGCGCAAGCCGCGCGAGCTGTCCGGCGGCCAGCGCCAGCGGGTGGCGATGGGCCGTGCCATCGTGCGCGAGCCGGCGGTGTTCCTGTTCGACGAGCCGCTGTCCAATCTGGACGCCAAGCTGCGCGGCCAGATGCGGCTGGAAATCCAGCGCCTGCATCGCCGGCTGGCCACCACCAGCCTGTACGTCACCCACGATCAGGTGGAGGCGATGACGCTGGCCGACCGCGTGATCGTGCTGAACAAGGGCCATATCGAGCAGATCGGCGCGCCGGACGATATCTACGACCGGCCGGCCACCACCTTCGTCGCCGCCTTCATGGGCTCGCCGGGGATGAATCTGTTCGACGCGCAGGCGGACGAGCGCGGCGAGCGGCTGCTGCTGGGCGACGGCGTGTCGCTGCCCCTGCCGGCGGCCAACCCGGCGCTGGCGGGACGCAAGCTGAAGGCCGGCCTCCGCCCCGAGCATCTGCGCGCGGCGGGCGAGGGCGGCGAGGCGCTGAGCTTGCGGGTGGACAGCGTGGAGATGCTGGGCGCCGACAATTACGTGTACGGCCTGCTGGCCGGGCAGAACGTGGTGGCGCGGCTGGCCCACGGCCACCGGCCCGAGCCGGGCAGCCGGCTGGAAGTGACGGTGCGCGCCGAGTCGCTGCACCTGTTCGACGCGGAAACACAGAGGAGAATCGAGCATGCCGCAGCAGAGCAAGCAAGCCTGGCCGTATCCTGAGGTCGTCGCCCACCGCGGCGGCGGCACGCTGGCGCCGGAAAACACCATCGCCGGTTTTCGCGAGGGCGTCCGCTACGGCTACCGCGCGGCCGAGTGCGACGTGAAGCTGTCGGCCGACAACGTCTGCTTCCTGCTGCACGACGACACCGTGGACCGCACCAGCAATGGCAAGGGCGAAGCCAAGGGCAAGACCATGGCCGAGCTGTCGACGCTCGACGCCGGCGGCTGGAAGGGCGCGGCCTTCGCCGGCGAGGCATTGCCGACGCTGGCCAATGTGGCGGCTTACTGCCTGGCGCAGGGCATGCTGCTCAATATCGAGATCAAGCCCTGCCCGGGGCGTTTCGAGGAAACCGGCCGGCTGGTGGCGCAAGAGGCGGCGCGGCTGTGGGCCGGCGCGGCGGTGCCGCCCTTGCTGTCCTCGTTCGAGATCGACGCGCTGCGCGCGGCCCAGGCCGCCGAGCCGGCGCTGCCGCGCGCCTTTCTGTGCGAGGAGATCCCGGCCGACTGGTGCGCCATTCTGGCGGAGCTGGATTGCGTGGCGCTGCATTGCGACCATAAAACCCTGACCGAGGCGCTGGCCCGCGACATCAAGGCCGCCGGCTACCAGCTGTTGTGCTACACGGTCAACGATCCGGCCGATGCCCGCCGCCTGCTGGCCTGGGGCGTGGACAGCCTGTGCACCGACAGGCTGGACTTGCTGCCGGCGCGCGGCTAGCGCTCACTGCGCCCAGCGCTGGAATATCGGCTGCAGCGTACCGCTCTGCTGCAGCCGTTTCAGCGCCGCTTCGAATTGCGGCGCGCGCGGATCGCCCTTGGCGAAGGCCACGTAGCGCGGCATTTCCACCAGCGGCCTGGGCAGCACTTTCACCAGGCCGGCCGCTTTTTGTTCCTGAACGAAGTACATCAGCTGCACCTTGTCGCCGACGATCATATCCACTCGGCCGGCCAGCAGCATCGCCACCAGCTGGCGCGGCGAGCCGGCATGGTTGTCGCGGGTGAGCGGGGCCTTGTCGAATTCGGTGTCGTAGCTGTAGCCACGCACCTGGCCGATCACATAGGGCTTGAGATCGTCCAGGCCGCGCCAATCCTGCAGCGGGTTGCGCTTCATGGCGACGAACACGGTCTGGCCCTTGCGCAGCGGACCTGCCAGATCGTACTGCGCGCGGCGCTCCGAGGTGCCGGTGAACACGAAGCCGGCGTCGGCCTCCTTCAGCGCCAGTTGCTGTTTCACCCGCTCCCAGGGCAGCAGGCTGATGCGAAAAGACTGGCCGGTTTCGCGCATCACCGCGCTGACCAATTCCACATCCAGCCCCTGGGGCTCCATATCGTCGGACAGATAGCTGTAGGGTTCGAAATTGGCGTCCGCCGCCAGCCGCCAGAGCGATTTGTCGGCGGCGAAGGCGGCCGCGGCGGCCAACAGCAATGCGCTCCAGAGCAGGGATCTCATCCGAGCCTCGATTCCTGTGTCGGCGGGCGATCCGGCTGGTTGAGTTCGGATCGGATGCTTCAGCTTAGCATTTGGATAGGGCGATCAAGCGTTCCCCTGAGGACATTTCCCAAGCAGTCTGTTTGCAATTCGTTTACTTATTTTTGATTGTCAGCATGGGAACTTTATTGCTAGATTTTTGCGCATTCCCGCCCGTCCAGGGCGGAATGATGCGGCTGACATCCCTGCCAGTGTGACTTTCCCCCCACTCGAGCCATTCCGCGCGCGGTCCTCCGCCGGCCTGCCTATCCTTCTATTTTGTTAGGCGCAGCATGAAACGGGGGCCCTGCGGCCGCTCGCAATGATTCCACCCGGCGTCAGACCGGGAGACTGTCCCGCGGCTTCGCGCCGGGGACGCCGATACGCTCAGGACAACAAGGAAAACCATGGAGTTGCTTCATTCTTTGATCAATGCCGTCAACGACGTGCTGTGGGGCAAGGTGCTGATCGCCCTGCTGTTGGCGGTGGGTCTGTACTTCTCGCTGCGCTCCGGCCTGCTGCAGCTGAGGCTGTTCTCGCGCGGCTGGCGCGAAATGATGGGCGGCCGCGGCGGCCATGTCAGCAAGAATGACATCTCGCCGTTCCAGGCCTTCGCCACCGGGCTCGCCAGCCGGGTGGGCACCGGCAATATCGCCGGCGTCGCCATCGCCATCGCCGCCGGCGGACCCGGCGCGGTGTTCTGGATGTGGCTGACCGCCTTGCTCGGCATGTCCAGCGCCTTCGTCGAGTCGACGCTGGCCCAGCTGTTCAAGACCAGCCATCACGACGACACCTTCCGCGGCGGCCCCGCCTACTACATCCAGAAAGGCCTGGGCCTGCGCTGGCTGGGCGTGCTGTTCGCGCTGTGCCTGATCCTGGCCTTCGGCCTGGTGTTCAACGCGGTGCAAGCCAATTCCATCGTCGCCGCGACGGAAGGCGCCTGGGGCTGGAACCGTTACGCGGTGGGCGTGGGCCTGGTGCTGTTGACCGCGCCGGTGATCTTCGGCGGCGTGCGTTCGGTGGCGCGGGTGGCCGAGTGGCTGGTGCCCGTGATGGCGCTGATCTATCTGCTGATGGCCTTCTACGTGCTGGCCATCCACGCTGCGGAGCTGCCGGGCTTGGTGGTGTTGATCGTCAAGAGCGCGCTGGGCCTGGAGCAGGCCGCCGGCGGCGTGGCGGGCTACGCGGTCAGTCAGGCGATGATGCTGGGCATCAAGCGCGGCTTGTTCTCCAACGAGGCAGGCATGGGCTCGGCGCCCAACGCCGCCGCGACCGCCACGTCCAAGCATCCGGCCAGCCAGGGCGCGATCCAGATGTTCGGCGTCTTCATCGACACCATGGTGGTGTGCACCGCCACCGCGGCCATCATCCTGCTGTCCGGCGTGCACGATCAGGGCCTGAGCGGCGTGGCGTTGACGCAGAAGGCGGTCGAGTCGCAGTTCGGCCCGATAGGCGTGTCCTTCCTGGCGGTGGCGATGTTCCTGTTCGCGTTCTCGTCCATTCTGGGCAACTACGCCTACGCCGAGGGCAACGTCGAGTTCATCCGCAGCAACAAGCGCGCGTTGCTGGGCTTCCGCCTGGTGGTGCTGGCCATGGTGTGGTTCGGCGCGCTGGCCAGCCTGCCGCTGGTATGGGACATGGCCGACCTGGCGATGGGCCTGATGGCGCTGATCAACCTGGTGGCCATCGTGCTGCTGTCGCGCTACTTCTTCACTGTGCTGGGCGATTACCAGCGCCAGTTGAAGGCCGGCGTCGCGGCGCCCGAGTTCAAGGCGGACAAGTATCCGGAACTGGCCGGCAAGGTGGAAAAGGGCATCTGGTAAGCCCGCTGGCGCGATCCGCGCTTTCCATGGCCAAGCCCGCCGTTTCCGGCGGGCTTTTGCGTTTGAGGCCGTTTGAGAGACCGCGGGCAGACGCTAGGGCTGGTCGCCCAGCAGGTAGCGCTGGCTCATCGTCTTGAAATGGTCGCCGCCCGATTTCTCCAGCAGCTCGAATAGCACCATCTCGCGGCTGACGATGATTGCGCCGGCCGCGCGCATCCGCGCCGTCGCCAGTTCGATGTCGGCGGGCTTGCGGCTGGAGATCGCGTCGGCGGCGACGAAGACCCGTTTGCCGATGGCCAGCAACTGCAGCACGGTCTGCAGCACGCAGACGTGGGCCTCCATGCCGCAGACGATGATCTGTGTCTTTTCCGTCAATGCCGGCGGCAGGCAGCCGGCCGCCACGCAGGAGAAATGCAGCTTGTCCACAGTCTGGGCGTCGGGCGCGGCCTCCCGCAGCGCGGCCAGCGTGCCGCCCAGGCCGCGCGGGTATTGCTCGGAAAACACGATGGGCAGGCCGTGGTCGCGCGCCACGCCTATCAGCCAGAGGCTGCGCGCCAGTAGCCCTTCCGCATCGTGCACCGCCGGCAACAGCTTGTCCTGGATGTCCACCACCAAGAGGCCGGCTTCCTGTCTTTGCATCAGCATGTTCCGCTCCTGTCGATTCGAGGCTACAGCTTAACGCCAAAGCGGAGGGGAGGGGCTGGGGCGACGCGGAAATATGCTTATGTGTTGTCTGGCTGGCCAGCCAGCCAGCGGCAGGCCATTTCGCCGACCAATTGGCGGCCGGGATTGCCCGCGCGGATCCATTCTTCGGGCGGGAACAGATCGAACAGGCCCACCTTGAACAGCGTCGGCACCGCCAGCTCCAGCTGGCGCTCCACTTCGCCGCGCTCGCCCTGGTTGTAGGCGGCGATGTTGACCAGCATGGTCGCGACGGTGCCGGTTTGCACCGTGCTGCCGTCGCGCAGCTTCACCGCAGGCAGCGTCTCGCCGTCGGCGATGACTTTGCGGTTGATCGCGGACAGGGCTTCGGTGTGTTGTACGTGCTTCATGGCTAACTCCTTGCGTGGAATGAGCGCCCAGTATCGCGCTGGCGGGATTGGCCTGCTTTCCATATAGTGCCAATAGATATCTACAAAGGGCCAATATGGAGCGAGCCATTTTGCCGGGGCTGACGGTGGCGGTGCTGCGGCGCGGCGCCGGCGACCAGACCGCGCGCCACGCCCACGCCGAGGGGCAGCTGGCGTGGGCCAGCGAAGGCGCGCTGGAACTGGAGGCGGATGGCCGGCGCATCCTGCTGCCCGGCGGCTGCGTCGGCTGGATTCCGCCGGGCATGCCGCATGGCGCGCATTACCATGGAGAGTTGCGCGGCTGGAGCTTGCAACTGGATGCCGCCTGGCTGCCGGATCTGCCGCCGGACCTGCGCGTGTGGCGGGCTTCGCCGCTGCTTCAGGGCGTGTTCCAGCGGCTGGGCGCCTGGCCGGAGCAGGCCGGCGCGGACGCCGCCCGGCGGCTGATCGGCGTGCTGGCGGACGAGCTGGCCTGGGCCGAGCCCTATCCCGCCAGCCTGGCCTGGCCGCGCCATCCGGCGCTGCGCAAACTGGCCGAAGCTTTGCTGGATGAGCCGTCTCTGGATTGGGATCTGGAGCGCTGGGCCGGCCGCATCGGCATGTCGCGGCGCAGCCTGATCCGCCATTTCCGCGCCGAAACCGGCATGGGCGTCGCCGAGTGGCGCGAGCGCTTACGCATGCTGCGGGCCAGGGCGCTGCTGGCCGAGGGGCGGTCGGTGAGCTACTGCGCGGCGGAGCTGGGCTATGCCGGCAGCAGCGCCTTCATCGTCGCTTTTCGCCGCTGCTTCGGCGAGACGCCGGGGCATTTCTTGTCTGTATAAAAATTATATTGCAATGCACAAAAGTTATTTGGCATGATGGTCTGCCGGACCTGACGGCGATCCCGCCTGTGTCCATCAACTCAGAGCCTGCCCGCCATGGCTCCCAGGAGACCATCATGTCCCAGTCCTACCTGATCCGTTCCGTCGAACCGTCCGACGCCGCCGCGATCCACCGCATCAAGACCGCGCCGGGCGTTTATCCCGATACTTTGCAGTTGCCGCACCAGCCCCTGTCCGTCACCGAGAAGCAGCTGAACGAGCGGCCGGCCAACATCCATAATCTGGTGGCCTGTGCCGCCGACGGCGAGGTGGTCGGCTCGGCCGGACTGATCGTCAACGAAGGCATGCGGGTGCGCCACAGCGCAGACCTGTTCCTGGTGGTGCGCGATGACTGGCAGGGCAAGGGCGTAGGCGGGGCCTTGATGCGCGCCGTCGTCGATCTGGCCGACAACTGGCTGGGGCTGATCCGCATCGAGTTGAAGGTGATTCACGACAACGCCCGCGCCATCGCCCTGTACGAGAAGTTCGGCTTCGAGTACGAGGGCCGGCTGCGCCAGGAGCAGCTGCGCGCCGGCAAGCTGGAGGATGTGCTGGTGATGGGCCGGCTGAACTGGCCGCGGAGGGCTGAGGCATGAGCGACTATCGAATCCGCCATGCGGAACCGTCCGACGCCGAGGCCTTGAACGCGATGTTCAGCGATCCCGCCGTATTCGGCGCCATGCTGGGCCTGCCTTGGCCGGCCTTGAGCAAGCGGCGCGAGTGGCTGCAAAAAAACGAGCATGGCAGGGTCGTGCTAGTGGCGGTCGATCGCGACGACCGGGCGCGGGGCTGGGCCGGACTGATACCGCTGGGCCGCGAACGTCTGCTGCGCGCGGCGGAGTTGGGCATAGGCGTCGATGCCGACCTGCATGGCCAGGGCATAGGCTCGTTGCTGATGGCGGCGGCGCTGGAACAGGCCGACGACTGGCTGGGCCTGCGCCGCGTCGAGCTGACAGTGTTCGCCGACAATGCCCGCGCCCAGCGTCTGTACCGCAAGTTCGGCTTCGTCGAGGAAGCCAGGATGCGCGCCTACGCGCTGCGCGACGGCGCCTACCACGACGTGCTGGCGATGGCGCGCTTGCGAGGGGAGGGAACGCGATGAGCGAATTCCGCATCCGCCACCTGGAGCCGGGCGACGCGGCGCACCTGAGCGAGCTTTACGGAGACGCCAGCGTCTACGGCAATACGCTGCAACTGCCTTATCCATCGGAGTGGAAGCTAGGGGTGAGAATGGATGGCCTGCTGCGAGCCGGCCGCTATCAACTGGTCTGCGAAGCGGATGGGGGCAAGATGGTCGGCAGCGCCGGCTTGTGGCGTCTCGGCGACGAGCGCCTGTCGCATATCGCCGGCCTCGGCATCGTCGTTCACCGCGGCTGGCAGGGGCGCGGCGTCGGCAAGCTGCTGATGGCGGCCTTGCTGGACCTGGCCGACAACTGGATAGGCTTCGAGCGGGTCGAATTGACGGTCTATCCCGACAACCTGGCGGCGCAGGCCTTGTACCGCCGTTTCGGCTTTGTCGAGGAGGGGAGGTTGCGCGCGCATTCGTTCCGCAACGGCGCCTACCACGATGCCTTGCTGATGGGGCGCTTGCGAGGCGACCGAACCTGAGCTGAAATAAAAAAAAGCGCCGCGGACCTTCTGGTCCGCGGCGCTTTTTTCTTGCCGGCAGGCGGCGATTACTTTTGGGCCGGAGCCTGTTGCTGCACTTGCTGTTGGGACTGGCCTTGCAGCTGGGCATCCATGCGGTCGCGCATGGCTTTCATATTGTCGTTGCCTTCGCCGGCGATGGCGGCGCCGGACAGCAGGATCAGGGACAGGGCGGCGATGGCGGTTTGCTTCAGCATGGTGGTTTCCTTTCAATGTGTGGATTGCCAGCTTTCGCTTATGCATCAAAAATATTGATGTCTTATTTCGAGTATCGCTGGCTTCTTGTTACGGATATGATTCTAGGACGGACATCTCGACGATAAAATCGGAAAGAACCGAACAATACATTCAAAAAAATTGAATCAGGTGTGGCAATGAAACTGACACTGGAAGCGATTCAGGTGCTGGATGCGATCGAACAGCACGGCAGCTTCGCCGCGGCGGCCGAGGCGTTGTTCAAAGTGCCGTCGGCGCTGACGTACACCGTGCAGAAGCTGGAACAGGGCCTGGGCGTGGCCATTTACGACCGCAGCGGCCACCGGGCGCGGCTGACGCCGGCCGGCGAGCGGCTGCTGAAGGACGGCCGCCACCTGCTGGACGCGGCGCGGCAACTGGAACTCAGGGTCAGCAAGCAGGCGCAGGGCTGGGAGGACCGGCTGCGCATCGTGGTGGGCGACTTGATCGGCTTCGAGCAGCTGCTGCCGTCCATCGCCGATTTCGACCGGCTGCAGTCCGACACCCGGCTGTATTTCATCCGCGAAAGCTTCGGCGGCATCTGGGACGCGCTGTACGACGACCGCGCCGACCTGGTGATCGGCGCGCCCAACCAGCCGCCGCCTGGGGATTACTTCACCCGCAACATCGGCGACTACGATTTCGTGCTGGTGGCCGCCGCCGGCCACCCGCTGGCGGACGAGCCGGAGCCGGTGCCGCCGCATGCGCTGCGCCGCTACCGCGCGGTGGCGGTGGGAGATACCTCGCGCCGCCTGCCGGCGCGGACCGGAGGCCTGCTGGAAGGACAGCAAGTGCTGACGGTTCACAGCAGCCAGGCCAAATTGAAGGCCATCGTCGCGGGGCTGGGCACCGGCCACCTGCCGCGCTCGCACGTGCGGGCACATCTGGACAGCGGCGAGCTGATCGAGAAAGTGGAAGAGGAAAGCGGCAGCTTCCCGCCGATGTGCTTCGCCTGGAAGCAGGAGCAGCCGGGGCGGGCGATGCAGTGGTTCATCCAGCGGCTGGAGCTGGCGGTGGAGCGGGGCGAGTTGTACGTTTGAGAACGCCGCCGGCGGGCCGGCGGCGGAACTGGGATCAGCTGTTGGACGGGATGGAGTTGTTTTGCGGAATCATCGGCGCCGGCTGGCCGTGCAGCTGGGCGTCCATCCTGCCGCGCATCGCCCACATCACGGACAGGCCATCGCTGCCGGCGAGGACGGAGCCGGAAAGCGTCAAAAGCGCGAGAGCGGTGACAACGAGGGTTTTCAACATGGCTTTCTTCCTTGTTCTTGGCTTGGAATCAGGCCGCGTCAAGCCGCTGTGGGCTGGTAGTGCTGATGCAGGGCAGCAGTTTGGCTACGGTCTACCGCGCCGCGGCATGAGGCCGCGGCGCTGATTTGCAGTGTAGACCTTGTCAGACTCGTTGACGTGTGCCCAGTTGTAAAAGATTTTTAAATCCAATAGTTTATGTTGACGTGTTGAGGCGGGGTCAGATGTCCTGGCCTTCGACTATGCCGTCGTGGCTGGCGGCCTGGCGCGGCAAAATCAGATTCAGGATGATGGCCAGCAAGGAGCACAGGCCGACGCCGGACAGCGCGAAGTCGCCCAGTTTCAGCGTCAGGCCGCCGATGCCGGCGGTCAGCACCACCGAGATGATCACCAGGTTGCGCGGCTCCATCAGGTCCACCTTGGCCTCGATCAGCGTTTTCAGGCCGATGGAGGCGATGGTGCCGAACAACAGCACCATGATGCCGCCCATCACCGGCATCGGGATGGACTGCAGCAGCGCGTTGAACTTGCCGAAGAAGGCCATGCAGATGGCGAACACCGCCGCCCAGGTCATCGTCACCGGATTGAAGTTGCGGGTGATCATCACCGCGCCGGTCACTTCGGCGTAGGTGGTCACCGGCGGGCCGCCGATCAGGCCGGCCACGCACACGCCCAGGCCGTCGCCGGCCAGCGTGCGGTGCAGGCCCGGCGTCTTGGTGTAGTCCTTGCCGGTGACGCCGCCGATGGCCATCACGCCGCCGATGTGCTCGATGGCCGGGGCGATGGCCACCGGCAGCATGAAGGCCGCGGCCGCCCAGTTGACCTCCGGGCTGTGGAAGGTCGGCGCGGCGAACCACGGCGCGGCGGCCAGCTTGGCGAAGTCCACCGCGCCGAGGAAGGCGGCGGCGATGTAGCCGACGACGACGCCGGCCAGGATGGGCACCAGCTTGAACATGCCGCGGGCGTAGATGGACACCACGATGGTGGTGGCCAGCGAGATGGCGGCCAGCAGCAGCGAAGTTTCATACGGCAGCACCTGCTTGCCGCCGGCCTGGCCCATCGCCATGCCGGAGGCGGCGGTGGCGACCGACAGGCCGATGATCATGATCACCGGGCCGATCACCACCGGCGGCAACAGCTTGTTGACCAGCGCCATGCCGCGCCAGCGCACCACGGCGGCGAACACGAAGTACATGAAGCCGGCGGCGAACAGGCCGAACATGGTCGCGCCCGGGCCCCAGGTGTGCATCGAGTAGATGATGGGGCCGATGAAGGCGAAGGAGGAGCCGAGGAAGATCGGCACCTGGCGGGAGGTAGCGGCCTGGAACAGCAGGGTGCCGAGGCCGGCGCCCAATAGCGCCAACGCCGGATTGAGGCCGGTGAGCAGCGGCACCAGAACCAGCGCGCCGAAGGCGACGAACAGGATCTGGGCGCCGGACACCGCCAGCTTGAGTTGTTGCATCATCATTCTTCCTTGTTTTGGTTTTGTAATCTTGTCGGTTTCACACGGCGCAATACATCACCGCCTGCGCCAGCGTATTGTCCACATCGGCGGCCACCATGCTGCGGCTGCGGAAATCCAGCACCATCCGCTGCACCGCTTGATAGCATTCGTAGCTGGGCTTGGCCTGGTAATGAATGTCCACGCCCAGCCGCGCCGCCACTTTCTTCACCGTCGTCGGCTTGACGCAGACGTGGACCTGCGGGTCGAAGCAAGCCAGAAAGCAGCTGACGATCGGCCACTTGGCGGCGTTGGCCTTGGGGTCCATCCGCGCCATCGCCAGCGTGTCCACATAGGCGGCGAAGCTGCTCGGGCCGAAATCGTGCAACACATCGCGCAAGGCCTGGACGAAGGGCTGGTTCAGGTCGCGGTTGTCCATGTAGTTGCGGAAGGCGATCTTCTCGAACGTGCTGACGGTGGTGGCCAGCGAGATGATCTGGCGGCAGGCGTGCGTGGCGTCGGCCAGCTTGCCGCTGGCCAGCGCCGCGTCCAGCTTGTCGCGGGTCAGCTCGCTCTGGCACAGCGCTTCGGCCTTGGCATAGCTCTTGTGCCTGCGCGCCAGCGTCTGCCAGTCAGGGTCCTGGAAGCCGCCCGGGAAGCGGGCGAGAAAGTCGGCGTCTATCGCGGCGTAGCGGTCATCCATGACGTTCATCCTTCATCCTTGCGGGCTTGCAAAAAAGCCGCCGGCTGCGGAAGCAACGGGCGGCTGATGGGGTGCATGGCGGTCAGGCCTGCTTGGTGCCGAAGATCTTGTCGCCGGCGTCGCCGAGGCCGGGGATGATGTAGCCGTGCTCGTTCAGGTGGCTGTCGAGCGAGGCGGCGTAGATCTGCACGTCCGGATGGGCGTCGTTGACGATCTTCACGCCTTCCGGCGCGGCCACCATCACCACGGCCTTGATGTGTTTGCAGCCGTTGCGCTTGAGGAGGTCGATGGTGGCGATCAGCGAGCCGCCGGTGGCCAGCATCGGGTCGATGATGATGGCGATGCGCTCGTCCAGGTTGCCGACGAATTTTTCAAAGTAGGACACCGGCTCGAGCGTCTCTTCGTTGCGGGCCAGGCCCACCACGCTGATCTTGGCCGAGGGCACCAGGTCAAGCACGCCGTCCAGCATGCCGATGCCGGCGCGCAGGATGGGGACCACGGTGACTTTCTTGCCCTTGATCTGCTTGACGTCGATCTTGCCGCACCAGCCGTCGATGGTGACGGCTTCCAATTCGAAATCGCGGGTGGCTTCGTAGGCGAGCAGCCGGGCCAACTCCTGGGTCAGCTGGCGGAACTTCATGGTGCTGGTATCGGCTTCGCGCAACAGGCCCAGCTTGTGCTGTACCAGCGGATGATCAACGATGGTGATGTTCAATTTCGGCTCCCTACCTTGGCAAAAAGCTGCTTGCCCGCGATGGCAAACAGCTTTCAATACATATGACAGCGGCAGCCGCAAGGCTGCCGTGGATGGTATGGGGCATCATTCTAACGCGGATGGCCTCCAAAACGCAAAACCCGGCCGGGGCCGGGTTGCCGGGGAAAGCTTACAGGTCTTTCAGCAGATCCTGCAGTTCGCCGTTCTGGAACATCTCGTACATGATGTCGGAACCGCCGACGAATTCGCCCTTCACGTACAGCTGGGGGATGGTCGGCCAGTTGGAGAAATCCTTGACGCCCTGGCGGATGTCGGGATCGCGCAGCACGTCCACGGTCAGGAAGTTTTCCACGCCACAGGCCTTCAGGATCTGCACCGCGCGCGAGGAGAAGCCGCACTGCGGGAACTGGGCGGAACCCTTCATGAACAGCACCACCGAGTTGTCGGCGACGGTTTGCTGGATATCTTGTTGAATCGACATGTATTGAATCCTTGCTGTTGGCCGGCGCTATTTCCGCCGGAAATACCCGATCATTTCAATAAGTTATTTTACGTGCGGGCGGCAGGCTGGTCAATTTGGCCGGCCTTGGCCTGCCACTGCGGCAGGAACAGCCGCACCTGGCCCTCGTACAGCGCGCGCCGCGTCACCAGCCTCGACACCGAGGCCGCCACCAGCGCGGTGGCCATCAGCGGGATGATCATGCCCGAGGTGTCGGTCATCTCCATCACGATGACGAAGCCGGTCATCGGCGCCCGCGTCATGCCGGCGAAGAAGCCCACCATCCCCAGCAGCACCACCATGGTCTGCGGCAGGAAGGGCATCAGCTGCGACATGTTCAGGCCGAAACCGGCGCCGACGGCCAGCGACGGCGCGAACATGCCGCCGGGCACCGCGCTGATGTGGCTGACGAACATGCTGATCAGCTTCAGCACGCCGTAGTCTTGCAGCGCCGCGCCATGGCCCTCGATGATGTCGCGGGCGCGGAAGTAGCCGGTGCCGAAGGTGCTGCCATGGCTGATGATGCCGATCACCGCCAGCGCCAGGCCGCAGCCGGCGGCGAAGCGCACCGGGTAGCGGATGCGCCAGCCGTGCAGCGGGCCGGGCAGCCGTTGCGACAGCGCCAGCAGCACGCGGCAGGCCAGCCCGCCGATCAGGCCGCCGACGACGCCGCAAACGGGAATGGCCAGCCAGGCCTGCTTGCTGTCCATCGCCACGTGGACGATGCCGAAGTAGTTGTAGTTGCCGTTGATGGCGAAGGTGGTGAGGCCGGCGACGATCACCGACAGCAGGATGGTGGAGCTGGCGCGCATGTCGAAGGTGCGGCCCATTTCCTCGATGGCGAACACGATGCCGGCCAGCGGCGCGTTGAAGGCCGCGGCCACGCCGGCGGCGGCGCCGGCCAGGATGAAGCTGCGGGCGGCGCCGTCGTGGCGCTGCGCGGCCTTGCGGTTCAATGAATACTTGATCGCCGCGCCGACCTGGACGATGGGGCCCTCGTAGCCGAAGGTGGCGCCGGAGCTGATGCCGATCAGCGTCAGCAGCACCTTGCCGAAGGCGGCTTTCAGCGTGAAGCAGTATTCGCGCAGCTTGTGCATGCCGGGCTCCAGCGCGGCGATGGATTGCGGAATGCCGCCGCCGGCGGAGCTGGGGAAGAAGCGATGCATGATCCAGATCGCCAGCGCCAGGCCGGCCGGGGTGATCAGCAGGCTCCAGAAGGGCGACGCGTCGTAGGCCTTGAAGAACAGGTCGTGCGACCAGTGGCTGCCCTGGGCGAAGACATAGGCCACCAGGCCGATCAGGATGGCCGCGATCCAGACCGGCACCTGGCGCCGCCATTGCGCGGCGGACAGGTAGAGATAGCGCAGGCGGCGGTTGACGCGCTGGCGCCTGGAACGGCGGGGTAGGTGGTCCTGCATCGGGCGGGCGGCTCCTGGGCGGCGTGAAATGCCGGTTTTAAAATCACTCTTGTCTAATATACTCCGATCGGGCCTTGAATACGAGCGCGGCCCGCCTGCGCATGGCAAGCGGGCCGCGGCTCAGAGCCCTTGTTTCGCTTAGGCCTGGCTGCGTTCCAGCACCGCGGCGAAGAAGCCGTCGGTGTTATGCAGATGCGGTTTCAGCTCCAGGTAGTCGCCGCATTGCAGCGGGATCTTCTGTTCGGCCAGCACCTCGTCCATCTTCACCAGCCTGAAATCGGCGTGCTCGGCCAGGAAGGCTTCGACGATGGCCTGGTTTTCCTGCGGCAGCAGACTGCAGGTGGCGTAGACCAGGCGGCCGCCGCTCTTCACCAGCCGCGAGGCGGAGGCGAGGATGGACGCCTGCTTGGCGTTCAGTTCGGCCACGCTGTCCGGGTTCTGGCGGAATTTCAGGTCCGGATTGCGGCGCAGCGTGCCCAGGCCGGAGCACGGCGCGTCCACCAGCACGCGGTCGGCCTTGCCGGCCAGGCGCTTCACCTTGGAGTCGTTCTCGTGCGCCAACAGCTGCGGGTGCACGTTGGACAGGCCGGAGCGGGCCTGGCGCGGCTTGAAGTTGGCCAGACGCTTCTCAGAAACATCAAACGCATACAGGCGGCCGCTGGATGACATCTGCGCGCCCAAGAGCAGCGTCTTGCCGCCGGCGCCGGCGCAGAAGTCCACCACCATTTCGCCGCGGCGCGCGCCGGTGATCAGACCCAGCAGCTGGCTGCCTTCGTCCTGCACTTCGAAGGCGCCGGCCTTGAACAGCTCGTGCTTGGACAGCGCCGGCTTGTCTTTCAGGCGGATGCCCAGCGGGGAGTACGGCGTGGCTTCGCAGGCGATGCCGTCCGCGTTCAGGCGGTCCAGCAGCTCTTCGCGCTTCATCTTCAGCGTGTTGACGCGTAGATCCAGCGGCGCCATCGACATCAGGCCCTGGCCCAGCGCTTCCACCGCTTCCGGCGCTTGCTCGCCCAGGCGCTCGATCACCCATTGCGGCAGCTCGGCGCGGATCTCCAGGCTGTCTTCCAGCGTCTTGCCCTTGACCGTGCCCAGCCATTCGCGCTCGCCGGCGCTGGTGGCCTCGGTCAGCTCCTTGACGTTCAGCTTGTTGAACTTCATCAGCGCCACCAGCGCCAGGCGGCGCGGCGTGGCCTTCTCAGGCGCGATCAGCGCGCGCAGCTGGATCAGGCGGCGCAACGCGCCGAAGGCGGTCTCGGCGATCAGGTGGCGGTCGGCGCTGCCCAGCTTGTTGTGCTCGCGGAAGTAGGCGGACAGCACGGCGTCCGCCGGGCGGTCGAAGCGGGTCATCTGGCCGATGACGGTTTCCAGGTGTTTCAGTTGGCTATGGCTAATGTGCATTCTTGTTCCGTATCGTCGGTTGCGGCGGCAATTCCCACTGCCGCTTGCCGTTCACATCCACGCGGATCGCTTTCAGCTCGATCCGCTTGTCCTTGTCGGCGCGAATGATGCGCACCGGCAAATTGGCGAAATCCGGGGCCAGCCAAAATTCGGTGAAGTCTCCGTCGCCCTGGGCGCGGAACACGATCACGCGCATCTTGCCGGCGCCGGTGTCGTAGTCGAAGGCGCCGTTCGGCGCCATCGGGTATTCGTAAACCTTCTTGGCGGTGGTGATCTGTATCGGCGCATGGCCCAGATCGCCGCCCTTCAGCGCCAGCTGGAAAGCCAGGCTGAACGCGTCCTGCGCGCCGGGCTTCAGCGGCAGCTGCTTGTCTTCGTTGCTGCCGTAACGCAGCAGGCCGGCGTCGTAATCGAAGCGGGCCGCTTCTTTCAGATCCCCGCCGCGGAATGACTGCATGCTGTCCGGACGCAGCCCGGACTTGCCTATCGTCCCTAGTGCAAGATAGCGCAGCTTGGGACCGATGAAAGGACTGACCGTGATGTCCAGCTGGTAACGGCCCTGGCTGCGCTGCCAGTCCAGATCGCCGAAGCCCAGCATCGCGCTGTTCCAGTACCCTTGGTAGCGGATCTTGGCAGCGGCGGGGAACTGCCGCAGCGGCGCGTCCGGGTGGATAAGGCCGGCTTTGTCCGCGCGGTTCTCGCGCGGTGCGTTTTCCGCGGCCGGCGCGCTGGAGGCTTGCTCCGCCGCGGCTTGCCGCGAGGCTTCCGCAGCGGGCTCGGAGCTGGCTTGGGGCGTCGAGGCGGTTTTGGCCGCCGGGGCCGAGGCTGCTGTTTTGGCCTGCTCCGCCGGCTTCGAGGCTTCGCGCTTGCGGGCTGGCTTGGGCTTGGGTTTCGGTTTTGGCTTCGCCGTCTCAGCCGGCCGCAGGCTGACGCCAGCCGTGCCTTGGGCGGGCGGCGGCGGGGTCTCGTCCAGCCGCATCGCCTGCATCTTGACGTCTATCTTCTCAAGCTTGGGCTCGTCCGCCGGCGGCGCGCTGATCGCGGGCAGCAAGTCGGAGCCGAGCAACGCGAGGTGCAGCAGCAACGACAGGACAAGGGCGATCAGCAGCAGACGGCGACGGGTCATTTAGGCCTTGCTTGAGGGTACGGGCGACAGCAGGCTGGCGGCGGCACCCGGGCCGCTGGCCACCTTGCCGTCCACGACGGCGATCTCGCCGGCGGCGAAGCGGCGCACCGCTTCCGGGTACAGCTGGTGTTCCAGTTTCAGCACCCGCGCGGCCAGGCTGTCCGGCGTGTCGCCGTCCAGCACGCTCACCGCGCCCTGGGCGACGATGGGGCCGTGATCCAGCTCGGCGGTGACGAAGTGTACCGTGCATCCGGCCAGTTTGCAGCCCATTTCCAATGCTCGCTCATGGGTATGCAGGCCGGGGAAGGCCGGCAGCAGCGACGGGTGGATGTTGAGCATCCGGCCTTCGTAGCGGCGGGTGAAGCCTTCGGTCAGGATGCGCATGAAGCCGGCCAGCACCACCAGATCGGGCGCATGGGCGTCGATGGCCTCGGCCAGCGCGGCGTCGAAGGCCTCGCGGCTGGAGTAGGCCTTGTGGTCCAGCGCCGCCGCGGCGATGCCGCGCTCGGCCGCCCAGACCAGGCCGGCCGCGTCCGGGCGGTTGGCGATCACCGCCGCGACGCGGGCACCTGGAATGCCGGCGTCGACTATGGCCTGCATATTGGAGCCGCGGCCGGAAATCAGGATGACGATGTTTTTCATGGCTCTTGTCCGGAATGGCTTGCCATTCCTGTTCGTTGCGATTGCGCCGGCTTGGTTCCGTTCGCCTGGCGATAAACGACAAGCGCCGCCGGCGGAGCCAGCGGCGCGCGGTGTCGCGGCGGGTTTCGCCTTAGCCGATCTGGGTCTGGTGCTCGTCGCCCTGGCGCTCGCGCACCTGGCCGATGCGGTAGACGGTTTCGCCGGCCTCGCGCAGCAGCGCCATGGACTGTTCGGCGTGTTCCGGCGCCACCACCACCACCATGCCGATGCCGCAGTTGAAGGTGCGGTACATCTCCTGGATGTCCACATTGCCTTCGCGCTGCAGCCACTGGAACAGCTTGGGCAGCTGCCAGCTCTTGGCGTCGATCTGGGCGACGGTGCCCGCCGGCAGCACGCGCGGCGTGTTCTCGGTGATGCCGCCGCCGGTGATGTGGGCCATGCCCTTGACCGGCAGCGTCTCCATCAGCTTCAGCAGCGGCTTGACGTAGATGCGGGTCGGGGCGATCACCGCGTCGCGCAGGGTCTTGGCGCCGTCGAACGGCGCGTCCAGTTCCGGTTGCGCGCGGTCGATGATCTTGCGCACCAGGCTGTAGCCGTTCGAGTGCACGCCGTTGGAAGCCAGGCCCAGCACCACGTCGCCGGCGACGATGTCGCGGCCGCTGATCACCTTGCTCTTTTCCACCACGCCGACTGCGAAGCCGGCCAGGTCGTACTCGCCGGCCGGGTACATGCCCGGCATCTCGGCGGTTTCGCCGCCGGTCAGCGCGCAGCCGGCCTGTTCGCAGCCGGCGGCGACGCCCTTGATCACCTCGGTGGCTTGCGCCACGTCCAGCTTGCCGCAGGCGAAGTAGTCGAGGAAGAACAGCGGCTCGGCGCCCTGCACCAGGATGTCGTTGACGCTCATCGCCACCAGGTCGATGCCGACGGTGTCATGGCGGTTCCAGTCGAAAGCCAGCTTGAGCTTGGTGCCCACGCCGTCGGTGCCGGAAACCAGCACCGGCTCCTTGTACTTCTTGGAGATTTCCACCAGTGCGCCGAAACCGCCGATGCCGCCGAGGACTTCCGGGCGCATGGTGCGCTTGGCAAAAGGCTTGATGTTTTCGACCAGCGCGTCGCCGGCGTCGATGTCTACGCCGGCATCACGGTAACTGAGGGACGTGGTGTTCAAGATAATCTCGCTTTCTGCAAACTTGAAATATTTTTACATCAAGCTTTCGCCGGTGCGAAAGCACTGTATTTTAACTGAAAATCGGCAAAAAGGCTGACGCGACGCGCCGTCTTTTTCCATTGCGGCCGCGATTTGCCGATGTCATCAATCTTGTCCGGGAAAATGGCGGTTCCAACTGCGGCCCGACTCAGCGTAAAATCGGAATATTGATGTCAGCACGCAACGCAGCACCGCAAACTTTGGACCAGCTCGTACTCGATCTCACGCCCACGCCGCTGCCGGCCTTCGACAATTTCCTGGCCGAGCGCAACCGCGAAGTGATCACCGCCCTGACCGCCACCGAAGGCGAACGCTTCATCTATTTATGGGGCGAGCCCGGTTGCGGCAAAACCCATCTGCTGCAGGCCTGGATCGCCCACGCCGAGCGGCTGGGGCGCGCCGCCATTTATCTGGACGGCAAGGGCGACCACTTGCCGGACTTCGCGCGCGAGGCCAGCTTCATCGCGGTGGACCACGTCGATGACCTGGCGCCGGACGACCAGATCATGCTGTTCTCCTTCTACAACTCCTTGAAGGAGGGCGGGGAGGGGCGGCTGCTGATGGCCGGGCGCAAGCCGCCGGTGGCGCTGTCGGTGCGCGACGACCTGCGCACCCGTTTGGGCTGGGGTCTGGTGCTGGAGGTGAAAGCCTTGTCCGACGACGACAAGCTGGCCGCGCTGCGCAGCCACGCCGCCAACCGCCAGCTGTCGATACCCGACGACGTCTACCGCTACTTGCTCACCCACTGGCGGCGCGATCTGACCAGCCTGATATCGATGATAGACATGCTGGACCGCTATTCGCTGGCGCTGAGGCGCCCGATCACCGTGCCGCTGGTGAAAAACGTTTTGCAAACCGCCACCCCGGAATCATGACGACAGCCACTCCCGCCAAACGCAGGCTCGCCCTGTTCGACCTCGACCACACCCTGATCGCCGGCGACTCCGATTTCGAATGGCCGCGCTTCCTGATCAAGCGCGGCATTCTGGACGCCGCTCAGTACGACGAGCGCAACAGCTATTTCTATCGCCAGTACCAGAACGGCACGCTGGACATGAACGAGTACCTGGCGTTCATCCTGGCGCCGCTGACGCGCTTCTCGCGCCATCAGCTGGACGAGCTGCACGCCGACTACCTGGAAAACCACATCAAGCCGCTGATCCCCAACAAGGCGCGCGAGCGCCTGGCCGCTCACCGCGCCGAGGGCGACCAGATCGTCATCATCACTGCGACCAACCGCTTCATCACCGGGCCGATCGCCCGCGAACTGGGCGTTGAGCACCTGATCGCGATCGAGCTGGAGCAGGACGATGACGGCAACTACACCGGCCGCCCGACCGGCGTCTTGAGCTTCAAGGAAGGCAAGATCACCCGCATCGAACAGTGGCTGGCGGAGCGCGGCGAGAGCTGGGACAGCTATGCCGAAAGCTTCTTCTACAGCGACTCGCACAACGATCTGCCGCTGATGAAGCTGGTGGACAATCCGGTGGCGGTGGACGCCGACGACAAGCTGCGGGCGTATGCCGAGGAGCATGGCTGGCCGGTGATCTCTCTACGAGATTGATCGCGCCGGACAAGACACCCGATGCCGCGTTGCGCCGCCTTGCCGTACGATGTGTACTGTCTGCGGCGGCGCGCCTTGCCTCGAGCGCCTTGCCCGCCGCTTCTGTTTTATATGATTTTTACGGCCTGCCTCCTTTGTGGCAGGCTGTTTTCTTATCGGCAGAAAGGAACGCATGATGGACGCCCTGCAGGATTTTCTGTGCCGCGCCGAGGCGGTGCTGTCCCGGCTGGAGCCGATGCTGCCGCCGCCGCGGCGCGAGCCGGACTGGAGCGCGCAGGCTTTCCGCTGGCATCGCCAGGGCCTGGCCGGCTGGCTGGAGGCGGTGCATGAGCCGCATTCGGTGGAGATGGGCCGGCTGGCCAGCGTGGATGCCCAGCGCGAGCAGCTGCTGGCCAACACCCGCCAGTTCGTCGAAGGCCTGCCGGCCAACAACGTGTTGCTGACCGGCGCGCGCGGCACCGGCAAGTCATCGCTGGTCAAGGCGCTGCTGCCGGAGTTCGGCCGCGATGGCCTTCGCTTGATCGAGATCGACCGCGAGCATCTGGCCGATCTGCCGCAACTGGTAGAGCTGCTGGCCGGACGGCAGGAGCGCTTCATCCTGTTCTGCGACGATCTGTCGTTCGAGCACGGCGACGCCGGCTACAAGGCGCTGAAGAGCGCGCTGGACGGCGGGCTTTCCCGCCGCTGCGACAATCTGCTGGTGTACGCGACCTCCAACCGCCGCCACCTGCTGCCTGAGCAGATGAGCGAGAACCGCGAAGGCTGGCTGCATGACGGCGAGATCCACCCCGGCGAGGCGGTGGAGGAGAAAGTGTCGCTGTCCGACCGCTTCGGCCTGTGGCTGTCGTTCTACCCATTCGACCAGGATGCTTACCTGGCGGCGGTCAAGGAATGGCTGGGCCATTTCGGCCTGAAATATGGCGACAAAGCCGAACGCGCGGCGCTGCAGTGGAGCCTGTCGCGCGGCAGCCGCTCCGGCCGGGTGGCCTGGCAGTTCGCCTGCCACTGGGCGGGCAGCCAGAAACTGGCCAAGAAGACCGGCAGGAAATGACCCGGGCGGCATGCGCCCATACACAGATTGAAGACATGACGAGCGACAAGATCATAGACGTGGTAGCCGGCGCGCTGATGCGGCCGGATGGCAGTTTCATGCTGGGCAGCCGCCCGGAGGGCAAGCCCTACGCCGGTTACTGGGAGTTTCCCGGCGGCAAGGTGGAGCCGGGCGAGACGCCGCTGGAGGCGTTGAAGCGCGAGTTCCACGAGGAAATGGGCATCATCGTCACCGCCGCCACGCCGTGGCTGACCAAGATCCACCATTACGAGCACGCTTCGGTCCACCTGCGCTTTTTCCGCATCTGGGACTGGCTGGGCGAGCCGCAGCCGCGCGAGGCGCAGTCCTTCGCCTGGCAGCGGCCGGGCCGCTACACGGTGGCGCCGATGCTGCCGGCCAACGGGCCGATACTGAAATCGCTGGAGCTGCCGGCCTGCTATGCGATCACCTGCGCCGCCGAGATCGGCGTCGAGGCGCAGCTGGCGCGGCTGGCCGAGCGCGACTGGGGCATGGTGCAGGTGCGCGAGCATGGGATGGGGCATGAGGAGTTGGCCGATTTCGTCGCCCGCGCCGCCGCCATCGTCCGTCCGCGCGGCGGCAAGCTGGTGGTCAACGCCGATCCGGCCTCGCTCGCCGGCTGGCCGGTGGACGGCGTGCATCTGACAGGCGCGCGCCTGGCCGCGCTGACGGAGCGGCCTGCGTTCGACTGGGTGGGGGCGTCGATACACGGCGCGGACGAATTGGCGCGCGCCGGCGAGCTGGGTCTGGACTACGCGCTGTTGAGCCCGGTGGCGCCCACCGTCACGCATCCCGGCGCGGCGCTGCTGGGCTGGGACGGTTTCGCCGCCTGCCTGGCCGACGGCGTGCCGTTGCCGGTGTACGCCTTGGGCGGCATGAGCGCCGAGGATCTGGATCTGGCCCGCCTGCATGGCGCCCATGGCGTGGCGCTGATGCGGGGGGCGTGGCGATGACGGCCAAGCAGCGCAAGCTGCTGATCCTGGGCGCGGCGCTGCTCGCCTTCGGGGCCGTCAAGTTCGGCCTGATCTACTACTGGTATCTGCATAACAGGCAGCCGGCCGCGCCGGCGGCGCAGGCGCTGTCATGCGACATCGAACGCGGCGCCTGCGCGCTGCCGGGCGGCGGCGCGCTGCGTTTTTCCGCCCGGCCGTCCCACGGCCAGCCTTTCGAGATCCGGCTGGACGGCGTGGCGGTTGAGGCGGCGCCGACCGCCGACTTCACGATGCCGGACATGGACATGGGCTTCAACCGCTACACTTTCGTTCGCGATGGCGAAGGATGGAAGGCCCGGGCGATCCTGCCGATGTGCGTCAGCGGCAGCCGAGACTGGCAGGTGGAGTTGAAGGCGGGCAAGGCGGCGTATCTGCTGCCGTTCAGCGTGCGCTGAAGGCGCTGACCGGCCCAATGAAAAAAGCTCCCTTTCGGGAGCTTTTTCGCGCCTGGGGCGGCTTACTTGGCGGCGGAGGCTGCCTTGTGTTTTTGATGCGCGGCGCCGGAGGCGTGTTTCTTGTGCGCTTTTTTCTTGTGGTGCTTCTTGTGCTCGGCCTTGTGTTCCGTTTTCTTCTCGGCGGCCGGGGCGGAAGCGGCCGGCGCGGCGAAGGCGGAAGTGGCGAAAGCGGCAGCGATCAGAGCGGTCAGCAGTTTTTTCATGGTATTTACCTTCCAGGAAGTCGCTTATTGGTATTGGAAAGCCAAGCTATGGCGCCGGGCTGGCGCCCGGCCTTGCTATGAGCCGCGCCGGCTGGCGAAGTTCATCCCATGATGCTGACGGATGCGTAATTTATTGTAAATGGCATATGGGCCAGTCTGTCAGCCCAGCCAGTAGCTCAGCGCCACGCCGGCGAACACCGCGGCGCCGACGCGGTTGTTGTCGAGAAAGGCTTTGAAGCATTTGGCGCGGTCGCGGTCCTTGATCTCGAAGTATTGCTGCGCGATCAGGCCTACGGCGGCGGCCAGGCCCAGGTAGTAGGGCCAGGCCAGCTCCAGATGGATGCCGATGCCGCACATCAGGGCCAGGAAGGCGGCGTGGCACAGCATCACGCCGGCGACGTCGTACTCGCCCATGGTGATGGCCGAGGTCTTGATGCCTATCTTCAGGTCGTCCGGCTTGTCGGCGATGGCGTAGGCGGTGTCGTAGGCCACCACCCAGAACAGGTTGGCCAGCAGCAGCAGCCAGGCGAGCAGCGGCACCTCGCCGGTTTCGGCGGCGAAGCCCATCGGGATGCCGAAGGAGAACGCCACGCCCAGATAGGCCTGCGGCATCGGGAAGAAGCGCTTGGTGAACGGATAGCTGGCGGCGATCAGCACGGCCGGCACGCTCAGGAGCTTGGTCAGATTGTTCAGCGGCAGCACCAGCAGGAAAGACAGGACGGCCAGCAGGGCGGCCAGCAGCAGCGCCTCCTTCTTGCTGACCGCGCCGCGGGCGAACGGGCGCTGGCTTGTGCGCGCGACGTGGGCGTCGTAGTCGCGGTCGGCGTAGTCGTTGATCACGCAGCCGGCGGAGCGCATCAGGAAGGTGCCCAGGCAGAAGATGGCGATGATGGACAGGTGGGGCGCGCCATGGGTGGCGATCCACAGCGCCCATAGCGTCGGCCACAGCAGCAGCAGGGTGCCGATCGGCTTGTCCCAACGCATCAGCTGCCGGTAGTTTTCATAGCGGTCGCGGACGGCGGCGATCGAGATCACAGGAAATCCTCCAAGGCGGGCAGGAACAGCTCGGTCAGCAGCAGCGGGGAGCCGCCCAGCAGGAATCGGCAGCGGCGGGCCGGGTAGCCGGCCGCCGGCTGGACGCGGTCGGCGGCGGCGGCCAGCGGATGGCCGCCGGCCAGCAGCGCGTAGCGCAGCGGGTCGCGGACGAGCTCGGGCAGCTCGCCGAACAGCGTCAGGCCCAGCGAGCGGCTGCCGCGGCGCAGCACCGGCAGCCACGCTGGGCAGTCGGGGCGGGCGGCGCTGCGGGCGAACACTACCGGCGCGTCGTCCAGGGTCAGCAGCACGTGGCGGGCGTATGCCGGCTCGCCTTCGGCCAGATCCAGCGCTTCGGCTTCATCGGCCTGGACGCGGTCCTCGCCCTGGCTGAGCACGGTCACCGCGAAGCGGCGGCCGCCGGCTTGCAGCCGCAGGCTCAGCGAGGCGGGCTCGGTCAGGCAGTCCAGAAGGGAGTCGGGCAGGGCGGGGGGCGCGGCGCGCCACAGGGCATCGTTTACCATGGCGCGCATTATGCCAAAAGCCGCGGGGGCTTGTCGCCTGCGGCGATACCCGGCGCGGGGACTTGCCGTTATCATGCTCGGAGCCTGTCCGCGGTCTTTTTCGCGCGGCGCCACCCGGCCGGCAGGGCATGCGCGGGCGGAAAGCGGCGGCTGCCGGAAAAAGACCGCGGGCAGGTTTTTCGAGGATTGGAGGGGAGGGCGTATGCTGGACCTGCTGTTGTGGCTGCTGGGCTATCAACTGGCCGGAGAGGCGCTGGTGCGCTGGATGGGCTGGCCGATGCCGGGCCCGGTGATGGGCCTGTTGCTGTTGTTCGCCACCTTGTGGCTGCGCCGCTCGGTGCCGGAGATCCTGCAGCGCGAGGCGCCTCGCTTTCTCAGCCACATGTCGCTGCTGTTCATTCCGGCCGGCGGCGCGCTGCTGGCCTACGCGCCGATGCTGCGCGCGCATGGCTGGGAGCTGGCGCTGATCATGCTGGCCTCCTCGCTGGCGACGCTGTTGGCCACCGGGCTGGTCTTGAAACTGCTGCTGCGCGGGAGGCGGCATTGACGGCGGCCTGGCTGGACTCGCCGCTGACCGGCGTTTTCGTCACCTTGCTGGCCTACCGGCTGGCGCTGGCCGGCCATCGCCGCGGCCATGGCCATCCGCTGGCCAATCCGGTGCTGCTGGGCGTGCTGTTTGTGCTGGCCTGGCTGCTGCTGAGCGGCAGCACCTATCAGCAATACATGAACGGCGCCCGCTTCATACAGTTGCTGCTGGGGCCGGCGACGGTGGCGCTGGCGGTGCCCTTGTACGGCAATCTGGCGCGCTTGAAGAAGGCGGCGTTTCCCTTGCTGGCCAGCATCGCCGCCGGGGGCCTGGTCGGCATGATCAGCGCGGCCGGCCTGGGCTGGTGGCTGGGCCTCGATCAGCCGGTGCTGGCGGCGCTGGCCACCCGCGCGGTGACCACGCCGATCGCGATGAGCCTGGCCGGCGGCCTGGGGGGCTCGCCCGAGCTGGCGGCGATGTTCGTCATCGTGTCGGGCATCGTCGGCGCGGTGATGGCGCCGCCGCTGTTCAAGCTGCTGGGCTGGAACGACGACATGCTGCTGGGGGTGGCCACCGGGGTTTCCGCGCACGGCATCGGCACCGCCCGGCTGTTCCAGCTGTCCGAGACCGCCGGCGCCTTCGCCGGGCTGGCGATGGGGCTGAACGGCGTGTTCACCGCGCTGGCGCTGCCGTGGCTGGTGCGGGCGCTCGGGCTCGGTTAGCATGCGGGGGCGCGCGGGGTTTGGCATCAGGACAAACCGGCGCGCGATCATAAGGAGAATGATATGGATCTGATTTTGTGGCGCCACGCCGAGGCCGAAGACGGCATCGACGATCTGGCGCGCGCGCTGACCCGGCGCGGACAGCAGCAGGCCAGCCGGATGGCGTCCTGGCTGCGCGACAGGCTGCCGGACGATTACTTGCTGCTGGCTTCGGAAGCGAAGCGCTCGCAGCAGACGGCCGCGTATCTGGCCAAAAGCTATGAGGTGCTGCCGGAACTGAACCCCGGCGCGAGCGTGGAAGAAGTATTGCAGGCAGTGGGCTGGCCCGAAGCGGGACGTACGGTGGTGGTGGTCGGCCATCAGCCCTATATCGGCTGGCTGGCGGCGCGGCTGCTGTCGGAGCAGCAGCAGATGTGGAGCGTGAAGAAGGGCTCGGTATGGTGGCTGAACCGCCGCGAGCGCGGCGGCTATGAGCAGATCAGGCTGAAGCTGATGCTGACGCCGGGGATGCTCGAGCCGTGAACCCCGAACCTTCCCCCTGTCCCTGTCCGACGCCCCGCATTGCCGGGGCGTCGTCTTTCGCGCCGCGGCCTACGCGGTTTGCGCCAGCTGTTCCCTCAATTCCAGGCTGACTTGCACCATCGCCGTCAGCGCGGCGTCCACCTCGGGCCAGCCGCGGGTTTTCAGGCCGCAGTCCGGATTCACCCACAGCCTCTCGGCCGGGATCACCTTCAGCGCCTTGTCCAGCAGAGCCCGGATTTCTCCGGCGGACGGCACGCGCGGGCTGTGGATGTCGTAGACGCCGGGGCCGATGGCGTTGGGGTAGCGGAAGCGGCCGAAGTCCGTCAACAGCTCCATGTCGGAGCGCGAGGTTTCGATGGTGATCACGTCGGCGTCCAAGGCTGCGATGGCAGGCAGGATGTCGCCGAATTCCGAGTAGCACATATGGGTGTGGATCTGCGTCGCGTCGTCCACGCCGCGGCTGGACAGGCGGAAGGCCTCGCCGGCCCAGGCCAGGTAGCCGTCGCGGTCGGCGCGCTTCAGCGGCAGGCCTTCGCGTATCGCCGGTTCGTCGATCTGGATCACGCGGATGCCGGCGGCCTCGAGATCCCGAACCTCGTCGTTCAGCGCCAGCGCGATCTGGCGGCAGACTGCGCTTCTGGGCAGATCGTCGCGGACGAAGCTCCACTGCAGGATGGTGACCGGGCCGGTCAGCATGCCCTTCACCGGTTTGGCGCTCAGGCTTTGCGCGTAGCGCGCCCAGTCGACGGTCATCGGCGCCGGGCGGCCGACGTCGCCGAAGATGATGGGCGGCTTCACGCAGCGGCTGCCGTAGCTCTGCACCCAGCCGCCGGCGGTGAAGGCGAAGCCGGCCAGCTGCTCGCCGAAGTACTCCACCATGTCGTTGCGCTCGGCCTCGCCGTGCACCAGCACGTCCAGGCCCAGCGCTTCCTGGCGGCGGATCGCCAGCTCGATTTCCTGCTCCATCGCCTGTCGGTAGTCGGCGGCGGACAGCTCGCCCTTCTTGAACGCGGCGCGGCTGGCGCGGATGGCCGGCGTCTGCGGGAAGGAGCCGATGGTGGTGGTGGGCAGCGGCGGCAGCTTGAGCCAGGCCTGCTGCCGCTCGGCGCGGACCGGGTAGGCGCTGGCGCGGCGGTCGGCGTTCGCCGGCAGCGCCGCCAGCCGTTCGGCCACCGCCGGGTTGTGGATGCGCGGGCTGGTTTGGCGCTGCGAGCGGGCGAAATCGCTGCCGGCCAGCTCGTCCGAGATGGCGGCGCGTCCTTCCTCCAGCCCGCGTTTCAACGTTTTCAGCTCGTTCAGCTTCTGCACGGCGAAAGCCAGCCAGGTTTTCAATTCGGGATCGAGCGCGGTTTCCGCGGCGGCGTCGAAAGGACTGTGCAGCAGCGAGCAGCTGGGGGCCAGCCACAGCCGGTCGCCCAGTTTTTCCGCCAGCGGCCGCAAGCGGGCGAGCAGGGCGGACAGGTCGGCGCGCCAGATGTTGCGGCCGTCGATGATGCCCGCGGACAGTATCTTGTCGGCCGGGTAATCGGCGGCGAAAGCCGCGATCTGCTCCGGCGCCCGGACCAGGTCAAGGTGCAGGCCCGTCACCGGCAGAGATTTCAGCAGCGCCGCGTGAGCGGACACGTCGCCGAAGTAAGTGGCCAGCAGCAGCTTGGGCGCGGACGGGCTCAATTGCGCGTAGACCGGCGCGAAGGCGTTCAGCCATTCCGGCTCCAGGTCCAGCGCCAGGATGGGTTCGTCGATCTGCGCCCATTCCGCGCCGGCGGCGCGCAGCGCGGCCAGCAGTTCGCGGTAGGCGGCCGCCAGGCCGGGCAGCAGCGACAGCTTGTCGAAAGGCTGGCCCTTGGCTTTGCCCAGCCACAGCAGGCTGAGCGGCCCCAGCAGAGCCGGCTTGGCGGCCACGCCCAGCGCGCGCGCTTCGCGAATCTGGGACAGCAGGCGCTCGGGCTGCGCGGCGAAGGCGGTGTCGGCTCGCCATTCCGGCACCAGGTAGTGGTAGTTGGTGTCGAACCACTTGGTCATTTCCAGCGCCGGCTGGGCGGCGTTGCCGCGCGCCAGTTCGAAATATTGCGCGGTGGTGAGCGTAGCCGCGTCGAAACCGAAGCGCGGCGGCGCGGCACCGACCAGAAGCTGGGCGTCCAGCACGTGGTCGTACAGCGAGAAATCGCCGACCGGGCTCAGCTCGACGCCGGCGCCTTTCTGCAACAGCCAGTGCTTCTGGCGCAGCTCCTTCGCGCCCTGCAGCAGCGAGGTTTCGTCCAGCTCGCCCTGCCAATGGTTTTCCAGCAGGGTTTTCAGTTCGCGCTTGGCGCCGATGCGGGGGAAGCCGAGCAGGTGGGTGGGGTGGCTCATGCGTGCGTTCCTGTTTTGTCTTGTCGTGATGGAACAAGCATCTGTCATTGCAGTGTATGATTCAAACTCATTATTTTGCTGTTCAACATGAATGGAATCGATGATGAGCGTGCTGGAGCTGAGGCATTTGAAGAGCCTGCTGGCATTGGCGGAAACCGGCAGCGTGTCGCAGGCGGCGCAGCGGGTGTTCCTGACGCAATCGGCGCTGTCGCATCAGCTCAAGCAGCTGGAGGCCGCCTATGGCCTGACGCTGTTCGAGCGCAAGACCCAGCCCTTGCGCTTCACGCCCGCCGGCGAGCGGCTGCTGCGGCTGGCGCGGGATCTGCTGGCCCAGGTGGCGGCGGCGGAGCGGGATCTGGCGCGCATTCGCCAGGGCGAGGCGGGCGAGGTGAGGGTGGCGGTGGAGTGCCATACCTGCTTCGACTGGCTGATGCCGGCGATGGACCAGTTCCGGCGCAATTGGCCGGCGGTGGAGCTGGACATCGTGTCCGGTTTTCACGCCGATCCTGTCGGCCTGTTGCTCAGCGACCGCGCCGATCTCGCCATCGTGTCCGAGGCGGAGCCGCAGGCCGGGGTGGTCCATCTGCCTTTGTTTTCCTATGAGATGGTGGGCATCGCCGCGCGCGAGCATCCATTGGCGGCGAAAACGGCGTGGCGGGCGGAGGATTTCGCCGCCGAGACGCTGATCCACTATCCGGTGGCCGACGAGATGCTGGACCTGCTGCGCAAGCTGCTGTTGCCGGCCGGCGTCAATCCCGCGCGCCGCACCGCCGAGCTGACCATCGCCATCATCCAGCTGGTGGCCAGCCGGCGCGGGGTGGCGGTGCTGCCGTACTGGGCGGTGCAGCCGTATCTGGAGCGCGGCTACGTGGTGGCCCGCCAGGTGGGGGAGGAGAAGCTGCGCAGCGAGCTGTACGCGGCGCTGCGCGAGGACGACGCCGATCGCGCCTATATGCAGGATTTCGTGCAGACGGTGCGGGACAGCAGCTTCGCGACCCTGCCCGGCCTATCGCGGCTGGAGGCCTGAGCGGCCGGCTTCGATCCGCAGCATGGGCAGCAAGGCGTCCAGCCGCTGCCGGCATTGCGGCCGCAGCCGGCGGCTGTTGGACGCCATCGCGGCGGCGCCGCCGATGTCCCGCACCGCCTGCTGGAACGGCGCCCAGCCGGCCAGCAGCCACGCTGGCTGGGGCGAAGGGGCCGGGCAGGCCGCCGCGGCGGGGGCGCCGGCGCCGCACAGATCGCGCAGCCTATCGTTGGCCCGCTCCAGGATGTCTTTTTCCGCTTCCGCCATTTCCACTTTCTCCAGCCGCAGCAGATAGATGCGGGCGGCCAGCCAGTCGGCCTCGTCGCTCAGGCGGGACGGCGTCGGCTTGACGCGCGGGCGGCGGGCGGCCAGCAGCATCGCCAGCGTGCGGATCTCGGGCAGCATCGACTCCAGCAGCCAGCCGCTGTGGCGCTGCCGCGACATCCAATCGGCCAGCGGATGACGGGCAAGATCCAGGCTCCGGCCCAGGCATTCGCCGTCGCGGACCAGGGCGATGGGTTTCAGCTCGGCGCGCCGCGGCTCAGGGAAAGTCAGGATGCGGATATGGTTTTCAAATGGTCTGTTTCCTGTTGTCGACATGGCGGAGCTGCGCGGGAGGCCGCGTCCTGGTTGAGTGATGGTTTGATCGACATCAATGACATGAGGAAATAAATAATTAACTTATTCCCAGAATGAATATTTCGTTTGACTTCGGCGGGCATTGTTGCGCACCATATATTTGAAATCAATATATTTTTATGAATTAAAATTATATGGGAGAGGAATCGATGTCGGCCAGGCAACTGGATATCGGCGAGTTGATCAATCGCGAGCGCTTTTCCGCGCGGCAATGGCGCATCCTGATCCTCTGCTTCCTGATCGTGCTGTGCGACGGCTTCGATACCGCCGCCATCGGCTATATCGCGCCGGCGGTGATCCGCGACTGGGGCGTGGCCCGCACCCAGCTGGGGCCGGTGATGAGCGCCGCGTTGTGGGGGCTGGCCGCCGGCGCCCTGCTGGCGGGGCCGCTGGCCGACCGGATCGGCCGCAAGCGCGTGCTGCTGGGGGCGGTGTCGCTGTTCGGCGCGATGAGCGTCGCGGCGGCCGGCGCAGCCGATTTGTCGGCGTTGGCCTGGCTGCGCTTCGCCACCGGCTTGGGCCTGGGGGCGGCGATGGCCAACGCGGTGACGCTGATGTCCGAGTATTCTCCGGAGCCGCGGCGGGCCTTCATCGTCAGCGCCATGTTCTGCGGCTTTCCGCTGGGCGCGGCCTGCGGCGGGCTGCTGGCTTCATGGCTGGTGCCGCATGCCGGCTGGCGCAGCGTGCTGCTGTTGGGAGGCGTCGCGCCCTTGCTGCTGCTGCCGGCGATGTGGTTGCTGCTGCCGGAGTCGCTGCGCTTCCTGCTGCTGCGCGGCGGCGACGGCGAAGCCCGCCGCATCCTGAAGCGGCTGCTGCCCGGCGTGCGGCTGGGCGACGGCGACAGGCTGGTGCTGCGCGAGGAGGACCGGACGCCAGGCTTGCGGCTGGTCTGGTCCGCCGATTACCGGACCGGCACGCTGCTGTTGGCGACAGCCTATTTCATGGGTCTGTTGATCTTCTATCTGCTGACCAGCTGGCTGCCCATCCTGATCAGCGACAGCGGCATGGATCTGCGGCAGGCGGCGCTATTGACCGCGCTGTTCCCGTTCGGCGGCCTGCTGGGCAGCACGCTGACCGGCTGGCTGATGGACCGCTGCGACGCGCACCGGGTGCTGGCGCTGGCGTATCTGCTGACCGGCGCGCTGGTGTTCTGCATCGGCCAGGCGCTGGACAATCATGGCCTGCTGGCGCTGACCATCTGTCTGGCCGGCATCGCGATGAACGGCGCGCAGGCGTCGATGCCGTCGCTGGCGGCTGCCTACTATCCGACCGCGGGCCGCGCCAGCGGCGTGGCGTGGATGATGGGGATAGGCCGCTTCGGCGGCATCGCCGGCGCCTTGCTGGGCGCGACGCTGCTGAAGCTCCACTTGAGCCTGCCGCTGTTTTTTGCCCTGCTGTCTCTGCCCGCGCTGCTGGCCGCCGCGGCCTTGCTGCTAAAACGGCGCGCCGTCGCCATCGGAAGGAGGGCATGGGCATGAGCGGGAAGACGATAGCCGGCGTGCTGGAGACGGTGCGCCGCCAGGCCCTGCCGGCCGACGACCGCGAGTACTGCGTCGCCCTGCACGACTATGTGCGCGATCAGGTGCGTTTCGGCTTCACCACCGGTTTCGAAAGCGTGACGCCGGAGCAGACGCTTATCCTGGGGCGGGGGCATTGCAATGCCCAGGCCGACCTGCTGTGCGAGCTGCTGCGCGGCGCCGGCTTCGAAGCCGGTCTGCGCTTCGTCGCGCTGGACAAGCGCATCCTGCGCCACGCGGTGCCGGCGCCGGTGCTGTTCTGCCTGCCGCCGAAGCTGTTCCACGCCGTTACTCAGGTCAGGCTGGGCGGCCAGAAACTCAATATCGACAGCTATATCTTCGACCGCTCGGGCTTTCGTCAGCAGCGGGCGCGCTTGCGCGCGGCCGGTCTGGAGCGCGGCTTCGGCCTGGGGCAGGGCGCGGTCTGCGATTGGAACGGCCGCAACGATGCGTTTTCCCAGGCCGAGCCGGGAAACCTCGCGCCGGACAACCCCCGGTTTTCCACGCTGGCCGAGGCTGTGGCCAGCCGGGCCGGCAACAACACCCTGCTGGGCATCCATTTCAACCAGTGGCTGGCCTGCGTGCCGACGCCGCTGCGCCGCGTCAGCGAGCGCTATCTGAACAGCCGCCTGGGGCCCGCCATGACTTAGCGGCCGCTGCGGCGTCGTGGCCGGCCCGCGCGGCCGGCGTCTGATTGCAAGTCCAACGAGGAAATCAACCATGTTGCCTGTAGCAAGGATTGCTCGCGTCGTCGAGCAGGCGTCGCTGCGTCCGTTCTATCCGCGCCATTGGGGCGTGGAGCGCGGCCAGATCATGCAATGGCTGCGCGACGGCGAGTATCACCGGGTGCCGGTGATTCGCAAGCAGGACCTGTCCAATCATTGGGACGAATTGATGGAGTACGGCGACTTCACCGATGTCGTCAGCTCTTCGGGCACCACCGGCCGGCCGGTGGAGCTGCCGGTGCACCGGCTGCAGGAGATGGTGTGGGTGGATTGCGTGGCGCGGGTGCTGACCGAGCTGGGCGCGAAGCCCGGCGACCGCATGCTGCACCTGCTCAGCAACAACGACATGTTCACGCTGGGGCCGCTGGTGCTGCAGGCGGCCAAGAAAGTGGGGCTGGGGCCGTTCCGCTGCTCGCCGCAGCGCACGCGGCGCATTCTGGACGTGGTGCATTACCACCAGCCGGCCTTCGTGGTCGGCAATCCGGTGGTGATGCTGGAGCTGGCGCAGACCATGGGCGCGGACTTTCCGGCTCCGGAGTGCCTGCCCGACTACGCCTATTTCGGCGCCTGCGGCGCTTTCGACGCCGACAACCGGCCGACGCCGGTGGCGCAGAAGGTGATGGAGCTGTGGGGGCTGAAGGACGCGCTCAACGAGTACGGCTGCAGCGAGCTGGGCTCGGTTGGCCACGAGTGCCTGCAGCATCGAGGCTTCCACATCAACGACGACGCGGTCCACGTCGAGCTGATCGATCCCGAAACCGGCCTGCCGGCCGCGCCGGGCCAGCCGGGCGAGGTGGTGGTCACTTCGCTGACCCTGCCGCGGGGCTTCATCGCGGTGCGCTACGGCACCGGCGACATCGCCAGCGGGCTGGACGACAGCCCCTGCGACTGCGGCCGCCGCAGCCCGCGGCTGGGCGCCATCATCGGCCGGGTCGATCACCAGTTGAAGATCCAGGGCCAGACGGTCTACCCGGACCTGATCTTCGATGTGCTGGGCCGGGTGGACGGGATAAGCAATGAACTGGTGGTGCGCTGTCCGGATGATCAGGGCGGCCAGCGGGTGGAGGTATGGCTGTCCGCAGCGATGGGGGAGGGAGCTGACATCGTCCGCCGCGTTGGCGAGATGTTGCTGCAGCGGCTGGCGGTGGCGCCTTGCCTGCGCCTGGTGCCGTCGGAGCTGATCCAGAAGCTGAAGCAGGACAAGATGGCCAGCGGCAACGGCGTCAAAGTGCCGCGCTTCATCGATCTGCCTCTGCCCGTCCATGCCTATCTGTGAGGGATTTCCCATGACGCCATTGCTGCCGGCGCCGGGCTTGTTGTCCGGCCTGAGCCTGAAACTCGAATACCTGAACCCCTCGCTGTCGATCAAGCACCGCTCATTGCCGACGACGCTGCTCGAACGCGCGCGCGCCGGGCGGATAAGCCGCGACACGACGCTGGTGATCATGACCGCCGGCAGCGCCGGCGTCAGCGTCGCCTGGGCCGCCAGCCAGATAGGCTGCAAGGCGCTGCTGCTGGTGCCGGACAGCGCGCCGGACAGCGTGGTCAATTACGCGCGCTGGTTGGGCGCCGAGGTGGAGCGCCGTCCGCATCCGCAGCTGCAGGAGCTGCTGGACGCCCATCGCGGCATGCCGGGCAGCCATGTGGTGGAGCAATTGAGCGACACGGAATTGATCGGCCATTACCGGGAAGTGGGGGAAGAGCTGCTGCGCCAGGCGCCGGGGCTGGCGGCGGTGACGGTGTCCGCCGGCACCTGCGCGTCGCTGATGGGCATCGCCGAAGCGTTGGCGCCGGCCGGGGTGCCGGTCTATGCGGTGGAACCGGCGGAGGCGGCGGTGCTGTCGGGCGAGCCGTGGCGGCCGCACAATATTCCGGGCCTGGCGCCGCCGGCGCCGACGCGGCTGTTCCGGCGCGAGGCGGTGGCCGGTATCGTGCCGGTGGCGTCGGAGCTGGCCTGGAGCACGGCGCGCGAGGCGCTGGCCGCTTGCGGCGAGCCGGTGGGGCCGTCGTCCGGCGCGGCCATCGCCGCCGCGCGCATGCTGCGCGACCGCGGCGTGGATGGCGACATCGCCGCAGTCTGCTCCTCGCACATGGTCACCAGCCTGTGAGGCTGCATCAGGCAAGCGCGGAGCGTGTCCGGCTCCCGCCATCATTGGCGGACGCCGGGCAGGCGCGGCCGACTATCGAGATTCCCTGGCGGGAGGCGTGGCCGGTTTCGCCGGACGAAATCTGCGCCTGCAGCCGCGAGGCGCTGGTCCACCAGGGGTATATGACCGGCGCGCTGCAAGCCAGCCGAAGCTGCGCGCTGCGCATCCGCCGGCTGTGGCAGCGGCACGACGCCCGGCGACTGGAGCGCAGCATCCTGTTGCTGGACGAGCGGCAGCGCTGCCACGTTGCGGCCTGGATCAGGATAGAGCTGCTGGCGTTCGAGCCGCGGCTGAAGCGGCAGCTGGTGGAGTCGGACCTGCCGTTTGGCGGCATCCTGGCGCGGGCGGGCATCCATCCGTCCTTTGCCGGCCGACAGTATTTCGCGCTGCCCGGGCTGTTCGCCGCCAGCGGCGGCATCGCCTACCGTCGCTGCTGCGACCGGCATTACGGCCGCAGCCATTACATGCTGGGCGGCGACGGGCGGGTGCTGGCCGAGGTGTATGAAGCGCTGCCGTAACGCGGCGCTTGGCGAAATGCCGAAAGCATGGCAGTCTGCGGCGGCATGCCGCCAGCCGAATCCATCCGGATGCCGATTCAGAGCACGCGGGTTATCAGATAGTAGATGACGTACAGCCAGCTCAAAAAGCCGTGGATGATCGCCCACAGAATGGAGTGGTTGGCCGACCACGACAGGGCGACCGCGATCAGCGTGCCCAGGGAGAACCCGGCTCCGGCATGTCGGGTGTTCATGATGTTTGGCTCCGTCTAGGTTGGGACGAATCCAGTGTACGGCGATCCGCCGCGCGGCCGCATCATTTACTTCGGCATGGCTGGCGAATATTCGGACTCTTGCCGCATGGCCCGCCGCGAGCGGGGCGCGGCTATTTTAATAATCAGGTGATAGATGGGCATCAAACGACTCAACCACGCCGTGCTTTACGTCAGCGACGTGGCCGACAGCGCGGCTTTTTACCGCGATGTGCTGGGCTTCCGTCCCAAGGGCGACGCCGCTTCCCGCCGCGCGGTGTTCGCGCAGGCCGCGCACTCTGACAACGACCATGACCTGGCGCTGTTCCAGCTCAATCTGGGCCAGCAGCGGTCGGGCCCGTTCAGCCCGAACGGCGAAACGCCGGCTCCCCATCAGCCCAGGGCCGGCTTGTACCACCTGGCCTGGGAGGTGGACACCATCCAGGAACTGAAGCGGATACGCGACCATCTGGCCGAGATCGGCAAGCTGGGCATGGAAGAAGACCACGGCGTGCACAAGAGCGTATATGGCCATGACCCGGACGGCTTGCTGTTCGAGGTGTGCTGGTTCGTGCCGGAGGCTGCGCTGGACGCGCGCGACCGCGAGCCCGGAGATGGCCGGCTGGATTGGGCGCGCGAGCTGGCCCGCGGCGCTTAGCCGTTATCCGGCAGATAGGCCGCGCGCAGCCGCGGCAATTGCCGCCACAGGCATTCGGTCTGCCGCGGGTGGCGGTGGGCGTAGCCGCGGCTGAACACCCAGTAATAGGTTTTGCTGAGCAGGGGAGGCGATAGCCGGCGGATCTTGAGTTCCGGATGATGGCGCAGGTATAGGTCGCCGGCCTGCCGATGAACCGCGTAGGCCTGGATGCGGCCCGCTTGCAGCTTGGCGAAGTTGTCGCCGATGGCGTTGCCGTTTTCCACTCGCAGGCCGAGCTCCCGCAGATCCCGTTCTATGGACCAGCCGCGATTGATGCCGACTGGTCCTTCCAGTCCTCGCAGTCGGGCGCCGTTCCAGCTCAGGTCGCTGTCGTCGCGGATATAGAAGGCATAGTCGAAGGTGGCCATCCGGCGGCTGGGGTCCGCCTGGCCGTCGCGCATCGGATAGGCCATCAGGCCGCGGCGCGGAGGCTGGTAGGACAGCAGCAGCGCGCCGTCCAGCCTATCCAGGCCCAGGTTTTGCACCAGGCGCTTGCCGGGCTGCCGCAGAAAGCGCGCGTCCAGCCCGCAGCGGCGCAGCGCGCTCCGCGCCAGGTCGATGGCCCGGCCGCGGGGCGGGCTGTCGGCCGCCGGGTCTTCGATCATATAGGGACTGGTCAGCGCGTCGCTGATGCCGACGCGCAGAGGCTCCGCGGCGGACAGCGACAGGGGGCACAGACAAGCCAGCGCGATGGGCAGACGGGACATCGGATATTCGAACTGGGAATAGGTCTGCCCATTTTATCAAAATTAATTGAAAATATGCTGATTGTTTTATCATTGTTTGATTAACAATCGACTGTGCTAGCTGCCGCGCTCCAATCCCAGCTCCTGAATCTTGCGGGTCAGCGTGTTGCGCCCCCAGCCCAACAGGTGGGCGGCTTCCACCCGGCGGCCGCCGGTATGGCCGAGGCTGGCGCGGATGCAGGTGGTTTCGAAGCGGCGGGTCAGCTCGTCGACGATGCCGACATCGCCGGCGCGCAGCCGGCGGCGGATTTCCTCCTCCAGCATCCGGTTCCAGTCGCCATCGGGGCAGGCGGAGGCCTCGGCCTGCGGCTCGCGCAGCTCCGGCGGCAAGTCGGCCACTTCGACGGTCTGGCCCGGCGCCATCACGCAAATCCACTGGCACAGGTTTTCCAGCTCGCGGACGTTGCCGGTGAAGGCGCTGCGCTGGATCAGCGCCATCGCCGCCTCGGACAGGCGCTTGGACTCAACGCCCAGCTGCGCGGCGCTCTTGGCCAGGAAGTGGCGGGCCAGCAGCGGGATGTCCTCGCGCCGCTCGCGCAGGGGCGGCAGCCGCAGCCGGATCACGTTGAGGCGGTGGTACAGGTCTTCGCGGAACTGGCCGTCGCGCACCCGCTGTTCCAGGTTCTGGTGGGTGGCGGCGATCACCCGCACATTGGCCTTGATCGGGGTGTGGCCGCCGACGCGGTAGAAGTGGCCGTCGGACAGCACCCGCAGCAGCCGGGTCTGCAGCTCGGTCGGCATGTCGCCGATCTCGTCCAGGAACAGCGTGCCGCCTTCGGCTTCCTCGAAGCGGCCGCGACGCGTGGCCAGCGCGCCGGTGAAGGCGCCTTTCTCATGGCCGAACAGCTCCGATTCCAGCAGATCTTTCGGTATCGCCGCGGTATTGAGCGCGATGAAGGGCTTGCCGGCGCGCACCGAGTGGCGGTGCAGCGCCTCGGCCACCCGCTCCTTGCCGGTGCCGGATTCGCCGGTGATCAGCACGGTGACGTTGGACTGGGCCAGCCGGCCGATGGCGCGGAACACGTCCTGCATCGCCGGGGCCTGGCCCAGCAGCACCGGCATCGCTTCCGGGCTGTCGGCGCCGGCGTCCTGCGCCTCGCTCTCGGCCAGCGCGCGCTCGATCAGCAGCACCGCCTGGTCGATGTCGAAGGGCTTGGGCAGGTACTCGAAGGCGCCGCCCTGGAAGGCCGACACCGCGGAGTCCAGGTCGGAGTGGGCGGTCATGATGATCACCGGCAACTGCGGATGCTCGGTTTTCACCTTGGCCAGGAATTTCAGGCCGTCGGTGCCCGGCATGCGGATGTCGGAAATGATGGCCTGCGGCTTGTCGTCGTACAGCGCGTTGAGCGCGTCGTCGGCGCTGGCGAAGCTGTCGAAGGCGATGCCGGCGCGGGTCAGCGCCTTTTCCAGCACCCAGCGTATCGCCTTGTCGTCGTCTATGATCCAGACCGGCTTGGCCATGGCGTTTCTCCTCGTGTTCTTTTGTCGTTATCCGGCTTCGCCGCCGAAGGGCAGCAGCACGGTGAAGCAGGTCTGGCCCGGCCGAGAGTCGAACTCTATGCTGCCGCCGTGCTGGTGGACGAAGGCCTGGGCCAAGGTCAGCCCCAGGCCGGTGCCTTCGGCGCGGCCGGTGACCAGCGGGTAGAAGATGTGGTCGCGGATGTCGTCGGGAATGCCGGGGCCATCGTCGACGATCTGCAATTTCAGTGCCAGCTGGTGGCGTTTGCGCGCCAGCGTGATCTGCCGCGCCACCCGGGTGCGCAGCGTGATGCGTCCCTGGCCGCGCAGCGCCTGCACCGCGTTGTTGACGATGTTGAGCACCACCTGGATCAGCTGTTCCTTGTCGGCGGACAGCAGCGGCAAGCTGGTGTCGTAGTCGCGGACCACGGCGAGGCCTTGCGGATGCTGGGCCAGCGCGATGCTGCGCACCCGCTCCAGCACCTCGTGGATGTTGATCGGCCCGCGGTTGTGGCTGCGGTGCGGCGCCAGCAGGCGGTCCACCAGCGTCTGCAGCCGCAGCGCCTCCTCGGTGATCACCTCGGTGTATTCCTTCAGCTCCGGCCGGTCGGCCAGCTCGTGCTCCAGCAGCTGCGCCGCGCCGCGGATGCCGCCCAGCGGGTTCTTGATCTCATGCGCCAGATTGCGGATCAGCTCGCGGTTGGCCTGGTGCTGCATCAGCGAGCGCTCTTCGTTGGCGATCTTCAGCTGCTGGTCCAGCGGCCTGAGCTCGATCAGCGCCTGGCAGCCTTCGACATCGATCGGCGTGATCGACAGCATCACGTGCAGCGCCGCGTCGTTGTGCAGCGGCTTCAGCTCCAGGTCGTGCTCGATGTAGCTGGCGCCCTGGCCGAGCGCGGTGGAGAGCGCCTGGAGCAGTTCGGGGCAGGGCTGGAACAGGTCGGGCAGCGCGTGGCGCAGCAACTCGCGGCTGCCCAGCGCCAGCAGGTTTTCGCAGGCGGGATTGACGAAGCGCAGCGCGGCGTCGGCGTCGCAGATCAGCACCGGGGTGTCCAGGAGCTCCAGTCCGGCAAAGCTGGGTATCGTCATGGGATGGCTTGGATGGTGGTGTCGCGCTGAACGCAGCAATAAGCGCGCCAGCCCGTAGGACCGCGCCGCGGGGCGCGGACGCGCGTCCTGGCTCAAGTGTGCACCATAATGGTGCGTATGGCTATGGCAGGCCGAGTTCCTTCTTCAGAGCCTGGACGTTCTTTTCGCGGTCGGTGACTTCGTTCTGCAGTTTTTGCACCCGGTCCAGATACTTCTGGTAGTTGCGGGCCTCGTCTCCCAGCCGCACCGCCTTGCCTTCATCCAGCGCCTTCTTGGCGGCGTCCAGCGCCTTGGCTTCGTTGGACAGCTCCTGCTCCAGTATCTTTTTGCGGCCGCCGTCGCGCTGCTTCTGGGTATCGGCGTCCACATTGGGATAGCCGCCGGACGCGGCGGGCTTGCCGGCGGAGGCGCCGTTGTTCTTGGCGCGCTGGCTGGGATAGGACGACAGCGGATTCAGCTTGATCGGCTGCGCGCCGCGGATCGGCACATTGGTGTAGGTGACGTTGCCTTGCGGGTCGACGTACTTGTAGATGGTGGCCGCCTGGGCCGCCCCGCAGGCCAGCAGCAAGCAGAGTGCGAATGTCTTCATCGTCCGGATACAGGGTGTGGATCGCCCTTGCATGATAAGCAAATCGGGCCGCCGCGTCATTTATGCGAGAGCAAGAAAAACGGCAGCCTGGGCTGCCGTTCCAATTGACGCGTTTTCTGCTTACAGCGAGTAGTACATCGCGAATTCCACCGGGTGGGTGGTCATGCGGGCCAGGTTGACTTCCTGCATCTTCAGTTCGATGTAGGCGTCGATCCACTCGTTGGAGAACACGCCGCCGCGGGTCAGGAACTCGCGGTCCTTGTCCAGCGCGGCCAGCGCTTCGTCCAGGCTGGCGCACACGGTCGGGATCAGCTTGTCTTCTTCCGGCGGCAGGTCGTACAGGTTCTTGTCCGCGGCGTCGCCCGGGTGGATCTTGTTCTGGATGCCGTCCAGGCCGGCCATCAGCAGCGCGGAGAAGCACAGGTACGGGTTGGCCAGCGGATCCGGGAAGCGCGCTTCGATGCGGCGGCCCTTCGGGCTGGCCACGTGCGGGATGCGGATCGAGGCGGAGCGGTTCTTGGCCGAGTAGGCCAGCTTCACCGGCGCTTCGTAGTGCGGCACCAGGCGCTTGTAGGAGTTGGTGCCCGGGTTGGTGATCGCGTTCAGCGCCTTGGCGTGCTTGATGATGCCGCCGATGTAGTACAGCGCGGTGTCGGACAGGCCGGCGTAGCCTTCGCCCGCGAACAGGTTCTTGCCGTCCTTCCAGATGGATTGGTGGACGTGCATGCCGGAACCGTTGTCGCCGACGATGGGCTTGGGCATGAAGGTGGCGGTCTTGCCGTAGCTGTGGGCGACGTTGTGCACCACGTACTTCAGGATCTGGGTCCAGTCGGCGCGCTGGGTCAGCGTGCTGAACTTGGTGCCGATCTCGTTCTGGCCGGCGGTGGCCACTTCGTGGTGGTGCACTTCAACCGGCACGCCCAGTTCTTCCAGCAGCAGCACCATCGCGGAGCGGATGTCCTGCGAGGAGTCCACCGGCGGCACCGGGAAGTAGCCGCCCTTGATGCCCGGGCGGTGGCCCATGTTGCCGCCTTCGAATTCCTCGGCGGACGCCCATGCGGCTTCCTCGGCCTTGATCTTGACGAAGCAGCCGGACATGTCGGCGCCCCAGGTGATGCTGTCGAAGATGAAGAATTCCGGCTCCGGGCCGAAGTAGGCGGTGTCACCGTGGCCGGATGCCTTCAGGTAGGCTTCGGCGCGCTTGGCGATGGAGCGCGGGTCGCGGTCGTAGCCCTTGCCGTCGGCCGGATCGATCACGTCGCAGTGCATGAACACGGTCGGCTCGTCGAAGAACGGATCGAGGCGGGCGGTGGCAGGGTCGGCCATCAGCAGCATGTCGGAAGCCTGGATGCCTTTCCAGCCGGCGATGGAGGAGCCGTCGAAGGCGTGGCCGCGCTCGAACCACTCGTCGGCGTCTTCCAGCAGCACATGCGCCGGGATGGAGACGTGCTGTTCTTTGCCGCGGGTGTCGGTGAAGCGCAGATCGACAAATTTGACGTCGTTTTCTTGGATCAGTTTGACTACGTCGGCTACTGCCATGTTTTATCTCCTGGAAGGCAACGGGCACCCAAGGGCAAGTGCGTGAAAATTTTGGTACGTCCCCGGCAAGCAGGAAGCGTGCCAGCCTCTGAAACGCTGCTGCTGCATTGTGTCATAGCCGCTTTGGCTTATCCAGCCGGCTGGAATGACTGAGCTTGAACCAATCTGGTGCCTCGATCCGGGCGGTGCACCGATGTGGTGCAATTTGCCAGTCATGCCGGGCGGGTCGATAATCGCCAACATAAGCCCGAAGTGTTGCAGGAGGAAAACAGATGAGCAGAATGAAACTGATTCTGGAGGCCGCGCACCAGCGCGCCGAACAGTTGGGCCTGTCCTACAGCGGAGCGGTGCTGCCCGACGAGGCCTATGAATTGATGCAAGGCCTGCCCAAGGCGGTGCTGCTGGACGTGCGCAGCCATGCGGAGTGGCAATTCGTCGGCACCGTGCCCGGCGCGGTGAACATCGAATGGCGCAGCTATCCCGGCATGGAGCCGAATCCCAACTTTCTGGCCCAGTTGACTCATCAGGTGGACCCGGAGGCGGTGCTGTTGGTGATCTGCCGTTCCGGCGCCCGTTCCGATCAAGTGGCGCGGCTGGCGGCGGACAACGGCTACAGCGAGGTGTACAACGTGCTGGAAGGCTTCGAGGGCGACCGCGACGGCGACGGCCACCGCAACTCGGTCGGCGGCTGGCGCTGGCGCGGCCTGCCGTGGGTGCAGGGTTGAGCGCAGTCCTTGTCCGAGGCGGTTGAAGTTTGCGGCGTTAAGCGGCAAAGTGTGGGGTGAACCCGCAGCTTCGATCTGTCGACAAAGCCACGACGCGCCGTACGGCGCATTCCCGATGGGCGCGCGCCCGGTTTCAGGGCGCGCCGGGAGGTTTTGTCGGCGGCGCCTTGGCCGCACAAAACATATCGCATTTTGGAAAGCCGGACATGACCGACCGTTACGCCGTAATCGGCAACCCGATCTCCCACAGCCAGTCGCCGTTCATCCATGAGGAGTTCGCCCGGGCCACCGGAGAGGACATCAGCTATGAGCGCCTGTTCGCCGACATCGGCCGCTTCAACGAGGTGGTGGGCGAATTCGTGGCCAAGGGCGGCAAGGGGCTGAACATCACGCTGCCGTTCAAGGGCGACGCCTTCCGCTACGCGTCCGAGCTGACCGAGCGCGCGCGCGCGGCCGAGGCGGTCAACACGCTGGCCTTCCGCGACGGCAAGGTCTACGGCGACAACACCGACGGCGTCGGCCTGGTGCGCGACATCGTGGAAAACCTGGATTACCCGATCGCCGGTCGACGCGTGCTGATCCTGGGCGCCGGCGGCGCGGTGCGCGGCGTGCTGGAGCCGATTCTGGAGCAGAAGCCCGCCAGCCTGACCATCGTCAACCGCACCGTGATCAAGGCCGAGGCGCTGGCTCATCACTTCGCCCGCTACGGCAAGGTGGAGGCGGTCGGCTACCCCGCGCTGGAAGGCCGCAGCTTCGATATCGTCATCAACGCCACCTCCACCAGTCTGAACAACGAGATGCCGCCGCTGCCGCACGGCGTGTTCACCTCGCGCACGCTGGCCTACGACATGGTGTATAGCGCCGGCCTGACGCCGTTCCTGCAGCGCGCCCAAGGCGAAAACGCCGGCATGCTGGCCGACGGCCTGGGCATGCTGGTGGAGCAGGCTGCCGAGTCGTTCTCCATCTGGCGCGGCGTGCAGCCCGAGACGCGCAAGGTGACCAATATGCTGAGGGAAGTGCTGGCCTGAGCATGACGCGCATCCTGTTCAAGATCCTGGCGGCCCTGGTGGCCGCCTTTCTGCTGTATAACCTGTGGGTGCTCGGCCATATCGTCTATTGGCGCGACCACAATCCCGGCGCCAGTTCCTTCATGAACGAGCAGCTGGCCAGGCTGCAGCAGGACGACCCCGAGGCCGAGCTGCGCCACAAGTGGGTGCCGTACGACAAGATATCGCCCAATCTGAAGCGGGCGCTGATCGCATCGGAAGACGCCAAGTTCGTCGACCACGAAGGCTTCGACTGGGACGGCATCGAGGCGGCGTTCGAGAAGAATCTGCAGAAGGGCAAGATCGTCGCCGGCGGTTCCACCATCAGCCAGCAACTGGCCAAAAACCTGTTCCTGTCCAGCGGCAAGACGCCGTGGCGCAAGCTGGAGGAGGCGCTGATCACGGTGATGCTGGAGTCGGTGCTGGACAAGCGCCGCATCTACGAGATCTACCTGAACGTGATCGAGTGGGGCAACGGCGTGTTCGGCGCCGAGGCTGCCTCGCGCTATTACTTCCGCACCGGCGCCTCGCGCCTGTCGTCGTCCCAGGCCGCCAAGCTGGCCGCGATGGTGCCCAATCCGCGCTATTACGACGAGCATCGCGGCGCGCCGGGCCTGGCGCGCAAGACCCGCATCATCCAGCGCCGGATGGGCTACGTCGAACTGCCCTGATCCCGTTGCTCCCGCCCGCCGCCTTGTCCGCGGCGGCGGGTGGAAGCCGCTTGTGACGATATGTTACAATCGCGACTTTCTTTTCGCGCGCCGCGGGCACGCCGCGGCCAACGCAATGGACTTACCCAGTTATCCCTTAATCGAATCCCGTATCACTCTATAAAATCCCGCCTCACACCGTCGGCCCCCTTCGCGCGCCCAGTGGGCGGAAGGAGACGTGCATGACGGTTGCCTACAAGCAACAATCCGCCGATCGTCTGCAGGAAAGCCTGGGCCTGGTGCAGCGCCTGATCGAGCGCCAGCGCCAGCTTGAACATCTTGCTACGCGTCAGGACGCGGCCGAAGCCGCCGCCGATCCGCAGGCGCCGCAACACAATCTGCTGGAACTGGGACAGAAACTGTCCCAACTGCACCCGGCCGACATCGCCCACGTGCTGGAGGCGCTGCCGCTGGAAGACCGGCTGCTGGCCTGGGACCTGACCGATCCCTCGCGCGACGGCGCGGTGCTGCTGGAAGTATCCGACGCGGTGCGCGAGTCGCTGATCGAGGTGATGGAGCCCGACGAGCTGGTGGCGGCGCTGGACGAACTGGACGCCGACGAACTGGCCGAGCTGGCGCCGGATCTGCCGCGCCAGGTGGTGTACGAGGCGATGGGCCGGCTGGACGAGGAAGAGCGCGGCCAATTGCAGGCGGTGCTGTCCTACGACGACGACCGCGTCGGCGCGCTGATGGATTTCGAGCTGGTGAAAATCCGCGCCGACGTCAGCTGCGAAGTGGTGCTGCGCTACTTGCGCCGCTTCGACGATCTGCCCGGCCAGACCGACAAGATCTTCGTCACCGACGACGCCGGCCTGCTCAAGGGCGTGCTGTCGGTGCGCAAGCTCTTGGTGTCCGATCCCGATACGCTGGTGGCGGAGGCGATGGCCACCGAGGTGGTCAGCTTTCACCCGGACGAGCCGGCGGTGGACGCCGCCCAGGCCTTCGAACGCTACGACCTGGTCAGCGCGCCGGTGGTCGACGAGCGCGGCGCGCTGCTGGGCCGGCTGACCGTGGATGCGATGGTGGACGTGATCCGGGAGGAGTCCGACAGCGAAATGCTGAACCTGGCGGGCCTGAAGGAGGAAGAAGACCTGTTCGCGCCGGTGATGGATTCGGTGAAGAACCGCTGGTCCTGGCTGGCGATCAACCTCTGCACCGCCTTCTTCGCCTCCCGCGTGATCGGCGCCTTCGAACATTCCATCGCCCAACTGGTGGCGCTGGCGGCCTTGATGCCCATCGTCGCCGGCATCGGCGGCAATTCCGGCAACCAGACCATCACCATGATCGTGCGCGCGCTGGCCATGGGCCAGATGCAGGTCGGCCAGGCCGGCCGGCTGTGGCGCAAGGAGTTGGGCGTCAGCGTGATCAACGGCATGGCCTGGGGCAGCGTCATCGGCGTGGTGGCCTGGCTGCTGTACGGCAGCGTGTCGCTGGGGCTGGTGATGCTGGCGGCGATGACGCTGAACCTGATGCTGGCCGCCACCATGGGGGTGATGATCCCGACGCTGATGCAGAAGCTGGGCAAGGACCCGGCGCTGGGTTCCAGCGTGTTGATCACCGCCTGCACCGATTCCGGCGGCTTTCTGATTTTCCTGGGGCTGGCCACCCTGTTCCTGCTGTAATAGAACCATGCCGACCATAGAACAGGCGCTGCGGCGCCACCCCCTGCCCAGGCTGGAGTCCCGGATGCTGCTGACGCGCGCCTGGCCCGGCCTGACCCACGCCGCCATCATCGGCCATCCCGAGCGCGAACTGCCGGACGATGTCGCATCCGCCTTCGACGCGCTGGCCGCGCGCCGCCTGGCCGGCGAACCGATGGCTTATCTGCTTGGCGCGCGCGAATTCTACGGACGCGATTTCCAGGTTCGTCCGGGCGTGCTGATTCCGCGGCCTGAGACTGAGCATCTGATCGAGCAGGCGCTGTCCCGCGTCGACCGGGGCGCGCCGGCGCGGGCGGTGGACCTGGGCACCGGCAGCGGCATCATCGCCGTCACGCTGGCGCTGGAAGCCCCGGGCTGGGTTGTGGGCGCGGTGGATGTTTCAGCCGACGCGCTGGCCGTCGCGCGCGGGAATGCCGACGCGCTGGCCGCCCGGGTCGATTTTCGGCTGGGCAGCTGGTTCGATCCGTTGGATGCCGGCGCTCGCTTCGACTTGATCGTGTCCAACCCGCCGTATATCGAGCGCGACGACCATCATCTGGCCGAGGGCGACCTGCGTTTCGAGCCGCGCGGCGCGCTGACCGACGAGGCGGACGGCCTGGTCTGCCTGCGCGAGATCGCTGCTGGCGCGCCGGAGAGGCTGGCCGAGGGCGGCTGGCTGATGGTCGAACACGGCTATGATCAGGGCGAGGCGGTGAGGGGGCTGTTTTCCGCCGCCGGCTTGAGCCAGGTGGAAACCATACGCGATCTGGCCGGCCAGGACCGCATCACCGTCGGGCGCAAGGCGGACTGAGCCATGACCTGGCTTCGTCGATTCTGGCCGGCTGTCCTGCTGGCGGTATTGAGCGCGGCGCTGGCGGCTTGGCCGCAGGCCAACCGCCAGTTGTTTTTGTTCCTGCATCCGCTGCTGCATCATCTGCCGGCGCCGCTGTGGCGCTTTTTCAGCGTGTTCGGCGATTGGCCGACCGTATTGGCGCTGATGCTGGCCATGTGCTGGCGCGAGCCGCGGCGCTTGCCGGCGCTGATCGCCGGCGGCGCGGCGGCCATCGCGCTGGCGGCATCGCTGAAGGCCGGTTTCGCCGTGCCCAGGCCGCCGCAGGTGTTGCCGCACGGGATGGTGGATTTGCTTGACCGCTTGCCTGGCAACGGCTCTTTCCCGTCAGGGCACGCGATGGCTTCGGCCGCGTTGGCCACCTTCGCCTGGCGCGGCATAGGCTGGGGCAGGGCGGCGGTCTGGCTGCCGCTGGCAGGGCTGGTGATGTTGTCCAGGATCGCCATCGGCGTGCACTGGCCGCTTGATCTGACGGTGGGCGCGCTGCTGGGTTGGGGAGCGATGAGGCTGGCGCTGCGTTTCGCCTGGCCGGATGGCTGGCCGCGCGACATCGCCCGAACGGCGGAGTTGATCTTGCTGGTGCTGCTGGCTGGCGCGCTGGCATGGCTGCTGGGACACCGCGGCGTGTTCGCCGAGTATTGGCTGCGCGCGACGATCGCGGGCGGGGTGCTTTTGGTCGGATTCTGGCGCTTTGCCCGGCGCGGGTACTGAGCGCGAATAAAAAAGCGGCCCGGAGGCCGCTTTTTTAGACAGGGCGATGAATCGCCGCTTGCCGATCAGTGGTGGTGGCCGTGTTCGCCGTGGGCGTGGCCGTGGCTGACTTCGTCAGCGCTGGCGGCGCGCACTTCCACCACCTTGGCGGAGAAGCGGATGCTCTGGCCTGCCAGCGGGTGGTTGGCGTCGACAACGGCTTTGCCGTCGGCGATGTCGGTGACGCGGAACAGCAGCAGTTCGCCGGTTTCCGGATCGTCAGCTTCGAATACCATGCCGACTTCGACGTCGGCCGGGAACACTTCCAGATCTTCCACGCGGATCAGCTCTTCTTCCGGGTCGCCGAACGCGTCGTCGGAGGTCAGCTTCACGTCGATGGATTCGCCGACGTTTTTGCCTTCCAGCGCCTCTTCCACCAGCGGGAAGATGCCATCGTAGCCGCCGTGCAGGTAGCTGATCGGCTCTTCGGTCTTGTCGAGCAGGTTATTGTCGACGTCGAACATCTCGTAGTGGATCGTGACGATGGTGTTTTTGGCGATTTGCATGAGTTGGATATCCGTGATGGATGGTAAAAAAACTTGACAGGGACGGTCCCGAGGGTGTTCCTTCCACCGCAAGATAGGACGCTCGCGCGTCCGCTGGCGTATTGTAAACCATAGACGGGCGGCTGAGCCCGTAAAAGCTGATGAATACCACAAACTTGCTGGGCGGCATGTCGCCCGAACAATTCCTCGCCGAATACTGGCACAAGAAGCCGCTGTTGATCCGCGGCGCGCTGACCGACGTCGGCCCGCACGTCGATCTTTCGGTGTTGTCCGAGCTGGCGCAGCGCGATGACGCCGAGTCGAGGCTGATCGAATACAAGAAGGACAAATGGCATCTGGAGCGCGGCCCGTTCCGCGCCTCTCGCTTCCGCCGGCTGGCCGAGACCGACTGGACGCTGCTGGTCCAGGGCGTCAACCATCACCTGCCGCACATCGACGACATCCTGTGGCGCTTCAACTTCATCCCTTATGCCAGGCTGGACGATCTGATGATCAGCTATGCTCCGCCTGGCGGCACGGTCGGCCCGCATTTCGACGCTTACGACGTGTTCCTGCTGCAGGTGGGGGGCAAGAAGCGCTGGCAGATTTCCTCCCAGCACGACGACGACTTCATCGAGGACGCCCCGATCCGGGTGCTGAAGGATTTCCGCTCGGAGCAGGAGTTCGTGCTGGAGCACGGCGACATGCTGTACCTGCCGCCGCATTGCGCGCACTACGGCGTGGCGCTGGAGCCGGGCATGACCTACTCGGTCGGTTTCCGCGCGCCGCCGGCGCAGGAGCTGGCGACGCAGTTCCTGGTCTATCTGCAGGACCGCGTTTGCCTGGACGGCGTCTATGCCGATCCGGACCTGAAGCTGCAGGCCGATCCGGCGAGGATAGGCGACGAGATGATAGGGCAGGTGGCCGGCCTGTTGTCGCAGATCCGTTGGGACAAGGACACGGTCTGCGATTTTCTCGGCCACTATCTGACCGAGCCAAAGGCGCATGTGTTCTACGATGCGCCGGAGGAGGAGTTGGACGAAGACACGTTCGCCGAGGCATTGGCCGAGCGGGGGCTGGAGCTGGACCGCAAGAGCCAGATTCTGTTCTGCGATGCTTGCGTCTACTGCAACGGCGAGAAAGTGGACGTTGCCGATGGTGATTTTGCCGATTGGCAACACTTCGGCAATCGCAGAAGGCTGCCAGCGGGCCGCTATTCCGCCGATATGATGGACGCGCTGTACGATGGCTATCTGTCAGGTTATTGGCATCTTCCGTTGGTTGTAGCAGAATAACAACAGTTTTCTTGCTTGTATCGATCGAGCAACGCGATGGAAGGCTGAATTCAGGGGGCAAACGCCCGTTTTAATGCTGGAGTGGACGTATGTCAGTCTGTGCTTGGCATTGTGGTTTTTTTAGATTTTTGCCCTCTATACAGCTATTTTTTTCGTGATACAATTTGCTCACTGATGGATTTTCAGTCGCCCGGCTTATTGTCGAGACCGTGCGATAACTGACGTCTTGTTCAACTTATCCTCAAAGGTAAAGAAAAAATGAAACAGTCGCTCCTCGTTGCTGCCCTGCTGGCCGTAGCCCTGTCCGCTTGCGGTAAAAAAGAAGCTCCGGCTGAAGCCTCCGCTCCGGCAGTTGAAGCGTCCGCTCCGGCCGCTTCCGCTCCGGCTGCTGAAGCTTCCGCTCCGGCCGCTTCCGCTCCGGCTGCTGACGCTTCCGCTCCGGCTGCTTCCGCTGCCAAGTAATTAGCGGCGAGCAACACAAAAAAACCGGCTTCGGCCGGTTTTTTTGCGCCTGCTGTTTGGCGCGGGATCGATGATTTGTAAATGTTTGGTGGAAAAACCACAGTTATTGCTGTCGAATACAAAGCGTTACATATTGCTATCGATAATCAGCAGCGCTATTACATCTGGCGGTTTCTGGCGATCGGGCGGCAATTAAATGAATCCCGCATAAGAAACAGCCCGCTTTCGCGGGCTGTTGTTTTTTGGTCCACGGCTTGTTGCGTTATTGCAGCTCGGTCTGCAGTTTGCCCAGCGCCGCTTTGACGAAGTCGTCGGACAGCGGCTTGCCCTGCTTGTCCTGGATCTGCAAGGTGGTGGTGGCGCCTTGTTCCACCAGCTTGATCCGGTACTCGGGCTCGGTCGGTTTGACCGCCTGGCCGTCCTTGTTCTTCCAGAAGGCCAGGTTGGACCAGAAGCCGCCGGATTCTTCCTTGTCGGTGTCGCCCTTGGCCGGCTTCACGTAGTACAGGCCCTGGGAGCGATCGCGATCGGTGACGATCAGGCCGACGCGGTCCAGCGCCAGGCCGACGCGGCGCCAGGCGCGGTCGAAGCCGTCGGACAGCTGCAGTTGGCCGTCGACGATCGGATCCTGCGGTTTGGCCGGTTTGGCCAGCGTTTGCTTGACCTGGTCGCGGGCTTTCTCTTCGTTCATGCCCAGCCGCATCATGAAGCGGCCCAGCAGCTCGGCTTCCAGGTTGGGGTCGGTGGCGCGCGGCTGCCACACAGTGTTGGTCTTGCTGTTGTCGGCGTAGACCTCTTCCATGCCGCGGTGCGAGAAGTAGACCTCGGTGCCTTGCGGGGTGTTTTCCAGGCGGATGCGGAACTTGTCGCGCTCGCCGGTGGAGTACACGCTGCCGAGGCCGACGGTTTCCAGCAGCTTGCGCAGGCCGTCGTTTGGCAGCTTGGCGCGGTTTTCCGCCCAGTCGGTCTCCATGATGCCGAGGCTCGGGTCCTCGGTTTTGATCACGAAGCCGTTTTCCTGCCAGAACGCCTTCAGCACCGGCCACAGCTCGGCGGCCTTCTTGTTGCCCACCAGCAGCCAGCGCTGGGTGCCGGCGCGCTCCATCTTGATGTTGTCCAGCTGATTGACGGCGACGGGCGAGCCGACTGCCGGCTCCGCGGCATCGGCGTTGGTCGCGATGGCGCCGCCAGGCAGGTTGTACTTGTTCTGGACTTGCGGCGCGGTCAGATCGGGCGGCACTTCCAGGCTGTTGGCGGTGGTTTTCGGAGCGTCGGACTTGAAGTCCAGAGGCTTGCTCAGCGGTTGCTGGGTGCTGCAGGCGGCCAGAACGCCGCTTGCCAGCAGAATCGCGACGGACGCGCTTCGTTTCATGCTTACTCCCATCTTTCGGGGGTGAATCAAATGACTTCGGCTTGTTTTAGCGCCGCGTCAACCAGAGGTTGGGCGGCGGCGCTCAGCGGGGTCAGCGGCAGGCGGATGCCGGCGGGGATGCGTCGCATCCGCTCCAGCGCCCACTTTGCCGGGATCGGGTTGGGCTCCACGAACAGCTGCTTGTGCAGGCCTTGCAGCTTGTCGTTGATGGCGCGGGCCTTGCGGGCGTCGCCGGAGGTGGCGGCTTGGCAAAGTTCGCTCATTTGCTTGGGCGCGATATTGGCGGTGACCGAGATCACGCCGTGGCCGCCGCACAGCATGAAGGCCATGCCGGTGGCGTCGTCGCCCGAGTACAGCGCGAAGCCTTCCGGCGCGCGCAGCGCCAGGTCGCAGGCGCGGCCGATGTCGCCGGTGGCGTCCTTCAGGCCGACGATGTTCGGATGGGCGGCCAGGCGCAGCGCGGTGTCGTTGCCCATGTCGGCGACGGTGCGGCCGGGAACATTATAAAGGATGACGGGCAGCGGGCTTTCGTCGGCGATGGCCTTGAAGTGCTGGTAGATGCCTTCCTGGGTGGGCTTGTTGTAGTAGGGCACCACCGACAGCACCATGTCGGCGCCGACATCGGCCGACAGCTTGCCCAGCTCGATCGCCTCGCTGGTGGCGTTGCCGCCGGCGCCTGCGATCACTTTGACCCGGCCCTTGGCGTACTCGACCACCGCTTTCACCACGGCGATGTGTTCTTCCACCGACAGGGTGGCCGATTCGCCGGTGGTGCCGACGGCGACGATGCCGGCGGTGCCGTTTTCGATGTGGAACTCAACCAATCGTTGCAACGCCGCAAAATCCACCGCCCCATCGTTCGACATCGGTGTTACGAGCGCTACCAAGCTGCCGGTAAGCATAGTTTTGCCTATCTGGAATAAGGATTTACAAGGTTTACGATTGTATCGGAATTCGTCTGGCTGGCAAAAGTTCGTGAGGCGCGGCCGCGCGAGGCTTCGGGGAATGGTCCCCGTTGTGATAGAATCCTACGTTTTTCCGATACTTAGAACTTGTTTGAGATCTTGCCCGGCGGCGGCTGTTTGATGGCTGCGCCGCGGCGTCAGTCCCTGCCGGAGGCGTTTGGCGAAGCCATGCCTCGGCGCAAAGAGGCCGGGAGACGCTCGCGAAAAGATCGCAAACAGGTTCACGGCCCTGGCTGAAGGATCCTCAAGCGTGATTACCACAAGCAACATTACCATGCAGTTTGGCGTGAAACCTCTGTTCGAGAAGGTTACCGTCAAATTCGGCGAAGGCAACCGTTACGGCCTGATCGGCGCCAACGGTTCCGGCAAGTCCACTTTCATGAAAATCCTGGGTGGCGATCTGGAGCAGACCGCGGGCGAAGTCGCCATCGAAAACGGCCTGCGCCTGGGCAAGCTGCGCCAGGATCAGTTCGGCTATGAAGACCAGCGCGTGATCGATGTGGTGATGATGGGCCACACCGAGATGTGGGCGGCGATGAGCGAACGCGACGCCATCTACGCCAACCTGGAAGCCACTGAAGACGATTACATGCGCGCGGCCGAGCTGGAGGCCAAGTTCGCCGAGTACGACGGTTACACCGCCGAGGCGCGTGCCGGCGAGCTGCTGATGGGCGTGGGCATTCCGGTCGACCAGCATTTCGGCCCGATGAGCGAAGTGGCCCCGGGCTGGAAGCTGCGGGTGCTGCTGGCGCAGGCGCTGTTCTCCAATCCGGACATCCTGCTGCTGGACGAGCCGACCAACAACCTGGACATCAACACCATCCGCTGGCTGGAGCATGTGCTGAACGAGCGCAACTCCACCATGATCATCATCTCGCACGACCGCCACTTCCTGAACTCGGTCTGCACCCACATGGCGGATCTGGACTACAACACCATCCGGATCTACCCGGGCAACTACGACGACTATATGATCGCGTCGGCCCAGGCCCGCGAGCGCCAGCTGTCGTCCAACAGCAAGGCCAAGGAGCGCATCCAGGAACTGCAGGAGTTCGTGGCCCGCTTCTCCGCCAACAAGTCCAAGGCCCGCCAGGCCACCTCGCGCCTGAAGCAGGTGGACAAGCTGAAGTCCGAGATGGTGGAGGTGAAGCCGTCCAGCCGCCAGAACCCGTTCATCCGCTTCGAGATGGACGACAAGTTCAAGCTGCACCGCCAGGCGGTGGAGGTGGAGAGCCTGAACAAGGCCTACGACAGCAAGGTGCTGTTCAAGGATCTGAACCTGATCCTGGAAGCCGGCGCGCGGCTGGCCATCATCGGCCCCAACGGCGCGGGCAAGACCTCGCTGGTCAAGCTGCTGGCCGGCGCGTTCGAGCAAGCCTACGCCGAAGGCCTGGCTGCCGATTACGGCAACATCAAGTGGGCGGAAAAGGCCCAGATCGGCTATTTCGCGCAGGATCACGAGGCTGACTTTGACAGCGACTGGACCCTGAGCGAGTGGATGCGCCAGTGGGGCCAGGAGGGCGACGACGAGCAGGCGATCCGCGCCACGCTGGGCCGCTTGCTGTTTGGCGGCGACGAGGTGGGCAAGGCGGTGCGCGTGCTGTCCGGCGGCGAGAAGGGCCGCATGCTGTACGGCAAGCTGATCCTGCAGAAGCCGAACGTGATGATCATGGACGAGCCGACCAACCACATGGACATGGAGTCGATCGAATCCCTGAACATGGCGCTGGAAAAGTACAAGGGCACCCTGATCTTCGTATCGCACGACCGCCAGTTCGTCAGCTCTCTGGCCACCCACGTGCTGGAGTTGGACGGCAAGGGCGGCTACGACTACTACACCGGCAACTACGAAGACTACCTGGCCAGCAAGGGCTTGGAGTAATCAGAAGTCATACGGATACGGTCTGTCACAGGCCGTAACTTTACCGACGGGAGGGCGTGCGCTATATTGCGGTGCACAAACTCCCGTTTTTCATATCCGCGATCCGCGGCGACAAAACAATAATCGGGGACCCGGCCGGGAAGGCCGATGATGGAGACATCCGGGCTCATCCGTCCTGGCGACCTGATGAGATCTGCAAGCCAGAGAGATAGAAGGAAATCACATGCGTTTGAAAGGGAAAGTATCCATCATCACCGGCTCGGCCAGCGGCATCGGCAAGGCGACGGCGGAGAAATTCGTCAAGGAAGGCGCCATCGTCGCGGTGTGCGACCTGAACCCGGACGCGGTCAAGACCGTGGTGGATGAACTGAAGGCGCTGGGCGGCGAGGCCTACGGCTACAAGGTGGATGTGACCGACAAGGGCCAGATCGCCGAGATGGTCGCCGACCTGAAAAACCGCTGCGGCCGCATCGACGTGCTGGTCAACAACGCCGGCATCGTCCAGGACGCGCAGTTGATCAAGATGAGCGAAGACCAGTTCGACAAGGTGATCGACATCAACCTGAAGGGCGTCTACAACTGTGCCCGCGCCGTGGTGGACACCATGGTGGAGCAGGGCGGCGGCGTGATCCTGAACGCGTCGTCGGTGGTCGGCGTCTACGGCAACTTCGGCCAGACCAACTACGCGGCGGCCAAGTTCGGCGTGATCGGCTTCGTCAAGACCTGGGCCAAGGAGCTGGGCAAGAAGGGCATCCGCGCCAACGCGGTGTGTCCGGGCTTCGTGGCCACGCCCATCCTGAAGGCGATGCCGGAAAAAGTGCTGCAGGCGATGGAAGACAAGGTGCCGATGCGCCGCATGGCAGATCCGGCCGAGATCGCCAACGTCTACGCTTTCCTGGCGTCCGACGAGGCCAGCTACATCAACGGCGCCGCCATCGAGGTGACCGGCGGCCTGACGCTGTAAGCGCTAGCCTGCCCTGCCAAAGAAAACGCCCCGGTTGGTCCGGGGCGTTTGTGTGTCGGCATGCTTCGGCGGGCGATCATTCCTCGTCGTCGACGTCGTGCGCCAGCAGCGCCGAATCCACCTCGCGCCGGTGCAGATGCGGCGCGAACAGCTCAATGAAGGTGTAGGCGAAGCCGCGCAGATAGGCGTCCTTGCGGATGCCGATCTTGGTGGTCGACGGCTCGAACAGGTGGCCGGCGTCGATCGCGGTCAGGTTGTGGTCGCGCTCCGGCTCGAAGGCCATGCTGGCGATGATGCCGATGCCCAGGCCCAGCGAAACGTAGGTCTTGATCACGTCGGTGTCGATCGCGGTCAGCACCACATTGGGCGTCAGGCCCTGCTCGGCGAAGGACTTGTTGATCTTGGAGCGGCCGGCGAAGGCGAAATCGTAGGTGACGATAGGATATTGGGCGATGTCGGCCAGCGTCACCTCCCGCTCCAGCGCGGCCAGCGGATGGCCCTTGGGCACCACCAGCGAGCGGTTCCACTCGTAACAGGGCAGCGTCGCCAGTTCCTTGTACAGCGCGATGCCCTCGGTGGCGATGGCGAGATCGGCCTCGCCGGACACCACCATGTCGCAGATCTGCGTCGGGCTGCCCTGTTTCAGCGACAAGCGCACCTTGGGATAGCGGCGCACGAATTCGGCGATGGCCTGCGGCAGCGCGTAACGGGCCTGGGTGTGGGTGGTGGCGATGGTCAGCGCGCCTTCCGATTCGCGGGAGAACTCGTCGCCGACGCGCTTCAGGTTCTGCGCCTCGCGCAGGATGCGCTCGGAGATGCGCAGCACTTCCTTGCCCGGCTCGGACACCGAGACCACCCGTTTGCCGTTGCGGATGAATACCTGGATGCCCAGTTCGTCCTCCAGCAGGCGGATCTGCTTGGAAATGCCGGGCTGCGAGGTGTGCAGCTTTTCGGCGGCCTCGGAAACGTTGAGGCCCTGCTTGGCCACTTCGACCAGGTAGCGGAGTTGTTGTAGCTTCATCTTGGCGATCTATCCTCTATACAACCTGTAGTCATTAAATACTAACACAATATTCTTTTAGGTTTATAAGCGCTTTGGTTAGGATACGCTCGAACCATCCCCGGAGCGCTTGATGAGCCTGGAGTCCAAACTCGCCGCCACCACGGCCCTGCTGCAAACCGTCGCCGCCGAGCACCCCGACGCGGTGCTGGCCAACAGCTACGGCGCCGAAGACATGGTGCTGACCGACCTGATCGCCCGCCTCGATCTGCCGCTGGAAAGCTTCAGTCTGGATACCGGCCGCCTGCCGGCCGAAACCTATGATTTGATGCAGCGGGTGGCCGAGCGCTATCCAGGCCATCCGGTCAGGGTGTATTTCCCCGACACCGCCGCCACCGAGCAGTACGTCAACTTCCACGGCATCAACGGTTTCTACCAGAGCGTCGAACTGCGCAAATCCTGTTGCCAGATCCGCAAGCTGGAGCCGCTGAAGCGCGCGCTGGCCGGCCGTTCGGCCTGGATCACCGGCCTGCGCCGCCAGCAGTCGCCTACTCGGCAAGACCTGGCCGACAGGGAGTACGACGCCGACAACGGCCTGGTGAAGTTCAGCCCCTTGCTGGAATGGACCGAGGCCGAGGTGTGGCAGTACCTGAAGGAAAACCAGGTGCCGTACAACGCGCTGCACGACCGGCACTATCCGTCGATAGGCTGCGCGCCCTGTACCCGCGCCATCAGCGCGGGCGAGGATGTGCGAGCCGGACGCTGGTGGTGGGAAAACCCGGAAACCAAGGAGTGCGGGCTGCACGCGAAGTCCAGTCCGCTGCAACGCCCCGTTTGAACCGCCGGCCCGCAGTCGTCGGCATTCCCGCTGGAATCCAAACATGTATCGATACGATGAAGTAGACCATCGGCTGGTGCGCGAGCGCGTGGTCCAGTTCCGCGATCAAACCCGCCGCTTCCTGGCAGGCGAGCTGTCCGAGGACGAATTCCGGCCGTTGCGGCTGATGAACGGCCTCTACATCCAGCGCCACGCGCCCATGCTGCGGGTGGCGATTCCCTACGGCCACTTGCGCAGCGAGCAGCTGCGGAAGCTGGCCGACATCGCCCGCCGCTACGACAAGGGCTACGGCCATTTCACCACCCGGCAGAACATCCAGTTCAACTGGCCGGCGCTGGAGAGCGTGCCGGACATCCTGGAAGAGCTGTCCACGGTGGAAATGCACGCGATCCAGACCTCCGGCAACTGCGTGCGCAACACCACCACCGACGCTTTCGCCGGCGTGGCCGACGACGAGCTGTTCGATCCGCGCCCCTACTGCGAGATCATCCGGCAGTGGAGCACGATGCACCCGGAATTCACCTTCCTGCCGCGCAAGTTCAAGATCGCGGTGTCCGGCAGCGTGGAAGACCGCGCGGCGACCATGGTCCACGACATCGGCCTGCACGTCAGCCGCAACGAGGCCGGCGAGGCGGGATTCAAGGTGATCGTGGGCGGCGGCCTGGGACGCACGCCGATGGTGGGCGAAGTGATCCGCGAGTTCTTGCCGCGCCAGCATCTCTTGACCTATCTGGACGCGGTTTTGCGGGTGTACAACCGTTTCGGCCGCCGCGATAACAAGTACAAGGCGCGGATCAAGATTCTGGTCAAGGCGCTGACGCGGGACGGTTTTGCCGCCAAGGTGGAGGACGAATGGCGCCATCTGAAGGATGGCCCGGCGACTCTCCGCGACGAGGATGTCGTCCATTACGCCAGCTTCTTCGGTGATCCGGCTTACAAGATGCTTGCCGACGACCCGGCCGAGCTGGCCGGTCCGCTGGCCGAGGACAAGGCCTTCGCCCGCTGGTTCGAGCGCAACACCCGCGGCCACCGGCTGTCCGGCTACCGTTCGGTGGTCCTGTCGCTGAAGGAGACCGGCGCGCCGCCGGGGGACATCAGCGCCGAGCAGATGGAAGCCGCCGCCGACTGGGCCGAACGTTTCGGTTTCGGCGAGCTGCGCGTAGCCCACGAACAAAATCTGGTATTGCCGGACGTCGAGCAGAAGGATCTGTACACGCTGTGGCGAGAGGCGCGGCAACTGCGCATGGCGACGCCGAACATCGGCCTGCTGACCGACATCATCAGTTGTCCGGGCGGCGACTTCTGCTCGCTGGCCAATGCGCGCTCCATTCCGGTGGCCAACGCGATCCAGAAGACTTTCGACGATCTGGATTATTTATATGATCTGGGCGACATCGCCTGTAACTTCTCCGGCTGCATGAATGCCTGCGGCCATCACCACATCGGCAATATCGGCATTCTCGGCGTCGATAAGAATGGCGAGGAGTGGTACCAGATCACGCTGGGCGGCAGCCAGGGCAGCGACACCGCCATCGGCAAGGTGATCGGCCCGTCTTTCGCCCAGGCCGACGTGCCGGTGGCTTTCTCCAAGATCATGCAGGTCTACATCGAGCGGCGGCAGAACGGCGAGCGCTTCATCGAAACCTTGCGCCGCCTCGGCGCCGAACCGTTCAAGGAGAGGGTGTATGCCCCAGTTCATTAAGGATGGCCGGCTGCAGGCCGACCACTGGCGGCTGCTGCGGCCGGACGAGAGCGGCAAGCTGCCAGACGCGGATCCCGCCGAGGACGTGATCGTGCCGCTGGCCAGCTGGCTGGCGGATGCCGGCGCTTGGCGCGCGAGAGAGGGGAACGTCGGCGTCTATCTGTCGCCGGACGACGATCCGGCGCAATTGCAGCCTTATCTGGCCGAACTGGCGCTGGTCGCCGTGGATTTTCCCGCCTTCACCGATGGACGCGGCTACAGCCTCGCCAGGCTGTTGCGCGAGCGCTATGATTATGCAGGCGAGCTGAGGGCGGTGGGCGATGTCTGGGCGGATCTGATCCGGCCCTTGTGGCAGGTGGGTTTCGACGCCTTCGCGGTCAAGGACGGCAAGTCGCTGGATGATGGTGATTATTACAATACCTTCAGTGATAGCTATCAGGTGACTTATAGGCAGCCGTTGCCACTGTTTCGCCGACGCGTCACAAGACCGTAATGTGTCGCATGATCGATACAGCTTCGGGTATAATTTAGCGAAATGTGATGTATTTATACAACGCTGACGCGACAAAGCGCCCGACGCCGTGTTGACATGGTGTTGCAGCATTCCTATAGTGCGGGTTAACTGCATCAACACAGCATGTAGCCATCCCTGATGTTTGCAGTCAACTTAGTTCGCGTGGTCTTTGCGTCAGCCCGCATTGCTACCCATTTTATAGATTAAAGAGGGAATAACATGACTAAACAGCTGAAACTGAGCGCACTGGTTGCCGCCCTGTTGGTTTCTGCTAGCGCTTTTGCTGCCAAACCGGGTTATGCCGTTGACCAATCCACTGACGCAGTGACCCGCAACAGCTACGGCGAATGCTGGAAGACCACCTATTTCGACAAGGCCAAGGACGGTCTGGTTGAATGTGGCGATCGCGAAGCCGCCAAGCCGGTTGTCGCCGCTCCGAAGCCGGCTCTGGTTTCCGTGAAGGAAAAAGTGACCCTGTCCGCCAAGGTTCTGTTCGACTTCAACAAGTCCGTTCTGCGCGCTGACGCCAAGAACGAACTGGACCCGCTGGTCGCCAAGCTGAAGGCTCACGCCGGCAAGGGTTACCTGAACGGTGTTGAAATCGACGGTTACACCGACTTCATGGGTTCCGACAAGCTGAACAACGCTCTGTCCCAGAACCGCGCCGACGCTGTTAAGAACTACTTCGTGAACGCTGGCGTGCCGGCCGAGAAGGTTGCCGCAGTTGGCAAGGGCAAGGCTGAAGCCAAGATGACCGAAGAGTGCAAGGCCAAGTTCCCGAAATACGTGAAGAACAAGAAGCAAAACGCCGAAATCAAGGCTTGCATCGAGTCTGACCGTCGCGTAGAAGTGACCATCGACGCTGTTAAAGAGTCCGTGGTAGAGAAGTCTGGCAACTAATTTTTGCCAAACGTCAAAAAGCCCCGCAACAAGCGGGGCTTTTTGTTTGCTTTCCTTCCAGATCATGGCTGGACGCTATCGCTAGCCGGCGGCTACAATCGAAGGTTTCGGGACGTATGTAAAGACAGCGAATGCAGGTATTTCTGGGGGATCCGCGTCGTTTCGCCCTGCCAGGATGCGCGTTGACCATCGGCAACTTCGATGGCGTGCACCAAGGCCACAGGCGCATGCTGGAACGTTTGCGTTCGGAAGCGCGCGCGCGCGCGTTGCCAACGGCTTTGCTGACCTTCGAGCCGCACCCGCGCGAGTTTTTCGCCCGCGCCAATCCGCCGGCTCGCTTGTCCACCTTGCGCGACAAGTTCGCGCTGCTGGAAGAGCTGGGCTTGATCGATTACGTGTTCGTTTACCGTTTCAACCACAGCTTTTCCAATATGTCGGCGCAGGGTTTCGTCGACCAGGTGCTGGTGCGGGAACTGAAAACACGGTATTTGTTGATCGGCGACGATTTCCAGTTCGGCGCCGGCCGCAAGGGCGATTTCGAGTTGCTGGCTTCCTGTCCGCACTTCGCCACCGAGGCGATGCCGTCGGTGCTGGTCAAGGGCGAACGCGCTTCCAGCACCTTGGTACGCGAGCGCTTGGGCGCCGGCGATCTGGACTCGGCCAACGCGCTGTTGGGCGGCGTATACCGGATATCGGGCAAAGTGATGCATGGCCAGAAGCTGGGACGCACGATAGGCTTTCCCACCGCCAACATCCACCTGCCGCATTTGAAGCCGGCTCTGAAGGGCGTGTTCGTGGTGGAGGTCGACGCGCCGCAGGGCCGCCTGGGCGGCGTGGCCAGCCTGGGCCTGAACCCGACGGTCAGCGACACCCCGGATTACAAGCTGGAAGTGCATTTGTTCGATTTTTCGGGCGATCTGTACGGCCAGCGGCTGACGGTACGCTTCCTGAAGAAACTGCGCGACGAAGAGCGCTATGATGATCTGGCGACCCTGGTGGCCCAGATCGAGCGCGACGCGGCCAGCGCCAAGACCTATTTGACAAGTTTGCAGCGAGAGCAGGCATGAGCATCGATTATCGTAAAACCGTAAACCTGCTGGATACACCCTTCGCCATGCGCGGGGATCTGGCCAAACGCGAACCGGCCTGGGTCAAGCGCTGGCAGGAAGAGAAGCGCTACGACAAGCTGCGCAAACTGTCCGCCGGCCGGCCCAAGTTCATCCTGCATGACGGCCCGCCGTACGCCAACAACGACATTCATCTGGGCCACGCGGTCAACAAGGTGCTGAAGGACATCATCGTCCGCTCCAAGACGCTGGCCGGCTTCGACGCGCCCTATGTGCCGGGCTGGGACTGCCACGGCCTGCCGATCGAGCTGATGGTCGAGAAGCTGCACGGCAAGGACATTCCCGCCGCCAAGTTCCGCGAACTGTGCCGCGAATACGCCAAGGAGCAGGTGGCGCGCCAGAAGAAGGGCTTCATCCGTCTGGGCGTGCTCGGCGATTGGGACAATCCCTATCTGACCATGGATTTCAAGACCGAGGCCGACATCGTCCGCACGCTCGGCAAGATCCATGAAAACGGCTACCTGACCAAGGGCGAGAAGCCGGTGCACTGGTGCATCGAGTGCGGCTCGTCGCTGGCCGAGGCCGAGGTGGAATACGAAGACAAGGTGTCGCCGGCGATCGACGTCGGCTTCAAGGTGATCGACGCCGACAAGGCCTCCGCCGCTTTCGACGCGGACGCTTCCGGCGCCATGGCTGTGATCTGGACCACCACGCCGTGGACGCTGCCGGCCAACCAGGCCGTCGCCGCCGGCGCCAATCTGGATTACCAGCTGGTCGACACCCCTAAGGGCAAGCTGATCCTGGGCAAGGATCTGGTCGAGTCGGCGATGAAGCGCTACGGCGTCGACGAATATCGCGTGCTGGGCGAAGCCAAGGGCGAGGCGCTGGAGCTGATCCAGCTGCGCCACCCGTTCTACGACCGTCAGGTGCCGGTGATCCTGGGCGACCACGTCACCACCGACGCCGGCACCGGCCTGGTGCACACCGCGCCGGCCCATGGCCTGGAAGACTTCCAGGCCGGCCTGCAGTACAAGCTGCCTATCGCGAACCCGGTTGCCGACGACGGCCGCTACAAGAGCACCACCGAGCTGTTCGCCGGCATGCTGGTATGGGACGCCAACCCGCGGGTGATCGAGACGCTGGAGTCGCACGGCACGCTGGTGCACAAGGCCAAGCTGGAGCACAGCTACCCGCATTGCTGGCGCCACAAGACGCCGATCATCTTCCGCGCCACGCCGCAATGGTTCATCAGCATGGACCGTCAGGCCAATGGCGGCGAGACGCTGCGCGAGATCAGCCAGCGCGCCGTCGACGCTACCGAGTTCTTCCCGGCCTGGGGCCGCGCGCGTCTGGACGCGATGATCAAGAACAGCCCCGACTGGTGCGTATCGCGCCAGCGCAACTGGGGCGTGCCGATGACCTTCTTCATCCACAAGGAGTCGGGCGAGTTGCATCCGCGTTCCGCCCAGCTGCTGGAGGAAGTGGCGCTGCGCATCGAGCAGCAGGGCATCGAAGCCTGGTTCAGCCTGGACGCCAAGGAATTGCTGGGCGACGAGGCCGAGCAATACCGCAAGCTGACGGACACGCTGGATGTGTGGTTCGACTCCGGCGCCACCCACTTCGCGGTGCTGAAGCAGCGCCCGGAGCTGGCCTGGCCGGCAGACCTGTACCTGGAAGGTTCCGACCAGCACCGCGGCTGGTTCCAGTCGTCGCTGAAGACCGGCTGCGCCACCATCGGCCGCGCGCCGTACAAGCAGCTCTTGACCCACGGCTTCACCGTGGACGACAAGGGCTACAAGATGTCCAAGTCCAAGGGCAATGGCATCGCGCCGGAAGAGATCTGCGGCACTCTGGGCGCCGACATCCTGCGTCTGTGGGTCGCCAGTGCCGACTACTCCGGCGACATGTCGCTGTCGCAGGAGATTCTGAAGCGCACTACGGAAAGCTACCGCCGCCTGCGCAACACCATCCGCTTCCTGCTGTCGAACCTGTCGGACTTCGATCCGCTGGAGCACACCGTGCCGCTGGAGAAGATGGTGGAGCTGGACCAGTACGCGCTGCTGCGCGCCCGCGAGGTGCAGGAAAAAGTGGTGGGCGAGCTGTACTCCCGCTACGCCTTCCACCACGTGGTGCAGGAAGTGGTCGGCTACTGCTCGGAAGACCTGGGCGCGTTCTACCTGGACGTGATCAAGGACCGCCTGTACACCACCCAGGCCGGCAGCCACGCCCGCCGCAGCGCGCAGACCGCCTTGTACCACATCACCCGCAGCCTGTTGCTGATGGTGGCGCCCATCCTGTGCTTCACCGCCGACGAGGCGTGGAATGTGCTGGTGGACAGCGAGGAAGAGTCCACGCTGTACCACATCTGGCATGAGTTCCCGGCGCAGGCCGTCGAACGCGAGGCCGCCTTGTCCGCCAAGTGGCAAGCGATCCGCGAGCTGCGCGTCGCGGTTAACAAGGAGATCGAGGAGCTGCGCAGCGCCGACAAGCTGGGCTCTTCGCTGCAGGCGGAGATCGAAATCGACGCGCCGGCCGAGCTGGCCCGCCATCTGGCCAGCCTGGGCGAGGAACTGAAGTTCGTGTTGATCGTGTCCAAGGCGGGTGTGCGCGAGGCTGGCGAGCTGGCCATCCGGGTATCCCCGTCCGCGCACGGCAAGTGCGACCGCTGCTGGCACTACCGCGCCGACGTGGGCAGCCACGCCGGACACGGCGCCGTTTGCGGCCGTTGCGTCGACAACCTGGACGGCAAGGGCGAGCCGCGGCTGCACGCCTGACCGTCCGCCGGGGCCGCCGAGGCGGCCCCGCCAGCCCATGGATACCGATAGATGGATTCTGCAATGACTATGCCCGGCGCCCGCAGCTGGCCCAAGTGGTTCGCGCTGGCGGCCCTGGTGATCGTACTGGACCAGATCAGCAAGCTGTATTTCAACAGCCGCTTCCAGTACGGCGAAATTCGGCCGGTGGTGGAAGGCTTTTTCAATTTCACCCTGGTCTACAATCCCGGCGCGGCGTTCAGTTTTCTGCACGATGCCGGCGGTTGGCAGAAGTATCTGTTCACCATCCTGGCCTTCGCCGTGTCCGGCTGGCTGGGATGGAACATCGTCAAGCGGCGTTTTTCCGGCATGATGAACCTGGCCGCGGCCTTCATCATGGGCGGCGCGCTGGGCAATGTGATCGACCGCCTGGCTTATGGCCACGTTATCGATTTCATCATGCTCCACTACTACAACCAGTGGTTCTACCCGGCGTTCAACCTGGCAGATTCCTTCATCTGCGTCGGCGCGGCGCTGATGGTGTTGGACAGCCTGAAAAAACCGTCGAACTGAGACACGCCGTTGTGAATGCAAGGCGATGGCCCGCGCAGCGGGCCATTCGCGCACCTGCCGGGACGCGGTTCCGGCTCGATTGAGGAAATTCTGATGACGAAGACCATCATGCTCGCCAACCCGCGCGGCTTCTGCGCCGGCGTCGACCGGGCCATCGCCATCGTCGAGCGCGCCATCGAGCTGTACGGCGCACCCATCTACGTGCGCCATGAAGTGGTGCACAACCGCTTCGTCGTCGATGACCTGCGCAACAAGGGCGCGGTGTTCATCGAGGAATTGAAAGACGTGCCGCCCGGCAGCACGCTGATCTACTCCGCCCACGGCGTGCCGCTGACGGTGCGGGCGGAGGCCGAGGCGCTGGGGCTGACGGTGTTCGACGCCACCTGTCCGCTGGTGACCAAGGTGCATGTCGAGGTGAAGAGGATGCACAAGGCTGACATGGAAATCATCATGATCGGCCACGCCGGCCATCCGGAAGTGGAAGGCACGATGGGCCAGGTGGATTCCGGCATGTATCTGGTGCAAACGGTAGACGACGTCGCCACGCTGCAGGTCAAGCGCGAGGACGCGCTGTCTTACGTCAGCCAGACCACGCTGTCGGTGGACGAGACCCGCGACATCATCGCCGCGCTGAAGGCCCGCTTCCCCAAGATCCACAGTCCGAAGAAAGACGACATCTGCTACGCGACGCAGAACCGCCAGGACGCGGTGAAGCTGCTGGCCGACCAGTGCGATATCGTGGTGGTGGTGGGATCGCCCAATAGCTCTAATTCCAACCGCCTGCGGGAAGTGGCGGCGCTGAAGGGCGTCGACGCCTATATGGTCGACAACGCCAGCTTGCTGGAGCCGGAATGGTTCGTCGGCAAGCGCCGCGTCGGCGTCACCGCCGGCGCCAGCGCGCCGGAAGTGCTGGTGCAGGCGGTGATCGACCGCATCAAGGCGTTCGACGTCACCCAGGTCACCGAGCTGCCCGGGGTGGAGGAGAGCACAGTATTCGCGCTGCCGCCGGCGCTGCGCCCGCAAGCCTGACGCGAATTCGTATCGCAAAAGCCAAGGCCGCTCCATCGGGAGCGGCCTTTTTCATGGCGGGCTCAGGGCTGCGGAACGAAGCCGGTCGTCGGCGGCTTGCGCGGCACGAAGCCGGTGCTCGGCCCGTTGTTGGCCTGCCCGCCGGATACGCATTCGATCTCGTCGGCGCTCAGGCGCACCAGCTGGGCGATTTCCAGGCTGCGGTCGAGCTGAGCGTCCCACTCGGCGTGTTGAAGGGTCTGGCTTTGCTTCATGGCGATTTTCCTTTTCTGAGCGATTGCTGGAAGGGGTTCAGTGGCCGGCGGCGGCGTGCCGGGGCGGGATTCGGGCCTGGGCGATGGCTTCACCCGGCAGGCGATCGATGGATACCACCTGTGGACAGCGCGCGCAGGCGTCGCGGCCGTGCTGGCTCCACCACATGCAGCGGGGCCGTATCGCGCAGTAGGCCAGCCGGTCCACCACTTCGTCCGCCGCGGCCACCACGCGCTCGGCCAGCGTGCAGCGCGAGGCGGCATTGTCGTGATGGGCGCAACGGGCCTGGGCGCAAGGACCGGCGGTGCGGAACACTTCCTCCGGCGCGATGCCGTCCAAGCGGGAACGGTCGATCCCGGCGGCCGGCAGCATTTGTTTCAGATAGATCACGCGACGCTGATGCGCGCTGCCGCCCACGATGCCGAACACCATATTGCCATCGCCTTCGAAGGTGGAGCTGGGACAGAGCCGGGTTTGGTCGTTGTTCATATTGGTTCGCGAAGCGCCTGAATGAATGTTCGCCCGCCGCTTGGGCGGAATGGATGGCCGCTTTTATTGCTTGGCTGATGGCTGTACGATTTTCCCTGTCATGCGCGGCGGATTTTCCTGCGCGCCGCCGCTGATCATTTCTATTTCCTCGGCGCTTAATCGAATCATTTTGGCAAGGTCCAAACTTTTCTGAATTTGGCTTTCAAATTCGGCGGCGCTATTGATTTGCTTCGGTTTCATATTCAATGCCTTGTGTTGATGGGTTTCATGCGGCTGTTTGTCAGCCTTGTTTAAATTGGTCAGCATGTTTTCTCACGCCATTTTTATATAGCCAACAGCGACCATTCAATTGCGAACATTCATTAAAATCAATGCGCTGCGCGGATGAATGTTTTTGTTGCGGCGCATGATCGCAAAGCTAAATGACGTCGTCAATCGGAAAGGATTAATCTGGATCAGCAAATGCGTGATTTGATAAGAATATGGCGCGGAGAAATAAAATAAGGCGGGATTTATTTTAAGCTGCGCTTGGATAAATAATCGGCAAATTATTTCTGTGGAAATAAACCGTTCCGGAAGAGTGAAACGGAAATGAAAAAAGACGCCGGCGGCGTCTTTCACGGGATGGGGCTGATAGTCGGCGGCACCGGGGTGAAACCAGAGGCGTGGCCAGGCGCCGTTGATGGCGCATCTGGCTCCTTGCCGCGAGGTTTTCGCCGGCAGGGATCTTTAGCAGGCCTTAAAACGGCAGCTGGGCTTGCGCGCCTTCGGAATGCTCGATACGGGCTTCGGTGCTGCCTTCGGCCAGCCGCAGCGTCACCTTTTCGTGGTTGAGCAGCTCGGCCGGGTTCTTGACCGCCTGGCCATCCTGTTTTTGCACGATGGCGTAGCCGCGCGCCAGCACGGCATCGGGATTGAGCGCGGTCAGCGTGGCGGCCAGCTGCGCGAGCCGCTGGGCGCGGCGCTCCAGCAGCCGGTCGCGCGCGCGGATCAGCGCGGCCTGCCGTTGCTGCAGCGCCTGTCTGCCCGCGTCCAGATCCGGCTGGTGGCGGGCGAGGCGGGTGCCGGCCAGCTGCAGCCGCCAGCGGCCCTGTTCGAAGGCGGCATGTACGCGTTGCTTCAGCGTTTGCGACAGCGTGTTCAGCCGTTCGCGCTGGGTTTGCAATCTGGCGCCGGGGTGGGTCAGCCGGCGGCCGAGGAAATCCAGCTGCTGGGCCTTGTCGGTGAGCAGCCGGCCCAGCGCCCGCTCCAGCGCGCGGCGGGTTTGCTCCAGCTGAATGGCCAGGTGCTCGCGGTTGGGCGATACCAGCTCCGCCGCCGCGGTCGGCGTCGGCGCGCGGCGGTCGGCGACGAAGTCGCAGATGGTGAAGTCGGTTTCGTGGCCGACGCCGCTGACGGTGGGAATCGGGCAGGCGGCGACGGCGCGGGCGACGATTTCCTCGTTGAACGACCACAGGTCTTCGATGCTGCCGCCGCCGCGGCAGACGATCAGCACGTCGACCTCGCGGCGCTCGCCGGCTTGGCGGATGGCATCGGCGATCTGCCGGGCCGAGCTTTCGCCCTGCACCTGGGCCGGGTAGAGGATCAGCGGGATGCCCGGCATGCGGCGGCGCAGCGTGCTGACCACGTCGCGCAGCGCGGCGGCGGCGGGGGAGGTGACGATGCCGATGGCCGCGGGGTGGACGGGCAGCTCGCGCTTGCGGGCATTGTCGAACAGACCCTCGGCCTGCAGCCGCGCCTTCAACCGCTCGAAAGCCTCGTACAGCCTGCCTAGCCCGGCGGCGCGCATCTCGCCGACGTTGATCTGGAATTCGCCCCTGGCCTCGTACAGCGTCACCTGGCCGCGCAGCTCCACCTGCATGCCTTCCTGCGGCCGGAACGGCAGCAGGGACAGCTTGTGGCGGAACATCACGCAGCGCAGCTGGGCGCCGCCGTCCTTCAGCGAGAAGTAGGCGTGGCCGGAGGCGGCCAGCGTCAGGTTGGAAATTTCCCCGCCTATCCACACTGGCGGAATGCCCGCTTCCAGCAGGTCCCGCGCCATGCGGTTGAGGGAGGAGACGCTGATCACGTCCTGGCTCTGATCAGGGAAATTGTATCTTGTCAAGTGATCCACAATGCTTCACTGGAGTAAATATTCAAGGGACGCGGGCGGCCTCCCACCTGCGTAGCGTTTGATATCTGATTCAAAGTGCAATCAAATCAATATCTTACAAAAATCAATCCCCGGCGTGAAAAACCAGTGGAAGCCGCGCTTGGCAAGGGTTTAGCCCAACTGTGCACCGGCTTATCAACAAAGTTATCCACAGCGGGCCGCAAAGCTTGGCGCAGCCTTGTTCCCTGCCGGGCGGAGCGATTAGGATTGCCAATGGCATGTTGCGTCAGCGCCGCAGCCAGAGTAAACGCTTGCTATTTGGCGGAGGCGATTTGTCTCTGTTGTGTCGAATAAATGACAATAGCGTGAATTGAAACCCGCCATTGCGGCAGCGGCCATGATACCACCCGGAGGCTTTATAGCGGCCGGAGATCGGGCGCGGGCTGCGAGGCGAAGGAGACGATATGGAAGATTTGCTGCGATGTGTTCAGGGCGACATCACCGGCATGGAGGTGGACGCCATCGTCAATGCGGCCAACAACAGCCTGCTGGGCGGCGGCGGGGTGGACGGCGCGATTCATCAGGCGGCGGGCCCAGGCCTGCTGGCAGCCTGCCGTTTGCTCGGAGGCTGCCCGACCGGAGAGGCGAGGCTGACCGATGGCTATCTGCTGCCCGCCCGCTACGTGATCCACACCGTGGGGCCGGTATGGCAGGGCGGGGGAGAGGGCGAGCCGGAATTGCTGGCGGCTTGCTACCGCAACAGCCTGGAGCTGGCCGCGCGCCATGGCGTGGCCAGCATCGCGTTTCCGGCGATCAGCTGCGGCGTTTACGGCTATCCGCTGGAGGCCGCCTGCGGTCTGGCGGCCGGCGCGCTGAGGGCCTGGCTGTCCAGCCGGCCCCATGGCCTGCGCGAGGTGAGGCTGGTGGCTTTCGACACCCGCGCGCTGGACGCTTACCGGCGGGCGCTTAGCTGACCTCGCCCTTGGCCGGGCGCGGCAGCTGGCCGCCGCAGTGCTTGCAGTGGCGGGCGTCCCAGTCGTGCCCCTCGCTGAAGCAATGCGGGCACAGCCGGGTGGCGGAGCGGTTTTCGGAAGGCTCGGGCGGCGAACTGCGGGCGATCTCGGCGCTGACGATGCCGGTCGGCACCGCGATGATGCCGTAGCCGGTGATCATCACCAGGCTGGCCAGCGCCTGTCCCAGCGGCGTTTTCGGCGTGATGTCGCCGAAGCCGACGGTGGTCAGCGTGACGATGGCCCAGTAGATGCTGATCGGGATGCTGGTGAAGCCGTGCTCGGGGCCTTCTATCACATACATCAGCGTGCCCAGCACGATCACCAGCAGCACCACGGTCACCAGGAACACGGTGATCTTGCGCTGGCTGGCCATCAGCGCCTTACGCAGCTGGGCCGCCTCGCCCAGGTGGCGGCTGAGCTTGAGGATGCGGAACATCCTCAGCAGGCGCAGGATGCGCACGTCGGCGAGGAAGCGGCTTTCCGGGATGAACAGGCCGAGGTAGAGCGGCAGGATGGACAGCAGGTCGATGATGCCGAAGAAGCTCTTCACATACCGCATCGGCTTGTGCACGCAGATCAGCCGCAGCGCGTACTCGATGGTGAACAGCAGGGTGAACAGCCAGTCCAGCACGGTCAGCAGCGTGCCGTAGCGCTGGCGTATCGACGACACGCTTTCCAGCATCACGCAGGCGACGGAGAGCAGGATGGCGGCGATCAGCGCCATGTCGAAAATGCGCCCGGCGCGGGTGTCGGCCTCGTAGATGACGATGTACAGTTTGCGGCGCCAGCCGGACAGCGGAATCAGGGTTTCCTGGGTGGGCATATGAACCTTGCCTGTGTTTGCATTGACTATAACAAAGCGGTTTGAGTCCGCCGGCGTTTTCTCCGCAGCGGCGGCTGGCCTGTTTCCAGGCTGGCCGCAGGCGGTCGGCGGCGGGTTAGAGAGGGTAGCCGGAGTTTGGTTTGCTGGATATAAGCAAACAATATTAGGTCGCCCGCATCGTATTGATTATGATGCCGTGGAATATCGGCATCGTCATTTTAGCAGGATGAGGAATAAGATCATGCGCATCGCCAATACCATCACCGACCTGATCGGCAACACCCCGCTGGTCAAGCTCAACCGCGTCACCGAGGGCGTTGGCGCCACGGTGGTCGCCAAGTTGGAATTCTTCAATCCGGCGCACAGCGTCAAGGACCGCATCGCGGTGGCGATGCTGGACGCGGCGGAGGCGGCCGGCAAGATCGGCCCCAACACCGTCATCGTCGAGCCGACCTCGGGCAACACCGGCATCGGCCTGGCGATGGTGTGCGCGGCGCGCGGCTACAAGCTGGCGATCACCATGCCGGAGTCGATGAGCAAGGAGCGCCGCCAGTTGCTGAAAGCCTACGGCGCCGAGCTGATCCTGACGCCGGGGCCGGACGGCATGGGCGGGGCCATCGCCAAGGCGAAGGCGCTGGTCGACGAATTCCCCGACACCTATTTCATGCCGCAGCAGTTCGAGAACCCGGCCAATCCGGAAATCCACCGCCATACCACCGCCGAGGAAGTGTGGAACGACACCGACGGCAAGGTGGACATCTTCGTGGCCGGCGTGGGCACCGGCGGCACCATCACCGGGGTCGGCGAAGTGCTGAAGGCGCGCAAGCCCGGCGTGCAGATCGTCGCGGTGGAGCCGGACGCGTCGCCGGTGCTCTCCGGCGGTCCCAAGGGTCCGCACCCGATCCAGGGCATAGGCGCCGGTTTCGTGCCGGGCATTCTCAATACCGGCATCTACGACGAAATCATCCGCGTCAAGAACGAGGACGCGCTGCAGACCGCGCGCGAAGTGGCCACCAAGGAAGGCATTCTGGTCGGCATTTCCTCCGGCGCGGCGGTGTGGTCGGCGCTGCAACTGGCCAAACGGCCGGAAAACGCCGGCAAGCTGATCGTGGTGGTGATCCCGTCCTTCGGCGAGCGCTACCTGTCCACCGTGTTGTTCGAGCACCTGGGCTGAGCGGCCAGCCCCGCGCGCAATCGATCGCAATACGTTTGCCGTTGACGGCGCGCGGGCAGGGCGGGCTACAATGGCCGCCATGAAAAGACAGCTCATCGCTTTCTCCCTGCTGGGCTCGCTGACCGCTTGCAGCGCGCTGCAGCAGTTGGGCGTGCCCATCCATTCCGGCTCCGGCGCCTCGTCCCGGCCGGCGCAATCGGCCCAGCCGCGCGCGTCCGGCAAGGTGGACCAGTTGCTGGCCGAAGCCAACCGGCTGGCCGACAAGGTCAAGTCGGGCGAGCTGACCCGCACCGCGGCGGCCGACCAGCTAGGCGCCGCCCGGCTGCGCATCGCCGGCGGCAATCCGGTCGACAACGACAACTTCGCCGTCTACCGCCAGCTGACGGTGGAGCGCGACGCCGGCCGCATCGACTCCGACGCCTTCCGCGCCAAGCTGGAAGCGCATCTGCGCGAGTGGATGCGGCGCTGGCCCAAATACTCGCCCAAGCCGGCCGATCCGGCGTTCTCCAATTTCCTGCTCAAGCTGTACGGCCTGCCGCCTCTGGGTTACTGATGAAGTCGAAGAAACACGCGAACGCCGCCTGCCCCTGCGGCGGCGGCGAACTGGCGGCCTGCTGCGGCCGCTACCTTGGTCCGGACGCGCCGCCGGCCCCGACCGCGCAGGCCTTGATGCGCTCGCGCTACAGCGCCTACGCGCTAGGGCTGGAGGCTTACCTGCTGGCCACCTGGCATTCGTCCACCCGGCCGGAGGCGCTGCATCTGGATGAGGATGCCGGCGTGGTGAAGTGGATAGGCCTGGAGGTGAAGCGCTGCGAAGCCGGACTGGAGGCGGACGGGGAGGGCGTGGTGGAGTTCGTCGCCCGCTGCAAGGTGGGCGGCAAGGCCGAGCGCATGCATGAGACCAGCCGTTTCCTGCGCGAAGACGGCCGCTGGTACTACGTGTCCGGCCTGGTGGTCTGAGCGGCGCTTGTCCTGGCGCAAGTTCGCGCCCATCAATGTTTGACCACGCGGCGCCATGGCGGGAGCATAAGGCATTCCTCTGCGGGAAAACGCCATGCTCACCGTCTATTCCGATTCCCACCGCCTGCAGCACGGCCAGTCCGAGCTGATCGACGGCACCCTCAAACCCTGTTTCGAAACCCCGTCGCGCGCCGATATGGTGCTGGCCGCCGTCCGCGAGCGCGAGCTGGGCGACATCATCCATCCGCGCCGCCACGGCCTGGACCCCATCCTGCGCGTGCACGACGCCGACTACGCGCGCTTTCTGGAAACCGCCTGGCAGCGCTGGAGCGATATGGGCCGCGACTATGACGCACTGCCCAAGATGTGGCAGGTCCGCCGTCTGAGGGAGGCTGTTCCCGATCACGTGGAGGGCCAGCTCTGCTATTACTCTATGGATTGCGGCACGCCGATCACCGCCGGCACCTGGGCGGCGGCGACCGCGGCCGCCGACACCGCGCTGACCGGAGCCGACAGGTTGATCGGCGGCGAGCGGGCTGTGTTCGCGTTGACCCGGCCGCCCGGCCATCACGCCGCCTTCGACTATTGCGGCGGCTACTGCTTTCTCAACAACGCCGCCATCGCCGCCCAGGCGCTGCGCGACCGGGGCATGCATAGGGTGGCGGTGCTGGATGTCGACTACCACCACGGCAACGGCACTCAGGACATCTTCTACCGCCGCGCCGACGTGCTGTTCCTGTCGATACACGGCGATCCGCGCACCGAGTACCCGTTCTTCCTCGGCTTCGCGGATGAGAAGGGCGAAGGCGAGGGGCTGGGCTACAACTTCAACTTCCCGCTGCCTGCCGGTTCTTGCGTCAGCACCTGGTTCGTGGCGCTGGATTGCGCGCTGGATCAGATCGCCCGCTTCGGCGCCGAGGCGCTGGTGGTGTCGCTGGGGGTGGACACCTACCGCGGCGATCCGATCTCGCGCTTCCAGCTCGATTCTGCCGATTTCGTCACACTGGGCGCGCGGCTGGCGGGACTGAAACTGCCGACGCTGTTCTGCCTGGAGGGCGGCTACGCGGTAGGCCCGATCGGGACCAATGTGGTCAATGTGCTGGCCGGTTTCGAGGCACGCGGCTGAGTTTTTTGCCGGGCTTTGGCCTATGCTCAAAGAGTCTTTCGCTGCCTGGAGGCGGGCGCCTCCGGCGCTTGAATCGCGTGTTAGGTGACGTCGGACGACCTGATGTGGCGCGTTGCCAGGGCGCGCCGGCGACGGCTGGATGACGGGGATGTCTAGGCCCCGAGGAATGAAACGACTGGGCCCGGCTGGCGGCCGGCGGGCGCGGGGAGGCACAGGCCGCAGGGGTCGGGCAGGACCCGGCGAAGATGAACGAGAGAGCAGGGGAGGACAGAATGGGACTGGCCTTGAAAACCTTGTTGGCGGATCTGGAGGCCCAGCGCGCGGCTTGCCCGGAAGCGGCGGCCGAGATGGAGCTGACAGTGGTGCGCAGGCTGGAGGTGCCGTTGGATATCACCGCGTGCCGCGAATTGAGGGTGCTGGCCCATGTGTTCAACGGCGATCAGTCCGAGCTGGCCGCGGCGGTATTGCGCGCGGCGCTGATGGATATCCAGGAACATCTGGACGACGATCTGGACTTGTTGGCGGCGGTCGCCAAACGCAACATCGATTCATGCGCATAGGCGGGGAGACCCGCAGCGCCGCCATGCAGGCGGCAACGGAGCCGGGCAGCGCCCGGCTCTTTTCATTGCAGCAGCGCCTCGATCCGGGCGGCCAGTTTTTCCGGCCGGGTGAACGGGGCGAAACGCGCCACCACCCGTCCCTGGCGGTCCACCAGAAATTTGCTGAAATTCCAGCGCACCGGCCGGCCTAGCAGGCCGCGCCTCTGCTGTTTCAGGTATTGCCACAGCGGGTGGGCGCGGGCGCCGTTGACGTCTATCTTGTCGGCCATCTCGAAGTCCACGCCGTAGTTCTTCTGGCAAAAGGCGCCGATCTCGGCCGCGGCGGCAGGCTCCTGTTCGCCGAACTGGTTGCAGGGAAAGCCTATCACCGTCAGGCCCTGCTCGCCGAAGCGGCGGTGCAGCGTCTCCAGGCCGGCGTATTGGGGGGTGAAGCCGCAGCGGCTGGCGGTGTTGACCAGCAGCAGCACGCGGCCGCGGTAGTCGGCCATCGCCTGTTCGCCGCCGTCCAGGCGGCGGAAGGTGAAGTCGTAGATGTTCATGGATGACGTGGGGGAGAACAAAAAACGATGATGGCTTCGGCGCGGCGGGCTGGCAAGCGGACGGGGCATAAAAAGGGGGCGCAGCGGCAAGGGGGAACCGCGACGCCCCAAGAAGAAACAGCTTGCTGTGCAAAGGGTCGGCACAACCGGGATGTCAGCTAACCCTTTGTTTAGCCTAGAACAGATGCCGGAAATTGCGAGCGGCTTTTGCGCGCGGCGCAAACAAAAAGGATGGCCGAAGCCATCCTTTTCTCGCGTGCGCTTCCGCTGGTCAGGGGCGCGGCAGCGTGACGCCAACCTGGCCCTGGTATTTGCCGGCGCGGTCCTTGTAGGACACGTCGCAGACTTCGTCCGACTCGAAGAACAGCACCTGGGCCACGCCCTCGTTGGCGTAGATTTTGGCCGGCAGCGGCGTGGTGTTGGAGAACTCCAGCGTCACGTAGCCTTCCCATTCCGGCTCGAACGGGGTGACGTTGACGATGATGCCGCAGCGGGCGTAGGTGGATTTGCCCAGGCAGACGGTCAGCACGCTGCGCGGAATGCGGAAGTATTCCACCGTGCGCGCCAGCGCGAAGCTGTTGGGCGGAATGATGCAGTAGCCCTTGCCCGACACTTCGACGAAGGAGTTGGGGTCGAAGTTTTTCGGGTCGACGATGGTGCTGTTGATGTTGGTGAATACCTTGAATTCGTCGGCGCAGCGGATATCGTAGCCGTAGCTGGAGGTGCCGTAGGAGATCAGCTTCTGGCCGTCGGCGGCCATTTTCACCTGGTTGGACTCGAACGGCACGATCATGTCGTGCTCGTCCGCCATCCGGCGTATCCACTTGTCCGATTTGATGCTCATGGTCGTAGGCCCGTTAGTGTCGATGTGTGCGATGCCCGCGATTTTACCCGCTTCGCGCCATGTCGGGTGGCTGAAATCCGCGGGGCGGAAGCGCCGGGGCGTTGCGCGAAGGGGAGGCAGGCTTGACCGAGGTCAAGCGCCAGGCGGATTGCGGCAATATGCCGCAGGCCGGCGGGAGGGGCTTCGATATACTAATGCAAACTATTCGCATTATCTGGGAATTGCTATGCAGTCATTGGATGGCTTTCCGGCCGGCGCCTGCGGCGTCGTGGACCGGTTGGACCTGAGCGACGAGGCGTTTCGCCGCGTGGCCGCCTTCGGCTTGGTGCCGGGCAGCCGTTTTCATCTGCGCCGCGCCGCGCCCTGGGGCGGCCCGCTGCTGCTGGAGGTGGGCGCCACCCGCTTTCTGCTGCGCCGCAGCCTGGCCCGCCATATTCAGGTGAGGGCGGCGGCATGAAGCGTTTCGCGCTGATAGGCTTGCCCAATACCGGCAAGTCCACCTTGTTCAACAGGCTAACCGGCATGTCGCAGCGGGTCGGCAACTGGCCGGGGCTGACCGTGGAGCTGATCAGCTCACGGCTGCTGCTGGGCGGCAAGATGGTGGAGCTGATCGACCTGCCCGGCGTCAACGACCTCACCGGCTATACCGACGACGAGGCGGTGGTGCGCGATGTGCTGCTGTCCACGCCGTTCGACGGCGCGGTGCTGGTGCTCAACGCCAGCCAGTTGGACCGCCAATTGCCTTTGGCGCTGCAGGTGATCGCCAGCGGCCTGCCTTGTCTGGTGGCGCTGAATATGGCCGACGAGGCCAGGCTGTTGGGCATTTCCGTGGATGTGGAGGCGTTGGCCGCAAGGCTGGGCGCGCCGGTGGCGCTGGTGTCGGCCAAACGGATGGAGGGCTGGCCCAGGCTGAACGAAGAGTTGAATCGACTGGCGGCCAGGCCCGGACCGGCTGTTCACGCGCAGCTGGAGAGCGTGCCGGAGTCGCAACAGGCGATAGACCAGGCTCGCCGCCAGCTGGACGGCTGCTGGCGGCTGCCGCCGGTGCTGCCGACGCTGCTCTCCGAGAAGGTGGACCGCTGGCTGCTGCATCCGTGGCTGGGCCTGCCATTGTTCTTCGCCTTCATGGCGCTGCTGTTCAATCTCACCTACCAGATCGGCACGCCGTTGCAGGACGCGGTGAGCGGGCTGCTCGACTGGGTGAAGGACGGCGCGCTGGCGCCGGCGATCGTGTCCTTGCCCGCCATCCTGCAAAGCCTGCTGCTGGACGGCGTGTGGCAGGGCGTGGCTACGGTGCTGACTTTCGCGCCGATATTGTTCGTGTTCTTCGTGCTGATGGCGATGGTGGAGGACAGCGGCTATCTGGCGCGCGCCGCCTTTCTCACCGACGCGATGATGGCCAAGCTGGGGCTGGACGGCCGCGGTTTCGTGATGCAGCTGATGGGCTTCGGCTGCAATGTGCCGGCCATCATGGGCACCCGGGTGATGCGCGAGCGCAGCCAGCGTTTGCTGACCATGCTGGTGATTCCGTTTTCGCTGTGCTCGGCGCGGCTGCAGGTGGTGGTGTTCTTCGCCGGCATCCTGTTCAGCAAGAGCCAGGCGCCGTGGGTGGTGTCCGGCCTGTATTTGATGACCTTCGTCGCCGCCATCGTCACCGCCTGGGTGTTCAAGCATCGCTACCGCGGCGACGAGGCTTTTCTTCTGGAAGTGCCGCCGTACCGGCTGCCGGGCGCGCGCCACATGCTGACGCGGGCTGCGGGCGAGGTGAGCGCCTTTCTGCGGCTGGCCTCCACCTTCATCCTGGCCGGCGTGGTGATGGTCTGGCTGCTGACCCACATCCCGGCCGGCGACGGCAAGACCCTGGCTTACGCGCTGGGCGCGGCGCTGTCGCCGGTGCTGGACCCGATAGGCATACGCGCCGAGCTGGCGGTGGCGCTGCTGTTCGGCTTCATCGCCAAGGAAATCCTGCTGGGCAGCCTGGCGGTGATCTACGGCGTGTCCGAGGCCGGCCTGGGCGGGGTGCTGGTTCAGCATCTGGATTGGGTGTCGGCGATGAGCTTCCTGATTTTCACGCTGGTGTACGTGCCCTGCCTGTCCACGGTGGCGGCGATGCACCGCGAATCGAAAAGCTGGCGCTTCGCCGCGATGTCGGTCGGCTGGTCGGTGCTGCTGGCTTGGTCGCTGTCTTTCGTTTTCTACCAGGGCGTGCATCTGCTGCGCTGAACGCCTAGAATGACGGTTTGCATGACCCGGAACCACAGGATAAAAACATGAAGGGCGATCCCAAGACCATAGCGCTGCTCAACGACCTCCTGGCCGAAGAGCTGTCCGCCGCAGACCAGTACTTCATCCATGCCGAGATGTACAAGGACATGGGGCTGAACAAGCTGTTCGAGCGCATCGACCACGAGCGCGAGGACGAACTGGAGCACGCGCGCACGCTGATCGCCCGCACCTTGTTCCTGCAGGGCCGCCCCGACGTTGCCCGCCGCGTGCCGATCAAGGTGGGCGAAGACGTGCCGGCGATGCTGAAGGCCGATCTGGAAGTGGAATACCGCGTCGGCGCGCTGTTGAAGGAAGTGATCGCCCACAGCGAAAGCGTGCGCGACTACGTGACGCGCGACGGCTTGATGGTGCTGCTGGAAGAAACCGAAAACGACCACGCGCACTGGCTGGAGCAGCAACTGAAGCTGATCGAGCTGATGGGCGTGGAAAACTACCAGCAGGCGCAGATGTAAGCGCTGATCGCCATCGATGAAATGCCCGGCCGCAAGCCGGGCATTTTCTTTGCCGCGCGAGGAGGCCTTGACCCTGCTCAGCATCGCCGCCGGCATTTTTCCGCACAATCAAGGACATTCCACTTTCAGCCGAAAGCTTCAAATGTCCGATGACCACGCGATCGACCTGTCCGTCACCTGGCTGGGCCAGACCATGCCGGGTTGCCTGTACAACGCCTCCGGCGTCTGGTGCCGCGAGGAGGATGAGCTGGAGGCGGTGCTCGCTTCCGCCACCGCCGCGGTGATCACCAAGAGCGCCACGCTGGCGCCGCGCGACGGCAACCCCGAGCCGCGCTATTGCCGGACGCCCCTGGGCAGCATCAATTCGATGGGTCTGCCCAACCGCGGCTTCGACTACTACCTGGATTACGCGCGCTGCTATCGCTACGGCAGCGGCAAACCGCTGTTCCTGTCCTTGTCCGGCCTGTCGCTGGACGACAATTGCGAAATGCTGAGGCGTCTGGCCGAGGAGGGCTTGCCGGCGGTGCCGGAAGTCAATCTGTCCTGCCCCAATGTGCCGGGCAAGCCGCAGCTGGGCTACGACTTCGCCGCGACGGCCGAGGCGCTGGTCGCTTTCGACGCCGCCTATTCCGGCCTGTACGGCGTCAAGCTGCCGCCTTACTTCGATCCCGCCCATTTCGCCGCGATGGCGGAGATACTGAACCGCCACCCGCGGCTGGCCTTCGTCACCTGCATCAATTCGATAGGCAACGGCTTGGTGGTGGACATCGACAGCGAGGTGGTGGTCATCAAGCCCAAGGACGGCCTGGGCGGGCTGGGCGGCGATTACGTGCTGCCGACCGCGCTGGCCAATGTGCGGGAGTTTTCCCGGCGGCTGCCGGGCAAGGATGTGGTTGGCTGCGGCGGCGTGAAGAGCGGCCGCGAAGCTTTCATGCACATCCTGGCCGGCGCGCGCGCGGTGCAGGTGGGCACCTGCCTGTACCAGGAGGGGCCGGGCGCCTTCTCCCGCATCGCCGGCGAGCTGGCGATGCTGATGCGGGTCAAGGGCTATCGCAGCCTGGACGCGTTCCGCGGCAGGCTGCGCACCCTGTAGGCGGTTTTCCTCAATCGAAGCGCCAGCAGGCCATCGACAGCGAGCCCATCCGCCAGTCGTCGTGCAGCTTGACCGGCACCGCGTCGTCGTCCGACGCGCCCAGCGCCACCAATAGCGGCTGGAAGTGCTCGTCGCTGGGGTGGTTCTCGTTCGGGTAGGGCGCGCGCTGTTGCCAGCGGACGATGTCGTCGCGGCGGTTTTCCCGCAGCGCCTGGTCCATCCAGTCGGCGAAGCCCGCCGCCCAGGGCGCGCGTTCGCTGCCTTCCGGGCTCAGCTCCCATAGATTATGGGTGTAGCTGCCGCTGCCCATCAGCAGCACGTTTTCGTCGCGCAGCGGCTTGAGCGCCTGGCCCAGCGCGTAGTGCTCGGCGGCGCCGGCCTTGTGGTGCAGCGAGATCATCACCAGCGGGATGTCGGCCTGGGGGAACATCAGCAGCAGCGGCGTCCACATGCCGTGGTCCAGCGGCCGCTCGGCGGTGGCGGCCACCGGCAGGCCGGCTTGGTCCAGCAGGCCGACCACGCGCTCGGCCAGCGCTGTGTCGGTGGCGGCAGGGTAGCGCAGCGTGCGCAGCACCGGGGGGAAGCCGCCGAAGTCGTACATCGTATCGGGCCGGGGCTGCAGATTGACGGTGAGGGCGCGCGTCTCCCAGTGGGCGGATACGATGACGATGGCGCGCGGGCGCGGCCAGTCGCGGCCCAGTTGTTCCAGGAAATGGCGGGTGGGGCTGTCTTCTATCGGCAGCGTCGGCGCGCCGTGGGAAATGAACAGCGAGGGTTGTCGGGTTGTCATGATCTGTTGCCTGCAATGAGGGTATGGCAACAGCTTACGCCGGCATGGCGGTTAAAAAAACGCTGGTTTTCTCACTTAATTGTTTACTTTGGTTCAATAAATCTCGGCTCAACGCGCGGCCGACGCCGCCACGGGGCGCGGCGCGGGGGTTACGCCGTGTTGCAGCCACAGCAGGCAGCCGGCGCAGAAGATGGCCAGACCCAGCCAACGCCGCCAGCGGCGGCGCGGCGCAGAGGCAGGTTTGTTGGCCTTGTGGCGGGATGGGAAGGGGCTGACGGTTTGCATGGCGGCTCTCACGTGAATGGCTTTCCATAATAATGATAATGATTATCATTTAAATCAAGAGGGAAGAAAAAGCCGGCGGAGCTTTCGCCCGGCCGGCCGTTCAGCTCAGCGTCAGATCTTCAGGCCGAGCGCCTTGGCCACGCCGGCGCCGTAGGCGGGATCGGCCTTGGCGCAGTTGGCGATGTGGCGGCGCTTGATCGCCTCGTCGACGCCGCCCATCGCGCGGGCGGTGTTGTCGAACAGCACTTGTTGCTGGGCCGGCGTCATCAGCCGGAACAGCGCGCCGGGCTGGCTGTAGTAGTCGTCATCGTCTGCGCGGAAGTCGTAGTGGTAGGCGTTGCCTTGCAGCGCCAGCGGCGGCTCGTCGAACGCCGGCTGCTGCTGCCACTTGCCCTGGCTGTTCGGCTCGTAGCCGATGGTCGCGCCGGCATTGCTGTCCACCCGCATCGAGCCGTCGCGGTGATAGCTGTTGTGGAAGGGGCAGCGCGGCGCGTTGACCGGGATCAGGTGGTGGTTGACGCCCAGCCGGTAGCGCTCGGCGTCGCCGTAGGCGAACAAGCGGCCTTGCAGCATGCGGTCGGGCGAGAAGCTGATGCCCGGCACCACGTTGGCCGGGTTGAACGCGGCCTGCTCCACGTCGGCGAAGTAGTTCTGCGAATTGCGGTTCAGTTCCAGCACGCCCACTTCGATCAGCGGGTAGGCCTTGTGCGACCACACCTTGGTCAGGTCGAAGGGATTGAAGGGACAAGCGTCGGCCTGGGCTTCGGTCATCACCTGGATGTACATGGTCCAGCGCGGGAAATCGCCGCGGTCTATGCTCTCCAGCAGATCGCGCTGCGCGCTTTCTCGATCCTGGCCTACCAGCTTTTCGGCCTCGGCGTCGCTCAGGTTCTGGATGCCCTGCTGGGTGTGGAAGTGGAATTTGACCCAGTGGCGCTCGCCCTTGGCGCTGATCAGGCTGAAGGTGTGGCTGCCGAAGCCGTGCATGTGGCGGTAGCTGGACGGAATGCCGCGGTCGCTCATCACGATGGTGACCTGGTGCAGCGCTTCCGGCAGCAGCGTCCAGAAATCCCAGTTGGCGTTGGCGTCGCGCATATTGGTGTACGGATTGCGTTTCACCGCGCGGTTGAGGTCGGGAAATTTCAGCGGATCGCGCAGGAAGAATACCGGCGTGTTGTTGCCCACCAGGTCCCAGTTGCCTTCCTCGGTGTAGAACTTGACGGCGAAGCCGCGGATGTCGCGCTCGGCGTCGGCCGCGCCGCGCTCGCCGGCCACGGTAGAGAAGCGCAGGAACAGGTCGGTTTTCTTGCCGATCTGGGAGAACAGCGCGGCGCGGGTATAGCGGCTGATGTCATGGGTGACGGTGAAGGTGCCGAAGGCGCCGGAACCCTTGGCGTGCATCCGGCGTTCCGGAATCACTTCGCGGTCGAAGTGGGCCAGTTTCTCCAGATACCAGACGTCTTGCAGCAGCATCGGACCGCGCGGGCCGGCGGTCTGCACGTTCTGGTTGTCGACAACCGGGGCGCCGGCGGCGGTAGTGAGGTTGTGCTTGCTCATCCTGCTTTCTCCTTGAGTGGGGCGAATCGACGGAAGGGAACTCATTGCAGCCAGGCGAAGCCGGACCACATTTCCAGCAAGGTTTGATGCCAGTTTTGTTTCATGACTCTCTCCCGATAGTTGACGCTCGCAGTATCCGCAAGTTTGATAGTTTTGTTAAATCAATTATTTTAAGTTGATAGTTAGTTTTTCTTAATGACGGAAAATGGGCCGCGCGCGGGCGCAAAAAAACCCGGCGGGGCCGGGTTGTTCGCGGGTGGAATGAGGGATCAGTCCCAGGGCACGTCGACGGCGCTGCCCGCGTCGGACGAGGCCGATTGCGGAGCTTGCGTCTGCGTCGGCGCGGGGGCCGCCGGCTGCGCCTGGCTGTCTTCCACGCCGCCCAGCGCCTCCACCAGCGCTTCCACCAGTTCGCCCAGTTCTTCGCTCATCAGGATGAAGGTGGCCTCGAACAGGCTTTCGCGGTCGTCGCCGGCCTGGCTGGCCTCGTCCTGCAGCATGTCCAGGAACTGGATGCGCTTCAGTTGCAGGGTGTCGGTCAGCTGGAAGCGGATTTTCTCGTTCCAGATCAGGCCCAGCTTGGTGGCCTGCTTGCCGGTGGCGATGTGCTGGCGGATCTCGTCGCTGGTCAGGTCGATGCGGCTGCAGCGCACCACCGCGCCGTTTTCGCTGCCGTCCTTCAGTTCGCAGTCGGCGTCCAGCTCGAAGCCGCCCGGCGCTTCGCCAGCGGCCAGCCAGTCGGTCATCGCGGTGTGCGGCGCGATCTGGGTGCGCGGCAGCGCGGCGGGGAAGGGCGGCAGCGCCTCGCGCAGCTTGGAGACCAGCGCCTCGGCCTTGCTGGACGAGCCGGAGTCCACCATCAGCCAGCCACGGGCGATGTCCAGGTAGGCGCTGGTGCGGCCGCTGCGCACGAAGGCGCGCGGCAGCAGGTCGTCGGTGATCTGCTCCTTCAGCGCCAGCTTTTCCTTGCGGCCGACCTTGCGCAGCTCCTTGTCTTCGATCTCCTGCACCTTCATTTCGACGAAGTCGCGGATCACCGAAGCCGGCAAAACCTTGTCCTCGCGGCGCATGGAAACCATCAGGCTGCCGCGTGCGGCGTAGACCGGCGCTTCCAGGTGTCCGGCGGGCGGAACCCAGCCTTCGCTGAACCAATCCAGGCCCATGCAGGGTTGAAACGGACGTTTTTCCAATGCCTGCAACAGCTTATCGGCGTCCACCAGGCTTTCGCCGCTCAAACGATAAAAAGATAGTTGCCTAAACCACATATTTGTTCCATAATGCGCGTCCTCTGAAGCCGCTGATTGTACCGCAGCAAGCGATGCAGCAGCAGTTTTTCAGACAAGCAGTTTGTAAGCGGTCGTCGGAGTGTAGCTTAGCCTGGTAGAGCGCTACGTTCGGGACGTAGAGGCCGGAGGTTCGAATCCTCTCACTCCGACCAGTTAACAAATTGCTTGTCAGAAAATGAAGTCTGAGGTAAAGTAGCTTCCCTCGACGCAAGTCGAAAAGCAGCAAAATCGGAGTGTAGCTTAGCCTGGTAGAGCGCTACGTTCGGGACGTAGAGGCCGGAGGTTCGAATCCTCTCACTCCGACCAGAATTCAAAAAAGCCTTGATTTTCAAATTCAGAGAATCAGGGCTTTTTTTACAGATTGGTTCGCCGGTATAGCTCAGTTGGTAGAGCAGCGCATTCGTAATGCGAAGGTCGGGGGTTCGACTCCTCTTACCGGCACCATAAAGATCAAGGGCTTAGTCGCAAGACTAAGCCCTTTCTTTATTGCCCGCTTTTTTGCCCAAATATAAACAGGGCCCATTTTGAATCGCCGGATATTGGATCTGGAATTCAAAACGGGCCCGTTGTTTTATTGGCGGGAATGATTTGCCTAAACCGGATGCCAGGCCGGCAGCAATCGCTCCAGGTGCGCGGCCGCGGCCAGCAGCTGGTGTTCGTCCCAATGGCGGCCCACCAGTTGCAGCCCGATCGGCATGCCGCTGTCCGGGCAGCGGCCGGCCGGAATCACCGCGGCCGGCGAGCCGCTGAGGCTGAACGGGAACACGTAGCGGTAGGCGCCCGGCTCGCGCAGCGATTCGCCGTGACGGAAGGCGACGTCCGGATAGACCGGGCAGATCAGCACGTCGATGTCGCGGAACATCATGGCCAGCCGGTGGCGGACCGTGTCCCGCATCACCAGCGCCGCGCGCAGCTCGTCCACGCTCATTTCCAGTTCGGCGCTCCACTCCAGCAACTGGGCGATGGGCGCGGAGAACGCGGTCTTGCCCATCCGGCCGAACAACTGCGTCCAGCCGCGGCCGCCGTCGCCGCCCAGCACCAGCACTTTCCATAAAACATCGAAAGCCTCGTCCATCATCGGCGGGACGACTTCCGTCACCGACGCGGCGGCGCCGTCCAGCAGCGCCGCCGCATGCCGCAGCAGCGCGCCGGTGGCCGGGGAGGGGCGGGCGGGCCCCGTGTTTTCCTGCCAGATGCCGATGCGCAGCGAGGACAGCGGTTGTTCGCGGTAGTCGCGGAACGGCGCGGGCACGGTGTCCGGGTCCTGCCCGTCAGGGCCGCTGATCAGCTGGCCCAGCAGCGCGATGTCGTCGACGCCGCGCCCCATCACCGCGAACGAGGAGCTGAGGTGGAACAGGCCGGAGCGGTCGTGCGGGAACTGGCCGGTCAGCGGCGCGCGCCACTGCGTCAGCTTGAGCCCGCACACGCCGTTGAAGTGGGCGGGCACGCGCACGCTGCCGCAGGCATCGGACGCCAGACCGCCGGGGCTCATGCCGGAAGCGATGGCCGAGGCCTCGCCGCCGCTGCTGCCGCCGGCCGAGCGCTCGGGATCGTGCGGATTGAGCGTGCGGCCGTACAGCAGATTGTCGGTGTCGAAGGCCATGCACATTTCCGGCACATTGCTGAGGCCGAGGGCGACGGCGCCGGCGTCGAACAATCGCTGGACCACGGTGGCGTTGCGCTCGCTGGCCGCGCCGTGGAGCTCGCGCACGCCGCGGCTGGGATGGAAGCCGCGGACGTGGCAGGCATCCTTCAGGCTCAGCGGCACGCCGTGCAGCGGCCCCAGAAGGCGGCCGCGCCGCAGCGCGGCGTCGGCGGCGTCGGCTTTAGCCCGCAGGCGCTCAGGCGGCGTTTGCTCGATGATGGCGTTCAGCCGCGGATTGCGCTCGGCGATGCGCGCCAGGTAGTGCTCGGCCAGGTCGCGGCTGGCCAGGCGGCCGCGCCGCTGCAGGTCCGCCATCTCCCGCAGGCTCAGGGCGTCGATATCGTGCATGGGCATCCTCACATCTTGCGCAGCAGCGCGTTGGGCAGGCGGTACATGGAGCGGGTGACGCGGCGCATCACCGAGATCTTCCATGCCGGCAGCGCGGCCACGGCTTCCAGCGCCTCGCGGGTGCGCTTCAGCGCCTCGTCTATGGTGTCGGCGCTGACGCTTAGCGGCGGGTAGTAGCGCAGCACCGGGCGTTCGGCGCGCTCGTTCATCGAGTGGCCGGTGTGCACGTTGCGTTTGCCCAGCTCCATCGACAGCAGCGATTCGTACACCGCGCCCTTCAGCCGCAGGCCGGTCATCAGGCCGATGCCGGGCACGTCCTCGATGATGCCGGGGAAGCGGCGGGCCAGTTGCATCAGGCCCTGGCGCAGCTGCTGGCCGCGCTCCACCGACGCCTGCAGCAGGTTTTCCTCCTCGATCACGTCTAGCGCGGCCAGCGCGGCGGCGCAGGCGAAGGGGTGGCCGCCGCAGCTGTCGTGGTCGTCCGCCGGGGCGGGCAGCCGCTCCAGCGTTTGCTTGCGGTACATCGCGCAGGCGATGGACGCGTAGCCGCCGGTCAGTCCCTTGGACAGGATCAGGATGTCGGGCTCGATGTTGGCGTATTCCACCGCGAACATCTTTCCGCAGCGGCCGAAGGCGGTCTGGATTTCGTCGGCCACCAGCAGGGTGTCGGTGCGGTCGCACAGCGCGCGGATGTCCTCCATATAGCCCAGCGGCGGCATGCGCAGGTGGGCGCCGCCCAGTATCGGCTCCAGGTAGACCGCGCAGGCACCGTCGCCGACGGCCTCGCGCATCGCGGCCATGTCGCCGTAGGGCACGATGACCACGTCGGCCGACAGCTTGCCGAAGCTGGCCTCGTGCTGGCGCTGGCCGAGTATGCTCATCGCCGCCAGCGTCTTGCCGTGATAGGCGCCGGCGGTGATGACGATGCGCCGGCGCGGCGCGTTGGCGGCCAGCGCGTAGCGCAGCGAATGCTCCACCGCCTCGGCGCCGGACAGCATGTAGCGGACGTCGCCCCAGTCGCCGGGCGCCAGCGCTTTCAGGCGTTCGGTCAGCTCCTGCTGCACCGGGTGCGCCGCGCCGCGCGGCGTCCAGGCCAGCTGAGCCAGCTGGGCGTCGACCCGGCGCTGCACGGCGGGGTGGCGGTGGCCGACGATGAAGACGCCGTAGCTGCAGGCGAAGTCCAGGTAGCGGCGGCCGGTATGGTCGCGCACCTCGCAGCCGGAGGCTTCCGCTTCCACCTGGCTGCCGGCGATCCGGTACAGCTTGGCGGCGGACGCGCCCCAGTGTTTTTCGCAGTCGTCCAGCAATTGCCGGCGGTCAATGGCGGCGGTGGTCATCGAATGTCCTCCTGATGATGTCGAGAGCGGCGTCCAGCGCCTGGGGGCGGGTGGCGGCCGAGGGGTGCAGGGTGAGCGTGCGGCCGCGCGGCGGGCGGGTCAGCACGCCGGCGGCCAGCAGCCGGTCGGGCAGTCCGGCGGCGTCAAGTCCGTCCGGCAGGCGCAGGTTGGCGATGCCGCCGACCACGCCGGACACGTACTCCGGCAGCGCGCCGGCGATCTGTTTGCCCAGCGCCTGGAAGCGTTCAGGGGTCTTGTGCCGCGCGGCGTGCTCCAGCGCCGCCAGCGCGGCGGTGCAGGACAGCGGATTGCCGCCGGTGGTGCTGCCGTGCTTGGCGGGGGAGCTGCAGCCGTACACCTGATAGGCGCGCTCCGCCGAGGTGAAGTAGCAGCCTATCGGCACCGCGCCGCCGCCCAATGCGCCGCCCAGCACCAAAATGTCGGGCGCCACGCCGGAGAGTTCGTGGCCGAACATCGCCCCGGCGGCGCCCAGGCATGTTTCGCTGGCCTGGCAGATCAGGGGCACGCCGGCCGATCGGGCCAGCGCGGCGATGGCGAGCAGGCGTTCCGGCGGCAGGACGGCCAGCGAGCCGTCGCTCTGGCGGACCAGCGGCGAGTAGCACAGCGCATAGCACTGGGACAGCTCGGCGATTGACGGCAGCGCGCCGTCGCGCTCCACCGTCAGCGTCTCCAGCCCCAGGAAGCGGCGCAGCTGGCCGTAGCCTTCCGGCTCCTCCAGGCAGCGGCCGTAACTGAGCGAGCCGAATTCGCTGCCGCGGATGTGGGCTAGCCGCCGCAGTTGCGGCCGCAGGCCCTTGCACAGTTTGAGCGCGCCTTCGAAGGCCTCGTCGCCGGAGCTGCAGACATAGGCGTTGGACAATGCGGGCGGCAGCATGCCGGCCAGTTCGCGGCACAGCGTGAGCAGCGGCGAGGACATCATCACCCGGTTGGAGAGGCCCATCACGGCGGCCTGCTCGCGGACCTTGCCGATGATGTCCGGCAGGCCGAAGCCCAGGCCGCCGCTGGCCAGGTCGATGATGCGGCGGCCGCCGGCGTCGGTCAGGATCGCTCCCTCCGCGCTCAGTATCTGCCCAAGTACGGCGGGCAGGGCGTCGCGTGCTGTCATGGCGTTCTCCTTACAGATAGCTGAGGGCGTTGAAGATCTTGCGTCGGGTGTCGATGATGGCGCGCCGGCCGTGCATCACGCGGCGGTTGTCTATCATCACGAAGTCGTTGTCGTCCCAGTTGACTGGGATGGTGGCGGCGTCGCTGACGCGGATGATCTCGTCCATCATCGAGGCCGGAATCGGCAGGCCGCTGGCCGCCACCGTGATGCGCGGCTTCTCGTAGTTGTACGAGGGGCCGAGGATGCTGTTGGCGAAGGCCGGCTGGCGGCTGATGGCGGAGACCAGGACCGCGGACACCGTGAAGTCGTAGCCTATGGATTCGTCGGCGGGGTTGTAGGTGATCTGCGTGTTCGGATCGTCGCCGATGATGCGCTGCAGGTGTTCGAAGCTCACTTCGTCGAGGTGGTTGAGGCCTGCGGTGTAGTGCATCGTCAACCGCTTCCATTTGTCGGCCTGAACGTTGCGCGAGTAGCGGATTTCGTTCTGCAGGAAGAAGTCGCGGGTGCGGGACGACAGCTGTTCCAGCACCACCGCGCCGTCGCACACCGTGGTCTGCGAGCCTTTGCGCGGCGCTTCCTTGCAGTAGAACCAGGTCAGGTCCGGCCAGAACGGCGAGTTGCCGTTCTCGCAATGCAGGCCGACCGCGTCGGTGCCGGCGTCCACCAGCTGGGCGGCGCCGCCCTCCATGGCCCGGGCAGGGTCCAGGCTCAACCGCGAGCTGTGGCGTTTGACGAAGTCGCAGAACTCGTCGACGGTTTCCGCGCCGTGGCGGAACAGCAGCACGCCGGTTTCGGCCAGTTCGGACAGCAGCTCTTCGGTGTCCAGGCTGCGCATGTCGGCGGCGGCCAGGCGTTTGACGGTGGTTTCAGACTGCGACAAGACGGCCATGTTCATTGTGGTTTTCCTCGTTGGATGAAGGGGCGCCGCGGCGAGCGGCGTAAGCCTGGGCGATGTCTCCGCGCTGGGGGCGGCCGGTGACGGTGTAAAGCCGGCTTAGCAGCTCGCTGCCGCGGGGCAGCAGCCACAGCCGGGCGGGGCGCTCGATGTCGGACAGGTTGTCCGCCATCCAGCTCAGCCAGGGCGCGGCTTCGCGCGCCTCGGCGGTGTGCAGCAGGGCGACCAGCCCGTCTTCCTCGTCAAGGAAGACGACGGCGTCGTGGATGCCATCCAGCTGCCGCAATTCCAGCTCTACCTGCTCCGGGCTGACGTTGCGGCCGTTGGGCAGGCAGATCACGTTCTTCTTGCGGCCGCTGATGAACAGGTAGCCGTCGGCGTCCAGCTCGCCCAGATCGCCGGTGTCCAGCCAGCCGTCGGCGGTTTGCGCGCAGGCGCTCGGGTCTTCGCCGGAGTAGTGGCTGAACAGCGAGGCGCTGCGGATCTGGATGCCGCCGTCCGCGGCGATGCGTGCCTGGACGTGGGGCAGCGGACGGCCGACGCTGCCGGCGCGATTGGCCGCGCGGGTGTTGACGCTGACCACCGAGGCGTTCTCGCTGAGGCCGTAGCCCTGGAACACCTCCACGCCAAGGGCGGACAGCTTGGCCAGCACGTCGACGCTGACCGCCGCGCCGCCGCAGGTAATGTGCGGCGCGTCGCCGGCGGCCAGGTAGCCGGCCAGTTCGGCGTCTCCCTGCTCCAGCCGCGCCAGCAGGCGGTTGACCACCACCGGCGGCACGGTGCAGGCGCTGGGGCGGGTCTGGACCAGCCAGTCGATCATCTTGTCGGCATTGCCGCCGGGCTCGCCCAGCAATGGCACGCTCTCCGGCAGGAAGTGGACCGCGCCGCCGGACAGCAGCGGCAGATAGGCGGCGGTGATCTGTTCCAGCAACAGGCTCAGCGGCACCAGCGACAGATAGCGGCGATGGCACTCGGCCGGCAGCGCTTCGCCGAGGCTGGCCAGCGTGGCGGCGATGGCGTTTTCGGACAGGCAGACGCCCTTGGGGCGGCTGGTGGTGCCGGAGGTGTGGATGATCTTGCAGATCCAGCCGCCGTCCGGCGCGGCCAATCTAGCCTCGGCGGCTGCGCCAGGCGTCGGCGCCGACAGGTCCACGCGCAGCTTGCGTCCGGCCGTGGGGCGCAGCCCCCAGCGCTGCTCCAGGATGGTTTCGCCGGCTTCGTCCACCAGGAAGAAGTCGCACTTGGCGGCCAGGTGCTCGGCCTGGGCGCGGGTGAAGGCCTGGGGCAGGGGCAGGCTGGTGAGATTGGCGAACAGGCAGGCCAGATCGGCGATCAGCCAGTCGATGCTGTTGCGGATGACGATGCCGACGACCGGGCGCGATTCCGCGCGGCCGGCCGGCAATTCCGCCTGCAGCCGCGCGGCCAGGGCGTGGGCGGCATCAGCCAGCTCGCGGCGGCTGAGGCTGCGGCGGATGCCGCCGTCGGCGTAGTGATCGACGCAGGCGGTCTGTTCCGGCTGGCGCAGCAATTGTTGGTGCAGCTGACGGCTCAGGCTCACGACACGGTCTCCAGTTGGCTTGTGTGGTTGCTGCGGATGAAATCCATCGAAGTGGTCAGGCTGTGGAACAGCGCGCGGTGGTTGGCGACGTGGATCAGGCCGGTGATCGGGCGGTTTTCGTAGTAGCTGCCCCAGGCCCGCGCGCCGCCAGCCACTTTGGACGGATCGGCTTCGCAGACTGGTTCGAACACGATGTCGCAGGCTTTCAGCAGGCCGGCCACCTTGGGCGTGATGGTGCAGAGCAGCGCTTTGGCGCCCATGCACCATGCCAATAGCGGCACCAGTTTGATGATGCTGACCGACGCGTTTTTATCGTTGGAAATCAGATTGCCTATTTCAGCAATGTCGCTACGATAATATTCGCGCTGCCATATTTCACGGGTCAGCAATTCAATTGGTTTTTCCAGATATTGTTCTGAAAATAATGGTGCGCGTTCGGCGAATGTAATTCCCGCGCAAGCCAGGATATTCTGGTCATTGTCTATTGCGACAACGAAATTTTCAGGGTTCGGTTCAACTTGCGCTTCATAGGCGCTGTGATACTTCTTCTGCACGGCGCTTGCGGCAAGATTCCATAAAGCAGTTCCGTGCTTCGCAACTCGGATCTTCATCACATCTCCCGTAGGTTTGCCGAAAATCGACAGGGCTATGATGGATGGCTTGTGACATTGTCATGCTGTATTAATTCGATTCGCACATTTAAATTCTCGAATCTTTTAAATAGTTAGGTAATGCATGCAATATTCCATAATGTAAGTTTCTTGTAAAAATACCGGCTGGGCCGGTATTGGATCATGCGTGGATATTTCTAGTTTTTCATATTTCATTGCAAACTTGATTGGCGGACTGCCGGCGTGAGTGAAAGCTCGCCGCGTTTCGTCGTTCGGACAAGCCTTGCCTAGGCGAGAATGGCAATGGCTGCCGGGCGCGCTTCTGTATCAGGGCGATTCGGTGCTGGCGGGCGGCGCGCGGATGGATGGCAGTCATGGCTGCGGGCTGCGCGGCGGAAATGACGGCAGTGTATTCAGCAGCTTGGCGGGGAGTTTGCGAAAAAACCGATAGTCGATTCGAAACTTTGAATTGCATTTAATTGCCTGCAGCTATTCAATGCTTAAGTCATCTCGAAATGCATGGAGTTAGAACATGAACCAACCTTCCCGCGCGCCGCTGATCCTGGCGCTGGTGCTGGTCGGCCTGAATCTCAGGCCGTCGATGGCCGCCATCGGGCCGTTGCTGACCTCGATCCGCAACAGTATTCCCTTGAGCTACACATTGATTTCGCTGCTGACCATGCTGCCGGTGCTGGCGATGGGTTTCGCGATGTTCCGCGGCGCGCGGCTGGCGGCGCGCTGGGGCGAACACCGCGCCATCGCGGTTTCCTTGCTGGTGATCGGCTTGGCCAGCCTGGCCAGGCTGTATGCGTCGACGGCGCTCGACCTGATCCTGAGCGCGGTGGTGGCCGGGGCGGGCATCGCCGTGATCCAATCGGTGATGCCGGGCATCATCAAGAGCCGCTTTCCGGACGCGGTGGCGCTGCTGATGGGGGTGTATGTCACCGCCATCATGGGCGGCGCCGCGCTGTCCGCCTCGGCGTCGCCTTTCATCGGTGGCTGGCTGGGCGACTGGCAGCACGCGCTGGCCGCCTGGTCGGCGCTGGCAGCGGTGGCGCTGGCCGCGTGGTACGCGATCCGGGGCGAGATCGTGTCGTTCTCCGCGGCCGAGCAGGGCGCGGCTGCGCCGGCGGAATCGTTCTCCGGCCGTCCGAGGGCCTGGCTGCTGGGCATCTTCTTCGGCCTGGGCACCGCGTCTTATACCTGCGTGTTGGCCTGGCTGCCGCCGTTCTACGTGGAGCAGGGCTGGCAGGACACGCACGCCGGCTTGCTGCTGGCCTATCTGACCAGCATGGAGGTGGTGTCCGGCCTGGTGACGCCGGCGCTGGCCAGCCGCAGCCTGGACCGCCGCCCGGTGCTGCTGCTGGTGCTGGCTTCTGTGATCGCCGGCTTCTCCGGCCTGATCCTGGCGCCGACCGCCTATCCTATCGTCTGGGCCGGCCTGCTGGGCTTTGGCATCGGCGGCCTGTTCCCGATGAGCCTGATCGTGGCGATGGACCACATGGACGCACCGCGCCGCGCCGGCCAACTGACGGCTTTCGTGCAAGGGGTGGGCTATCTGATCGCCGCGCTGTCGCCGCTGATCGCCGGCTACATCAAGGACGTGTCCTCCAGCTTCACTCAGGCCTGGCTGCTGCTGGCGCTGGTGTCGGCAGGCATGGTTGCGATGGTGGCGCGGTTCCGCCCGGCCGAATATCCGCGGCACTTCGCGGTTCAGGCGGGGCGGCGCTGAGTCCGGGCTAGATGTTGGAGCAGGCGCGGATCAGTTGCTGGCGCAGCCAGATGTTGGCCTGGCTGCTGGCCAGCGCCGCGCTCCACACCATGTCCAGCGTGAAGTCCGGCATGCCGTCGGGCACCGGGCGCGCGCCGATATTGGGTTGCTGGCGTTTCACCCGCTCGTGTATCCGCCGCGGCAGCATCAGCAGCAGATCGGTGCCGGGCAGCAGCTCGATGGCCGAATAATAGCTGTTGGCCCGCGCCGCGATGGTGCGGTTGCGGCCTTGGGAGCGCAGCCAGCCATCCACCATATTGCTGTCGGAGATCCAGGGGGTTGGAAACACGTGCCGCCTCTCCAGCATGTCGTCCAGCGGCAAGGGCTGCGGGTTGTCCTCCCCATCTTGCACGGCCAGCAGATGGTCGCGGAACAGCGTTTGGGTGGCCAGGCCGGGGTAGGTGCGATAGAAGCCGGGGCCGAAGAAGATGGCCAGATCGATCTGGCCGCCGACGATGTCGGCGTAGGGCAGGTCTTTTTCCGGTTTTTTGATATTGATCGAGACCCGGTAGCCGGCCTCCAGGATGTTTTTCATCAGCTCCGGCATCACCAGTATCTCGAAGTATTCCGGCGCGTAGATGGTGAAGGAGGATGTGTCCGCATTGGGATTGAAGGCGGTGTCCTCCTGCACGCATTCCGCCATCTGGTTCAGGATGTTCTGGATGCGGGGCGACAGCGCTTCGGCCCGTTGGGTCGGGCTCATGCCGAGCCGGGAGTTGATGAATAGTTCGTCGTCGAAGCAGTCGCGCAGCCGTTTCAGGCAGTAGCTGATGGTGGATTGGCTGACGCTGAGCTGTTCCGCCACTTCTGTGACGCTTCTGTGCTTGTGGATCAGCTGGAAAATGACCAGATCCTGAAAGTCGAGCTTGCGGACTCGGTTGTTGAGCAGCATGGCTTGTTGATCCCGGATGGATTCCGTAGGCGGGTTCGCTAACGGGAATCATTTGTTTTTCTAAGCGGAGCTGGCCGTGTGGTTGCGGCTGGCTGCGGCGTCGGTGCGTGGGTGGCTGCAAAGCTGAGCGAGCAAAGAATTTGCATGATAAATGCATATTATTTTGCTCGTATATTATGACAAAGATCATGCTGACTGTGCCATCATTCTGTTTCGGCGAAGGAATATTCCGCTATGGAGAGGTCGCAGTGAAAACGGATGCGGCGGACGAGCTGGCGGCCAAGCGGATGACATGAAAATTTTTTCTAAAAAGGCTTGCCAGGCTTAATGGGGCAAGGTATATTTCTCCTCTCTCGAAACGCAGCGCGATTTGAGAAGTGTTGGCAGTTAGCTCAGTTGGTAGAGCATCGGATTTTGATTCCGAGGGTCACAGGTTCGAGCCCTGTACTGCCTGCCAGAATACGTGAAAAGCCCCAGGCGGAAGCCTGGGGCTTTTTGCATTTCCGCTGTCTGCGAGGGGAAAGCCCGCCGAGTCGCGGGCTTTGTCTTCGGGCGCCTTACTGTCCTCCGGCGGCGAGCAGCGGCGAATAGCCGAGCTCGCGCAGCTTCTTCATCGCTTCGTCCGCCTCGGCGCGGTTTTTGAACGGTCCCAGCTGCACGCGGGTGACGGTATGGGCGGCGATGCCGTGTTTTTGCAGGTCTCTGACCAGTTTTTGCGCGTTTCCCATGCTGGAGAACAGGCCCAGCTGGACTTGATAGCCGACCGAGCTGCCCGCCGGCTCTGCCTTGGCCGGACTGGGGGTGGCCGCTGTCGGGGCGGGGCTGGTCTCTGTCGGCGCCGGCGCGGCGCTTTGCGGGGTTGCGGCGGCGCTTTGTGGCGCGGCGGCCGCGGTTTCGGCGCGCGGCGCGGCGGCGCGCTGCGCTGGCGGCTTGGCCTGCGCTTCCCGGAACGGGGGCGTGGCGGGTTTCGCCGCCGGGGTTTGGGGCGCGGCCTGTTGCTGGGCGTGGGCGGTCGGCGGCGCGGCGCGATGCGGGGGCTGTTGATTGGCGACGGCCGGCGTCTTGCTCAGGTCCGGCGTCGCCGGAATGGTCTCGGCCGGCGAAGCGGGCGCGCGGTTGGCGGTTTCGGCTGCCGGGGCGCTGCTTTGCGCGGCAGGCGCGCTGGCGGGTTTGATCTGGACGCTGATGGCGCCGGCGTCGGCGGATGAGGCCGGTTTGATGATCTTGCCGGAGCTGGGGCTTTGCGCGTCGCTGCTCATTTCCACCTTGGGCTTGGTCAGCGCGTCCATCAGCGGGATGGCCGCCAGCGCGACGGCGACCAGGCCGCCGGCGATCCAGAGCCGTTTTTTCAGCTTGCCGCTGAGATTGGATTCGTCTTCGCCGTCGTACGGCTGCTGCTGTTGGTTTTGTTCGCGCATGGTGCCTGATCGGAATATGCAGCACGTGATTGAAAACGCTGCTAAAATAGCGGGTTCGTCAGAATTGGGTAACCCGAGTGGCGTAATAATACTCAAGTTTAGCCACTTGTCTTGTCGTTAGGGAGAATTTATATGGCAATCGAACGCACCTTGTCCATCGTTAAGCCGGACGCAGTAGCCAAAAACGTTATCGGCAAAATCTACGACCGCTTCGAGTCCGCGGGCCTGAAGATCGTCGCCGCCAAGATGAAGCAACTGTCCCGCGCCGAAGCCGAAGGCTTCTACGCCGTGCACAAAGAGCGTCCTTTCTTCAAGGACCTGGTTGACTTCATGGTTTCCGGCCCGGTGATGATCCAGGCGCTGGAAGGCGAGAACGCCGTGCTGAAGAACCGCGAACTGATGGGCGCCACCGATCCGAAGAAAGCTGAAGCCGGCACCATCCGCGCCGACTTCGCCGAATCGATCGACGCCAACGCCGTTCACGGTTCCGACAGCGTGGAAAACGCTGCCATCGAAGTGGCTTACTTCTTCGCCGCTTCCGAAATCAGCTCCCGCTGATTCAAAAGTAGTTGAATGACCGGAGGTCGCCGCTGCCGGCGGCCTCTTTTGCCTGCTGAGGATTGCATGAAAACCAACCTGCTCGACTTCAATCTGGACCAGCTCACCCGGCATTTCGCCGAGATGGGCGAGAAGCCGTTCCGCGCCAAGCAAGTGATGCGCTGGATGCACCAGATGGCCGAAGACGATTTCGACGCGATGACCGACCTCGCCAAGAGCCTGCGCGCCAAGCTGCACGAGCGCGCCGAGGTGGGCGTGCCGTCGCTGATGACCGGGCAGGAGTCCAGTGATGGCACCCGCAAGTGGCTGCTCGACGTCGGCACCGGCAACGGTGTGGAAACCGTGTTCATTCCGGAAGACGACCGCGGCACCTTGTGCGTGTCATCCCAGGTGGGTTGCGCGCTGGAGTGCACGTTCTGCTCCACCGGCCGCCAGGGATTCAACCGCAACCTGTCCACCGCCGAGATCATCGGCCAACTGTGGTGGGCGAACAAGGCGATGGGCGTGACGCCCAAGAACGAGCGCGTGGTGTCCAACGTGGTGATGATGGGCATGGGCGAGCCGCTGGCCAACTTCGACAACGTGGTCAGCGCGATGCAGATCATGCTGGACGATCACGGCTACGGCCTGTCCCGCCGCCGCGTGACGCTGTCCACATCCGGCCTGGTGCCGCAGATGGACCGGCTGCGCGAAGAGTGCCCGGTGGCGTTGGCGGTGTCGCTGCACGCGCCCAACGACGCGATCCGCGACGTGATCGTGCCGATCAACAAGAAATACCCGCTTTCCGAACTGATGGCCGCCTGTAGCCGCTATCTGGAAAAGGCGCCGCGCGATTTCATCACCTTTGAATATGTGATGCTTGACGGGGTCAACGATAGGCCGGAACATGCTCGCCAGCTGCTGGAGCTGGTGCGGGACGTGCCTTGCAAGTTCAATCTGATCCCGTTCAACCCGTTCCCGAACTCGGGTTATGATCGTTCCAGCAACAACGCGATTCGCATTTTCCGTGAAATTCTGCAAGAACAAGGATACGTGGTGACCGTGCGCAAGACCCGCGGCGACGATATCGACGCGGCCTGCGGCCAGCTGGCCGGCCAGGTGCAGGACAAGACGCGGCGCCAGGCCAAGTGGACGCAGATCATCGAGGACAGGAAATCATGACGTCATGGCGGGGGAGATGGGCTGGATGGCTGTTGGCATTTGGCGTAGTCGCTCCCGCCGCGGCGGATGGCAATCCGCCGGAAGTGGCGAAGATCCGCAGCCAGCTGGCGGTGGAGTACGCCAGGATAGGCAATCTCAAGTCCGCGCTGGACAACGCCAACCAGGCGGTGGCGGCGGATGCGGCCTATGTGACCGGCTATCTGAGCCGGGCTTACGTGCTGGGCCTGCTGCAGATGGACGGCAGGGCGGAGCAGGACTACCAGCAGGCGCTGCGGCTGGAGCCCGGCAATCCGCAGGCCAACAATAATTATGGCTTGTTCCTGTGCGAGCACGGGAGGGAGCAGGATTCGCTGGCCCTGTTCCAGAAGGCGCTGGCCAATCCGTTGTATGATTCGCCACAATCGGCTTATTTGAATCTGGGCCGCTGCAGCGCCAAGCTGGGGCGGACGGATCAGGCCAACGATTATTTGCTGAGCGCCTTGCGCGTCGCGCCCAACTACGGGCCGGCGTTGAGCGAACTGGCCGAAATGCATCTGGGCCTGGGCAACGCCAAGCTGGCGGCGTTCTATTTCGAGCGTCTGCGCGGCGGCGGCGGGATGGACGGCCTGGGCGCCGCCGAGCTGTGGCTGGGCGCCAGGATCGCCCGCAAAACCGGTAACGCGGCGCAGGAACGCGCATGCGAGAATGAACTAAAGAACCGGTTTCCGGACTCTAGGGAAACACAACTGTTGTTGAGTGGAAGCTGAGGATGGAAGAAAAAATCGAACATCATGACACGCCGAGGCCCAGCGGCATCGGCGCAACCTTGAAGGCCGCCCGGGAAGCGGCCGGCCTTGGCCTGGGGGAAGTGGCGGACAGGCTGAAACTGTCGCTCAGGCAGCTGGAAGCGATAGAGCGCGACGATTTCGGCTCGCTGCCCGGCGCCACCTTCGTCCGCGGCTTCGTCCGTAATTACGCCCGCTTCCTGGAAGTGGATTCCGAACCGTTGATGAAGGCGCTGGAGCAGCATTTCCCGTCGGCGGTGAACGACGTGGCCAATCTGGTCAAGGGCACCACCGCGCGCGAACAGGCGCCCGATCCGGTGGAAGCGGTGGAGGAAACCACGGAAGCCGGCGTCGGCAAGTGGGTGGTGCTGCTGTTGCTGGGCGTGGCCGTGGCGGGCGGCGCTTACTGGTACGCCAATCGCGATGGCTCGCCTGAGAAACCGGCGGAGCGCGCCGCCAACGAGCTGGCGCCGATGCTGACCGAGCAGTCGTCGGCCCCGGCCGCCAAGACAGCGGCTTCCGAATCGGCGAAAGCCGCCGTTCAGGCCGCGAAGCCGGCCTCGGCGCCGGCAGCCGTGGCGGCGAAGCCCGTGGCGTCCGCTGCCCAGGCCGCCGCGAAACCGGCGGCGAGCGCGCCGGCCAAGGTGGCCAAGACGCAGGCGGCCAGCGCGCCGCAGTCCCAAGGCACCGACAAGGTCAGCGTCAACGTCAAGGACGCCGCCTGGGTGTCGGTGCAGGACGCCGACGGCCGCAGGCTGATTTACAAGGTGATGCAGCCGGGCGATCCGGCCGAGGTGGTCGGCACTGCGCCGTTCAAGGTGGTGATAGGCAACGCCAGCCAGGTGGAGCTGAGCTACAACGGCAAACCGGTGGACCTGGCCGACAAGATCAAAGGCACCACCGCCAAGATTCAACTCAAGTGATGCAGGGTAGCGAATGGATAGCGTGAACATCGCGCGCCGTCCCACCCGCCTGGTGCGGGTGGGACATGTTTTGGTGGGTTCGGGCGCGCCGGTGATGGTGCAGTCGATGACCAACACCGACACCGCCGACGCGGCGGGCACGGCCGAGCAGGTATACCAGCTGGCGCAGGCCGGCTCCGAAGTGGTGCGCATCACCGTCAACTCGCCGGAAGCGGCGGCCCGCGTGGCGGAAATCCGCCAGCGGCTTGACGACCTGGGTTGCGACGTGCCGCTGGTCGGCGATTTCCACTTCAACGGCGACCGCTTGCTGAAGGAGTTTCCCGATTGCGCGAAGGCGCTGGCCAAGTACCGGATCAATCCGGGCAATGTCGGCAAGGGCGCCAAGGGCGATGACAAGTTCGCCTTCATGATCCGCACCGCGATGGAGCATGACAAGGCCGTCCGCATCGGCGTCAACTGGGGCAGCCTGGACCAGGCGCTGCTGGCGCGGATGATGGACGCCAACAACCGCGTCGCGAATCCCTTGCCGCTGCCCAAGCTGATGCAGGAGGCGCTGATCGTGTCGGCGCTGGAGTCGGCCGACAAGGCGGTGGAGATCGGCCTGTCGCCGGACAACATCATCCTGTCGTGCAAGGTCAGCAATGTGCAGGACCTGATCAGCGTTTACCGCGAATTGGGCGGCCGCTGCGACTACCCGTTGCACCTGGGCCTGACCGAGGCCGGAATGGGCAGCAAGGGCATCGTCGCCTCTAGCGCCGCGCTGGCGGTCTTGCTGCAGGAAGGCATAGGCGACACCATCCGCATCTCGCTGACCCCGCAACCGGGCGAGGCGCGCACCAAGGAGGTGATGGTCGCGCAGGAACTGCTGCAGACCATGGGCCTGCGCAGCTTCACGCCGCTGGTCACCGCCTGTCCGGGCTGCGGCCGCACCACCAGCACCTTCTTCCAGGAACTGGCCGACCACATCCAGAACTATCTGCGCGAGCAGATGCCGATCTGGCGGCTGCAGTATCCGGGCGTCGAGGACATGAAGGTGGCGGTGATGGGCTGCGTGGTCAACGGGCCGGGCGAATCCAAGCTGGCCGACATCGGCATCTCGCTGCCCGGCACCGGCGAAGTGCCGGTGGCGCCGGTTTACGTTGACGGCCAGAAGGATGTGACGCTGAAAGGCGACAACATTCCCGCGGAGTTCACCGCCATCGTCGACGAATACGTGAAGACCCGTTACGGGGAGGGCGGCGCCAAGCGCCGCGAGGATGGCAATCGCATCATTCCGATCCGTTCGGTGAGCGTCTGACGAAACCAGAATCCAGCTGATACAAGAAGATAGCAATGGCTCAGAAATACCAAGCGGTCAAGGGCATGAACGATGTGCTGCCGGCCGAATCCTACCAGTGGGAATACTTTGAAGAGGCGCTGCGCAAGCTGCTGGCCGACTACGGCTACCAGAACATCCGCACCCCCATCGTCGAAGGCACGCCGCTGTTCGTGCGCTCCATCGGCGAGGTGACCGACATCGTCGAGAAGGAAATGTACACCTTCGTCGACAGCCTCAACGGCGACAGCCTGACGCTGCGCCCGGAAGGCACCGCCGGCACGCTGCGCGCGGTGGTCGAGCACAACTTGCTGTACAACGCCACGCCCAAGCTGTGGTACATGGGCCCGATGTATCGCCACGAGCGCCCGCAGAAGGGCCGCTACCGCCAGTTCCATCAGGTGGGCGTGGAGGCGCTGGGCCTGGCCGGTCCGGACATCGACGCCGAAATCATCGCGATGACCGCCGATCTGTGGCGCCGCCTGGGCATCAGCCAGTACGTGCGTCTGGAGATCAACTCGCTGGGCAACGCCGAAGAGCGCGCCGCCCACCGCGAGGCGCTGATCGCTTATCTGGAGCGCCACGTCGACATCCTGGACGAGGACGGCAAGCGCCGGATGCACACCAACCCGCTGCGCGTGCTGGACACCAAGAACCCGGCGCTGCAGGAAATGGCCAACGCCGCGCCCAAGCTGTCCGACTACCTGGGCGAGGAATCGCGCGCCCATTACGAGGGCTGGAAGGCGATGATCGCCGCGCTGGGCATCGAGTACATCGAGAATCCGCGTTTGGTGCGCGGCCTCGACTACTACAACCGCTCGGTGTTCGAGTGGGTGACCTCCGAGCTGGGCGCCCAGGGCACCATTTGCGCCGGTGGCCGCTACGACGGCCTGATCGAGCAGCTGGGCGGCAAGGCCGCCTCCGGCATCGGCTTCGGCATGGGCATGGAGCGCGTGTTGCTGCTGCTGCAGGACAAGGGCCTGTTGCCGGCGCAGCGCAGCGTCGACGTCTTCCTGGTCAACCAGGGCGAGGGCGCGGGCCTGTATTCGATGAAACTCGCGCAGAGCCTGCGCGCCGCCGGTTATTCGGTGGTGCAGCATCTGGGCGACGCCAGCTTCAAGTCGCAAATGAAAAAGGCCGACGCCAGCGGCGCGCAGTTCGCGCTGATCGTCGGTGAAAACGAAATCCAGGCCGGTCAGGTGGTGGTGAAGGCGCTGCGCGCCGAAGCCGCCCAGCAGACCGTGGCGGCCGATGCGGTTCTGGCCACCCTCGCCACTCTGAAAGCTTGATAGGAAGGGGGAACGCGATGGCGTTCGACTTGCAGGAACAGGAACAGATCGATTCTCTGAAGGCATTCTGGCAACAGTGGGGCAAGCTGATCGGCGGCGTAGTGCTGGCGGCTAGCCTGGGCTACCTGGGCTACAAGGCTTTCGGCATGTACGAACGCGGCCAGTCCGAGAAGGCCGCCACCGCCTACGAGGCCGTCGACAACGCGGTGGCCGCCAAGGACATCGCCAAGCTGAAATCGGCCGCGCAGCAACTGCAGGGCGAATACGCCGGCACCCTCTACGCCAGCCGCGCCGCGCTGGTGCTGGCCAAGGCCGCGTTCGACAAGAACGATTCGGCGCTGGCCGCCAGCCAGCTGGAGTGGGTATTGAAGAACGGCAAGGACGAGGAGCTGCAGGCGATCGCCCGCCTGCGTCTGGCTTCGCTGCTGCTGGACCAGAAAAAGTTCGACGGCGCGATCGGCGAGCTGAACCAGGCCCATCCGGCCGCTTTCGACGCCGAGTTCCTGGAGCTGAAGGGCGACGTGTTCGTCGCCAAGGGCGACAACAGCGGCGCGCGCGACGCCTACAAGGCCGCGCTGGCCAAGATGCTGGGCGACAGCCCGAGCCGCCAGCTGGCGCAAACCAAGCTCGACGCGTTGGGGGGCTGACCGCATGCGCCGCCAACTGTTGCTTACCGCTCTGACCTCTTCGCTGCTGCTGGCCGGTTGCGCCAGCTGGTTCGAGGGCTCCACCCAGTTCCAGCCGACGCCGCTGGCGGCGATCAAGCCGCTGCAGACGCTGGACGTAAAATGGACGCTGCAGCAGGCCGCGCCGGCTGCCAGCTTCCTGCCGGTGTATGCCAACGGCAATGTGGTGACCGCCGACGTGGAAGGCCGCATCCGCAGCGTGGACGCCCTGTCCGGCCGCGCGCAGTCCGACGTGTCGCTGAAGCGCGCGTTGGCCAGCGGCGTTGCCGTCGCCGGCGACACCGTGCTGGTCGGCACGCAGGACGCCAAGCTGCTGGCCGTCAACCGCACCAGCGGCAAGATCCTGTGGGAACAGCCGCTGACCAGCTTGATGCTGGAGGCGCCGCAGATCGCCGGCGACATCGCCGTGGTCCGCACCAACGACGCCCGCCTGACCGGCTTCAGCCTGGCCGACGGCAAGCAGCAATGGTCGGTGGTGAACGTGCTGCCGCAACTGACTGTGCGCAACAACGGCTCGATGCAGTCGGTGGGCAAGGAAGCGGTGATGGTGGGGCAGGCCGGCGGTCGCGTCGACATCGTCAGTCCGCTCACCGGCAACACAATCTGGCAGGGCGCGGTGGCGACGCCGCGCGGCGCCACCGAGCTGGAGCGCGTCACCGACGTCACCAGCCGCCCGGTCTTCGACGGCGGCCAGGTGTGCGCCGTGGCCTACCAGGGCCGCGTGGCATGCTTCGACGCCCGTTCGGGCAGCCTGCAGTGGGCGCGCGAGGTGTCGTCCAGCCGCGGCGTGGCTGTGGATGCCCGCAATGTCTACGTGACGGCGGAAGATGGCTCGATCTGGGCGTATGATCGCCAGAGCGGCCGCAATGTATGGAAAAACGACGACCTCAAATACCGTGGCGTCTCCGGTCCCGCGATGATCGGACGTTTCGTGCTGGTGGTGGACGGCGAGGGCTATGCCCATCTGCTGTCCAACGAGAGCGGAGGCATCGTCGGACGCAACAAGATCGGTACCACCGGGCCGGTCAATCAACCGGTGTCGCTAGGCTCCTCCGCCCTGATTCAGGGACAGGACGGCCGCTTGGCGATGCTGAATCTGGGATAAGCAGTTTTAGATGAAACCTACCGTAGCGCTGGTCGGCCGCCCCAATGTGGGCAAGTCGACCCTTTTCAACCGGCTGACTCGCAGCCGCGACGCGCTGGTCGCCGACCAGCCGGGCCTGACGCGTGACCGACACTACGGCCAAGGCCGGGTCGGCGAGAAGCCGTATCTGGTGGTCGACACCGGCGGTTTCGAGCCGGTGGTGGACGAAGGCATTCTGTTCGAGATGGCCAAGCAAACGCTGCAGGCCGTCGACGAGGCGGACGCCGTGGTGTTCCTGGTGGATGGTCGCTCCGGCCTGACGCCGCAGGACAAGATCATCGCCAACCGCCTGCGCCAGCTTGACCGCCCGGTATTCCTGGCCGTCAACAAGGCGGAAGGCATGAAGCACGCGATCGCCGGCGCCGAGTTCCACGAACTGGCGCTGGGCGAACCGCTGGTGATCTCCGCCGCCCACGGCGACGGCGTGCGCGAGCTGATGGAGTTGGTGCTGGAAGGCTTCCCCGACGAGGTGGAAGAAGAAGACACCCGCCATCCGAAGTTCGCCGTGATCGGCCGCCCCAACGTCGGCAAGTCCACGCTGGTGAACGCCATCCTCGGCGAAGAGCGGGTGATCGCCTTCGACCAGGCCGGGACCACGCGCGACAGCATCTATATTGATTTTGAGCGCGAAGGCCATACCTACACCATTATCGACACCGCGGGCGTGCGCCGCCGAGCCAAGGTCAACGAGATGCTGGAGAAGTTTTCCGTCATCAAGACCATGAAGGCGATCGAAGACGCCAACGTCGCGGTGCTGGTGCTGGACGCGCAGCTGGACATCTCCGAGCAGGACGCCACCATCGCCGGCTTCGCGCTGGAAGCGGGCCGCGCCTTGGTCGTGGCGGTGAACAAGTGGGACAATCTGGACGGCGAGCAGAAGGAAAACGTGCGCCGCGAGATCGCCCGCAAGCTGAATTTCCTGGATTTCGCAAAGTTTCATTACATCTCGGCCATCGAAGGCCGCGGTGTGGCAGACTTGTTCAAGTCCATCGACGAAGCCTACCGCGCGGCCATGGCCAAGCTGGCGACGCCCAAGCTCACCCGCGTGCTGCAGGTGGCGCTGGAGCGTCAGCAGCCGCCGCGTTCCGGCCTGATCCGCCCCAAGATGCGCTATGCGCACCAGGGCGGCCAGAACCCGCCGATAATCGTGGTGCACGGCAACGCGTTGGACAGCATTCCGGCCAGTTATACCCGCTATCTGGAACACACTTTCCGTAAAGTGTTCAAGCTGCAGGGCACGCCGCTGAGAGTGCAGTACAAGTCGTCGGATAATCCGTTCGACAACGATGAAAAGGACAAGCCGCGGGCCAAGGCCAAGCCAATGTCCAAGATGCGGGGCAGGGAAAAGGAAGTTCGCTACGGCAAAAACAGCAAGAAATAGTACGGCGGAATGTTTTCTGCTAAAAATAAGCAGGCCGCCGCGCTGTTCGCTGGACAGTTAATACAACAATCAACGATTCGGAGAAAAACGAATGAGCTCTAAAGGGCAAATGTTACAAGACCCCTTCCTGAATATCCTGCGCAAGGAACACGTGCCGGTTTCCATTTATCTGGTTAACGGCATCAAGCTGCAAGGTCAGGTTGAATCTTTCGACCAATACGTCGTTCTGTTGAAGAACACGGTGACGCAGATGGTTTACAAGCACGCCATCTCCACCGTGGTTCCGGCCCGCCCGGTCAACATCCCGCACGAGCACCCGGCGCAAAAGCAGGAACAGGCGCAGGACGCTTAAGCCGTCTTCGCTTCGCCGATCGGGCCGATTGGCCGCATCCCTGGATGCGGCCATTCGGCCTTTGTCATTTATCGCCGTACTCAATATGGTTAGCAAACAGTGTTTGATCGTCCCGACTTAGGCGACCAGGCCATCCTGGTCAGCCTGGATTTTGGTGATGCCGACTACCAGGAAAGCGTCGCGGAGTGCGCCGAGCTGGTGCGCGGCAGCAAGGTGGAAATCCTGGGCATGGTGCAGGGCAAGCGGCAGCGTCCCGACGCGGCGCTGTTCGCCGGCAAGGGCAAGGTGGAGGAGATCGCCTCCATGGTGAGGGCCTCCGGCGCCAACGTGGTGATCTTCAACCACGCGCTGTCGCCGGGCCAGGAGCGCAACCTGGAGCGCGCGCTGCAGTGCCGCGTGATTGATCGCAACAGCCTGATCCTGGACATCTTCGCCCAGCGCGCGCGCAGCCACGAAGGCAAGCTGCAGGTGGAACTGGCCCAGCTGTCGCATCTGTCCACCCGCCTGGTGCGCGGCTGGACCCACTTGGAACGGCAGAAGGGCGGCGTCGGCCTGCGCGGCCCGGGCGAAACGCAGCTGGAAACCGACCGCCGGCTGCTGGGCATCCGGGTCAAGGCGCTGAAGGACAGGCTGGCGCAGGTGCAAAAGCAGCGCAACACCCAGCGCAAGAGCCGCAACCGCGCCGGCGTCGCCTCGGTGTCCATCGTCGGCTACACCAACGCAGGCAAGTCCACGCTGTTCAACGCGCTGACCAAGGCCAACATCTACGCCGCCGATCAATTGTTCGCCACGCTGGACACCACCAGCCGCAAGCTGTTCCTCCATCACCAGGCTTCTGTCGTAGTATCGGACACCGTCGGTTTCATCCGCGATTTGCCGCATACGCTGGTGGCGGCGTTCCGCGCGACGCTGGAGGAAACGGTGCAGGCCAATCTGCTGCTGCACGTGGTGGACTGCGCCAACGATACGCGTGACGCGCAGATAGACGAAGTGAATAAGGTGCTGGCCGAAATCGAGGCCGATGGCATCCCGCAGCTGATCGTGTGGAACAAGAGCGATCTGCGCGAGCTGCCGCCGGAGATCGAGCGGGACGAGGAGGGCGTGATCGTCTCGGTGCGCGTGTCGGCGTTGAAGGGCGAAGGCCTGGAACTCTTGCGCGAGGCGATTGCCGAACGGGTGCAACCTTTCGCAAACAACCATAAAGAACCATACGAGCATGTCGCAGAATGACCCGAACCGTGGCCGCAACGGCCAGAATGGGCCACCGGACCTCGATGAAGTGTTCCGTGATCTGAACCGAAAACTGTCCCGCCTCTTGGGCGGCAAGCCCGATAAGGGCGGCCAGGGCGGCAATCAGGGCGGCCGCCCCGGCGCATCGTTCACGCCGCCGTCGTACAAGGGCGGCGCCGCCGTCGTGGTCGGCGTGCTGGCCGCCTTGTGGCTGGCCAGCGGCTTCTACATCGTCGACGCCCGCGAAGAGGGCGTGGTATTGCGCCTCGGCAGCTACAACCGCCTGACCGAGCCCGGCCTGCAATGGCATGCGCCGTATCCGTTCGAGAAGGCCGAGATCGTCAACCTGACCGAGCTGCGCAGCATCGAAGTGGGCTACCGCGGCAGCGCGCAGAACCGCGTGCCGGAAGAGTCGCTGATGCTGACTTCGGACCAGAACATCATCGATGTGCAGCTGTCGGTGCAGTACGACATCAAGGACGCGCGCGCCTTCCTGTTCAACAACGCCGCGCGCGAGCGCGACGGCAAGGATCTGGTCAAACAGGCCGCCGAAACCGCGATCCGCGAGGTGGTGGGCCGCAACAAGGTGGACTTCGTGCTGAACGAAGGCCGCGCCCAGATCGCCGCAGACGCCCGCAAGCTGATCCAGGACGTGCTGGACCGCTACCGCGCCGGCATCCGCGTCGCCAAGGTCAACATCAACGACGTGCAGCCGCCGCAGGCCGTGCTGGCGGCGTTCGACGACGCCGTGAAGGCCGGCCAGGACAAGGACAAGCTGCGCAACGAGGGCATGGCCTACGCCAACGAAGTGGTGCCCAAGGCCAAGGGCATGGCCTCGCGCCTGGTGCAGGAGGCCGAAGGCTACCAGCAACAGGTGGTGGAGCGCGCCCAGGGCGATGCCGAGCGTTTCAAACAAGTGTTGCCTGAATACAACAAGGCGCCCAAGGTCATGCGCGACCGGCTGTACCTGGACATGATGCAGCAGATCATGACCAACAGCAGCAAGGTGCTGGTGGATCAGAAGGGCGGCAACAGCCTGCTCTACCTGCCGCTGGACAAGCTCACTCAGATGGCGTCTCCGGGCACCGCCGCTCCGGCGCAGCCCTCCGCAACCCCGGCCCCCGAGGCCCCGGCCCAGCCGGCTTCGCCGCCCGCGGCGAAGAACGGGCGCGACGCGTCGCGCGGTCGTGATTTCTTTGGAGCGGAGCGATGACTGAAAGACTGATTCCCACCCTGGCGGCGGTGGTCGGCGTGCTGTTCGTCGCCAGCCTGTCGCTGTTTACCGTCGATCAGCGCCAGTACGCGCTGGTTTTCCAGTTCGGCGAAGTCGTGAAGGTGATCTCCGAGCCGGGCATCCAGTTCAAGATCCCGCTGCTGCAGAACGTCCGCTATTTCGACCGCCGCGTGCAGACCATAGACGCCGAGGCGCCGGAGCTGTTCAACACCCGCGAGAAGAAAAACGTGCTGGTCGACAGCTTCGTCAAATGGCGGGTTGTGGATGTGTCGCAGTTCTACAAGAGCGTCGGCTCCGAGGCTGGCGCGGTGGCTCGGCTGAAGCAGACCATCAACGACGGCCTGCGCGCCGAGTTCGGCCAGAAGACCGTCTCTGACGTCATTTCCGGCCAGCGCGACCAGGTGATGGAGACGGTTCGCAAGCGCGCGGACGCGGATGCGCGTAAAATAGGTGTGGAAATTCTCGACGTGCGCTTAAAACGAGTCGATTTTCCGGATAAAATAAGCAGTTCCGTCTACGACCGGATGCAGTCCGAACGCCGCACCGTGGCCAGCCAGCTGCGCAGCGAAGGCTCCGCCGACGCCGAGCGCGTTCGGGCCGAGGCCGACAAGCAGCGCGACGTGATCCTGGCCGAAGCCTACCGCAAGGCGCAGGAGCTGAAGGGCGCGGGCGACGCCAAGGCGGCGGCGATCTATGCCGAAGCCTACGGCAAGAATCCGGAGTTCTACGCTTTTTGGCGCAGCATGGATGCGTACAAGGAGTCGTTCAAGAACAAGAGCGACGTGATGGTGCTCGATCCGAGCAGCGACTTCTTCAAATATTTGAAGAATCCGCAGGCGGGGCAAGGCAAGAGCAAGTAGGCGACAATTGATTTTTGAGAAGACTGGCCGGGGCGACCTGGCCAGTTTGCTGATGACAAGGCGGGTCCCCTCCCGCCTTTTATTCTGTTGAAACGAAATGCGTAATTGGCTGTTACCCGAATACATCGCTGACATCCTCCCGGCCACCGCGCGCCAGGTGGAGTCGGCCAAGGCCGCGATGCTGGAAGGCTTTCGCGTGGCCGGCTACGAGCTGGTGCTGCCGCCGTTGATCGAATACATCGACTCCTTGGTGAGCGAAGGCGACGACACGCTGGATCTGAAAACCTTCAAGCTGGACGACCAGCTGTCCGGACGCCAGCTCGGCCTGCGCGCCGACATCACGCCGCAGGTGGCGCGCATCGACGCCCACCTGCTGGGCGAGCGCACCGGCGTGACGCGCCTGTGCTACGCCGGCAGCGTGGTGCACAGCCGCCCGTCCGGCCTGACCAGCTCGCGCGAGCCGCTGCAGGTGGGCGCCGAGTTGTACGGCTACGCCGGCATCGAGGCCGATCTGGAAATCATCGAGCTGATGCTGTCCACGCTGGAAAAAGCTGGCGTGAAGAAGCTGCGGCTGGACGTCGGCCACATCGCCATTTACCGCGGCCTGGCGGCTGCGGCCGGCCTGTCGCCCGAGGTCAGCCGCGAGCTGTTCGGCCTGCTGCAGAATAAGGACGCCGCCGGCATCGCCGCGTTGGTGGCCGGCGTGGCCGAGCCTTACAAGAGCGCCTTCCTGGCGCTGCCGGAGCTGTACGGCCCGGCGGCGGTGCTGGAGAAGGCGCGCACCCGGCTGCCGTCGCTGCCGGAGGTGGAGCTGGGTCTGATGCAGCTATCCGCCATCGCCCGCGCGATGGAGGGCAGGGTGGAGCTGAGCTTCGACCTGGCTGAGCTGCGCGGCGACTTCTACCACACCGGCCTGATGTTCGCGGCCTACGCGCCGGGCTGGTCCGACGCGATCGCCCGCGGCGGCCGCTACGACAATGTCGGCCGCCGTTTCGGCCGCGCCCGTCCGGCCACCGGCTTCAGCCTGGATCTGCGCGATCTGCTGCGCATCCTGCCGGAGCGCGACCCCAGCCGCGGCATCCGCGTGTCCGCCCGCAACCTGCCGGCGGCCGCGGCCGAGGTGGCGCGCTTGCGCGCCGGCGGCGAGATGGTGGTGGTGGATTACCTGGGAGAATCCGCGGCCGCATTGAATTGCGACCGAGAGTTGGTTCCCGCTGCCGATGGCTGGCAGCTGGCGCCGTTTCATTGAATTTTTGTTTGAATCTGACTGACGAAGAGGTTTTTTCCAATGTCCAAGAACGTTGTCGTGATTGGCACCCAGTGGGGTGACGAAGGCAAGGGCAAGATCGTTGACTGGCTGACCGACCACGCGCGTGCCGTTGTGCGCTTCCAAGGCGGCCACAACGCCGGCCACACCCTGTGGGTGAATGGCAAGAAAACCGTCGTGCGCCTGGTGCCGTCCGGCATTCTGCGTCCGGATGTCGAGTGCTTCATCGGCAACGGCGTGGTGCTGTCGCCGGAAGCGCTGCTGAAGGAGATCGACGAGCTGGAGGCCGCCGGCGTCAACGCTTCGGCCCGCCTGAAGATCGCCGAAGGCTGCCCGCTGATCCTGCCGTACCACATCGCGCTGGACCAGGCTCGCGAAGCCGCCAAGGGCGACGCCAAGATCGGCACCACCGGCCGCGGCATCGGCCCCTGCTACGAAGACAAGGTCGCCCGCCGCGCGCTGAAGGTGATCGACCTGTTCGATCCGGCCCGCTTCGAGTCCAAGCTGAAGGAAAACGTAGACTACTACAACTTCCTGCTGACCAATCTGTTCAAGGCCGAGCCGGTAAGCTACGAAGCGATCCTGGCCGACACCATGAGGATGGCCGAGCGCATCAAGCCGATGGTGGCCGACGTGTCCCGCACCCTGTACGACCTGGACCAGGCCGGCACGCCTATCCTGTTCGAAGGCGCTCAAGGCACCCTGCTGGACATCGACCACGGCACCTACCCGTACGTGACCTCGTCCAACTGCGTGGCCGGCGCCGCCGCGCCGGGCGCGGGCGTGCCGCCGCAGATGCTGAACTACGTGCTGGGCATCGTGAAGGGTTACGCCACCCGCGTGGGCTCCGGCCCGTTCCCGACCGAGCAGGAAAACGAAATCGGCGCCTTCCTGGCCGAGCGCGGCAACGAGTTCGGTTCCGTTACCGGCCGTCCGCGCCGCTGCGGCTGGTTCGATGCCGCCGCGCTGAAGCGCTCGATCCAGATCAACGGCGTGTCCGGCCTGTGCGTGATGAAGCTGGACGTGATGGACGGTCTGAAAGAGATCAAGCTGTGCACCGGCTACATGCTGGATGGCCAGAAGGTCGACATCCTGCCGTTCGGCTCCGACGCCGTCACCAAGTGCGTGCCGGTGTACGAAACCCTGCCGGGCTGGACCGGCACCACCGTCGGCGTCAAGCGCTGGGAAGACCTGCCGGCCAACGCCCAGGCTTACCTGAAGCGCATCGAAGAGGTGTGCGGCGCTCCGGTCGACATCGTGTCTACCGGTCCGGACCGCGAAGAAACCATCGTGCTGCGCCACCCGTTCGGCCTGTAAGCCGATCCCAGGTTTCAGCCAGAGAAAAGCCCACCGTTCGCGGTGGGCTTTTTGTTTGCCTGGATGCGCTCGACTCAAGTCTCAGTCCACGGCGCCAGCGCCAATTCCGCGCGCAGCGGCTTGCCGCTTTGGCCGAACCAGCCGCCGCTCTCCAGCACCTGTCCCTGGTTGCCGAAAGCCGTCACGGTCAGTTTCGCCGTCGCGGGATCGACGTCCACGCGGCAGAAATTGTCTTCCTGGGTGAAGTTCCAGGCGCGGTAGTCCATCCGGTGCGGCTTGCCGCCGGCGGTGAAGTCGAAGCTGTCTTCCTGTCCCTGCGCGCGCGAGTCGTGGACGAAGCCGGACGGGTCGCCGTCGGCGAAGGGGAAGGGCCAGTAGAAGGCCGAGGAGGTGATCGACAACACGCGCAGCCGCTCGGCTTCGGCGGAGCCGCTCAGGCTCAGTTCGGCGATATTGCTGCAGTGGATGTCGCCTGACAGGAAGACCACGTTCTGCACCCGCTTCTCCACGATGAGCCGCAGCAGCGCGGCGCGGGTGGCGGGAAAGGCGGGCCAGGAGTCGGTGGCCTCGCACCAGCGGGCTTGGTCCGCGGCGCAGCCGGCGCGTCCGCTGCGGGCGTTCATTGGATTGGGCGCGAACACGCTGGGGCTGATGATGAACTTGGGCGCGTCGCCCAGCTTGTCCTGGCAATCGGCCAGCCAGGCCAGCAGCAGGTCAAGCTGGCTGGGTTCCTCGTCGGCCAGGCTGGGGCGGCCCAGCAGGTGGTTGTCGTCCAGATTGTCCGGCACGTCGTCCATATAGCGCTGGGTGCGCGAATCCATCGCGAAAAACGGGTAGCGGCCGCACTGGAACTGGTAGAACAGCCGCTGGCCGTAGCAGCTGGGGCCGTGCACCCACTGGTAGCTGCGGTAGGCGGCGATGGCCAGATTGAACACGCGCCGGCTCTCGGCGCGGCGGACGCGGTCCTGGCTCCAGTTGTCCTCTATTTCGTGGTCGTCCAGGATCATATAGGCCGGCAACTGGCGCAGCAGCCGGCGCATGTGGCGGGAGCCGAAGGCGCTGTGGTAGCGCTGCTGGAACTCCTCGAAGGTATCGGCCAGCCCCAGCGGCACGTGGCGGTTGAGCATGTCGGCGTAGATCTGGTCGCCCACCATCAACAGCAGCCGGGCGGCGTCGCGCCCATCCTGCCCCTTGGTCTCCCGCAGCAGCGGCTCGAAGATGGCGTCGGATTGCTTGGTCTTCCACAGCAGGCCGGGATAGCGGCAGGAGCCGACGATGAAGCTCAGCCGGCCAGCGGGCGCGTCCGTCGCCGGGAACGTGCGGAAGCGGGCTTCAGACTCTTCCGCCGGCAGCGCTTCCAGATCGTCGAACCAGACTTCGGCGGCGGGCAGGCGCTTGGCCAGCTCGCCGTGGGACAGGCTGTCGTCTTCCGGCGCGGGATCGTCCAGCAGCAGGGTGCCGACGCGGACGATGTAATCGGTGTCCGGGAGCAGCGGGGCGGGCGCGCTGTCCACCGGTTTCAGGCCCAGTTCCTCGCCCAGGGTGAAGGTGCCGGTGCGGTCGTATTCCCGCCGCAGCCGGAAATAATGGACGCGGCGCCGGCGCGGGCGGCGGCCATTTTCCCAAGCGATGGCGATCACGCCTATGGTGCGGCATTCGCCGTCGATGTCGGCGCCCTCGTCGCCAGCGGAGCCGCGTATCCAGATGCGCGCGCTGCTGGCGGTGGTGTGGCCGACGATGGGCCCGAGCTGGGCCGGTCTGAGTTTGCTCATGGGGGCTCCCGGGGCCGGACGCGGCGCGTCGGTCCCTTTCCTGATGCGGGTGCGTGGATGCGGCTGTTTTTATGATCTGCGCGGCGGCGTTGTAGCCGTCCGTGTTTGAAACATATGCCGGGAGCGGATGTCGCGGGAGCGGGTTTGGCCGGATTAAGTAGAGGTACGGAGCCCGTCGCGGGAAAGGCTCAGTCCAAGTGTTGGAGGATGTTGACCAGCTTGCCTAGCGGATCGCGGACGAAAAAGCGGCGCACGCCCCAGGGCTCCACCACCGGCCCGTATTCGATGGCGATGCCGGCGCTCTGCGCGCGCGCCAGCGCCTGCTCCAGATCGTCCACTTCGATGGACAGTTCCGGCACCGGGGTGCCTGAGCCGCCTTCGCTGGCGAAGCTGATTTGCGGCTGCATGGCGGTGTCGGATGCGTAAATGCGGATCCAGCCGTGATCCATGACCATTTCCAGGCCCAGCACATCTTGGTAGAAGCGTTCCGCCGCGGCCGGCGTGTCGGTGGCGATATTGGCGACGATGCGCTGCACTTTCATCGAGCTCTCCCCGGGATATGGAATCGACTCATTCAGCATAGCCGCAGCTTGGCCGCCGCGGCTCAGCTTTTGCCGCGGCCCGCCGGCTTGTAGCCGTCGTTCAGCGTTTTCAGGAAGGCCAGCATGTCGTCGATGTCGCGCTCGCTGAACATGGGTTTGCCGCCCGTCTTGCCGCCGAACGGCGCTTCCATGTTGACGTTGGCTTGGTAGCGCGCCGGCAGGTCGTCGAACTTGGCCACCTTGCCGTCCTTGCCTTTGGGGTACCACTTGCCGGGGCGGGTGTCGCGCTCGGCGTAGAAGCGCAGCACCTGGCGAAGGTCATGGAAGCCGCCGTTGTGGAAGAAGGTCTTGCGGGTGGCGACGTTGCGTAGGGACGGCGTGCGGAACAGACCGCAGTAGTCGCCGCGGTTCTTGAAGTCGGTGCGCGCCGGGCCGCACAGGCCCAGGTCGAAGTAATGGCTGTCGCGGTTGGCGGCCAGTTCCGGATTGCGCGGCGCGCCGACGGCGATGTGTCCGTAGTCGGTGAAGGAGGGGAAGGCGCCGCTCTCGCTGCGCTGGCTGATGTGGCAGGACGCGCAGTTGCCCTTGTCCGGATCATTGAACGCCTTCAGCCCGCGCGCTTCTTTGGCGGTCAGCTTGGCCTGGCCGCGCAGGAAGGCGTCGTATTTGCTGTCGTAGGGATAAAACTCGCGCGGATTCTGCTGGAACACTTCCAGCGCCAGCGCGGCCTTGTCGAAGGCCTGAGCGGGATGGCTGAAGATGTCGCTGCCGAACAGCTTCTGGAAGCGCGCGGCGGAGGCGGAGCGCCGCAGCTTGTCGACCACCGCGGCCGGCGTGCCGTTGGCCATCTCGTTGGCGGCCAGCAGCGGCAGCGAGGCTTGGGCATGGGCGGAGTCGGCGCGGCCGTCCCAGGTATAGCCGCCGGTGGGGCCGGCATCCTCGCTGTCGTTGCCGTCGTCGTCATGGAAATGCTCGCTGAACGGCGGCACGCTTTGCAGGTAGCGCAGAGAAGGCGCGGCGCGAGTGCCAGGCTGTTTGCCATCTTTGCCGCCCAGTTGCGCGGCCAGTCCGTTCGGCGGGCCGTAAGCATGGGAGGGGCTGTGACAGGTGGCGCAGGACATCTGGCCGGAGGCGGACAGCGAGCGGTCGAAGAACAGCTGGCGGCCCAGTTCCTCCAGCTGTTTGGCGCTGGCCGGGTGCGGGCCGGGCGCGTAGCTGGCGCTTTGATAGGCGGGCTTGGCCGGCGTCGCGGCCTGGGCAAGTCCGGAGAGGGCGAAGGCGATGAAGAGCAGGAGGCGTGGCATGGCGGTGGTGTCGGTTTGCGGTGGCGGGACTGTACTGCGGATTGATGACAAAAAAATGAAAAATGATTGCTTAGGCGTAACGCGCGCGGAAAATACTGAACAAATGTAAATGCAATGTAACATGCCGTTGCGATACTGCGCGCTTTCCGTCAAATCGCAAGGAAATCCGTGATGCAACGTTTAGCCTGTGGCCTGGCGCTGACCCTGGTCGGCGCCGCCGTATTGAGCGCCTGCGGCAGCGGCGGCGGCTCTGCCTCCACCAGCGGGGTGGTGACCGGCAGTTATTTCCGCCACGCCAAAGTCTGTCTGGACCGCAATGGCAATGGCCGCTGCGATGCCACCGAACCCTCGACCTATACCGACGACAATGGCGCGTTTCGTCTGAGCGGCCAAGGCGGTGTGGTGGTGGAAGTGGGTACCGATGCCGTTCGGTACGACCCCGACACCCAAACCGCGGCGCCAGTGACTGATCCCTTGGTATTCCGCGCTCCGGCCGCCGCCAGCGGCGTGGTCAGCTCGCTGTCCACCGAGGTGGCCGACCTGATGGACGGCGGCATGGATCTATCCAGCGCGCGCAGCGCGGTGGCCGCGCGCGTGGGCGTGTCGGCGGACAAGCTGCTGGGCGACCACAACAAGGAAAGCGATCCCGATGTCAAAGCGGCGCTGAAGGCAGCGATCAACCAGAACATCGACGCCATCGCCGGCGCGGTGAAAGAGGCGGGCGCCGGCGGCGACGTCAAAGGCAGCCTGCACAAGCGGATGGCGCTGTCGGATATCAAGAACGTGGTGGTGATCTACGCCGAGAACCGCGGCTTCGACAATCTGTATGGCTTGTTCCCCGGCGCCAACGGCATCCCCGGCGTCAACCCGTCTTCCAGAGGGGGCTATGTCGCGCAGAAGGATTTCGACAACTCGACCCTGCCGGCGCTGCCGCCGACCTGGGGAGGCTTGACCGCGGGCGGCCAGGCTGTGAGCCTGAGTCAGGCGCAAACCATGGGCTTCGTCAACAAGCCGTTCCAGATCGACAATCCGAGCGGTTTGAACGGCACCGGCGTGGTGGTGCCGCAATCGGTGATCACCCGCGACCTGGTGCACCGCTTCTACAACAACCAGATGCAGATCAATGGCGGCGCCAACGACAAGTTCGCCGCTTATTCCGACGCCGGCGGCCTGTCCATGGGCTATTACGACGGCAGCAAGATGGCGATGTGGAAGCTGGCCCAGCAATACACGCTGGCCGACAACTTCTTCATGGGCGCTTTCGGCGGCTCCTTCCTCAATCACCAGTACCTGGTCTGCGCCTGCGCGCCGCAGTATCCGAATGCCGATGCTTCGCCGGCCAAGGGCAGCATCTCTGCGATCGACACCGACGGCAAGGGCAATTTCGTGCGGCTGACGCCGGCGGCCAATACGCCGGCATCCGTGCTCTCCGGCGCGGCCAAGTATCTGAACGACAATAATTTGACGCCCAAGGACGCGGCCGGCATGTACTACGCCGTCAACACCATGCAGCCGGCGTTCCAGCCCAGCGGCAACGCGCCGGCTTCCAGCGACGCCAGCGGTCTTTACGCCGATCCGACCAAGGCCAACACCTTGCCGGCGCAGACCCAGGCGACCATCGCCGACCGATTGGACGCCAAGAAGATCAGCTGGGCCTGGTATGCCGGCGGCTGGGCGCAATCCATCGCCGACCGCAGCAAGATCTACAACGGCAGCGTGCCCAATTTCCAGGCCCACCATCAGCCGTTCAACTACTATGCCAGTTTCGATTCGTCCAAGCAGGCGGCTTATCGCGGCCAGCACCTGAAGGATTTCGATCAGGACTTCCTCAGCGCCGCCGCCGCCGGCACGCTGCCGCAAGTGGCGTTCTACAAGCCGCAGGGCAACCTGAACCAGCATGCCGGCTACGCCAGCGTGGCCGACGGCGACGCCCACATCGCCTCGGTGATTTCCAAGCTGCAGCAAAGCCCGCAGTGGAAGAACATGCTGGTGGTCGTCACCTATGACGAAAACGGCGGTTTCTACGATCACGCGGCGGTGCCCAAGGGCGACCGCTGGGGGCCGGGCACCCGGATTCCGGCCATCCTGATTTCGCCGTTCGCCAGGAAGGGTTATGTCGACCATACCCAGTACGACACCGCCTCCATCCTGCGCTTCCTGACCCGCCGTTTCGGTCTGCAGACCTTGCCGGGTGTGGCCGCGCGCGATATCGCCTTGGTGAGAAACGGCGGCAAGCCGATGGGCGACTTCACTTCGGCGCTGACCTTCAACTGAGCGGCTACGCTCCATGGACTGCCAGGCCGCCCGCTTTGTCGGGCGGCTTTTTGTTAGCGTTCATGACATTCGGCACGCAGATGGCTGCGGAGTGATAAACTGAAACGCTTCCCGCTCATATCTTTTTGTCATGCAGTTGAAAATCGCTCCCGGCATGCTGACGCCGCTCATCGTCGCCACGGCGCTGTTCATGGAAAACATGGACGCCACCGTGATTTCAACCTCGCTGCCGGTGATCGCGCAGGACTTGAGAGTCGACCCGATCTCGCTGAAGCTGGCGTTGACGTCCTATCTGGTCAGCCTGGCGGTGTTCATCCCCATCAGCGGCTGGATGGCAGACCGTTTCGGCGCCCGCCGCATTTTTCGTTCCGCCATCCTGGTGTTCATGCTGGGTTCGCTGCTGTGCGCGATGACAGGCAGCCTGCACGGCTTCGTTCTGGCGCGCTTCCTGCAGGGCATAGGCGGGGCGATGATGGTGCCGGTGGGGCGGCTGGTGATCTTGCGCACCATAGACAAGGCGGATTTGGTGCGGGCGCTCAGCTATCTGACCGTGCCGGCATTGCTGGGACCGGTGATAGGACCGCCGCTGGGCGGGTTCATCAGCACTTATTTCCACTGGCGCTGGATCTTCCTGATCAACATCCCGATCGGCTTGCTGGGCCTGGCCCTGGCTGGGCGCTTCATCGCCAATCTGAAAGAGGATGAAGTGCCCAGGCTGGATTGGTGGGGCTTCCTGCTAACCGGCGCCGGCCTGTCGATGCTGATGCTGGGCCTGGCTACCGAAGGCAAGCACATGCTGTCGGCCACGGCATCCATCTGGCTGAGCCTGCTTGGCGCCGCGCTGCTGCTGATCTACCTGCGGCATTACCGCCGACAGACGCATCCGTTATTGGACCTGTCGCTGCTCAGGCTGCCCACGTTCCATGCCGGCGTGGCCGGGGGCTTCGTGTTTCGCGTCGGCATCGGCACCATTCCCTTCCTGCTGCCCCTGATGCTGCAACTGGGCTTCGGCTTTTCTCCGTTCGAGTCAGGCCTGCTGACCTGCTCCACCGCGATGGGCGCGATCGGGATGAAGACCATTGTCTCCAAGGTGTTGCAGCGGTTCGGCTTCCGGCAGGTGCTGGTGGTGAACAGCATTCTGGCGGGATGTTCGGTGGCGGTGTACTCGCTGTTTCAGGCGGATACGCCGCATTGGCTGCTGCTGTTGGTGTTCGTGCTGGGAGGTTGCTTGCGTTCGCTGCAGTTCACCAGCTTGAACGCGATCACTTTCGCCGATGTCGACAAGGAACGGCTTAGCCATGCCACCAGCTTGTCCAGCGTCGCGCAGCAACTGGCTGCCGGCTTCGGCGTGACGGTGGGCGCGTTCGCGTTGCAAGGGGCCGCCTGGATGCAGGGACATCAACAGCTGACCGCCGGCGATTTCGGCCATGCCTTCCTGTTCATGGGCGGCCTGACCATATTGTCCAGCCTGCAGTTTTTGAAGTTGAAGCCGGATGCCGGACGGCAGGTATCGGGCGGGCATGAGTGACGGCCGTTCCGGGTTTGCGCCTGGAACGGCTGTTTGCAGGAGGCTAGCTAGGCTGGATTGGAGGCTTCCCGGCCGAACGCCCAAGTGTCGCGCTCGCCGAACTCCAGCCAGCATTCGCCAGCCGCCCTGGCTTCCTGGCCGTAGGCGCGCAGCCGGTTTTCCCCCTGTTGCAACAGGTATTCCCAGCGGTCGCCCAGATACATCGAGGTGAGCAGCCTGGCCGGCAGTCGGTTGTGGCCGGGCTCGTCGCGCACGCGCAGCCGCTCCAGCCGGATCACCGCCTGCGCTTGGCTTCCCGCCGGCAAGGGCTGGCGGGCGGTGGCCCTCAGCTGCCAGCCGTCGCCGTTCAGAATGACGCTGTCGCCTTCGCTGGCGGCGACGGTGGCGCTCAAGGTGTTGTTGGCGCCCATGAATTGCGCGCTGTACAGGCTGGCGGGCTGGGAGTAGAGCTCGGTCGGCGTGCCGGCCTGTTCGATGCGGCCGTGCTTGAGCAGCAGGATGCGGTCGGACATCGCCATCGCTTCGCTCTGGTCATGGGTGACGCACAGCGCGGACAGTTTCAGCTCTATGATCAGTTCACGCAGCCAGGCGCGGGCTTCCTCGCGCAGCTTGGCGTCCAGGTTGGACAGCGGCTCGTCCAGCAGGATGACCGGCGGGTTGTACACCAGGGCGCGGGCGATGGCCACTCGCTGCTGCTGGCCGCCGGATAGCTGATGGGGGTAGCGCTGGCCCAGCGCGCCCAGACCCAATTGCTCCAGCACCTGTCCCACGCGGTCGGCTATCTCTTTCTGCCCGGTCTTGCGCAGCTTGAGGCCGTAGCCGACGTTTTCCGCCACCGTGCGGTGCGGCCACAGCGCGTAAGACTGGAACACCAGGCCCAGCGAGCGGTTCTCCACCGGCAGGTTGTGGCCGGCGTCGCCGTCGTACAGGGTTTGTTCATTGAGACGGATGGAGCCGGCTGAGGGCTGCTCCAACCCGGCGATGGCCCGCAGCAGCGTGGTTTTGCCGCTGCCGGAAGCGCCCAGCAGCGAGACGACTTCTCCGGCATTGAGGGTGAAGGACACGCCTTTGAGGATGGGCGTGGCGTCATAGCTGAGAAACAGATTGTCGACGACGAGCTTAGTCATGCAGTTTCACTCCCAGGCGCAGCGCCACGGCCAAGCCGGCGCCCACCATCAGAATATTGATCACGGATAGCGCGGCCACCTGGTCCACCGCGCCTGTGGCCCACAGCGATACCAGCAGCGAGCCGATGACTTCTGTGCCGGGGGACAGCAGGTAGACGGCGGTGGAGTATTCACGCTCGAAAATCATGAAGATCAGCAGCCAGCTGGAAATCAGGCCGAAGCGGATCAGCGGCAGGGTGACGTCCAGGCTGGCGCGGCGCGGGCTGGCGCCGACGCTGCGGGCGGCTTCTTCCAATTCCGGCCCCACCTGCAGCAGCGCGCTTTGCACCAGCCGCATGCCATAGGCCAGCCAGACCACGGTGTAGGCCAGCCAGATCGAGAACATGCTGTTCTTAGCGCCCTGCAGGCCGGGGACGAACAAGAACACCCATAGAAAGGCGAGGCCGGCGAGGATGCCGGGCACCGCGCGCGGCAGCAGCACCAGATAGTCCAGCAGGCGGCTGCCCCAATCATGGCGGCGATGGCCGGCGAAGCCCACCAGCGTGTAGAAGCCCACCGCCAGCGCGCCGCCTATCACGCCCACGCCCAGGGTGTTGACGATGGCGCGCACGATGCTGTCTTCCTCGAACAGCAGGGAGAAGTGTTCCAGGGTCAGCGCCTCGGCCAGGGATACGCCTTCACCCCAGTGACTGACCACCGAGCGCAGCGCGATGCCGGAAATAGGCACCGCCACGGTCAGCAGCAGCCACAGCAGCACGATGGCGACGGCGGGATAGCGCCAGGCCCCCAGCGACAGCGCGTGCTGGCGGCCGGCCTTGCCCTTCACCGTGACGAAACGGTTGGCGCTGCGCAGCAGGCGCCGCTGCAGCAGGACCAGCGGAAAGGTGATGGCGATCAGGCATACCGCCACCGCGGCCATCAGGTGATAGGAGGGAATGCCCAGCTTGTTGGTGAGCTTGTAGAGATAGGTGGCCAGCACCAGATGGCCTTCCGGGTCGCCCAGCACCAGCGGCAGGCCGAAGATCTCGAAGCCGAGAAACAGCACCAGCACGCCGGAAAACAGCAGCGAGGGCATGATCATCGGCAGGCTGACGTCGCGCGCCACCCGGAACGGGCTGGCCCCGGCCACGCGCGCCGCTTCCTCCACGTCCGATCCCAGATTGCGCAGGGCGGCGGAAGCGTAGAGATAGATGTGCGGCACATGGGTGAGGCCGGCGATGACGGCGATGCTGGTCAGCGAATAGATGCTCCACGGCAACTCGTCCCAGCCGAACAGCTGCTTGAGCCACAGCGAGTAGAAACCCACCGGGCCAGCGGCCACCACGTAGCCGAAGGCCAGCACCATGGGCGAGACGAATACCGGCGTCAGCAGCAGCGGCTCCAGCCAGCGGCGGCCGGGCAGGTCGGTGCGGACCATCAGGAAAGCGAGCACGCCGCCCAGAGGTATGGCGATCAGCGCCATGCCGACGGCGATGGCCACCGAGTTCTTCAGCGCGGACCAGAAGTCCGGGTCGGCGAAAATGAAGCGGTAGGCGCCCAGCCCCAGGCTTTTGTCCGCCATGAAAAAGGGCTGGTTGAGCAGGCTCTGGTACAGCACCAGCGAAAGCGGCGTCATGACTGCCAGCGCGACGCAGGCGATGATCAGATTGCGCCAGCATAGGTGGCGCGTCAGTCGGCGGCCGGGCGCGGTTGGCGGCGCCGGCGGCGATGCCGCGGCGGTGGAGGAAGTGTGCATTGCGTGGACTCCGGAGTATGGCGTCCGGCGCGGAGACGATGCGGCGCGCCGGGCGAGGGGCTGCGCTCAGTTTTTCAGCGATTGCTGCCAGTTGCGCATGAAGTCCAGCCGCTTGGCCTGGTCGAGGTAAACCAGCAGGCCGGGGCCGATCTGGATGGGCTTGATGCTGCTGCCCAATTGCTGGTTCAGCGCGGACAGGGAGGCGGCGCCGCCGACGTCGGATCGCAGCGAGAACAGGTCGGCTTGATTGGCGAGGATGTCCTGGCCGCGCTTGGACAGCAGGTAGTCCAGCCACAGGCGGGCGGCGCTGGGATTCTTGGCTTTCTTGGACACGATGGCCAGCCGGCTGGCGACCTGGGTGTAGTCCTTGGGATAGACGTAGCCGATGGACGGGTCCTTCTTGGCCTTGGCGAAGGCGTAGGAGCCGAGGATGTTGTAGCCGATCAGATTCTCGCCGGAGGAGATGCGCTCCATCATCGCGCCGGTGGAAGTCTGCAGCTTGACGCCGGATCGGCCCAGCACGCGCACCAGGTCCCATACGCCTTGCTGGCTGTAGCGGTAGTCCTGGGTCAGGAAGTTGAAGCCGACGCCGGAGCGCTCGATGTCGTAGGTGGTGACCTTGCCTTTGAAGCGCGAGGGATTGGCCTTCAGGATGCGGATCAGGTCGGCCCGGGTTTGCGGGATTTCTTCAGGCTTGAGCAGGCGCTTGTTGTAGACGATGGCCACCGGCTCGTAGGTGGTGGCGTAGGCTTGTTGCTGGTAGTGGGCCCATTTGGGCAGATTGGGCGTCTCGGGCGAGGCGTAGCTGGCGGCGTAGCCGTCGTTGACCAGCTTCACCTGCAGGTCCATCGCCGAGCTCCACACCAGATCGGCGCTGGCGCTGTTGGCCGCGTTTTCGCTGATGAAGCGGTTGTAGATCTCGGTGGTGTTCATGTCGTGGTATTCCACCTTCACCGCCGGATACAGCGACTGGAAGTCCTTGAGCAGCGGCCGCGCGACGGCGCTGTCGGTGGCGGAATAGATGATCAGCTTGCCTTCCTTGGCCGCGGCAGCTTCCAGATTCTGATAGCTGGACGGATAGTGCGCCGGCGCCGCCCAGGCGGAGCCGCTTAACGCCGCGACGCAGAGTGATAGTTTCAGCTTGCCTTGCATGATGCCTTCTCCTGTTGGAGCCCTGACCGGGCCCGTCTTGATTCCGCGGCTCTATTGGCTGCGGTCTGGCAAGCATGGTATTAGAGTAAACCTTTCAATCCGCTTTCAGCTTGGCAAGTCATGCGCATTCTCCTGGTGGAAGATAATCTGGCTCTGGCCGAATCCCTGCTCAAAGCCCTGACGCAGGCGGGTTTCGCCGTCGACGCGATGCATGACGGCCAGGACGCCGATCATGTGCTGCATACTCAGGACTATGCGCTGGTGATCCTGGACCTGGCTCTGCCCAGGCTGGATGGCTGGGAAGTGCTCAGGCGTTTGCGGGCCCGCCGCAAGTCGGTGCCGGTGCTGATCCTGACCGCGCACGGATCCGTGGAGGACCGGGTGCGGGGGCTGGATATGGGGGCGGACGACTACTTGTCCAAACCGTTCGACCTGGTGGAGCTGGAGGCCAGGGTGAGGGCGCTGATACGCCGCAGCCACGGCCATGACCACAATTTGCTGGCGGTGGGCGGGCTGAGCTATGACGGCGGCAGCCGGGTGTTCGCCCTGGCGGGCCAGGCCTTGAAGCTGACTCCGCGCGAGCACGCGGTGCTGGAGCTGCTGATGCTGCAGGGCGGCAAGGCCATCAGCAAGGAGGCGCTGTCCGAGCGCATTTTCGGCCTGGACGAATCCGGCAGCGCGGAAGCTATGGAAATCTACGTGCACCGGCTGCGCAAGAAGCTGGCGCACGGCGACGTCGGCATCGTCACCTTGCGTGGCCTGGGCTATCTGCTGGCGCGGATGGATGGCGGCCATGGCTAGCGGCCAGGCTTGGCGGCGTCCGGACAGCCTGCGGCTGCGCTTGTTGTGGGGGCTGTTGCTGCCCTTGCTGCTATTGCTGTCGCTGGACGCCTATCTGACTTATCAACGCAGCCTGGCCGGCGCCAACGCGGCATTCGACCGCATGCTGCACACTTCGGCCCGAGCCATCGCCAACGGCATCAGCAGCCACAACGGAGAAATCCGGGTGGACATCCCGTACTTCGCCTTGCAGATGTTCGAGAGCAATGCCGCCGGCAAGGTGTTTTACCGGGTCAGCGACGAGAAGGGCAGAGCGCTGACCGGCTACGAGGATTTGCCGGCGCCGGCGAGAAAAGGCGCGGGGGCGCCGACGCTGCAGTTTTCCGACGCCGACTATCTGGGCGAGGAGGTGCGCCTGGTCAGCCTGCGGCAAACAGTGCGGGACATGCTCACGCTGCGGGACCAGGATGTCTTGGTGCAGGTGGCGGAAACGCCGGAGTCGCGGCAGGAGCTGGCGCGCAGCCTGTTGTTGGGCTCTTTGCTGCAGGAAATCCTGCTGGTGTTGACGCTGCTGCTGATCGTCTCGCTGGCGGTAAGCCGGGGGCTGCGGCCCTTGCGGCGTTTGTCGGCCGAGGTGGCGTCGAGAAACGAAGACGATCTGGAGCCTCTGCCCAAGGAGGGGCTGCCCAGCGAGCTGGCGCCGCTGGTGGACGCGCTCAATCTGCACGGCGAGCGGCTGCAGCGTTTGTTCGCCGCCCGCCGCCGCTTCATCGACGACGCCGCCCATCAGTTGAAGACGCCGCTGGCCGTGATGCAGACCCAGGCGGAACTGGCTTTGCGCGAGGAGGAGCCAGCCGAACAGCGGCGGCAACTCCGTCGATTGCTGGCCGGTCTGCGCCAGGCGGGGCACATGGTCGCGCAGTTGCTGCAGATGTCGCGGCTGGAGCCGGACAACGGCCAGCCCATCGAGCTGGAAATGGTGGACGCGGCGGCGCTGGCGCGCGAGGTGGCGCTGGAGTGGGCCGCTGCCGCTCATGAGCGCGGCGCGGACCTGGGATACGAGGGTGAGGACAGCGTTTCCGTTCGCGGCAATCGCGCCCTGCTGCGAGAGTTGCTGAACAATCTGCTGGACAACGCCTTGCGCTACGCAGGAGAAGGGGCGGTAGTGACGGTGGCGGTGCGGAATGAGCAGCATGCCTGTCTGGAGGTGAGAGACAGCGGCCCAGGCATTCCGGAAGCGGAGCGGGAAAAGGTGCTGCTGCGGTTTTATCGCCTAGCGGGAGAGAAGCGGGACGGCAGCGGATTGGGCTTGGCCATCGTCAGGGAGATCGCGGGGCGGCATGGCGCGCGCTTGTCGCTGGACCAGGCGGTGGAAGGCGGATTGCGGGTGGGCGTGCATTTTCCGGAGCGCTGAAAAACGAAAACCCCATTGCCGAAGCAATGGGGTTTTCGTCGAATTTGGTGCCCAAGAGAAGACTCGAACTTCCACACCCTTGCGGGCGCTAGGACCTGAACCTAGTGCGTCTACCAATTCCGCCACCTGGGCAAAACTCTAAATTGTATCGCTGCTGAAAATCTGGAACTGGAAGCACCAAATTTTAAATATCTGGTGCCCAGGAGAAGACTCGAACTTCCACACCCTTGCGGGCGCTAGGACCTGAACCTAGTGCGTCTACCAATTCCGCCACCTGGGCATTTGTTTCGCGATGCTTTAATCAATCTGTATTGGTGCCCAAGAGAAGACTCGAACTTCCACACCCTTGCGGGCGCTAGGACCTGAACCTAGTGCGTCTACCAATTCCGCCACCTGGGCCAACCAGATTTTCATGATGCCAGCTTAGCGACGGGCTTACAATAGTAAGATTGGTGCCCAAGAGAAGACTCGAACTTCCACACCCTTGCGGGCGCTAGGACCTGAACCTAGTGCGTCTACCAATTCCGCCACCTGGGCGTCGCTTTGCGGTATCATTCTGTTGCATCGCTGCAACGAGAAGCGAATTATAGACATAATTCTGAGGGTGTCAATGGCTCAAACCTCAAAAAAGCAAAAAAGTCCTTCCCTCCGCGAACAGGATCCGTTCCTCGAGAGGGAAAAACTCAAATATTCCAATCCCTTGCCCAGCCGCGAGTTCATCATGCAGATTCTCGCCGAGCAGGGGGTACCGTTATTCCCGGATGAATTGGCCGGCATGCTGTCGATTCATGGCGACGAATCATCCTTCTTTGAACGTCGTCTGCGCGCGATGGAGCGCGATGGCGAGATCATCATTAATCGCAAAGGCGCGGTTTGCGTCGCCCAGAAACTCGACCTGATCCGCTGCAAGGTTTCCGGCCATCGGGATGGTTTCGGCTTCGCCATGCCTGACGAGGGCGAAGGCAAGGGCAGCGACATCTTCCTGCCCGAGCGCGAAATGAGGAAGGTGATGCACGGCGACCGCGTGATGGTGCGGCCGTCCGGCGTCGACCGCCGCGGCCGGCAGGAAGGCCGGATCGTCGAGGTGCTGGAACACGCGGTGACCAAGCTGGTCGGCCGCATCCAGCATGAGCGCGGCGTATGGGTGGTGCGGCCGGAAGATCGCCGCATCAACCACGACATCCTGATCGAACCGGGCGGCGACGCCGGCGCCAAGGATGGCCAGGTGGTGATGGTGGACATTCTGCAGCAGCCGGACGCCCGCCATCAGCCGGTCGGCAAGGTGGCCGAGGTGCTGGGGAACTACGCCGACCCGGGAATGGAGATCGAGATCGCGCTGCGCAAGCACGCGCTGCCGCACCGTTTCCCGGATGACGCGCTGGCTCAGGCCAAGGAAACGCCGAAGAAGGTGCGCAAGAAAGACTGGACCAAGGACCGCGTTGATCTGCGCGAACTGCCGCTGGTGACGATAGACGGCGAAACCGCGCGCGACTTCGACGACGCGGTATATGCCGAGAAGCAGGGCAAGGGCTACCGCCTGGTGGTGGCGATCGCCGATGTCAGCTTCTATGTGCAGCCGGGCGACGCGCTGGACAAAGAGGCGCTGGATCGAGGCACTTCGGTCTATTTCCCGCGCCGGGTGATCCCGATGCTGCCGGAGGCGCTGTCCAATGGCATCTGCTCGCTGAATCCAGACGTCGAGCGCATGTGCATGGTCTGCGACATGCAGATCAATGCCAAGGGCGAGGTCAAGAAGTACAAGTTCTACCCGGCGGTGATGCAGTCCAAGGCCCGCCTCACCTACAACCAGGTGTGGGACTGGCTGCAGAACAGCACCGATCATCCGATGCTGCCGCACGTGAAGGATCTGTACGCGCTGTTCAAGATCCTGCTGGCCGCCCGCTCCAAGCGCGGCGCCATCGAGTTCGACTCGGTGGAAACGCAGATGATCTTCAATGACCAGGGCAAGATCGAGCGCATCGTGCCCATCGTGCGCAACGACGCGCATCGCTTGATCGAAGAGTGCATGCTGGCGGCCAACGTCTGTTCCGCCGATTTCCTGCAGAAAAACGGCCATAAGGCGCTGTACCGCGTCCATGAGGGGCCGACTGAGGAAAAGCTGGAAAACCTGCGCACCTATCTGCGGCTGGTCGGCCTGGTGCTGGGCGGCGGCGACAAGCCCTCCGCCAAGGATTACGGCAAGCTGGCCGAGCAGATCCACGGTCGCCCGGATGCGCCGGTGCTGCAAACCATGTTGCTGCGCTCAATGCAGCAGGCGGTCTACACCCCGGACAACCACGGCCACTTTGGCTTGGCTTACGAAGCCTATACCCATTTCACCTCGCCTATCCGCCGCTATCCGGATCTGTTGGTCCATCGGGCGATCAAGGCGGTGTTGAAGGGCGGCAAGTACAAGCCGGGCAAGTGGGCACAGCTTGGCGTGCACTGCTCGATGACCGAGCGGCGCGCCGACGATGCCAGCCGGGATGTCGAGTCCTGGCTCAAGACTTACTATATGCGCGACAAGGTCGGCGAGATCTTCCAGGGCAAGATCAGCGCGGTCACCAGCTTCGGCGTATTCGTGTTGCTGGACGATGTATATGTCGAAGGACTGGTGCACATCTCCGAGCTGGGCAAGGACTACTTCCATTTCAAGAAGGATGTGCAAGCCATCGTCGGCGAGAAGAGCGGCGTTCAGTACCGGCTTGGCGATGTGCTGACCGTCAAGGTTATGGGCGCCAATCTGGAAAGCTCCCAGGTGGACTTCGCGCTGATCAAGGACTCTCCGGCGGCGCAAGAGGCGACCGAGGGCGCAGTCGAGAAGCGGGGTCCCACCCGTTCCAGCCGCCGCCGTCGCGGCGGAAAAGCCGAAGGAAGCGCAGGGGCGCATGCTCCTATCGTGGCGCCGGCGGGCAGCGAGCAGCCTGAATCGAAACCGGCTGGTTTGCCGCGGGCGCCGGCGGGACGCAGGCGTTCCGCCCAGCCGACCGGAGAGGGCAGGGCTGCTCCTGTGCCGGCTGCAGATCAGGCGGCCAAGTCTGCTGAAAGCAAGACGCCAGCTTCAAAAGCCGAGAGCGCGGCGCCTGAGTCCAGCATTCCGGCTGCCAAGCCGGCGGGTCTGCCTGCGGCTCCGAGAGGGCGCGCCCGCTCGGCCAAGCCGGCTATCGGCGAGACCGGAAAGACGCCGGCTTCTGCGGCCCGGCAGACCGCCAAGCCAGTGGAGGGCCAAGCGCCGGCAGCAAAAGCCGAAGGAGCGGCCTCCAAGCCCGCAAACGCGCCGGCCGCGCCGAAAGGACGTGTCCGTTCCTCCAAGCCGGCCGAAGAAACGCCGGCTGGCGCTTCGGCTGCAAAGGCTTCGCCGGCTGCAGTCAAGCCGCCGGTCCGTCGTCAGGTGACGAAGGGAGGCCAGGATGCTCCTCCGGCGGTCGCGCCGACTCAAGAACCATCGCAAACGCAGCCGGCGGCGCGCAAGCGCGGCAGCGGCAGGAGCAATGCCAAGAAGCGCGCTGGCGAGGAGTGATCAGCTGTTATCTATATTAATAGGTATAAGCGAACCGGCTCGAATCCATGATTCGAGCCGGTTTTGTTTGGCGGCGACAGCTTTGGAATGTGGCTCAGGGGGAGTTGTTTTGCGTTTTGATGAAAATCCTTCCCGACCGCTTTTCTTGCAAATCAACGCCTTGCGCGTGCTGGCCGAAGAAAGTTCATTTTTTCTCGCAAAAGGTGTTGACGGGTGTGGGGCCCGGGCGTATAGTTCGCCTCCTCAGCTGACGCAGCGAACGAAACAGCGGAAACGAAACGGTTCCGGTGAAGACGA